>NZ_JBFTZP010000005.1:0-344018 GCF_056406735.1 Allobosea sp. P1_B10 | reverse complement strand
AGGCCGCTCGCCGCGCCATCCGCCAGGCCGGTGCACACATGCTCTTCCTGCCGCCCTACAGCCCCGACCTCAACCCGATCGAGCAACTCTTCGCCAAGCTCAAGCACTGGATGCGCGATGCTGAGGCCAGAACCGTTGAAGCGACATGGCGAAAGCTCGGAGACCTACTCCACCTCGTCTCACCGACCGAATGCGCAAACTACATCACAAATGCAGGATATGCTTCCGTGTAAAAGAAGCATGCTCTAGCATGCGCGTTTAGGACCTGCCGGCTTGCCCGGACGCCGCGCAGCGCGCGGTCCCGACAGGACCACATCCCGGCATGAACGCATCCGGGACGAAGCAGCGCTTCGCCCCGGATGAAGAACTCGTTCTGTAAGCCAGCCTCCTAAGGCACCCAGGTCGTCTCGGGCGCCTCTTCCGTGCCGGCAGGCGCCAGCACGATCCGGCTCGGCGGCTTGCTGTGGAGGGGGCTGACCTCGAGCAGTTTCGAGACCTGCGCGATGTCGCTGACGCTTTCCAGTGTCTCGAGCCGCTCGAACAGCGGCGCGACCTGCTCACGCGGCAGGACGCGCTCGGCGCAATCGGCGAACTTGTCCCAGAGTTCCTGCGACGACATCGGATAGTCGCCGCCACGCCCGACCAGGTTCTCGACCCGGCGGCTGACGGTCCGGCCGTCCTTGAGCGCCACGATCACCTCCGAGCCCCACTGCTCCTCGGCATCGTCGCGCATCTCGGGATGCGGCCGCGCCTGCGTGATGTCGAGCAGGCGCGCGATGACGGGGTCGCGATGCGCCTCGCCCTCGAAATCCTTCAGCCTCACGGCACCGTCCTTCAGCGCCCGTGCACAGACATATTGCACGCTGAACTTGGCTTCGAGCGAGGTCTGCGGATGCGGCGTGTCGGTGTGCCTGAGCCGCCGGCCATGCGGCAGCAGCGTGATCGCTGCGACGTCGTCTGGCCGCAGTCCGTGCTCGCGGCGCAACTGCTGCATCATGAAGATCGCCGAATGCGTGCTGCCGCAGCAGGGATACTGCTTGAGGCCGATCGAATCGGCGGCGATCTCCGGCGGCTCGCCCCAGTTTGCGAAGATCTTGTCGACGTCGTAGGTGCCCGGCCCGTTGAACACGTCCAGAAAGCCCTGCTTGTGTTCCATCGCGTTGAGCGAGGCATCGAAGCCGCGCTCGGCCAGGAGCGCCGCGAGCAGGCCGTTGCGGCCGCATTGGCCGATATGCAGCGGTTTGGTCATGGTGCCGAAATTCGCCTTCAGCCCGCTCGCCAGCGAGGCCGCGATCGACAGCGCCATCGCGGTGCGCTGCGGCCCGAGCTTCATCAGATGCGCGGCGGCAGCGGCGGCGCCGAAGATGCCGAGCGTCGCCGTCGGGTGCCAGCCCTTGTCGTAATGGTGGAAATTCACCGCACGCGCGAGCCGGATCTCGGTCTCGACGCCCACAGCATAGGCGGCGATCAGCGCCCGCCCCGTCGCGCCCCGCTCATCGGCAAGTGCGAAGAGCAGCGGCACGAGGGGGACGGATTGGTGTCCCCCGAGCGCGCCGCTGAAGTCGTCGAAGTCGAGCGCATGCGAGGCCGTGCCGTTGACCAGCGTCGCGTCCAGCATGCTGGTGCGCTGGTTGGTCCCCATCAGCAGGGCGCGCCCCGGCGCATCGGCGACACCGGGCGTTTCCCTGAGGATGCGCGTGCACGGCTCCTCGACGCCGGCCAGCGTGACGCCGATCGTGTCGAGGATGCAGGTGCGCGCCTGCTTGAGCGCCTTGGGCGTGACCTGCTCGGCGGTGAACGCCGAGATCAGGCCGCCGAGGCGCGTGACGATGGATTCAGACCGGACTGCTGCAGCGCTCATGCCACCCTCACATGGTTGCTGCGTTGCGGCCGGCGATGCGCCCGAAGGTGGCGCCCGAGACCAGCCCGGTGCCCGCCGGATAGTTGTCGTAGAACAGGCCGCCGACCATTTCGCCGCAGCAGAACAGCCCCTTGAGCGGCCGCCAGTCGGTGCCGACCACCTGCGCGTTCTCGTTCACCTTGAGACCGCCGAATGTGAAGGTGATGCCGCCGGTCGCGCTGTAGGCGACATAGGGCGGCTTATCGAGCTTCACGCCCCAATTGGTCTTGTTGAGCGCCAGCCCCTTGGTGGCGACGCCGTCCTTCTTGGTGGGGTCGTAGCGCTCGTCGGAATCGTTGGCGGCGGCGTTGTATTCCGTGATCGTCTTCAGCGCCTGGGCCTTGTCGTCGATGTCGAGCTGGTCGATCAGCCCCTCGAGCGTGTCGGAGGTGATCGGCGCACTGGTCGAATAGCGGGGCTCCAGCAGGTGCACGACCTTCTGGTCGAAGATCTGGTACGCCTTGGCGCCGGGCTCGGCCAGGATGGCGCGACCGAACTTGGCATAGGTGAAGAGCGCGCCGTCCTCGCCCTCGTCGACGAAGCGCAGGCCCTTGCGATTGATCATGACGCTGTAGACATAGCTCAGCCGGTTGCTGCGGTCGGTCATCTCGCGCGGTGCGAAATCGCCCCAGTCGGCCGAGATCGGCGTCGCGTGGCAGCCGCTCCACTGGCCCCAGGGCATGGCGCCGATCGCCATGGCCATGCGCAGGCCGTCGCCCTGGTTGTGCGGGGTGCCGCGCACCTTGGCCGCTCCGACGAGCGGGCCGATATGCTGCGTGCGCATCTGCACATTGGCCTCGAAGCCGCCGCAGCCGAGCACGATCGACTTGGCGTGGTAGGTCTTGATGCCGTCATCGTCGCGCACCTTCACGCCCGAGGCGCGACCGCTCTGATCCGTCAGGATCTCGGTCGCGGCGCTGCCGTAGCGGATGTCGACGCCCATGCTCTCGGCCGTGCTGAACCAGCTCCGCGACAGGCCGACGCCCTCATGCGCGGCACGGATCACGAGGCCGCGCGCCCAGACCATCATGTTGCCCTTTCGGACGGCCGACAGCGTGATCGCCGGCTCCATCTTGATGTTACCGATCTGGCTCATCCAGAAGACGGTGTCCTTGGAATTGTCGACGAGGAGGCGCGACAGCACCGGGTCGGTGCGCCCGTTGGTCACCCGCATCAGGTCGCCGTGATAATCGGCACGCGTGTAGGGCTGGATGCCTTCGTAAAAATTCTCGAACTGCTCCTCGGCCTCGGGCACGAGCGGCCCGATCTCGCGGGGATCGTCGAAGGCGAAGCGCAGGACGCCGCCGCTCCAGTGCGTGTTGCCGCCACGCATCTCGCGCGGTGCCTTTTCCAGCACCAGGACGCGCTTGGCGCCGTTTTCCTTGGCCGAGACGGAAGCCGCCAAGGCGGCGTTACCGGCGCCGATGACGATGACGTCGAACTCTTCCTGCATTTCCATGGCTCCCTGCCTGCGCAGGCTGCGGCCCTCGCGATCGAGCAGGGCTCTTCTCAACAACAAACTGCGTGCATTCTGGTGAGTACGCTTGTATACAGAAAAATGCAAGCGCGTTTCCAGCGTGCGCCGGACGGCCTCCAGAGGCCGGAGCAAGCCGCGCCAGAAGACGCGGCGGACCGTGGGACAGGGATCGCCGAGGAGGCCAGGATGACAGCAGCAACGTCGATTGCCGTGCCGCAGACCGATGCAGCCCCCGCCTCGGCACTGGCCGAGATGGCAGCCGGTCTGGGCTTCGAAGGCGTACCCGAGGCGGCAAGGCATCGCGCCAAGCTCTCGATCCTCGATGCGCTGGGCGTCGGCCTCGCCTCGAACGCCTTCGTCTATGCCGAGCGGGCGCTGGCCGGCATCAGCGTGCTGGCTGGCGAAGGCGGGACCTGCAGCGTGATCGGGCGGCGCGAGCGCTTGCCGGTCCGCGATGCCGCGCTCGCCAACGGCATCCTGATCCATGGGCTGGATTTCGACGACACCCACCTCACCAGCATCGTGCACCCGACGGCCGCCTGCCTGCCCTGCGCGCTCTCACTGGGTGAAGCGCTCGGTGTCGACGGCCGGACCTTCCTCACGGCGTTCATGGCCGGAATGGAGACCGCCGTGCGTGTCGGCGCCGCCGTGAAGGGCGGCTTCCACCATGTCGGCTTCCATGCCACCGGCATCGTCGCTCATTTCAGCTCTGCCGTGATCGCCGCGAAACTGCTGGGCCTGGACGCGCGCCGGATCGTCGAGGCGCAAGGCATTGCCGCCAGCACCGCCTCGGGCGTCCAGGTCTTCCTCGAGGAAGGCGCCTGGACCAAGCGCTTCCATCCCGGCTGGGCCGCCGTCGCGGGCATCACCGCTGCCAGGCTCGCGCAGGCCGACTTCAAGGGGCCGAGCCGTCCCTATGAGGGCAAGTTCGGCCTGTTCCACACGCATCTCCAGGACAAGGCCGGGCATGTCGATCTCGACGTGATGGTCGACGAGCTCGGCACGCGCTGGCATTTCGCCGATACCGCCATCAAGCCCTATCCGGTCTGCCATTTCATCCATGGCTGCGCCGATGCGGCCATCGAGCTTCACGGCTCGATCGACTGGCGCGACATCGCCTCGGTCGAGGCGTTCCTGCCACGGGACACCATGCCGATCGTGGCCGAGCCGGCCGCGGCCAAGGAGCGCCCGACCACCGATTACGAGGCCAAGTTCAGCGCCCAGTTCGTCGTCGCCACCTGCCTGATCAAGGGACGCTTCAACCTTCCCGAACTCCGGGACGAGGCGCTGCGCGACGCCGAGGTCCGCGAACTCGCAACGCGGGTGAAGTGCAGCATCGACCCGGCCTCGGCCTTCCCGCAGTTCTTCTCCGGCGGCGTCAAGCTGACGCTGAGGGACGGCAGCGAGCTCTTCCGCCATATCCGCGTCAACAGCGGTGCCGGCGAGCGCGCGCTCGACACGCAGGGCGTCTCGGCCAAGTTCATGGCCTCTGCCTCGCTCGCCGTCGACGAGGCGAAGGCGAGCCGGGTCCGCGAGGTCGTGCTGGATATCGAAAACCGAACGGTCGCCGAGTTGGCCAAGGCGCTGCGCTTCGACTGAGCGCAGCGGCAACGCCGTCATCGCGAGTGAAGCGAAACAATCCAGCGGGGCGTGGCGCTCTGCCGCTCCCCGAGGCCTCCCGTCTTATGCTCGGCTCGGTAGCGGGTTCGCGTGCCCCGCCTATTTCGGAGCGGCCAGAACGCGGATCGGCTTGCCCGCACGCCAGGCCTGGATGCCGTCGACCGTGTCCTGGTAGAAGGCGCGATACGCGCCCTCGGTGACGAAGCCCAGATGCGGCGTCAGCACCAGATTCGGCGCCCGGCGCAGCGGATGGTCCTTCGGCAGCGGCTCGATATCGTAGACGTCGAGACCGGCCCTGATCCTGCCCGCCTCGAGCGCGCCAAGCAGCGCCGCCTCGTCGACGATCGGCCCGCGCGAGGTGTTGACCAGGATCGCGCCCGGCTTCATTGCCGCGATTTCGGCCGGTCCGACCAACCCCTTGCTGCGCTCGCTCAGCGGCAGGTGGATCGAGATCGCATCGGCCTGAGCAAACAGCGCCTGCTTGTCGACCGCGGTCGCGCCATGCTCGGCCGCACGGTCCGGCGTGAGGTTCTGGCTCCATGCGATGACGTTCATGCCGAAGGCGCGGGCGATCGGCGCCATCCTGCTGCCGAGCTTGCCAAGCCCGACCAGGCCGAGCGTCTTGCCGCCCAGGGTCGTGCCGATGGTCTCCTGCCAGCCGCCCTCGCGCATGCGCTGATGCTCCTGCGGCAGCGAGCGCGCCGCCGCCAGCATCAGGGCCCAGGCGAGCTCCGGCGTCGCATATTCGGATTCGCCCGCGCTAGTATGGCAGACGGTGACGCCGTGCTCGGCCGCCGCGTCGAAATCGATCACGCGCGCCCGGCCGCCGGTCACGATCACCAGCTTCAGCTCCGGCAGCCGCGCGATCAGTTCGCGCGGCAACGCCATGCGCTCGCGCATCAGGCAGAGTACCTCGTAGCCGCCGAGCTTTTCAGCCGCGGCATCGAGCGACGGCATGGGCTCGTTGAAGATGTCGACCACGACGTCGGGGCCGAGGCTCTGCCAGTCGGCATAACCCCGAGCAACGTTCTGATAGTCGTCGAGCACCGCGATCCGGATCATCAAAGCGTCTCCAATACGAAGGAAGAAGGGGCCCCGTCAGGCCAGGAAGGCCGGCAGTGCCACGCCGAGTTCGCGCGCCGACTTGGCGAGGCCGTCGAGGTCCTCCTGCGCAAGCGGCACGCCATCGCGGCGGCGTTCCGCCTCGAGCCGAGACTCGATCTCGCCGGGGTAAAGGATCTCGCCACCGGGCTCCACCGGCGGACAGGCCTTCGCACGCGCCGCAAGCGTGTCCATACGGCTGCGGTAGTCGTCGAGCGACATCGCCAGCTCCGGCTTCAGTGCCACAAACATATGCCCGACATTCTGGGGCCGGTCCTCGTCGCTGTACTGGTTGCCGACAGCGCCCCCGAAGGCCGCGCCCGACATCACGCCTCCGAGCACCTCCATCATCAGCGAGAGCCCCGAGCCCTTGGGGCCGCCCAGCGGCAGGATGATGCCGTCATAGCCGGCCTGGCCGTCGGTCGTCGGGTTGCCGTCCTTGTCCAGAGCCCAGCCCGCGGGGATTGATCCTCCGGCCGCCGCCGCGCGACGGATCTTGCCGCGCGCGACCACCGAGGTCGCCATGTCGAGCAGGATCGGCGGGCTGTCCGCGCCGCCGGGTGCGCCGAAGGCGAAGGGGCTGGTGCCGAGGAACGGAACGCGCCCGCCCCAGATCGGCATCGCCGGCGAGGCATTGGTGAAGACGAAGGCTGCAAATCCGCCATCGATCGCCTGGCGCAGATAGCTCGCGGCCATGCCGAAATGCGTGCTGTGATGCGCCAGCGCGAGCCCGATGCCGAAGGTTTGCGCCCGCTCCATCGCTTCCGCCATGGCGCGCCGCGCGATGACGAAGCCGAGACCATTGGCGCCGTCGATGCGAGCCGCGACCGGCGTCAGCGCCTCGACCCGGACAGGCGATGTCGGGTCGACCAGGCCGATGGCGATACGATGCAGGTAGATCGGCACGCGGCCGACGCCATGGGAGACGACCCCGCGCAGATCGGCCTCGACCAGGCAGCCCGCGACCGTGGCGGCATCGGCATCAGGGACACCGGCTGCGACGAACAGCCTGGCGACGAAAGGCTCCAGCTCGGCTGGCGCCACGCGCAGCGCGTTCATGCCCTGGCCTCGTCGCCGAGCGCGACAAGCCGGCAGAACTCCGGCGCAAATCGCAGCGTGACCTCGGCGCCGACGTCGAAATCGGCACGGGAATGGACCTTGATCCGCGCGCCCGAGGCCTCGACGAGGTACTCGGTATAGGCGCCGAGATAATGGCTCTCCACGACATGGCCGTTCAGCACGTTGACGCCGTCATCCGCGCTGCCATTCAGCGAGCGGCTGCGGATGTCGACGCTCTCGGGCCGCAGCATCGCCTGGTAGCGAGAGGCTTCCGGCGCGCCGGCATCGTCGAGGCGCAGCGCCACGCCGCCGGAGGTCGACCAGCCCGAGCCGTTGGTCTTGTTGACGTCGATGAAGCTCGCCCGGCCGACGAAGTCGGCCACGAAGCGGTTGGCGGGACGGCGGTAGAGCTGCTTGGGCGTGCCGGCCTGGGTGACATGGCCGCCATCCATCACGATGACCCGGTCCGACATCGACAGGGCTTCTTCCTGGTCATGCGTGACATAGACCGTCGCGACGTCGAGTTCGCGCTGCAGGCGTTTGATCTCGGTGCGGGTGCCTTCGCGCAGCTTGGCGTCGAGATTGGAGAGCGGCTCATCGAACAGCAGCACGCGCGGCCGCCCGACGATGGCGCGCGCCAGCGCGACGCGCTGCTGCTGTCCGCCCGACAGCTGCGACGGGTGGCGCTCGCGCAGATGGCGCATGCCGACGATCTCGAGAGCCTCGTCGACCTGCTTCTCGACCGATGCGGCCGGCACCTTCCGGATCGACAGCGGGAACCCGACATTCTTGGCGACCGTCATGTGCGGCCAGATCGCGTAGGACTGGAAGACCATGCCGATCTGCCGCTCATAGACCGGAACGACGAGGTTCTGGTCTGGCGCCGAGACGATCTGGTCGCCGATGCGGATGGTTCCGCCATTGGCGTCCTCCAGCCCGGCGATGCAGCGCAGCGTCGTTGTCTTGCCGCATCCCGACGGTCCCAGCAGCGACATGAACTCGCCTTTGGCGACGTCGAAGGATATGCCGTGGACCACGGTCAGCGCGCCGTAGCGCTTGATCAGGTTGTCGATACTGATGCTCATTGCGAACCCTTAGAAGGCAGTGGATCTGAGAATGCCGTGGTCAACCGCGCCGCGCGGTCGGGACCAGCCGCATGATCAGGGCCATGGCGATGAAGATGATGAGCGTGGCGACGACGGCAAGCGCGCTCGCCAGCCCCCAGTTGGCCTGCTCGAAGAAGGACCAGATCGAAATCGAGATCACCGAGGTGTTGACCGAATAGATCAGGATCGCAGACGAGATCTCGCGGAAGAACGCCATGAACAGCAGGAAGTAGGCGCCCTGCAGCGACGGCGAGACCAGCGGCAGCAGGATGCGGGTGACGCCCTCTATGCGGGTTGCGCCATTGACCCAGGCCGCCTCCTCCAGGCTCTTGTCGATCTGCACCATCTGCCCGCCGATGGTCTCGGTGGCATAGGGCAGAAACCGCGTCACGAAGGCGACGATCATCAGGGTCAGCGTGCCGTAGAGCGGCAGCGGCAGATAGGCATAGGCCCAGAGCAGCCCGAGACCGAGCACGACGCCGGGGACGCCGAAGGGCAGGCTGACCAGGAAGTCGAGGGTGCGGTAGCCTTTCGGCTGCAGCCGCAGCGTGAAGTAGCAGCACAGCAGCCCCAGCACGACGCCCGCCGCCGCGCCGACACCCGAGACGATCAGCGTATTGGTGAAGCTGCCGAGCGTCGAACCGCTCTCCCAGATGAATATGTAGTTGCGCAGCGTGTACATGCCCTCGAGCGGGTTCACGGTGAACCACTTCAGCACCGAGGTGTAGAGCAGGATCACCATGGGCATCACGAGCCCGAGGAAGACGAAGCCGAAGCAGAGCAGGTTGGCCGCCCAGCGCCAGCGCCCGAGCGGGATCGCCTTCACGCGGCCGGCCTTGCCGGTCACCGTCGTCAGTCGCCCGGCGGTGGTGACGCGGCGCTGCGCCCAGATCGCCGCGCCGGTGATCATGCTGAGCGCGACGCCGATCGAGGCGGCCAGCCCGTAATCGGTCGGCGAGAAGCGCACGAGCAGATAGAGCTGCGTCGCCAGCATCGTCACCTGGCCGGGAATGCCGAGCAGGGCCGGAATGGCGAATTGCTCGATCGTCATCACGAAAGTCAGGATGAAGCTCGAGATCAGCGAATAGCTGAGCAGCGGCAGCGTTACGCGAAGCAGCACCTCGTGCGGCCTGGCGCCTGCGGTATTGGCCGCTTCCTCGTAGATCGGATCCATGCCGATGATCGGCCCGCGCATCGTCAGATAGACGAAGGGCACCTGGTGCAGGACCATGACGAAGACGATGCCGGCCGCCGTGTAGATGTCGGCGCGCAGCCAGGGCAGGCCCATCACGTCATCGACGATGGTGTTGTAGATGCCACCCGGCGCCCCCACGATGATCCAGGCCATGGCGAGGATGAAGGACGGGAAATAGAAGGTCAGGCCGATCAGTGGGGTGACGATCTTGCCATATCGGAAATCCGTACGATGGAGCACCAGCGCGATCGCGGTGCCGACCACGATCGACAGCACCGAGGTGAAGAGTCCGATGAGCAGGGTGTTGGTCATCGAGTTCAGCACGCCGCTGGAGGCGAGCCCGGCATAGTTACGCAGCGTCCACTCGCCCGGCAGCCCCGGCGCGCTGGTGCGGAAGCTGCCATAGACCAGCGCGATCACGGGGATCGACACCATCGCGAAGACGAGCGCGAACGTGGCCCAGTAGAGCCAGATCAGGAGGCTGGCGGAACGCGGGCGCCTGCGCGCATCGGATGCGGGCAACCCTTGGATGGCAATAGCTTGGTCGGACATGATCGGCTCCAGAACCGGCTCGGGCACTGCAGCACTTCCCCGTCGCGAATGTCGCCACCCGCGCCGTACTGGGAATGCTGCGGAGCTGCGCGGAGCGATCAGGCCCCGCGCAGCCGTCACGGTCTCAGCGAATGCCGAAGGTCGAGCGCCATTTGTCGACGATCGCCGTCTGCCTTGCGGGCGTCAGGATCTTCTCGCCATCGACGACATTGCTCAGCTGGGCTGTGGCCGGCAGCTTGCTCAGGGGCGGCGCGCCCTTTCGCGTGACCGGCAGGCCGCAATAGGTCTGCAGATGTGCCTGGCCCTCAGCGGTCATCAGCCAGTTAAGGAAGACCTTGCCGGCATTGGGATGGGGCGCCTTGGCCGCGACGAAGGCCTTGTTGGCCGACAGCGTCGTGCCCGATTGCGGATAGACGAAGCCGATCGGCGCCCCGTCGTCGAGCAGCGGATTGAGCGGCAGGTCGGTCAGCTCGGCGACGCGCACGTCCCCGCGCACCACGGCCTGAATGATGCCGCCCGAGCCCTCGAAGAAGCGGACCTCGTTGGCCTTCAGGCGCTCGGGGGCATCTTTGATGCCAATATCCTCCCAAAACGCGCAGATCTGCTGGATCGACACGGAACGCCAGGGCGGGTTCATGCCGACCTTGCCCTTCCATTTGGGGTCGAAC
The DNA here is from genome assembly GCF_056406735.1 of Allobosea sp. P1_B10. Classification (NCBI taxonomy): domain Bacteria; kingdom Pseudomonadati; phylum Pseudomonadota; class Alphaproteobacteria; order Hyphomicrobiales; family Alloboseaceae; genus Allobosea; species Allobosea sp. P1_B10. The sequence goes on along the minus strand of NZ_JBFTZP010000005.1, from coordinate 333,340 downwards.
AGGTCAGTCCATTCCTTGGGCGCATCCGCCGGACGGACCTGCGCCTTGTTCCAGATGATGCATTCGCGCGCATGCTGGATGGTGAACAGCATGTTGCTGTTGTTGTGCTCGGGCGCGAAATTGCTGATTTCCGGAGGCGTCCAGGTCGCCATCCAGCCCTGCTTCAGGCCCTCGTCGATACGCTCGTCGGGAAAGGTGACGAGCACGTCGCAGAGATTGCGGTTGGCGACGAATTCGGTCTGGAAGCGCTCGATCAACGGATTGCTGCCGAGCCGGATCTGCTCGGTCTTGATGCCAGGGACCGCCTCCCGGAAGCGCTGCAGCAGCGGCTCGATGCCATTGGGTTGCCAGTTGTTGTAGACGACGACAGAACCCTCCTTGCGCGCTGCATCGAGGTCGACCGCGCTGGTCTGCGCAAAAGCGGGACCGGCAAGCCCCACAGCGGCGCCGCCAGCCAGAACGCTGCGCCGCGTCAGTCCGTAATTCTCGTCACCCATCGTTCTCTCCCTTTGTCGCATCTCTAATCGGACGCATTTCCCGCAGGCCTTTGGCCTGCGGTCCTCGAAGTCTCGGTTCTCTAGGCGCTCGCCTCCCGGCCAGGGGCGGACAGCAAGGTCCAGCCCGGCTGATGCCGGCCGCAACAGGCAGCTTTCTGCGCGGGATCGCGCCTCATACGTCCTCCTGCTCAGGCCGGGCGCTGCGACGGCGCTCGCGGTCCAGGATCTCGCGGCGAACGTCGAGCGCGCCGAGGATGTGGGCGCGCGCGAGACGGTCAGCCTCGGCATCGTTCTTGGCGGTGATCGCGGCAACGATCGCGACATGCTCGCCATGGGCGACGATGGCGCGGCCCTGCGCGGCAAGCGTCGTGGGGCCGAGAAGCGCGATCGCGTCATGCAGCGCGTGAAGGCTCTTCTCGAGATAGCGGTTATGCGCGGCGACATGGATCGCCTCGTGCAGCTCGCGATTGTGCCGGTAGAGTTCGAGCGGGTCGCCCTCGGGGCCGGTACCCTCGTCCAGCAGCCTTTGCAGCAGCGCGAGGTCACGCGGGCTGGCATGCCTGGCGGCCATGGCAGCCGCGTTGCCCTCCAGCGCCGCGCGCATCTCGTAGAGCTCCTCCACGGCATCCATGTCGAGCACCGACACCGCAAGGCCGACACGCGGCCGCAGGTCGAGCAGCCCTTCCAGCTCAAGCCGCGAAAGCGCCTGCCGCGTCGGCGTCCGGCTGATGCCGAGCCGTTGCGCAAGCTCGATCTCGCGCATCCGGCGCCCCGGCGCGAACCGACCCTCGACGATCTCGCGGCGCAGGGCCGCATAGGCGTAATCGGCGGCCGAGGCGTATTTGTTTCGGTCCGGCAGCCCGGTGTCCTCGCTCATTCTGGTCTCCCTGGATCGGCTGCGGACCCGTCGACTGCCACGCAGGCGCGGCGGCCGGACACAGCTCCGAATATCAAGCCCGTATCGTCGGGATAGTTGAAATAAGCCCGTACTCCTACCCTCTCGGCCCCATATAGGCCGGCATTCCCGTCAGCTTCGCAAGGGAGCGCGTCGCGGTGACCGGGCTTCGCATCGACGAAACTGCCGCGCGAGCTTGCCTGGCCGGTGGCAGCGCCGGACACATCGCAATCCATCCGCTCGAACAGCACCCCGGTTCCGCCCGTCACTCGCAGCCCTGCCTCCCGACCACCTGACATCCACCTGCCTTTGGCGCCGGCTCATCGAAGTGCCGGCATTTGCGCGTCGACAACCCGATAGCATTCTTGTACGTAGATGTATACAAAAGTATTCCAATAGGGAGACCGCGATGGCACAGAGCCGGTTGAGAGCCACTTTCATGCGCGGCGGAACCTCCAAGGCCGTCGTCTTCAATCGCAACGACCTGCCGGCAGACCCCGCACTGTGGGATCCGATCTTTCTCGCCGTGATGGGCTCGCCCGATGCAAATGGCCGGCAGCTCGACGGCATGGGCGGAGGATTGTCCTCGGTCTCGAAAGTCTGTGTCGTCGGGCCACCGACCCGCCCGGACGCCGATATCGACTACACATTCGCCCAGGTGCAGGTGAAGGAGGCCTCGGTCGACTACAGCGGCAATTGCGGCAACATGTCCTCGGCGATGGGTCCGTTCGCGGCCGAGGAAGGCCTGGTCAACGTGCCCGCCAATGGCGAGGCGGTCGTGCGCATCCACAATACCAATACGGCCAAGATCATCATCGCGCGTTTCGGCATGGTCGATGGCGTGGCCGAGACCGAGGGCGAACTCGCCATCGACGGCGTGGCTGGAACCGCCGCGCCGGTCCGCCTCGAATTCGACGATCCCGGCGGCACCAAGACCGGCCGCCTGCTTCCCACCGGACGCGCCCGCGACACCCTCGATATTCCGGGTTTCGGCATGATCGAAGCTTCGCTCGTCGATGCCGCCAACCCTTGCGTCTTCGTCGCGGCGACGTCTCTCGGCAAGGAGGGCAGCGAATTGCCCGACGCGCTCGAGCGCGACGCGGTGTTCATCGAGCGCATGGAGGCGATCCGCTGCGCGGCATCCGTCGCGATGGGCATCGCACCCGACATCGCCGCTGCCGCGCGCATCCCGAGCGTTCCGAAGGTGGCAATGATCGCCGCGCCGGGGCGCATGGCGACCCTGTCGGGCCGCGTCCTCGAACCCGGCGAGATGTCGCTGGCGATCCGGATGCTCTCGATGGGCCAGCCGCACCGGGCCGTGCCGATCACCGGTGCGACCTGCCTGGCCATCGCCGTCCGCGTCGAAGGCTCGCTGCCCCATGAACTGGCCTCCGGCGGCGACGGGCCCATCACGGTCGCGCATCCCTCCGGGGCAACCGTCGTCGACGCCGCAGTCGAGCACGCCGGCGATCCCGCCCGCGCGCGTGCCGTCCATGGCGCGGTCTACCGCACGGCGCGACGCCTGTTCGAGGGCCAGGTGCTCTATCGCCCGCTACAGGCAGCGCCAGCAGCGCGTCAGGTTGCTGCCGAATGAGCCTGACTGCCGCCTTCGCCGACCAACTGTCGGCACTCGCAGCGCGCGGCCTCGACGATGCCACGCGCCGCAGCGCGATCTCGCTGGTTCGCGACGGGCTCGCCGTGGCGGCGCTGGGCGCCTCGGAGAAGGGCCCCTCGATCCTCGCCGATTGCGCGCTCGCGCCGGCTCGCGGTCCCTCCGCCAGCCTGATCGGCCGCGACGGCAGGGCCGGCGCGATCGATGCCGCCCGCATCAACGGCGCGGCCATGCACGTGCTGGATTTCGAGCCGATGTGGAATCCAGCCAACCATTCGCTCTCGACGACGCTGCCGGCTCTTCTGGCGCTGGCCGAGACGACGCCGGGCGATGACGCCATGCCGCTGGGCGAGCGCATCCTCGTCGCGCTCGCCATCGGCATCGAGGCGCAGGAACGGCTGCGCCTGTCGTCGGGGCAGTTCGAACCGGGCTCGCTGGTGTTCCACCCCCCCGGCGCGGTCGGCCCGCTCGGCAGCGCGGTCGCCTGCGGGCTCATGATGAAGCTCGACGGCGCGCAACTGAGGCATGCCATCGCGATCGCGGCCTCACGGGCAGGCGGCCTGCAGGCGAATATCGGCAGCATGACCAAGGCGCTGCATTGCGGCCAGGCGGCGGCCGCCGGCCTCGACAGCGCCACGCTGGCAGCCCACGGCTTCACCGCCGACGCGGACGCGCTGGGCGATCCCCGCGGCTACGGAATGGCGTTTTTCCGCGAGGGCTTTGTCCCGGCCGAACTCACGCGTGAGCACGATGCGCTGCAGATCCTGCACCCGGGCCCGGCCTACAAGCTCTATCCGAGCCAGTATGGCACCCATTTCGTCATCACCGCCGCGCTTGCAGCCCGCGCTTCGATGCCGGCTGGACAGGAGATCGGCCGCGTCGTGATCCACAGCCCGCCGATGGCCTATGTCGACCGTCCCAATCCGGCGACCGGGCTCGCGGGCAAGTTCAGCTTCCAGTACACAGCCGGCGTCGCCTTGCTCGACGGCGCGGTCAGCGTCGGCAGCTTCAGCGATGCACGCCGCTTCGCGCCCGACATCGTGGCGCTGCTTCCGAAGATCGCGATCGAGCCCGACCCGGCCCGCCAGGGCCGTTTCGACGCCATGACGCTTGCCGTCGAGGTCGAATGGGAGGGCGGCCGTGCGCGCGGCGAATGCGACGGCCCGCCTGGCATCTGGGGCAAGCCGGTGGCGCAGGAGCGGTTGCGGGCCAAGGCCAGCGACTGCCTCGAGACCGCGCTGGGCGCCGAGGTGGCAGAGCAGACACTCGGGATCATCGACGATTTCGCAAACCTCGACCGCGCCGGCCTGAACCGGCTGATGGCGGGGCTCGCCCGGCCCTCGCGCCCGGGGAAGGCATCATGACGGCCGAGGTGGAACGCGTCGCGCCGGTCAGGAAGGTCGGTCTGGTCGATCTCTTCCTGGCGTTCTCGGGCATCAGCATCATGGGCTTCGGCGGCGTGCTGCCATGGGTCCGCTGGATGATTGTCGAGCGCAAGGGCTGGCTCGACGACGAGGAGTTCGTCAACGCGCTCTCGCTCTGCCAGATCCTGCCGGGCGGCAACGTCATGAACATCTCGGTCTATGTCGGCGAGCGCTTCGGCGGCTTGGCCGGCGCAATCGCCGCGCTGGCGGGACTGCTGGTCGCGCCTTGCATGATCGTGATCGGCTTCGGCAGCTTCTACCAGGCCTATGGCCACCTGCCGGCAGTGCAGGGCATGTTCCGCGGGGTTTCCGCCTGCGCGGCTGGGCTGATCCTCGCCATGGGCCTGCGCATGGGCTGGCGCTATCGCCGCGATCCTCGTGCGCTGGCGATCATCGCCGCGACCATCCTGGCCATGGCCTGGTTCAAGTTGCCGCTGCTCTGGATCCTGGCCAGCGTGCTGCCGGTCAGCCTGGCGCTGGCCTGGACGACGAGGTCGAAATGAGCGAGCGCTCCGTCCTCGCCGATCTCGCGGTCCAGTTCATCGGCCTGTCGCTGATGTCGATCGGCGGCATCATCGCGGTGGTGCCCGAAATGCACGCGGCCGTCGTCAACAACCATGGCTGGATGTCGAGCCAGGACTTCGTCACGCTGTTTGCACTCGCCCAGGCCGCGCCCGGCCCCAATGTCATCGTCGTCACGCTGATCGGCTGGCGGGTCGCGGGTCTCGCCGGCGCCGTGGTGTCGACGATCGCAGTCTCCCTGCCCTCCTTCGTGATCGCCTATTCAGCCTCGCGGCTCTGGAGCCGCCTCAACGCACGCGCCTGGTACAGGGTCTGCGAGCGCGGCATGGCTCCCGTCACCATAGGTCTGATCTGCTCAAGCGCCCTGCTCCTGACCCATGTTGCCGTCGATCACTGGGGCAGCATGGTCGTCACCGCGCTGACCGTGGTCTCGCTGCTCAAATGGCGCAACAGCCCGCTCATCGCACTGGGGTTCGCCGCGGCGGCGGGCTGGGCGGGCTTGGTCTGAACGCGCTTTCAGCAACGTCCCATAGCTTTCGCCACACCTGAAACGACACCCTGCCTGATCCGCCGGGCCGCCTCGCAAAATCCGTTGCAGAGTCGCACAACGCCTGTTAAACGTTTTTCTGTAAAACGTTTAACAGGCGTTCCGGATGGCGACGAGACGTGTCACGATCAAGGATGTAGCGGCCCGCGCCGGCGTCTCTATCGCCACCGTGTCGAACGTCTTCAGTGGCAACAAGCCGGTGAACGCCGACCTCCAGGAACGCGTCCAGCTGGCGGCGAGCGCGCTCTCCTACCAGGTCGATCGCGCCGCCTCGCAGCTTCGCTCCGGTCAGGCCAAGGTCGTCGGCGTCCTGGTGCCCGATCTCGACGACGTGTTCTTCACCTCGCTGGTCTCCCAACTCGAGGTCATGGCGCAGAAGGACGGCTACGACATCATCGTCGCTAGCTCCCGCGACGATGTCGGGCTCGAACAGTCGCGATTGCGGACCCTTTTGGCCTGGCGTCCCTCGGGCCTGATCGTGGTGCCCTGCTCCGATGCCGTGCCTCTCGGGCTGAAAGGCGAGATCGCGCGCCTGCCCATGGTCTTTGCCGACCGCGTGCCGCCTGAGGGCGCGCCCGTCGACACCGTGACGATCGACAATTGCGAGGCCGGCGAGATCGCGGCCCGCCATCTCCTGACGCTCGGCCACCGCGACATCGTCATCGCGGCCTCGAGCCTGGCGATCTCGCCGATCCGAGAGCGCGTGCGCGGAGCCCATGCCCTGATCCGCACGGCGCTCGGCATCGACGCGACCGTGATCGAACTCGGCTCGAATGCGGAGCGCGGTGCGGAGGCCTTCCTGCACTGGCTTGAGCGCAATCCGCGGCCAAGCGCCGTGATCGCGCTGACCAATGTCACGACGCTGAGCACCCTGTCGGCGCTGGCACGGTTGCGGCTCGACATTCCCGATCCCGTTTCCGTGGTCGGCTTCGACGATTACCCCTGGATGAGCGCGCGCAAGGTCGGCCTGACCGCGATCCGCCAGCCCATCCCGGAGATCGCCGCCGCGGCCTGGGACAGGCTGCGCCTGCGCATGGCCGGTGATGTCTCGCCCCCGCAGGCCACGGTTCTGCAGACCAGCCTGCAGGTGCGCGAATCCGTACGCGACCTCGCCCCGGCTACGAGCCGACCGGTCGGAGATCGCGATGAACCCGAGGACAGGGAGACCAGGCTGGCGCCGGCCAGCGCCGTGCACTGACGAGATGACGACGTGATCACCGGGCCGACAGAGCCCGGATCAACGACATATCGGAGGAAACATTGCAGCTTGCGAAAACGGCACGACTCCTGCCGCTGCTTGCGCCGGTGCATCTGCTCGTCCTGAGTGTGATCGTGCTGCCGTCGCTCTATGTGGTGTGGCTCAGCCTGAACAGGTCGAGTTTCGGGCAGGCGCCGAGCTTCGTCGGCTTTCAGAACTATGTCCGCGTGCTCTCCGACCCCGCCTTTCACAGCGCACTGTGGAACACGGTCGTGCTCGTCGTCGTCGCGGTGCATATCGAACTCGCGATCGGGCTTGGCATGGCCCTGCTCTTCGCCAGCGGCCTGCCCTTTCGCCGCTTCCTGCTGGTGGCGGTCCTGGCGCCCTACGCCGTGAGCGAGGTCACCGCCGTGGTGATGTGGCGCTTCCTGTTCGATCCCGACGCCGGGCCGCTGACACTTGCCCTTCACGCGCTCGGCCTGCCCTCGCTCGACTGGTCGTTCGAGCCCTCGCACGCAATGACGCTGATCGGCCTCCTGACGATCTGGCTGCACCTGCCCTTCACCTTCGTCATCGTCTACGCCGCCCGGCTCGCCATCCCCGCCGAGCTCTACGAGGCCGCACGGATCGACGGCGCGACCCGCTGGCAGGCGTTCAGGCGCGTGACGCTGCCGCTGCTGGGCCCTGCCATGCTGATCGCGCTGCTGTTTCGCTACATCTTCGCCTTCCGCCTGTTCTCCGAGGCCTGGCTTCTGACCAAGGGCGGGCCGGCGCGCTCCACCGAGGTCGTGGCGATCTATCTCTATCAGGAGGCCTTCAGCTTCAACGCCTTCGGCTCGGCGGCTGCCACCGCCTGGATCATGGTGCTGGCCTCGCTGATCCTCGCCGCCGGCTATGTCCTGATGCTGCGGCGCACGGGGGCGGCCCATGCGCACTGAGCGCCTCCTGATCGGGGCCGGCAAGGCGCTCGCGGTCGTAGCGATCCTGCTCTGGTCGCTGTTCCCGATCCTGTTCATCGCGGTCAGCTCGATGAAGCCCGGCCAGGACATCTTTGCCGTGCCGCCGCGATGGCTCTTCACGCCGACGCTGAAGCATTATGCCGAGCTCTGGCGCTCCTGGGGCATCTTCTTCGACGCACTGCTCAACAGCCTCGTCATCACCGTCGGCGCGACCCTGCTCGCGATTATAGCCAGCGCCTGCGCCGGCTATGTCTATTCCCGCCATTCCGGGCGCGGGCTGAATGCGGGCATCGCCGGGCTGATCATCGTGCGCCTGATACCGCCGATCGTGGTGACACTGCCGCTGTTCCCCATCGTCAATGCCCTGGGGCTCAACGACACCCATCTCGTGTTGATCCTGCTCTACGCGACCTTCTTCGTCTCGCTGGGTACGGTGCTGATGCGCACCTTCATCGACCAGATCCCGCGCGAGCTCGACGAGGCCGCGGCCATCGACGGCGCCGGTCGCATGACCATCCTGCTCAAGGTCATCGCGCCACTGGCGATGCCGGGCGTGCTCGCGGTCGCAGTCTTCGTCATCGTCTTCTCCTGGAACGAGTTCCTCTTCGCCTTCGTCTTCACGGCGACCCGCGCCAAGACCGCGCCGCTCGTGATCTCGGAGATGATCGGCTCCATCGACGGCGTCGACTGGGGCATCCTGTTCGCAGCCTCGACGGTGCAACTCGTGCCGGTCCTGATCTTCGTCGTCTTCATGAATCGCTACCTCGTGGCCGGCCTCACCGCCGGTTCGACGAAGGGGTAGCCAACCAGGAAAGGGAGGAAATCATGTCGAAGAAGCCTGATTCCAGACTGACGCGCCGCAGCTTCGTGGCCGGCACCGTCGGCGCCACCGCCATGCTGGCGGCACGACCGGGCCTTGCTGCCGGCAAGACGCTCAACGTGCTCAGCCACAAGGTCCACCAGACGGTACTCGGCAGCGGCGACGGCGATCTCCTGAAAGACTGGCGCAAGGCCAACGACGCCGAGCCGGTCTTCACCACCTTCGATTCCAACCCGCTGCAGGACAGGCTTTTCCGCGAAGCCAGCCTGAAGGAGACTGACTACGTCGTCGGCTACCTCATCGACAACCGCCCGACTTCGGAGATCGCGGCGCTGTTCGAACCACTGGAAAGCTACCAGAAACAGGCTGCGATCGAGGATTTCGGTGATATCGCGCCGGGCCTGGTGCAGGGCATGACGGTCGACGGCAAGTTGATCGGCATTCCGGTTCGCCATGCCACGCAAGGGCTGTTCTACAACGAGGCGCTGCTGGAGGAGGCCGGGATCTCGGCGCCGCCGACGACCCTCGAGGAGCTGATCGAGCAGGCGAAGAAGGCGACCTTCACCTCAAAGGCCGGCACGCCGGTGGTCGGAATGATCCTGGCCAGCGATCTCGCCGTCTTCCCGGTGATGTTCGCCCGCGCCTATGGCGGCGACTTCATCAGCTCGGACATGAAGCTGGTGCCCGACCGTGCCGCCATGGAAAGCGGGCTTTCCGCCCTGCGCGGCCTGTTCGAGGCGGGCGCCCTGCCGCGCAGCTACGCCACCACCAAGAACGACGACCATGTCACCTGGATGCAGCAGGGTCGCGCCGCCTTCTCGCCTCTGCCGTTCGCCCGCAGCGCCCAGCTCAACAACCCCGACCAGAGCCGCTACCCCGGCAAGATCAAGGCGATCGAGTTCCCAGGATCGACGACGATCAAGGGCAAGACGCCGATGGCCTCGGTGGTCGAGGCCTGGGCGATGGCGATCCCGAAGAACGCCAGGGACAAGGCGCTCGCCTGGAGCTTCATCAGGGAGGTCTCGAGCAAGCGCGTCACGCTCGGCATGGCGATCGCCGGCAACGGACCCGTGCGCGTCTCGACCTATGCCGATGAGGGTCTGAAGTCGAAGAATGCGCTCGCAGCCGTCGAGGCCAAGGTCCTGGCGACCGCACGCGGCGCTTTCCCGCCCTTCCCGGAGGCTGCCCGCGCACAGGCGACCTTCCTCGAGGAGGTCCAGCTCGCCGTGCTCGGGCGCAAACCCGTCAAGGATGCGGTCTCCGCCATCATCGAGCGCATCAAGCCGATGATGCCAGCCTGATCGTAAATCAGTGGCCGGCGCTGCGGCGCCGGCTTTTCCGCCACCAGACCAACCGCAATGCTGCCATTGGAAGGAAATGCCTGATGTCCACGACCGGGGTTCGTTTCATCGAGGAGCCGGCGCGCTCCATCCCCGTTTCTGCCGACTATGACGTGCTCGTCGTCGGCGGCGGCCCAGCTGGCCTCACCGCCGCCCTCGCCGCCGCCGAGGACGGCCTGCGCGTCGGCCTGATCGAAAGCCGCAGCTTCGTCGGCGGCAACATGACGATCGGCCTGCCGGTGCTCGGCTTTCTCGGGCAGAAGGGCAACCAGATCATCGACGGGCTGCCGGAAAAGTTCATCGCGCGGCTGCGCAAGGAGCGTGACGGCGCCAGTGAGCACCGGCCCTGCCCGCTCCATATGGGCATCACGCTGGTCGAGCCCGAGGCGGTCAAGACGGTGGCGCTCGAGATGCTGACAGAGGCCGGCGTCGACGTGCTGTTCTACACCTTCTTCGCCGGGGCGCTGGTCGAGAACGACACCATTCGCGGCGTCATCACCGAGAGCAAGACCGGCCGCACGGCGATCATGGCCAAGGTGGTGATCGATTGCAGCGGCGATGCCGACGTCGCCTACAGCGCCGGGGTGCCGACCGAAAAGGGCAACGCCGAGGGCGGCATGCAGCCCCCCACGCTGATGTTCTGCCTCGCCGGCGTCGACACCGACGCGCTGCGCATGAGCATCGCTAACGCTCCGCCCGAGGCGCGCACCTACCTCACCGACTTCATCCCGGCGGAGTACTTTGGCCAGAACCGGCAGTTCATCGTGGTCGGCATGCGCGAGCTCATGGCCAAGGCCAAGGCCGAGCGCGGGCTGAAGATTCCCAATGAACGCACCATCATCATCACCGGTCTGAAGAAGGGCGAGGTCTGGATCAACATGACCCGCGTGAAGGGCACCGACGGAACCAATGCCCGCAGCCTCACCAGGGGCGAGATCGAGGGCCGCGCCCAGATCGACGACATCGTGAGCTATCTCATCGGTTACGTACCGGGCTTCGAGAAAGCCTATTTCACCAAGACCGCGCCCTTCCTCGGCATCCGCGAAACCCGCCGCATCGTCGGCCAGTATGTGATGACGCAGGAGGACGTGCTGGCTTGTCGGCACTTCGACGACTCGATTGCGGTAGCGAGCTATCCCATCGACATCCACCGCCCCTCCGACGATGGCTGCACGCTGATCTGGTGCGGCGACTGCTACGACATCCCCTATCGTTCGCTGGTGCCGCAGAAGATCGGCAACCTGCTGGTCGCCGGCCGCAGCATCTCGGCGACGCATGAGGCGATGGGCGCCATCCGCGTGATGGCGACCTGCATGGCGATGGGGGAGGCCGCCGGACGCGCTGCGAAAATCTCGGTGCGCGGCAACCGACCGCCAGCCGACATCGATGTCGAGGAACTGCGCCGCCAGCAACTCGAACACGGCGTCTATCTGCGCGCGCCCGACGGCAGCCGCGCCGGCTCGCCCAGCAAGGCCGCCGCCTGACCATCCTCGCGAGTCGGCACGGCGCCGCCTCGCCCACCGGGCCGCCAGACATGAACGAGCACTTCATCGGCATCGACGTCGGCACCGGCAGCGTGCGCGCCGGCGTCTTCGATCGGCACGGCGCGATGGTCGCGACAGCCAGGCGCGACATCGCGCTCCATCGTGACGGGCCAGACATTGCCGAGCAATCGAGCGCCGATATCTGGCGCTCCGTCTGCGCCAGCGTTCGCGAAGCGATGGTGATCGCGGCGCTCGCACCCGAGGCGATCGCCGGCATCGGCTTCGACGCGACCTGCTCGCTAGTCGTCTCGGGACCGGGCGGCGCGCCGCTTCCGGTCGGCCGCCATGGCGACGCGGCCCGCGACATCATCGTCTGGATGGACCACCGCGCGCTCGACCAGACGGTGCGGATCAACGGCACCCGGCACCCTGTCCTGGCCTATGTCGGCGGCACGATCTCGCCCGAGATGGAGACGCCAAAGCTGCTCTGGCTGAAGGAAGAGCTGCCTCAGACCTACGACGCCGCGTGGCAGTTCTTCGATCTCGCCGACTTCCTGACCTGGAAGGCAAGCGGCTCGCTGGCGCGCTCAACCTGCACCGTGACCTGCAAATGGACCTATCTCGCCCACGAGGCGCGCTGGGACGATAGCTACTTCCGCCAGATCGGGCTCGGCGACCTCGCTGATGACGGTTTTGCCCGCATCGGCACCAAGATCGTGCCCGGCGGCACGGCGCTCGGACAGGGCGTGACGGCGCAGGCCGCCGCCGATCTCGGCTTGAGGCCGGGCACCGCCGTGGCGGCCGGGTTGATCGACGCCCATGCCGGCGGCGTCGGCTCGCTCGGCGTGCGCTCGGCCCATGGCACGGCGCTGACCCGTATGGCCTATGTCTTCGGCACCTCGGCCTGCACCATGGCGAGCAGCCGCGAACCGCTTTTCATCCCGGGACTCTGGGGTCCCTACTACTCTGCGATGGCGCCCGGCCTGTGGCTCAGCGAGGGCGGCCAGTCCGGTGCTGGCGCCGCCATCGAGCAGCTCATCGGCTTCCACCCGGCGCTGCCGGAAGCCAAGGCGCTGGCCGCGACCGAAGGGGTGCCGGTGCTGGGCTGGCTCGCCGAACGCGTCGCGGCCGGGCTGAAAACCCTGTCGCATGCCGTGCACCAGGCCGGCGACATCATCGTCGTGCCCGATTTCCTCGGAAATCGCTCTCCGCTTGCCGACCCGCAAGCGCGCGCCGTCATCGCAGGCCTCGGCATGGAGCGTGATCTTGACCACCTCGCCGCCCTCTATGTCGCGGGGGTTACGGGCATCGGATACGGGCTGCGCCAGATCATCGCGGCCAGCCGTGAGCGGGGCGCCACGATCGATACGCTGGTGCTGAGCGGCGGTGCCGGCCGCAATCCCCTGATTCGCCAGTTGCTTGCAGACAGTGCGGGCCTGGCCGTGCTCGTCCCCGACGAGGTCGACCCGGTGTTGCTGGGCTCGGCCATGCTCGGCGCCACGGCTGCGGGCGCCTACCCCGATCTCGGCGAGGCGATGACGGCGATGGCGCCGGATGCATCGGCGTTCCTCCCGGCAGGCGGCGAGATCGCTGGGAGCCATGAGAGGCGCTTTGCTGCCTTCGAGGCCCTGCAGAGCGCCGCCCGCACGGCCCGGGAATTGATGCACCCCGCCCCACCCATAGCAGAACCGGAGCCGACGCCGTGACGCAGGACCTGGCCGGAAAAGTCGCAGCCATCACCGGGGCCGCCTCCGGGATCGGGCTCGCCTGCGCCCGCCGGCTGCTCGCGGCTGGTGCACGCGTCGTGCTGGTGGACCGGGACGCGCGAGCCCTCGAGCAGGCCATCGCGACGTTGGGACCCGACGCCCTGCCTCTGGTGGTCGACCTGACGAACTCCGCCTCCGTCGCCGGCATGATGCCTGCCATCCTTGAGCGCGCGGGACGGCTCGACATCTTCCATGCCAATGCGGGTTCCTATGTCGGCGGCCCGCTCGCCGACGGCGATCCCGACAGCTGGGACCGCATGCTGAACCTCAACGTCAACGCGACCTTCCGCAGCATCCATGCCGTGCTGCCCCACATGATTGCGCGCAAGACTGGTGATATCCTCGTCACGAGTTCGGTTGCGGGCGTGGTCCCGGTGGTGTGGGAGCCGATCTACACCGCATCGAAACACGCGGTTCAGGCCTTTGTGCACACGCTGCGGCGGCAGGTGATCCCGCATGGGCTGCGGGTCGGCGCCGTTCTTCCCGGCCCGGTCGTCACCGCCCTGATCGCCGACTGGCCGCAGGCAAAGCTCGACGCCGAACGCGCGCGCGGCGGGCTGATCGAGCCAGAGGAAGTGGCCGAGGCCGTGCATTTCATGCTGACGCGCCCACGCAACGTCACGATCCGCGACCTCGTGATCCTGCCGCAAAGCACCGATCTCTAGCTGCCTTCACGAAAGCGGGCGATCTGGCGCGGGATTGGCAGCGCCAACAGCGCGATGGTCCGATCGCCCGAGCTGTCAGCTCGGCTCAGCGGCCCCGGGAACGGGGACCGGCGGCGTCGCGGGCGAGAAGCGCGGGGCGGCGTCGAGGGTCGCCGGTGCCCTCCTGGCGCGCCGCCGTGCCGCAATCCACGAACTGATCTTCTCCTCGATCAGGCGATGCACCAGGATCCCGACGGCGAAGCTGAGCAGGACGCCAGCCAGCCTTGCGCCGCCGCTCCCCATCCAGGCGACCGGCAGTTTCGGCAGCAGCTTTCCGACGATCGACAGCACGAACCAGTGCGCGAGATAGGTGCTGAAGGACGCGCCCCCGAGAACACGGCCGGGCCAGGCGGCGATCGGATTGGCTTCGAAGAAGGGCTCCAGCCGCATCACCCCGACCATGATCAGCCCCGCCAGCGCCATCCTGAGCGCACACCCCGCCTCGCGCTCCGGCAGGATCAGCGACAGGCCCAGCATGGTGGCAATCGCAGCCGCAGCGAAGGGAATGCTCGAGCCGCCCGGCTGCGTGTCACGGCAGCGCAGCAGCCAGCCGAAGCCGAAGGCCGCCATGAACGGGTTGAGGATATCGAGGATCAGCATGCCGCCGGCCGGCTCGGCGGCGATTGCAAAACCGGCAAGCCCAAGCGCCACCAAAAGCCAGCCGAGCCGGCTCTTGGCCGCCTTGATGGCACCCGTCGCAATGGCCGCGGCGACCATCAGGTAGAAGATCAGCTCCAGCTCGAGCGTCCAGCCGACGGGGAGCAGCGGCAGGTCGCCCTGAGGCAGCGCCAGCAGCGACGACAGGACAAAGAAGAAGCCCTGGCCCGCCCGCGCGCTGAGTTGCAAGGTCGGGTTCACGATATAGGCGACCAGCATGAGCCCCGTGAACAGCCAGTACAACGGATAGATCCGGTATGCGCGGGTCAACAGGAACTCCCGGGGCTCGCTCACCCGCTCGACCTGCATGGCGATCGAGTAGCCCGAGAGCATGAAGAACAACTCCACGCCAAAGCCACCGATGAAGTTGTAGGTGGCGTTGCTGGCGAGCTCCGCGTCCAGCCAGACGTGCTTTACGACCAGGTCCGTATGCCAGAGCACGATCGAGAGCGCCGCAATCGCCCTGAGCCACTGGATATCTGCGCGCCTCGCTTTGGACATCAATGGCGATCCGATCCTTCGGGATGAGGCCAGCGGACTCCCGGGATGGGTGCTGGGTGCCTCCGACACTGGAGGGCGTTCGCGCGAGCGATCCGTGGCGCCATGGGCCGCGCGCAATGAACGCGGCGACATTGAGCGTGCCATCGGCATGCCGAGCATCCACACCAAGCGCTCCGCGCGACTGCCAGGGCTGGCGGGGGTTTTCGCCTTGCCCATTGCGGTACGGTCAGCAAGGGCCCCGAGGTCGGCGTGGCCGGCAGAAGTGACGAGCACATGACAGCCTCACCGTCGGGATGCGGTGAGCACGATAACAATTTGAGTAAAAGATGCGCAGAACTAGGAAGACGTAATCCCGCCCCCCGCGCATTCTCTACGATGATCTAGTATTTCTTACCTTGGGTCACGACGAGGTACCCCGCCTGCCATAATCGCCCGAACACGCGCCGGGAAGGAGACGGGCGGCGGCCCGGATGGCGACGTTTCCTCGGCGAGTGCGCGTCAGTGGCTCCGCAGGACGATCGCGCCGCCCGTCATCATCAAGCGCGTTGCCGGATGATGCTGTGCATCGAGAATCGATCGGCCGGATAGAGGTTATGCGATATCTCGAAGATCGTATTCGGGTGGGCGACATAGCGCCGCTTCACCAGCAGAGCGGCGCTATGCGGTTGAGCGTTCAGGATGGTGGCGAGCTTCGGCGACAGGGTCGTTGCGGTGATCGCCTGCTCGACATGGTCCAGCCGCAGCCCGAACTGCTGCAAGACGATCTCGTACAGCGCCCGGTCGCCGCAGTGGACGGCGTCGCGGTCGGGTGCGAAGCGCTCCGGCACGGCGACTTCCGACCAGCACAAGGCCGCCCCGTCATTGCGGGTCGAGCGCAGGCCCGCGACGCGAAACCAGCGCTTGTCGGGTAACTGCGCAAACTCCTCGGCATTCTGGCCCGAGACCGAGACGAAGCCCTCATGCCGGATGTCGAGCGTCGTGCTTTGCGCGAAATCGAACAGGCTGCGGATGTCGCGCATGCTGTGGACATAATGCGAGACCGGGCGGTGCGAGAGCACCACGGTCCCGGTCTTGCGTCGCCGGCCGAGCAGACCCTGCTCGGTGAGTACCTTCAGCGCCTCGCGTATGGTGTGGCGACCGACGCCGAAGCGCTCCTGCAGTTCCTGCTCGCTGGGAAAGCGAGAGCCCAGCGGATACGTGGCGCGGCCGATTTCCTCGGTCAGTTCTGCCGCCAACGCAGCGTGACGTGACACTGAATGCTGCTGATCCATAGCGACGAATGATTTTTGCCCCAAAGCCCGATGCTAGGCGGATGAGGCGTGAAAGCAAAGCGCGGTCGGCGGATTTATTGCACGATTGCGCCGATCTCCTCCATCTCGCGCCAGACCGGGTCGCGCGCTAAGGCGAGTTCTGCTCAATCATTCGACTATAAGGCCGGCAAAATGATTGAGCGCTTGATCTCTGGCGCACACGATCTTATTCGTCGAATTAATTGAAATCGGAACCCGGCGCGAAGCCGTGCGACGAAGGCAGGACCATCCATGCTCGAAACCGTCTTGGCCGGAATGCGGGTGATCGACCTGACCCAGAACGTGGCCGGCCCGTTCTGCACGCAGGTGCTGGGCGATTTCGGCGCCGAGGTCATCAAGGTGGAGCGTCCCGGCCGCGGCGATGACACGCGCGACTGGCGCCCACCGGAGGTCGGCGGGCAATCCTCGACTTTCGTGGCGCTGAACCGCAACAAGCGCAGCGTCTGCATCGACCTCGACAAGCCCGAGGGCGTCGCGGTGCTCAAGGAACTCGTGACCGGCGCGGACATCTTCATCCATTCGATGAAGCCGGGCAGTGCCGAGGCGCGCGGCTTTGGCCCCGAGGACCTGAAGGCGGTCAATCCGCGCCTGATCTACTGCGCGATCAGCGCCTTCGGGCAGTCCGGCCCCCTGAAGAATCTGCCGGGCTACGACCCGCTGATGCAGGCCTTCACCGGCGTGATGAGCGTGACCGGCAATGCCGGCGACGATCCCGTCCGCGTCGGCGTCTCGCTGATCGATATCGGCACCGGCATGTGGGCGGCGCTCGGCATTTTTGCCGGCGTGATCCAGCGGGCGCGCACCGGACAGGGGCTCAGCGTCGAGGCAAGCCTGCTCGACACCGGCGTCAACTGGATGACCGTGTTCGTCGCGAGCTATCTCGCTACCGGCAAGCTGCCGCAGAAGATGGGGTCGGCCATGGCGATGACCGCACCCTATGAGCTGTTCCGCTCGGCCGATGGTCAGGTCTTCATCGCGGCAGGCAATGACGGGCTGTTCCGGCGCGTCTGCGAGGGGCTGGGCAATGCCGCGCTCGCCGATGATGAGCGCTTTCGGACAAATCCCCTACGCGTTAGCAATCGCGAGGCCCTTAAGGCCGCGATCAACGGCCTGACGAGTGCGCTGCCGACGACCGAGATCGTCGACCGTTTGCGCCGGGCCGGCGCGCCCTGCAGCGAGATGCAGGACGTTTCGCAGATGCTCGGCCACGAGCAGGTCGCAGCCTCGGGCATGATCGCGGAGATCGAACTCGAACACGCGCCCGGCCACAAGGTCGTGACGCTGCCGCTGAAGCTCGAGGGCAAGCGCGGCGCATTGCTCGCAACCCCGCCGGGCCTCGGGGCCGACACCACCGATGTGCTGGAGACGGTCGGGCTCGAAGCCGCCCGCATCGCCAGCCTGCGCGCTGCAGGGATCGTCGCCTAAGCCACCGCTGGAACGCCGCCCGGGCAACACAGGTCAGGACAGGTCATGAATTTCGACTACACCGATACGCAGCAGGAAATCCGCGAGGCCGTGCGCAAGCAATGCGCCGAGTTCGGCCCGACCTACTGGCTCGCCTGCGATGAGAAGGGCGAATATCCGGAAGCCTTCGTGCAGGCGATGACCGATGCCGGCTGGCTCGCCGCGCTGATCCCCGAGAGCTATGGCGGCTCGGGACTGGGCGTCATGGAAGGCTGCATCATCCTCGAGGAGATCAACCGCTCCGGCGGCAATGGCGCCGCCTGCCATGCGCAGATGTACACGATGGGCTCGCTGCTCGCCCATGGCAGCGACGCGCAGAAGCAAAAATACCTGCCGCGTATCGCCGATGGCAGCCTGCGCCTCCAGGCTTTCGGCGTCACCGAGCCCGATGCCGGTTCCAACACGCTGAAGATCAAGACCTTCGCGAAAAAGGTACCCGGCGGATACGTCATCAACGGCCAGAAGATCTGGACCTCGCGCTATTTCCAGTCGCACATGTACCTGCTGATCGCGCGCACCACGCCAATCGAGGAGGTCAAGAAGAAGACGGATGGCTTGAGCCTCTTCCTCGTCGATATCGCCAAGGCCGGCGCCTCGCTCAAGGGCAAGCCGATCCGCACGATGATGAACCACCACACAAACGAGGTATTCATCGACAATCTCGAGGTCAGCGACGAGGACCGCATCGGCGAGGAGGGCAAGGGGTTCCACTACCTGCTCGATTCCCTCAATTCCGAGCGCCTGCTGGTCTGCAGCGAGGCGCTGGGCGACGGGAAGTGGTTCGTCGACCAGGCCTCGCGCTATGCCACGGAACGCCGTGTCTTCGACCGGCCGATCGGCCAGAACCAGGGCATCCAGTTCCCCATCGCCAAGGCGCATATGAACCTCGAGGCGGCCGAACTGATGCGCAACCGGGCGGCTGCGCTGTTCGATCAGGGCAAGCCCTGCGGCACCGAGACGAGCATGGCAAAATACCTCGCGACCGAAGCAAGCTGGGAAGCGGGCGAAGCCTGCATGACCACCTTCGGCGGCTATGGCGTGGCCAGCGAGTATCATGTCGAGCGCAAGTGGAAGGAGGCCCGGCTGTTCCGCACCGCGCCGATCTCCAACAACCTGATCCTGGCGCAGGTTGCCCAGCACGCGCTCGGAATGCCCCGTTCCTACTGACGACAGCCCCTGACCGCCTGGAGGATTGCGATGCCCACCTCACTCAGCAAGCAGGCCGAAGCCAGTGCGTCCGCCTCGGCGATGCCAGAGATCCTGCGCTTCGTCATGGAGGCGCGGGCCGACCAGGCGGTTCTTGCCGAGGCCAACCGCGCCGTGCTCGATACGCTGGCCGTCACCCTTGCAGGGGGCGTCGAGCCCGGTGTCCGGGCGCTGAAGCGGTCGCTGGAGCCGGATTCCGGGCCCAACGCCGTGCCGTCCTTCTGGAGCAACTCGGCCTATTGCCGCGACGATGCAGCGATGCTGTTCGGCATGGCGAGCCATATGCTCGACTATGACGACGTCAGCATGCTGACCGTCTGCCACCCCAGCGCGCCGGTGCTCTCGGCCCTGCTGGCGGCAGCGCCGCGCGAGGGTGTCTCGGGCAAGGCCCTGCTGGAGGCCTTCGCCATCGGCACCGAAGTGCTGATCAGGCTCGGCCAGGCTATGGGTTTCCGGCACTACGCGCTCGGCTTCCATGCCACTGCGACGCTCGGGGCCGTCGGCGCAGCCGCCGCCTGCGCCCGCCTGATGGGGCTCGACGTGACCCGCACCGGCCACGCGCTTGCCATCGCGACAAGTATGTCCTCGGGCCTGCGCAAGAATTTTGGTTCGATGGTGAAGTCGCTGCATGTCGGCATTGCCGCTGCCAACGGTCTGAAGGCGGCGCGGCTCGCTGCAGCCGGTATCGAGGGCGCTTCCGAGCCCTTCGAGGGCGAGGGCTTCCTGCATGCCTTTTCGGGTGGCGAGACCGATCGCTGGCCGGAGCGGTTGAGCCTCGGCGAACCCTTTGCCATCGTCGAGCCCGGCTTCGAGCAGAAGCGCTATCCCTGCTGCTACATGCTGCACAAGATGATCGAGGCCAGCCTCCAGCTGCGTCGCGACACCGGCCTCGGCCTCGGCAACGTAAAGAGCATGCGCGTCGACATGCCCGCAGGCGGCACCAAGCCGCTGATCCATCCCTTCCCGAAGAGCGGGCTCAACGCGCTCTTCAGCGCGCCCTATGCAGTGGCCGCAAGCCTCGCCGACGGTCGCATCGACCTGAAGAGCTTTGCAGATGCCGCGGTCCTGCGGCTGGACATCCAGTCTCGGCTTGCCGATGTCGCGGTGGTCGAGGCCTCCGGCGAGGCGCAGACCGGCAGCGATCTCGGCAGCGCGCCGGTCACGGTCACGCTCGTCCCGCATCAGGGCGCCGAGGTCTCGCGCACGATCACCGCGTCGCCAGGCTCGCTGCAGGATCCCCTGACGCCGCCCCAGCTCAAGGCGAAATGGGTCGATTGCCTCCAGAAGGCGCGGCCGTCTCTCCCCGCAGACGCAGCCGGAGCGCTGTTCGACCAGGGAGCTTCGCTGGTGACGGAAGACAACGCCCGCGACTGGCTGCTGCGCCTGCGCGACGGCATCGCGCAAGCTTGAACCGAGGACATCAGCGCATGGGCGACGAGACCATCCAGTCCCAGGACTTCGAAACGCTGCGCCTGTCGCGCACCGTGCCGCATCTGCTCGAGGTGACGCTGGCGCGGCCCGCCGCAATGAACGCGCTGAACACCCAGATGGGGCGCGATCTCGTCGCCCTGTTCGAGGCGATCGCCCTCGACCCCGAGGATCTGCGCTGCATCATCCTCACTGGCGAGGGCGAAAAGGCCTTCTGCGCCGGCGGCGACCTCAAGGAACGCCGCGGCATGACCGACGAGCAATGGCAGCGCCAGCATGTCATCTTCGAGCGCATGGTGCGAGCCATCCTCGACTGCCCGGTCCCGGTCATCGGTGCGGTCAATGGCGCGGCCTATGGCGGCGGCTGCGAGATCGCCGCCTGCTGCGACTTCCTCTATGCCGCCGACCACGCCCGCTTCGCGCTGACCGAGGTGACGCTCGGCATCATGCCGGGCGGCGGCGGTACCCAGACCCTGCCGCGCGCCATGGGCGAGCGTCGTGCCAAGGAACTGATCTTGACCGGCCGGCCCTTCAGCGCGACGCAGGGCGAGGAATGGGGCCTGGTCAACCGCGTGCTGCCGCTCGCCGAGCTCATGCCGGAGGCACGCGCGACCGCCGCCACGATCGCGCGCAACGCGCCGATCTCGACGCGGCAGGCCAAGCTATCGATCCATCGCGGTTTGCAGATGTCGCTGCGCGATGGGCTGGCCTTCGAGATCGAGGCCTATGCCCGCATGGTACCCACCCAGGACCGCCATGAGGGCGTCCTGGCCTTCAACGAGAAGCGCCCACCGCGCTTCCAGGGCAAGTGAAGCGATGACCGAAACCGTGATTTTGCGCGAGGTCGGCCTGCGGGACGGCATCCAGATGGTCAAGACGATGCTCTCGACCGCTCACAAGCTCGATTTTGCCCGCAGCGCGTCCGCTGCCGGCATCCGCGAGCTCGAGGCGACCTCCTTCGTTCCGCCCCACATCCTCCCGCAATTCGCCGACGCAGCCGATGTTGCCGCCGGCCTGCGGGACCTGCCGGGTGCCACCGTCTCGGCCCTCGTCGTCAATCTGAAAGGCGCGGTCCGTGCCTTCGAGACCGGACTGCGCAAGGTGAACTATGTCGTCTCCGCGAGCGAAGCGCACAGCCTCGCCAATGCGCGCCGTTCGACCGACGCGGCGCTGGAGGAATTCCGCCTGATCGTGGCGGAGCGCAAGGCGCGCGGCCTCGATGGGCCGGTCATGCTCGGCGTCGGCATCGCAACCGCCTTCGGCTGCACCCTGCAGGGCGAGGTGCCCGAGCGGCGCGTTGTCGAGATCGCGGAAGCCCTCGCGGCTGCTGGAGCCGACGAGATCATGGCGGCCGATACGGTCGGCTATGCGAACCCCGTTCAGGTCAGGCGGGTCTTCGACCAGCTTGCCGCCGCGGTCGGCAGGTTGCCGCTCGCTGCGCATTTCCACGATACCCGCGGTCTCGGCCTCGCCAATGTCACCGCGGCGCTGGAGGCTGGCGTTCGCCGCTTCGATTCCTCGCTGGGCGGGCTCGGGGGCTGCCCCTTCGCGCCCGGCGCGACCGGCAACATCAACACCGAGGACACCGCCTTCATGCTCGAGGCGATGGGCTTCGATACCGGCGTCGACATCGAGGCGCTGGTCGCGCTGCGTCGAAGGCTCGAGGAGTGGCTGCCGGGCGAGCGGTTCTCCGGTGGCGTGAGCCGGGCCGGGCTGCCCAGGACGTTCCGGGGCAGCGCGAGCCTGACCGCATGAGTTTTTCTTCGATGGAATGGCGATGGGCATGAACTCTGGCGACAACAGGTGCATGGCCAGCCGGAGCAATGCAGCGCGAGGGCCTCGCGCGGGTTGACGCGAGGCAGTCGCCGTATATCATTCGAATTTATAAAATGAGGTTGGCGAATGGCCGACCCTTTCCCCGGGAGGGACATCATGGATCGCCGCCAGTACATGCTCGGAATGAGTGCCCTCGCCTTGTCGGCCGGCGGCGCACACGCGCAAGGCTACCCGACCCGCTCGCCCATCATGTCGAACGGATATCCGCCCGGCGGTTCGACCGATGTCGCGGCGCGGCTGATGGTCGAGGGCATGGCTCCCGACCTCGGCGGCCAGCGTATCGTCGTGGAGAACCGCCCGGGCGCGAGCGGCACCGTTGCTGCGGCCTGGCTGACACGCCAGCCGGCCGATGGCTACAGCATGCTGCTGTCTGAATCCTCGTCCTTCGCGATCTGGCCGGCTATGCATGAGACCGGCATCAAATATGATCCTCTCAAGGACTTCGATTGGGTGGCGACAGTCTGCACGGCGCCCATGGTCTTCATTGTCAGTCCGAATTTCCCGGCCAAGACGGCCGCCGAGGCCATCGAGGTCCTGCGTTCGGAAAAATCGGTCGATCTGAACTATTCCAGCTCCGGCGCCGGCTCGATCCCGCATATCGGCTGCGAACTGCTGCGAAACATTGCCGGGCCGACGAACCAGTCGCGCCACGTGCCGTATCGCGGCGGCGCACCGGCGGTCCTCAGCGTCTCCACCGGCGAGACCGCTTGGGGCGTCGCCTCCCTCGGGTCGGCAACCGGTCTTCTTGAGGGCGGAGCATTGCGGGCGCTCGCCGTGACGAGCCCAAAGCGCTTTCCGCAGTTCCCGGACATCCCGACCTTCAACGAACTCGGCCTGAGCGAGATGGAACTCAACATCTACTATCTCGTCCATGCGCCGGTCGGGCTGCCGCCCGATGTGCTGGCCAAGCTGAACAAGGCCAGCGCCGCATCCCTGACCCAGAAGGTCACGCGCGAGCGTTTCCTCAAGGCGGGCATGGAGCCGTGGGACGGGGTCAACACACCGGCGAGCACCCGCGAGATCGTCGCTGCTGAATATGCAAGGTTCCGGGAGATCTCCAGGCGCACCGGCATGAAGATCACCGGCTGAGCGCACGGGCCAGCCCTAAACCGGCCGGTCCGACATCCGATCCCCAGGCTTCAACAGGCAGGCGACGACCCATGGCCCAGGCGATCATGTTGCGCGAATTCGGCGCTCCGGAGCGTCTCCAATGCGAGGAGATCGCATTGGACGATCCGGGCCCCGGCGAATTGCGCATTCGCCACACGGCGGTCGGTGTCAATTTTCACGACATCTATGTCCGCACGGGGCTCTATCGCACCTTGCCGCTGCCCGGCATTCCGGGGATCGAGGCAAGCGGCATCGTCGAAGCGATTGGGCCCGGCGTCACCGGTTTCGTGGCCGGCGACCGGATCTGCTACGTCACCGGGACGTATGGCGCCTATGCGTCGGCGCGCAACCTACCCGCCTCGCTGGCGCTCAAGCTGCCTGTCGGGATCGCCGAGGAGGTCGCCGCTGCGGCGATCCTGAAGGGCCTCACGGCCTGCATGCTGCTGCGCTACGAGTATCCGGTCGCGGCGGGCGATTTCGTTCTGGTCCACGCTGCCGCCGGCGGCGTCGGACAGTTGCTTTGCCGCTGGGCCTCCCATCTCGGGGCCACCGTGATCGCCACCGTCGGTGATCCCCGCAAGGAGGCAACCGCCAGGGCTTGCGGCGCTCACCATGTCCTGTCGAGCCGTGATGAGAGGCTGGTCGAGCAGATCCGGGAGATCACAGGCGGCCGCGGCGTGTCTGTCGCCTATGATTCCGTTGGCCGCGACAGCTTCCAGCAGTCGCTCGCCTCACTGGCTTTTTTCGGAAAGCTCGTGAATTTTGGTCAGGCGTCGGGGCCTGTGGCGCCTTTCGAGGTCTCCCAGCTTGCGGCCCGCTCGAACGCGCTGTCGCGACCCATCATCTTTCACTATCTGCGCGACGCCGCGATGCAGCAGAAGCTCGCCTCCGAGACGCTCGCGGCGTTGTCGAATGGCGTTCTGGCAGTCGAGATCGGACTGCGCCTGCCCTTGGCCGATGCCGCCGCAGCGCACAGGGCGATAGAGGCGCGCGAAACCACCGGCTCGACGATCCTGATCCCGTGAAGGGACGCCGCCGTCGCTGGCGGTGCGGCCGAACCGGCTGACTGATCGGACCTGGCCGCCTATCTCCGCGCGATCGTGTGAGCGCCGCCTCCCGGGGCAGCGGTGTCGATCTTGACCACGACAGACATGCCTGGCGCCAGGTCTGCGGCGAGAGGCTGGTCTTGCTCGATCGCGATCCGCACCGGCAACCGCTGGGCGATCTTGGTAAAGTTGCCCGTCGCGTTGTCCGCCTTCAGCACGCTGAACTCGGAGCCGGTTGCCGGCGAGAACTCCTGGACATGCCCGGCCAGCGCGGCGTGGCGCAGGGCATCGACCGTGAAGGTGACCGGCTGCCCTATTTTCATCCCGGAGAGCTGGTCCTCCTTGAAGTTCGCGATAACCCATTTCTTGGCCGGAACCAGTGACGCCAGTTGAGTCCCGGCGGCGACATATTGCCCGAGGCGCACGCCGATCTCGCCCATCTTGCCGTCCTGTGGCGCCAGGATGCGGGTGTTCTGCAGGTCGATGGTCGCCAGCTGGACGGCCGCCTCGGCATTGCGCACGGCAGCCTCCAGCCCCGCGCGCCCAACCACGATGGCCTGGCGGTCCTGCTTGACGACGTCCAGTGCAGCTTCCGCCTGGCGCAGGCCGGCCCGCGCCTGATCGAGCGCCAAATTGGCCTGGTCGGCGGCCGTCTGGGTGGAGATGGCCTTCTCGCGCAAAGCGAGGATGCGATCGGCATTGGACTGTGCCGTCTCCAGCGCAGCCTGCGCGCCGGCAATCTGGGCCTCGCCGGAGCGGATGCGCGCTTCGGCGGCCCGGTCAGACTGATCGACATTGGCGAGGTTCGAGCGCTGCCCGGCGAGCGTCGCCTGCGCCTGCTGAAGCCGCTTCTGGTAGATCCGCTCGTCGATCTGGACCAGCAGATCGCCAGCCTTCACCGTCTGGAAGTCCTGGACGGCGACCTCTTTCACATAGCCTGCCAGTTGCGGGCTGATGATCGTGATCTGGCCTTTGACATAGGCGTTTTCGGTGCTTTCCACGGCGCTGCCAAAGGGCGGCAGCCGCCAGGCGTACAGCACGAGCAATGCGCCCGCCGCGGCGACAAGCAGCGCGATCAGGGATCCGGGCGAGCGAAGGGCTTTGGAGATCATGGCTGGTTTCGTTTTCAGATTGTTGCGGCAGGGCTCGGGATCAGCCTGGCGCTCCGTAGTCGGGTGTGGAGGCTGTGCAGGATCAGCCCGACAAATGCGGCACCGGCGATGATCGCGATGACGAGAAAGGTGTCGTTATAGGCAAGGATCGTCGCTTCCCGCGTCGCTTCCTGACCGAGCAGGGCGATGGCTTTCGCGTTCAGCAACTGCGTATCGGGCAGGACGCCGCCAAATGCCCCCGACAACTGGCGCATCCGTTCGACGACGACCGGGTCCGACAAGGTGAGATGCTCGACCAGGATGCTGGAATGGAACTTCTCGCGCAGCGTGACGAAGCTTCCCAGGACGGCCGATCCCATGAGCCCGCCGACGCTCTGGGTGAACATGAAGACGACCAGGAAGCTCGTCACATAGGCCGGGCCCTGCCGCAGCGCGGACCTGAATATCGTCAGCATGGCCGGAGGCAGGAACAATGCACCCCCGAAGGCGATCAGCGCCTGGCTCAGATACATGCTGCTCGGCCGCGTCAGGTTTGTCGCCTGGCTGTCCATATAGGCGCCAGTGCACAGGCACAGCAGGGCGATGCCGTGCAGCAGCGGCACGCGCTCCGGTGTGACGGTGGCGCCGCAGAGAAGCGCGCCGCCCAGCGATGCCAGGATGATGACGATGTAGAGCCCGCGGCTCTGCTCGTTGAACAGGCCGAGGCTCTGGAACATCGCCACCGATCCCGAGACCTGCTCCGACAGCACGATGCGGAAGATCAGCATCACCGCGGCGATGTGGAGGATTTCCCGGCTCATCACCCAGCGCATGTTGAGGAAGGGCGTCGCGCGCCTGGTCTCGATGGCGATCGCAAGACCGAGCGACAGAATGGCCAAAGCCAGGCACCAGCCGATCCAGGGCGCTTCCAGCCACCAGACAAGGCGCCCCATCACAAGGACGACAGCAAACAGGCCGAAGCTCAGTGCGATCAGGGGATAGCTGACGAAATCGACGGGCTCGAGGACTTTTGCATGCGGTGTCGGCGGCAAAGGCATCCGGAAGATCACGGGCAGGCACAGCAACGCGAGCCCGAGCGACATCACGTACAGGCTCTGCACGCCGCCGATGTCGAGCAGGAGCGGAGAGATCAATCTCGCGAGCGTGGGTGTGGCGGCCGAGCAGAAGAGCGCGAGACTGAAGCCCCAATTCAGCTTCTGGGCAGGCGGGAAGGCCTCGACCATATAGAAGAATGCGAGCGTCGAGACCGGCGCGGCGGCAATGCCTGCGAGGAAGCGGACACCAATCGCGGACTGCAGATTTGGCGCCAGCAGATGCAGGAGAGAGGCCGCAACGAAGATGCAGATGCTCAGTTCGGAAAAGCGGCGCAGGCCGAAATGCGTCCGGATCTTCACGAGAAACGCGGTCAGGCTGACATTGGGCGCCATATAGGCAGCGATCAGCCAATTGACCTCGATCTGCGTGGCGCCATACGCGCCCTGGAGCTGGCTGGTATTGGCGACGACGAAGTTCATTCCCAGCCCATGCGTGCTCCAAAGCAGGAGCGAGGCCGCGATGAAGGCCACTGAGATCGACTGGCCCGCAACGGCCGGGGGAGCAGCAGCGGGGGCTGGAGGAAGAGCCGGGCTCCCCGCAGCCGGCGCATCAACGGCGGCCGCGGATGTGCGATCGGCCGGGCCCTGATCCGCGGCGTCGGTGGATTTGAGGGGGGTCATCGCGATAGCCCTTACGAGGCGGGCTCCATGTTGCGGATCATCTGGCGCAGGACGCGGATCGCGACATCGACATCGGCGGCGTCGACGCCGCGCAACACGTTCTGCTCGATCTGGGTTGCGATCTCCTCGATGTCGTCGACCTGGTGCCGCGCGGTTGGCGGGACCGTGATCTGCTTCACGCGCCTGTCCCCGTCGGTGACGCTGCGGGCGATCAGGCCGTTCTTCTCCATGCCGTCGAGAAGCCGCACGATCGTCGGGCCCTCGACCTCCATCAGGGAGGCAAGTTCGGTCTGGCTCATGCCCGTCGAGCGCGAGAGGTGCAGCAGAGCCCGGGCGCGCGACAAGGTCAGCCCGCGCTGGCGCACGAGGCCGTCGAACAGGGTCCGCAATTTGCGGCCGGCGGTCGACAGCTCGGTTAGGAAGCTGCGCTGGGAGGCAGGCTCTATGAAATTCATAGAGCACATATATGTAGCATGCTATCTATTAGTCAAGCATGGATCCCAGTGGTGGCCTCTCATGCCGAACCTGTGACCCAGCCCCGCCTCCGAAGGCAACTCACATCACGTCGGCACCCCGCGAGGCGCCGACGAGCGGCATGGGACGCAAAGCTCGATGGAGTTCCGTAAAAGTCTCGCCACCCCCCGCCGACGTGCAGGGTTTGCGAGCGCCTACATCATCTCGGGACGGCGAATGGCTGAACCGTCGCTGAACCGGCTCAGCCTGTACGGCGCGGGGTCGACGACCGGAGTGGTATCGAGGGCAAGCTGGCTGGCCAGCAGTCCCGCCCCTGGCCCGATTCCGAAGCCATGTCCGCTGAAGCCGGACGCGATCACGAGCCCGGCAATCTGGTCCACCTTCGAAATCACCGGAATCAGGTCCGGCGAGGTATCGATCATCGCTCCCCACGACGCCGCGACCGTGATGCCCTGCAGCGCCGGAAACTCGCGCACCAGGCTCTCGATCGCCCGCCCGACGAGCTCCGAGTCGGGAGCCGGGTCGAGCGTCCTGATCCGCTCGAATGGCGAGACCTGATCGTTGGTCCAGCTTCCGAAGGCCTCCGGACCATTCCAGCAGTAGCTATTGAGCCGGTACTTCAGCTTCTTGGCCAGCTTTGCCCGGTACATCTGGTAGAACTTGCTGGCGTGCATCATGCCCTGCGGCGCAACATTCACCGTGCCATGCCCGGGAACAGCAAGGGTATAGCCGCCATCGACGCGACGCCGCAGCGCGAACTCCGGGGTGTAGAAATTCCCGCAGCTGAGAACGTCAGGCGCCGGCGCCGTGCGCAGCGCAGTGCCGCCGATATTGGCGATCGGCAGGCTGATGCCGTGATGGCGGCAAAAGCGGGACGTCCAGGCGCCGCCAGCGGCCACGACCGCCTTCGCCCGAATGAGCCCGCGCTCCGTCCAGACGCCTGAGACACGGCCATTGCTGATCTCCAATCCGCGCGCGGCGCAGTTCTGATGGAGATGCACGCCCAGCGCCTTCGCGCCTTCGGCGATCGCCGGCACCGCCATACTCGGCTCCGCCCGGCCATCCGTCGGCGACCAGACGCCTCCGGTCCAGCCGGACACCGAGCCGGCCGAACGGGCCTTGACCGCAGCGGCGGAGAGGATCTCGCTGTGAAAGCCGAGTTCGCGCGCGGATTGTCCCCAGCTCTCCCACTGCGCAATCGACGCCTGCTCGCGCGCGCAGAAAAGAATGCCGGTGCGACGGAAGCCGAGATCGCGGCCGATTTCCTGGCCAAGCTCGTCCCAGCGCCTGAGACTGAGCATCGCCAGCGGCAGCTCGAACAGGTCTCGGTTCTGTTGCCGCACCCAACCCCAGTTGCGGCTCGATTGCTCGCCGGCGACCATGCCCTTCTCGATCAAAGCCACCGAGACGCCCTTGCGTGCAAGCTCATAGGCAGTCGACGTGCCGATGACCCCGGCACCGATGACGACGACGTCGACCTCGCGAGGGAAGTCAGCACTGTTTTGAACGGCATCGACCTGGATTGGCATGATAAGGACGTCCCCTGGGGCCTTCGATTGCGTTTGAACCGTCGAGATGTCGTGCTGATCGATGACCGTGCGCTGTGGCGAACCGGCGGATCCCGCACTGAAACGGCGCCCGACCCAGGGCCGCGCGCCGTTGGTCGAGATCGTGGATCAGTCGACGAGGAGGTAGATTTTCCGCACCGTCTCGATCGTCGTCCAGGTTCCGACGAAGCCGGGCTTCAGCATGAAGCTGTCGCCGGCCCGGTAGGTCACCGTGGCGCCGCCGGTCTCGGTGAGTTCGGCAACGCCTTCGAGGATGTGGCAGAACTCGAAGCGTTCGCCCTTGACCGACTTCATCGAACCCGGCGTCGCCTGCCAGACGCCGGCCATCACCTTGCCGTTCTCGCTTTCGTACTGGTTCCAGCTGGTGAAGGTGGGGTCCCCTGCGAGCAGCTTCTCGGGTGCTGCCTTCGAGATCTCGCCCTCACCGAGATCGGTCGTCTTCAAAGTCTCAAGTCGCGACATGTCCGTCCTTCAATCAAGCTCGTGCATTCGGGGATTCACGCGCGCCGCGACGCTGTTGGCGGCGCAGCAGCGCGTCAGGTCTGAACAGGGGCACCCTTGTGCAGGGTGGTCACCCAGATCGCGCGCGCGACCTCCTGTTCGGGGTTGTCGAACATATGCGGCACGGTACTCGGGAAGCAGACGCTATCCCCCTCGCTCAGCATATGCGGCTCGTTGTCGAGCCAGATCCGCACGCGGCCCGACAGAACGACGACGGCCTTCTCACCGATATGCCTGACGAAGTCGGGGCCGGACGACGCGCCGGGATTGAGCGTCAATTCATAGATCTCGAGCGCGCCGCTCTGCGTCGGTGTCAGCGATTCCTTCAGGACGCCGCTCGACGTCAGCCGCAGCAGGCGCCGGCTGTTCTTGCGCACGATGTATTGGGACGAGGCATCGTCCGCATGCGGTTCGAAAAAATACGAGATCGGCACGGAGAGCGCGATGCTCAGCAGGCGTAGCGTCCGGATGGAGGGCGTCGCCAGCGCACGTTCGAGCTGGCTGATCATGCCGTTGGACAGCCCCGTTCGCTGGGCTACCTCCTGGATCGACAGGCCCGCGCGCTGGCGCAGCAGGCGCACCGTCTCGCCGAGACGATGCTCGCCGTCGTCCTTGACGCCCGCCTCATTGCCGGTCGCGTCGATCGGATCATCTCCTGTACGGCTCGTCATGCAGGTCTCAACACGCGCGTTCTCGCCCTCTTTGCTCGATCCTGAGCCGGATACACAGGGTGCCACATCCAGACACAGTCCGGGACGTTGACTTAGATATTTAGCTATGTTGAATTCAATCCCAGAAAAGTCAAAGCCACTAAATAAATGAGACTTCAACCAAGGCAGTGGCTGGCGACGGGCTTTAACGGCACGCCGCCATAGCGCGGGGACCAACGATCATGGCAGACGAGATTTTCAACGCTGGCGCGCCCACACGACGCGGCGCCCTCGCACTTGGAGCGGGACTGGCCGCCGGCCTCAGCCTGCCATCCGCGCTGCGGGCGCAGCAGCGCCCGACAACGCCGCCCCCCGCGCAGCCGCGCGGCCAGGTCGTTGCAGCGTTTTCGCAGGAACCGACCGTCTTTCATCCGCTCATGCCCGGCATCGAGGTCGATCAGGGCGTGTGGTGGAACGTCTTCAGCACGCTTTGGCAGATCGACCCCGCCGGCAAGCTCATTCCCGATCTCGCAAGCGAGATCCCGAGCGCCGAGAATGGCGGCCTGTCGGCCGACGGCCTGACCTGGAAGATCAAGCTTCGCAAGAACGCCAAATGGCATGACGGCACGCCTTTCACCGCCGAAGACGTCAAGTTCAGCATCGACCTGATCAACAACCCGGATTTCCGGGCGCGCAATCGCGTCGGTCACAGCCTGGTCAAGGACATCAAGGTCGTTGCGGCCGATGAGATCCATTGGCGCATGGAGAGCGCCTACTCGCCCTATATCTCGATCCTGTCGCTGTTCTTCATCGTGCCCAAGCACGTGCTGGAGAAGGCCACGGACCCCAATGCCTCGCCGTTCAACAATGCGCCGGTCGGCACCGGGCCGTTCCGCTGGGGCGAGCGCGTTCCTGGCGACCACATCGTGCTCCATGCCCACAAGGACTACCACGGCACGGGTCCCTATCTCGAGCGCGTGATCTTCAAGTACATCCCCGACCTGACGGTGCTCTACACGCAGTTCCGCACGGGGCAGGTCGACTATACCGGCCTGCAGGGCATCCTGCCGAACTTCGTCAAGGAAGCGCGCACGCTTCCGGGCCGGACGGTCACGGTCTCGCCGACGGCGTCGGTGGAACACATCGCTCCCAATCTGGGCTACGGGCCGCTTTCGGAACGCGAGGTCCGCGAGGCCCTTTATCTAGGCGTGAACAAGAAGGCCCTGATCGACGTCCTGAACTACGGCCTGCCGACCCCGACGGAATCCTTCGTTCCCCGGCAGGGCTGGGCGTTCGAGGCCGCGCTGCCCGAGCATGTCAACGATCCCGCCAAGGCCAATGCCATCCTGGACGCAGCCGGCTGGGCCCGCGGCTCCGACGGCATCCGCGTCAAGAACGGCACCAAGCTCGAGCTGACCAACTCGACCACGACCGGCAACGCCGTGCGTGAACAGACGCAGCAGCTGCTGATGCAGGACTGGCGCAAGATCGGCGTCGGCCTGAAGATCAGCAACATGCCGCCCGCCGTGATGTGGGGCGAGTTCTGGCAGCAGTCGAAGTTCCAGTCGGTCGTGGTCGGCGTCAACTTCATGCTCGGCAGCGACCCCGATGTGACGCCGCGGTTTGGCTCCACCGCCACCCCGGCAAAGGGTGGCCGCGGATTCAACACCTATCAGTACGCCAACAAGGAAGCCGACCGGCTGCTCGCGCTGGGCGCATCGCAGTTCGACTTCGCGACCCGCAAGGCCACCTATGGCGAGTTGCAGAAGCTGATCCGCAACGACCTGGCGATCCTGCCCCTGTTCCAGTCGGCTCTTGCCGAGGGCATCAAGACCGGCCTCCAGGGCTTCGCGCCCAACATCAACACCTCGTCGAACTGCTGGAACATGCGCGAGTGGTACTGGGCCTGACGGCTGAGCTTTAGGACCTGAACGATGGCACCATTCCTCCTTCGACGGCTGGCGCAGGCTCTCCTGCTCCTGTTCCTGGTCTCGATGATCGGCTTTGCGATCCTGCATCTCGCTCCCGGCGGGCCGCTGTCGCAATTCGCCCTCTCGTCGCAGATGTCGCAGGAGGATCTCGACCGCATCGCCACCCAGTTGGGACTGAACCGGCCCTTGCCGGTTCAGTACGTCGACTGGCTGTGGCGCATGCTGCAGGGCGACTGGGGCATGTCCTATCGTGACGGCGCCCCGGTCCTCTCGGTCATCGGCTCTCATCTGGGCGCCACGCTCGAACTGATGGCCGCCTCGATGCTGATCGCCTGCGTCGTGGGCTGCTGGATCGGCGTGCTCGGCGCCATCAAGCGCTATTCGCTGTTCGACACGCTGGCGACGGTCGGCGCCATGGTCGCGCTGTCGATCCCGACCTTCTGGTTCGGCCTGGTCGCGATCTATGTGTTCTCGGTCGAGCTGGGCTGGTTGCCCGCCGGCAATCGCCACACCGTGGGCGATGCGTCGCTGCTCGATCTTCTCCACCACCTGATCGCACCGGTGCTGGTGCTGGCTCTCGTCGAGATGGCGATCTGGGCGCGCTTCATGCGCTCGTCCATGCTTGATGTGATCAGCCAGGACTACGTCCGCACCGCCCGCGCCAAGGGCCTGCCGGAATGGCAGGTGCTTTCACGTCACGCTTTCCGCAATGCGCTGCTGCCGATGATCACCGTCGCAGGTCTGCAGTTCCCGACCCTGCTCGGCGGCGCTCTGGTGGCGGAAACCGTGTTCACCTGGCCCGGAATGGGCCGGCTGTTCCTCGATTCCATCGGTTATCGCGACTATCCCGTGGTGATGGGCATCCTGATGTTCTCGGCCGTGATGGTCCTGATCGGGTCGCTTCTGGCGGACCTGCTCTACGCCGCCGCCGACCCACGCATTCGAGTGAGCTGAGACACGGCATGAGCGGACTCGCAAACCCGACGGACGGCGCCCCAACCCTTGTGCCGCCCCGCTCCACGAACACGCCCTGGCGGCGGTTCCGTCGCCATCGCCTGGCGATGGCTGGCACGTTCACGATCCTCATACTGGCGCTGGGCTCCTTCGTCGGACCGTATCTGCTGCCCTTCGACGATACCTATATCGACATCATGCAGCGCTTTGCGCCGCCGCTGTCGGGTATCCATGTTCTCGGAACCGACGAACTCGGGCGCGATGTCCTGGCGCGGCTGATGATGGGCGGCCGGATCTCGCTGGCCATCGGCTTTGTCGCGATGGCTGTCGCGATGGTGGTCGGCATCATGGTCGGTACCATCGCCGGCTTCTACCAGGGCTGGATCGGCACGGCGTTGATGCGCTTCGTCGATGCGGTGCTGTGCTTCCCTGCGATCTTCCTGCTGCTGGCGCTCGCGGCGCTGACGGAACCCGGCATCCTGTCCACCACGCTGCTCATCGCTGCGACCTCCTGGATGAATGTGGCGCGCATCGTGGAGGCCCAGATTCGCTCCCTGCGCGAGCGCGACTTCGCCGAGGCCGCCCGGGCGATGGGCGCGAGCGACCTGCGCATCATGTTCCGCGGCCTGCTGCCGAACGCGATGGCGCCGATCGTCGTTGCCGCCACCCTGAACGTCGCCAAGGCGATCCTGCTCGAATCCTATGTCAGCTATCTCGGCTACGGCATCCAGGCTCCGGTTTCGAGCTGGGGCAACATGCTCAACAACGCCCAGATCTACCTGACCAGCGCGCCCTGGCTCGCCATCCTGCCGGGCCTGGCGATTACGCTCGCCGTGACGAGCTTCAACTTCATCGGCGACGGTCTTCGCGACGCGCTCGATCCGCGTATGGACATCAACTGACCGTGCGCGCCTGACGGAGGCCGCAGCAGCCTCCGCAAGCTTCATTCCCGCGCCATCATTCCCGCCAAGTCCGGAGCCTACCGATGTCACCGCCCGTCAATCGCATTCCAAGCGACGAGCGCCTCCCCGAGGCTGTCGATGTCGTCGTGATCGGCGGCGGGGTGATCGGAATTTCCGCAGCCTATCACCTGGCTCGCAAGGGCCAGTCGGTCGCGGTTGTCGAGAAAGGCCATGTCGGCGGCGAGCAATCGAGCCGCAACTGGGGATGGTGCCGGCAGCAGGGGCGGGTCCAGGCGGAGATTCCGCTCGCGCGCGAAGCCCTGCGGCTATGGGAGCAGATGCAGGATGATGCCGGCGTCGATACCGGCTTCCGGCGCACGGGCGTCCTGTTCCTGACCAAGGATGCCAAGGAAGCTGCCGATTGGGAGCGCTGGGCCGCGATTGCGCGCGACGAGCAGGTTCATTCCACCGTGCTTTCGCCGGCCGAGATCCGCGACAAGCTGCCGGGCAACGCCGAGCCCTGGGTCGCGGGCCTGCATACGCCGAGCGACGGGCGGGCGGAGCCTTCGATGGCGGTACCGGCACTCGCACTTGCTGCGCGCAAGCACGGCGTGACCATCCATCAAGGCTGCGCCGCGCGCGGGCTCGAGACCACAGCCGGTGCCGTCAGCGCCGTCGTCACCGAAAAGGGCACCATCCGCACGCAGGCCGTCCTGCTGGCCGGCGGGGCCTGGTCGTCGCTGTTCTGTCGGCGCCACGGCATCGCCTTGCCCATCGGCCTGGTCGACGCCACCGCCTGCCGCACCACCCCCGCCCCCGAGATCACGTCCGGCGCCCTTGGCACGACCGAGTACTGCATCCGCCGCAGGCTAGACGGCGGCTTCACGCTGGCGCTGCGCGGCCGTGGCACGGTGAACCTCACGCCCGACATCATCCGCAACGCCCGGACTTTCTGGCCCACCTATCTGAACCGCCGCAAAGGGCTGAAGCTGCGCATCGGCACGGAGTTCTTCAAGCAGTTGCTGGGCGGCGCCAACTGGAGTTTCGATGGCCCCTCCCCGTTCGAGGCGGAGCGCGTTCTGGATCCCGCTCCCGACATGTCATTGGTGAACGAAGCGCTCGACTCGCTGATCGCCAGCAACCCCGCCTTAGCGGGCATCAAGATTGCCGAAGCCTGGGGTGGCACGATCGATTCCACGCCCGACACCGTGCCCGTGATATCGCGCGTCGAGCAGATGTCAGGGCTGATCCTGGCGACGGGCTTCTCGGGCCACGGCTTCGGCATCGGGCCGGCTGCGGGCCGGCTGGCCGCCGATATCCTGCGTGGCGACACGCCCCTGGTCGACCCGGCCGCCTACAGCTACGCACGGCTGGTCGACGGCCGCCACCTCGCCCCCGCAGGGCTCTTCTGAGACCGTCCCATGGCCATTGTCTACAAATCCAGTCCCGACCGCGCCCAGCAATGGGCAGCCGCTTTTGCCGAGCAGGCGCCCCATATCCCCTTCCGGATCTGGCCCGACATCGGCGACCCCCGCGAGGTCGAGTACCTGCTCGCCTGGCAGCCGCCGGCGCAGATCGTCGAGACCTTTCCCAATCTCAAATTGCTGTTCTCGGCCGGAGCCGGCGTGGACCAGTTCGATCTCTCGACCATCCCCGAAACGCTTCCCGTTATCAGGATGCTGGACCCCGGGATCGCGGAAAGCATGGCCGAGTTCGTCACGCTCGCGGTGCTGACACTGCACCGCGACATGGTGACCTATGTCGGACAGCAGAAGGATCGGGTCTGGCGGGAGTACCAGGTGAGACCGCCGGCCGACCGGCGCGTCGGCATCCTTGGGCTGGGCCAGCTCGGCCAGGCGAGCCTGGAGCGGCTGAAGGGCTTTGGCTTTCCCCTGTCCGGCTGGAACCGGTCTCCGCGCGACATCGAGGGCGTGACCTGCTTCCACGGCGATGCGGGTCTCCCGGCCTTCCTTGCGCAGACCGACATTCTCGTCTGCCTGCTGCCCCTGACCGATTCGACACGCGGCATTCTTGACGCCGGACTTTTTGCGATGCTTCCGCGCGGCGCGTCGCTGGT
This sequence comes from Allobosea sp. P1_B10, assembly GCF_056406735.1. Classification (NCBI taxonomy): domain Bacteria; kingdom Pseudomonadati; phylum Pseudomonadota; class Alphaproteobacteria; order Hyphomicrobiales; family Alloboseaceae; genus Allobosea; species Allobosea sp. P1_B10. Next base: position 297,130 of record NZ_JBFTZP010000005.1, on the reverse strand, counting down.
CAACGTCGGACGCGGCGCCCATCTTGTCGAGGCCGCCCTGCTCGAGGCTCTCGAGACCGGGCAGATATCGGCAGCCATGATCGATGTCCTGCAAAGCGAGCCGCCAGCACCCGATCACCCGTTCTGGCATCACCCGCGCATCCTGATGACGCCTCATATCGCCAGCATGACGCGGCCAAGATCCGCGACAACTTTCGTGCTCCAAACGATAGAAGCGCACAGCAAGGGCAAGCCCCTGGAAGGGCAGATCCTCCGCGAGCGCGGATACTGAGCCGACTAGAAATCCTTAGGCGCGGCCTCTTGTTGACCTGGACCGGCTCGACGGAGCCAACTCTGCGGCTCAGTCCAGGAGGGCGACGGGCCTTCCGCTGTAGATGAGGTGCCGGCGCATCCTCACGCGCCGGCACCTTCATATCTCGCGCAGGTCAGGTGTCGGACCTCGCCACCTCGCCCGCTTTCATGACGAACCGGAGACGCGTTTCGAGGTCGGAAAGGACCTCCCGCTCCAGCGGATTGCCGGCCAGCGCGATGAGATCGGCACGATAGCCCGGCGCAATGCGTCCGATTTCATGGTCGAGGCGCAGGAGTTCCGCGCCGACGATGGTCGCCGAACGGATCAGCTCGTCGGGCGGCACGACGTCGGCGCGCAGGCGGAACTCCATCAGCTGATGGCGCTGTAGCGGGCCGACGAGGTCGGTGCCATAGGCCATCGGCACGCCCGCCCGGCGCGCCATCTCGACCGCACGGATGCCACCATCCAGCACCGACGCGATCTTCGCCGTCCGTCCGGCAGGATAACCCGCGGCGGCGCCCTCATCCGCCAGCGCGCGGAAGACAGAGAGCGTCGGCACGAGATAGGCGCCGTGCTGCTTCATCAGCGCGACCGTCGGCTCGTCGAGCAGGTTGCCGTGCTCGATCGAGCGCACGCCGTTGCGCACCGCCCGCGCCACGGAGCGCGCCGTGTAAGTGTGCGCAACGACGTAGAGATCGGCCATCTCGGCCTCGTCGACGATCGCGGCAATCTCGGCCTCGGAGAACTGGTCGGAGGTGATCCGGTCGGTCGGCGAGGAGATGCCGCCATTGGCCATGATCTTGACGTGGTGGGCGCCGCGGCGAATTTCGTCGCGGGCGGCGGCGCGAACCGCGTCGAGCCCGTCGCAGCGACGGCCGAGGCTGACATAAGGGTAGGCCTCGTCCTCGCGGTCGAGACCCGCGGGCCGCAGATCGCCATGCCCGCCGCTCGGCGACAACGCCTTGCCGCCATAGAGCAGGCGCGGCCCACGGATCCGGCCCTCCTCGACAGCGCGTGCCAGCCCATAATCAGCGCCCCCGCAGTCGCGCACCGTGGTGAAGCCGCGCTGGAGCATGGCCTCGAGACCCTCCGCAGCCCGGATCGCCACATACATCGGCGACTGCAGCGGCAACTCGGAGAGGTTGGCCGTATAGGCCACAGCATGGACATGGGCATCGATCAGCCCGGGCATGACCGACTTGCCCTTGAGGTCGATGGTCAGATCGGCGGCGATCTGGGAGGCGCCTTCGGTGATCTCCCGGATCACCCCGTCCTCGATGATGATGGTCCGGTCGGCGTCGATAGCCCCGCGGTCGACATCGACCACGTCGGCGTTCAGCAGTTTCGTCAGCATGTCAGGCAGAGATCCAGGTGTCGTGATAGTCGCTGGAATCCCAGCGCGGCGTGGTGTGGTGGTTCTGGACGCGGCGGTCGGTGGCAGCGACCTCCTGGCGTTCGGTCGCCATCCAGACGGGCAATTCGTCGTTCACGAGCTTGACCCAGTCGGCATAAAGCGCCTTGCGCTTGACCGGATCGAGCTCTGCAGCAGCGTCAGCGGCGAGCGCATCGGCCTTCGCATTCTCCCAGCCGAACTGGTTGGTCCAGGGCGCGCCCTTGGGTGAGCCCGAGCTGTACCAGACGGTGGTCGAGATCGCCGGGTCGCCGCGGAAGCGGTGCCAGTCGAGCGCGAGATCGAAATTCCAGTCGCGGTTCACAGCGGCAATCGCGCCGGCATAATCGTAGCTCGCGATCTCGGTCTCGATACCGATCGGCGCCAGCGACTGCTGCACGAACGTCCCGAAGAGCGGCACGTCCTCGCCGTTCTGGATCAGGACGATGCGCAGCTTGAAGCGCTTGCCCAGCTTGTCCTTGGTGTAGCCGGCTTCGTCGAGCAGCGCCTCGGCCTTCGCCTTGTCGAAGGCATAGGGAACGGGCCCCGCGGGATAGAATGCCTTCGCGACCGACGGAATCGGGCCGGTGGCAAGGCGCCCCAAGCCGAACAGGAAGTTCTCGATGAAGAACTCGATGTCGATGGCATGCGCGATCGCACGGCGCACCCGCACGTCGGAAAGCTCCTTGCGGCGCAGGTTGAAGCCGACCGTGTTGTTGATCGAGCTGCCGTCCATACCCCGGCTGGAGACCTCGAAGCGCTTGTCCTTGCCGAGCCGGTCGAAATCCGAGAGCGTCAGCGTCGAATAGGTGCTCAGATGCACACGGCCGGTTTCCAGCGCAGCAGCTGCCGCCGCCTTGTCGGCGATGATGTGCCAGAAGATCCGGTCGAGATAGGGCGCGCCACTGCGCCAATACTCTTTGTTGGCCTCCACCGAGACGAACTGCCCGCGCTCATAACGCTGGAACTTGAACGGACCGGTGCCGACGGGCGCGGTGTTGGCCGGGTTCTCGAGCGGGTTCGTGCCCTCATAGAGGTGGCGCGGCACGACATAGCCGAGGTCGCAGAGCGCGCGCAGCAGCAGGTCGAGCGGGATCGGGCGGGCATAGCGGAACACCGCCGTCAGCGGATCGGGCGTATCCACCGCCTCGAGATCACGATGCAGTTGCGTGCCGTAGTTCTGGAGTTTCTTCCAGAGTTCGAGCGCGTTGTACTGCACATCCGCAGAGGTGAACGGCTTGCCGTCATGCCATTTCACGCCGTCGCGCAGCTTGAAAGTGATGGTCTTGCCGTCAGGAGAGCTCTGCCAGGAGGTGGCGAGCACGCCGACGATCTCGCCGTCCTTGCCGAGATCGACGAGCGGCTCGATCATCTTGCTCGCGACCATATTGATGCCGACACCGGCGCGGATCGCGGGGTTTAGGACCCGCTGCTCGAAGCTGTAATGGACGTTGAGCGTGCCGCCTCTGGTTATTCCCTGAGCGAATGCGGGGCCGGCCGGAAAGGCGGCTGAGCCGGCCAGCGCGGCGCCGGCTGAAAGCACGTTTCGACGAGTTAATGTCATCAGATCAAAGGCCTTAGGGAGAATAGATGACGTCGTTCTAGCGGATGAACCGACGACTATGCTTCCAAAGCTCATTCGAAAATCAGAAAAAATCCCTCCCCCAGGACCGTTGGGCGAGCAGTTTCGTCTACACGATGTTTTCTACAGCGGAGATCGGCCCTTAGCGCCAGGCCAGCTTGCCGCAGAAGGTCCGGCCCCCCTCATCCCGCCTGTCCCCGCTCTCAGTGAGCCGTGACGTGGCAGCGGCTGGCGTGGTGCGGTCCGACTTTTGTAAGCAGCGGCACGACCTCTCGGCACTTGGCAATCGCAAGCGGGCAGCGCGGGTGGAAGTGACAGCCCTTGGGCGGGTCCAGCGGTGAGGGAATCTCGCCCTTGATCGTTCCGAACTGGGTCTTGCGCGCTGTGAGCTTGGGAACGGAGGCCAGAAGCGACTGCGTGTAGGGATGATTGGGGCGTTGGAAGATGTCGTCGGTCGTGCCCTCTTCGACGATGCGCCCGAGATACATCACCGCCACCCGGTCGCTGAGGTGCTCGACGACGCCGAGATCATGCGAGATGAAGAGATAGGTGAGATCCAGCTCTGTTCTCAGCTTCATGAAGAGATTGAGGATCTGCGCCTGGATCGAGACGTCGAGCGCAGCGACCGATTCATCGCAGATCAGGAGTTCCGGCTGCACGGCGAGCGCGCGGGCAATGCCGACGCGCTGACGCTGGCCGCCGGAGAACTGGTGCGGATAGCGCGACTTCATCCCCGGATCGAGCCCGGCCCGGCGCATCTGGTCGTCGAGATAGGTCTCTGCCTGCTTATCGTTGGTGAGGCCGTGATAGAGCGGTGCTTCGACGATGATGTCCCGGACGCGCTTGCGCGGATTGAGCGACGACATCGGATCCTGGAAGATCATCTGCGCCTTGAGCATCGCGTCGCGTTCGTGCCTGCCGCGCAGGCTCGCCCGGTCGCTGCCCTTCCATTTGATCACGCCGTCCGAGGGCGGCAGGATTCCCGCGATCAGCCGGCCCAGCGTTGACTTGCCGCAACCCGATTCGCCAACCAGCCCGACAACCTCGCCGCGCCGGATCGTCAGGCTGACATCATCGACGGCGTGCACGGTTTCCGGCTTGATCGAGGCGCCCAGCCTGCCCGCGATCCGGCTGAAGATATCCAGTTCCTTGGTGAAGCGACGAGACACATTGGTGACCTCGATCATGGCGTCCTCGCCCATCGAGCGCGTATCGGTGTGCAACGTCACGCGGAGATCTCCGTCGGAGCGGTGTGGGGATGGACGCATCGCACCAGGTGGGCTGGCCGGTGGACTGTGATCGCGGGATCGACCTCGCACGCCTCGGTTGTCTTCTCGCAACGCGCCTTGAAGGCGCAGCCACGCGGCAGATTGAGCAGGGACGGCGCCATGCCGGGGATCTGCAGCAGCGGCTGGCCGCGAACATTGCGGCTGGGCACTGAGCCGATCAGTCCCCGCGAATAGGGATGGAGCGGCTGCCCGATGACATCAGAGACCTGGCCGGTCTCGACGATCCGGCCGGCGTACATCACCGCCAGTTCGTCGGCCAGACCCGCCACGACCGAGAGGTCGTGAGTGATCCAGAGCACGGCTGTTCTGGTGCGCGCGACCAGCCGCTGCACCTCGGCCAGGATCTGGCTCTGGATCGTCACATCGAGCGCCGTCGTCGGCTCGTCGGCTATGATCAGTTCGGGATCGTGCAACAGGGCGATGGCGATGGCGATGCGCTGCCTCATGCCGCCCGAGAACTGATGCGGATAGGCCATCAGGCGTTCGTCGGGCGAGGCGATACCCACCAGCCCCAGTGTGTCGCGGGCGCGCTTGCGGGCCTCCTCCTTGCTGACCCTTGCATGCGCCAGCACCGTCTCGATCATCTGAGTGCCGATGCGTAGAACCGGGTTCAGCGTCATCATCGGGTCCTGAAAGATCATCGCGATGCGGTTGCCTCGCAAGGAGCGCATCTCCTCCTCGCTCGCCTTGACCAGGTCCTGTCCCTGGAACAGCATCTGGCCCGATGCGATCCGCCCCGGCTTGTCGATCAGCCGCATGATCGAGAACCCGGTGACGGTCTTGCCCGAACCGGATTCACCGACGAGCCCGAGGATCTTGCCGCGCTCGACCGTCAGCGACAGGTCCCTGACCGCACGGACGACGCCGGCCCGGCTGTCGAATTCCGTGCAGAGTTTGCGAATCTCGAGCGTCGGCGCGCTCGAAATCGAGGGGAATGGCGCGCCCATGGCTTACTTTTTCAAACGGGGATTGAGGACGTCGCGAAGCCGATCACTGACCAGGTTGATCGAGACGATCGTCACCAGCAGTGCGACGCCGGGAAAAAATGAGATCCAGTACTGACCCGACAGCATGTATTTGTAGCCGTTGGCGATCAGCAGCCCCAGCGAGGGCTCCGTCAGCGGAACGCCCAGCCCCAGGAATGAGAGGGTCGCCTCGAGCGAAATGGCGCGGGCCACCTGAATTGCGCCCACGACCACGAGCGGCGGCAGGCAGTTGGGCAGGAGATGGCCAAAAATGATCCGCCTGGTCGGCAGTGCGAGTGACCGGGCGGCCTCGATGTACTCGCGCCTGCGCTCGACGAGCGCCGAGGCGCGGACCGTTCTGGCATAGTAAGCCCATTCGACGATCATCAAGGCGAGCACGACATTGAGCACGCCCTTGCCAAGCGCGGCCAGGATCATCAACGCCGCGAGGATTGCGGGAAACGAGAGCTGGAGATCGACCACGCGCATGATGATCGCGTCGACGCGACCGCCAGCATAGGCTGCAATCATCCCCAGAGTCGCGCCAACGAGCGCCGCAGCCAGCGCCGAGCCGCCGCCGACCATCAGGCTGATGCGCAGGCCATACATCATGCCCGAGAGCATATCGCGGCCCTGGTCGTCGGTGCCGAACCAGAATGTCGTCGATCCGTCGGCGCTCTTCGACCCCGGGGGCAGGCGCCCGTCCATGATATCGAGTTGCATCAGATCGTACGGATTTTGCGGCGCGATAAGGGGCGCAAAGATCGCGATCAGGGCGATGGCGATAAAGACGCACAAGCCCACCACCGCGAGGCGGCTTTCGGCAAACTCCGAAACGAACCGTCGAAAAGCGGTTTCCGGGACCGGCTGCTTTGCGGACACCCGATCGGCTATCGCCGGAGAGGTTTTCGGCACGGCACTCACGACGTGCTCTCCAGGCGGATTCGAGGATCGAGAAGGGCGTAGAGCAGATCGACCACAAGGTTGATGATGATGAACATCAACACGATCATCATCAAATAAGCGACGATTACGGGCCGATCCAAAGCATTGATGCTGTCGATGATCAACTTACCCATGCCGGGCCAGGCGAAGATGCTCTCCGTGACCACCGCAAAGGCGATGGTCGTGCCGAGCTCGAGCCCGACGACGGTGATGACCGGGATCATGATGTTCTTGAGGATATGTACGCCGACGATGCGCGATGGCCGCAATCCCTTGGCGCGCGCGAATTTGACGTAGTCCATCAGCATGGCTTCGCGCACACCGGCCCGTGCCAGGCGGATCACCAGGCTGATCTTGAAAAGCGACAGGTTGAGCGCGGGCATCGCCAGGTGCTTGAGCCCGTCCAGGGTCAGGAACGACCAGCTCAGCCCGAAGATTTCGACCGTTTCGCCGCGCCCCGTGCTGGGCAGCCATCCCAGTTGCACTGCGAATACCATGATCAGGATCAGGCCGATCCAGAATGTCGGCAGCGAGAAGCCGACGATCGAGGCTGCCATGATCAGCGAAGAAATTTTCCCGTCCGGCTTCAGGCCCGCATAGAGACCCAGCGGCAGGCCTATGATCAGTGCCAGCCCCGTCGCCACGATGGCCAGTTCCAGGGTCGCAGGCGCCCTCTCCGCGATCAACTTCAACGCCGGCTCGTTATAGACGAAGGACCGCCCGAGATCGCCATGCGCGGCGTTGACCAGGAAGGTCACATACTGCTGCCACAGCGGCTTATCGAGCCCCATCAAGGCAATCGCCCGGGCGCGTTCGGCCTGGTTCGCGTCGGGCGAGACGAGCAACTCGACGGGGTCGCCAATACCATAGACGCCGACGAAGACGATCAGCGACATCGCGAAGACGACAATGATCGCCTGCACGAGGCGGCGCATTAAATAGACGCTCACACATCACCTTCCCGGTTGAATGCTTGAAGTATCGTCGCGCCGGCCGGGCTGCGGCGGCGCCCGGTGAAGGCGCCGCCGCACCACATCATTTCGCCGGCTCAGCGAACACGGCGGTGGTCTTCCACCCGGCATTGGCCTGGAAGGTCACGTAGGACTTGCGCGTCGCCCAAGCGAATTTCGGGAAGAACAACGGAATGACCGGCATGTCGGCGACCGTTTCCTTCAGCGCCTGCGACGTTAGGGAAGCCCGCTTGGCCGGGTCCATTGTGCGCAGGGCCTCGGAGACCAGGGTGTCGATCTTCGGGTTAGAATAACGCTGCCGATTGAACGGGCCAGAGCCGGTCGCCGTATCGTAGGTCTGCACGACCTGACGCAGCGTGTTGGCTGCGGTGGGGCCAGAGAGCGTGGTCATGAACATCGAGAACTCGCGGTTCGTGGCTCGCGAGAACAGTGCTGACGGCGGCAGCACTTCGACCTGCGTCTCGACGCCGATCCGCGTGAAACCCTGCGCGACTGCCTGCAGCACGTCCTGGTCGCCGGCGAACCAGCCGCTGGGACCGTGGATGGTGAGGCGGAAACCATCGGGATACCCGGCGTCAGCCAGAAGCTTCTTCGCCTTGGCGATATCGAGCGCGAGGGGCGGAAGCCCAGGCGCGCGATCGCTGGCAGTGGCCGGCGCGAACTGGTCGGCCACGGCGCCCTGCCCCGACAGCAGGCGCTCGATGATGCCGGCCCGGTTGATCGCCAGGGACAAGGCCTGGCGTACGCGCACGTCCTTAAGCGGGTTCGACGACAGCGGCTTGCCCTGTTTGTCGAACACGAATGGCGACACGTCGCGCGACGCATCGGGGAAGAGATAGGCAACGCCCGTGCTTTCCTTGGCGAACAGTCCGATTTTCGGGTCTGCGGTCAGGCGCGGCACATCCTGGGGCCCGACCGAGTCGATTAGATCGGTATCGCCGGCCAAAAGTGCGGCGACGCGGCTGCCGGCATTGGGAATGATCCGCGTAACGACGCGGTCCCAGGCCGCAGGCGTGCCCCAGTAGTCCGGGTTCTTGGCGATCTCGTGCTGCTCGCCGATCTGATAGGAGACGTGCTTGTACGGGCCCGTCCCGATCATCGCCTTGCCGCTGTTGAAGTCGGCCAGGGTCGCGCCGGTGTGCAGCCGCCTCGACAGGATGAAGATGCAGTAGATGTCCCAGTCCAGGAACGGATTGGGATCCTTCGTCACGATCTGGATGACGTTCGGGGAGACGGTCTTGACCTCTGCGATATTGCGCGCATACGGCGCGAAACTTCCCGGGCTGTTGGGGATGTTCAGGACCCGCTCCAGGCTGAACCTGACATCGTCGGCCTCGAACGGCGTTCCGTCATGAAACTTCACATTCTGGCGCAATGTGAATTCCCAGGTCTTGTCGTCGACGATGCGCCACGTTTCCGCCAGGCACGGGATAAGCTTGTTGTCGGCATCGACGTCGATCAACGAACTGAAGATCTGCTTGGACGTCGCGATATTGGGGTTAGAGCTGTGGTAATGGGGATCCATGCCGCTCGGCGCCGTCTGCGCGGCGATCCGCAAGGTCCGGGGCGCCTGCGCCGAAGCCGTGTGGATCGACGGCAAGGCCAAGACCGATGTGCCGGCCAGGCCAGCAAGAAAATCTCTGCGTTTCATATCAGCTCCAGAAATAATCGACTGTGAATTGCGTCTCTAGTATTGGCCCTACACTGCGCGGACGCCGCACCACTCGGCGACAAATAACGCCAAGACTTTTGTAAGTTTTCGGATCGATTCAACGTTCACGCGCTCGTTGAAACTGTGGATCTTCTCTGCCTTTGCTCCGTAGCAGAAGGCGGGAATGCCGTAGTCGCGGCTGTAATAGCGTCCGTCATGCGCACCCGTCGAAAGCTTCTCTGTGAGAGCTTCGCCCATGATCGTCTCGTGAGCAGTCCGCATCACGTCGATCGCCTCGTCTCCGTCTTCGAGCGCGTAGCCGTTGGTCATCCAGCCCGACCACTCGACTGTCGCAGGCGCGTTGGCGAGAAAGGGATGCGTGCGTGATGCCGCCGCGATGCAGTCCTGGATTTCGACGCAGGCGGCATTCAGGTCCCAATCCGGCAGGATCGAGATGCGACAATCCAGATCGCACCAGGCCGGAACGCTGGAGGCCCATTCGCCACCGGCGATGATGCCGGGGTTGAAATTGATCGGATGCGCGACGGCGCCGTAGTGGCGATCGACCTTGGCGCGCCCGTTCCACTCCGCTTCCAGCGCCTCGACGGCACTGATCAGATGGATCATCGCCTTGATCGCATTCGAGCCCTCATGGGCGCGTGCGACATGGGCAGGCAGCCCGCGGACCCTCAGACGGAACCAGATCACGCCGACGCAGACCTTGCCGATCGTGCCCCCGGTCGGTTCTGGCAGGACAGCGCAGTCTGCCCTGTAGCCGCGCTGAAGCGTTGAGAGCGCGCCGACACCACCGCTCTCCTCTTCGATCACCGACTGGAAATGCAGCCGTCCATTCAGCGCCAGCCCGGCCGCGCGCAGCGCATCGATCGCGTAGAGCGCCGCGATCGTGCCCGATTTCATGTCGCCGGCTGCGCGGCCGTAAATCCAGCCATCGCGCAACTCGGGCACGAAGGGCGGCGTATCCCACATATCGAGCGGCCCGGCCGGGACGACGTCGCAATGACCCTGCAGGATGAGCGAGCGGCCGGCCTCCTGTTCGGGACGCAGCGTCCCGACGACCGTGCGGGCGCGGGAAAAGTCGTGTTCGATGATGCCGCAGTTCGGAAGGGCCTTCAGGTCGTCCATGTCGATGCGCCAGTCATCGACTTCGTAGCCGCGCTCGCGCAGCAGCCCCGCCATCATGTCCTGGGCCGGTCCCTCTGCGCCCCGCGTGCTCGGAATACTCGTGAACGCGAGCGTTGTGGTGATCTGGGTGTCGAAATTGCGATCAACCGCCTCGAGGATTCGACTGCGGTGGGAATCGGAAATCATAGTGAAGGCCACATCTGTATCTGAGCAGTATTATTGATTTAAAATGAAAGTTAATTGGAATAAAAACGCGACACGCCGTTATAATCAATCAAAATAATCTGAAACATACGCCGCCGCTGAAAGCGATATTCAGATCGCTACCGCTTTTCGCCTTGAGTTCGCATGACACCCCTCGACCCAACGCGAGCGAGAGAGGCCCGGCCTCAGAAGGGCTCACAGCCTCTCGGCCACGATCCTGATCTGCTGTGTGCTCTCGCCTGCGGTGATGTTTCGGACCGCCGCTGGTGTTAGGAAGAAAGCCCGTCGTGCCGTATATGTCAACATCGTTATCGCAAATGGAACACACATGAGCTCGCTCGAAAACGGGTTGCGCATTCTCTCGCTTCTGAACGAGGATCGGCAGGTCCTGCGCGTTGGGGAGGTCTGCCGCGATTTAGGCCTGCCCAAGGCCTCGGTATCGCGGCTGATGAAAGCGCTTGCCGAAGCCGGGCTGTTGGAGCGAGAGCGGCACGATCAGGGCTACGTCGTCGGAGGCAAGGCCCTTGATCTGGGCGCGCTATACCTCGCACGTCACGGGCTCCTGGACCTCGTCCGCGTCGCCATTGACGAACTCGTGCGGAAGTTCGGCTTTACCGGGCACGCCGGGATTCTATCGGGACACGAGCGCGTCCTCCTCGCAGCACAGCAGGGCACGTACCCGCTGCAGCACACGGGAGCGATAGCGGAGCGCATACCAGCGTTCGACTCGGTCATCGGGCGCGTCATTCTCGCCCGGCTCGGCGATGACCAGGCCCTTGCGCAGGTCGACGCCCGCGGCAAGCAGGGCCTTCGCGCGGCCATGAGCGACGACGAGGTCAGATCCGAGTTTGCCGCGATCAGGGCGAACCGGATCGCCCGTACATCGAGCCTGATCAAGCCGGGAATTTCTTCGATCGGAGCGGCAGTGGCAGATCCCGCCCGCAATGAGATCATGGGGTTTTGCATGTCGTTTCCGACATTAGCGGCGGATCTCGAAACGCAGGACCAGATCGCCACCGACGTCGCGCGGCACGCGCACGCGATCGGTGTTCGCATGCGCGATCCGATCTGGGCCTCGGGGCTGGGGGGCTAGGGATCCCCGGAGCGAGGACGATGTACCTGAACTGACGGTCAGACCTCGGCTCTCTGCAACACCTTGGCATATCTGGGCAGCCGCATTATCGTCGCGACGTCTCACGGGGTGCCTGCAGGGCTGAGAGGCGGACCTGAATCCGTCAACCCGTCGAACCTGATCCGGATCGTGCCGGCGTAGGGATGGAGACGGCGTTGCCCCGGGTGCATCGCGGTTTCAGCTCACGTCGGAAGCGTTCTGGATCTGATCGTCCTCGAACCGGTCAAGGCGCTGCCCATGTCGCTCCGTTCGCTCGTCCGCTGTGCGGCGCTTATCCTCGGCCTGAGCGCCGCGACCGCCATGGCACAGGCGCCGAAGCCGACGCTCACAGTCTACACCTATGCGAGCTTCGCCGGGAAATACGGACCGGGAAAGACCGTGAAGGAGCGGTTCGAGGCGGTCTGCGACTGCACGCTCAACCTCGTCAGCGTCGACGATGCCGGCACGCTGCTGGCGCGGCTGAAGCTCGAAGGCGAGACGACCAAGGCCGATGTTGTCGTCGGACTCGACAACAATCTGATGGCGGAGGCGAAGGCGACAGGGCTGTTTGCACCGCATGGCGCGGATCTCGCCGGGCTTTCGCTGCCTGTCACTTGGTCGGACGAGAGATTCGTCCCGGTGGACTGGAGCTGGTTCGCCTTCGTCTATGACAGCGCAAGGCTGAAAAACCCGCCAGCGAGCTTCAAGGCGCTGGTCGAGGATGCGGCTGGGCCGAAGATCGTGATCCAGGACCCGCGCACCTCGACGCCGGGGCTCGGACTGCTGCTCTGGATGCGGCAGGTCTATGGCGATGAGGCGAATGCAGCGTGGGCTAAGCTGAAGCCGCGCATCGTCACCGTGACCAAGGGCTGGTCGGAGGCCTATGGGCTCTTCCTCAAGGGTGAGGCCGACATGGTCCTGAGCTACACGACCTCGCCGGCCTATCATGTCGGCGCCGAGAAGAAGGACAATTTCAGGGCCGCGATCTTCCCCCAGGGGCATTATCTGCAGGTCGAGGTGGCCGGGATGGTCAGGATGACGAAGAATGCGGAGCTGGCGCGCCGCTTCCTCGCCTTCTCGCTGACGGAGCCGTTCCAATCGGCACTGCCGGAGACCAACTGGATGTACCCGGCGCGCACGCCCGCGACGGGATTGCCCGCATCCTTCCAGAACCTCGCCCGGCCCGAGCGTTCGCTGCAATTCGCGCCCGAAGAGCTGCGGGACCAGCGGCGCAGCTGGATCGACCAATGGCTCGCGGCTCTGAGCCGCTGACCGCACGGTGCGCACGCTCCCCGGGCTGATCTCGCTCGCGCTGCTGCTCAGCACGGTCGGGGCGGCGGTTACGGGGCTCCTCGCGGCCGGGGTGAGTTTTAGCCTGCCGCCTCTGGCTTATCTACGGGGCGTGCTGGGGTTCACCCTGATGCAAGCGAGCCTGTCGACGGCGCTCTCGCTCCTGCTCGGCGCAGCGGCCGCATTGGCGCTAGCGCGGCGCCCGCGTTTTCCCGGGCGGAGCCTGCTGGTTGGCGCTATGAACCTTGCCAGCGTGCTGCCGGCCATCGTCGCAGTCTTCGGCATCGTCGCCGTCTTCGGTTGGGCGGGCTGGACCGGGCGGTTGGCCTCTCTCATGGGGTTCGACTTCGGCAGCTGGCTCTATGGCCTGCCCGGCATCCTCATCGCCCATGTCTTCTTCAACGCGCCGCTGGCCGCACGCGTCTTCCTCGCAGCGCTGATGGCGGTACCCGCCGCGCATTGGCGGATCGCCGCGCAACTCGGCATGCGCCCGCTCGACATCTTCCGGCTGGTCGACCGCGCCGTGCTCCTGCGCGAGGCGCCGGGGCTCGCGGCGCTGATCTTCCTGCTGTGCTTCACCAGTTTTGCCATCGTTCTGGCGCTGGGCGGCGGACCGGGCGCGGCGACGCTGGAGGTCGCAATCTACGAGGCGGTGCGCTTCGAAGCCGATCTCGGCCGCGCCTCCGCGCTGGCCGGGCTACAGATCCTGATCTGTGGCACGCTCGTTTTGGCCATGGCGCGCGCGGTTTGGCGCAGCGGCGAGATCGCGACCGCGGGTGGGTCGGTCGAGCGCCCCGACGCGACCTCAAGGCCGGTGCGCCTGTTCGACGGTTTTGCACTCGCCTGCATAGCGCTGCTGGTCCTGTCGCCGCTGGCGGCGATGGTTGTCTCCGGTCTCGCGAGCTACCGCAGTGTGCTGGAGCCGGAGGTCCGCGAGGCGCTCGCAACGAGCCTCGGGATCGGCGGGGCGGCCGGAGGGCTTGCTGTCATGCTGGCTCTTTCGCTGGGCAGCCTTTCAAGCCATTGCCGGCTCGCGCTGCGCCGACCCGGTTTGGCCGATGCGACCAGCCTCGCAGGTCTGATGATCGTCATCGTGCCGCCCTTCGCGCTGATCACCGGCCTGTTCGTGCTGCTGCGCCGCGGCCTCGATCCCGCGGAGGTCGCGATCCCCGCCATCATCCTGATCAACGCGCTGATGGCCTTGCCCTTCGCGCTGCGGCAGATCGAGCCACCGCTGAGTCTGGCGGCCGAGCGCCACGGACGTCTCGCGGAAAGCCTCGGCATCGCGGGACTGGACCGCCTGCGCCTGGTCGACTGGCCGCTGCTGCGGCGCCCGCTGCTCGACGCCTTCGTGGTCGCCACGGCGCTGTCGCTCGGCGATCTCGGCGTGGCGAGCTTTTTTGGCGGCGCCGTCACCACGCTGCCACTGCTGCTCTACCAGCATCTCGGCGCCTATCGCGTCGATGAGGCAGCCTCGGTCGCGCTGCTGCTGGCGGCTCTCGTCTTCTGCCTGTTCCTGCTGGCCGACCGCCTTTCTGGAGACCGCCATGCTTGAGCTTCGCGCCCTGACCCTGAGCTATCCGGATTTTCAGGCGGAGTTCGACCTCACCGTGGAGAAGGGGGCGCTCTGCGCGCTCATCGGTCCCTCGGGCGGCGGCAAGACCACGCTGCTTCACGCCATTGCCGGGTTCGAGCGCCCGGCCAGCGGGCGGCTGAGCTTCGATGGCATCGACCTGATGCCGCTCGCCCCGGCGCAGCGCCCGGCCTCGATCCTGTTCCAGGACCATAATCTGCTGCCGCACCTGACGGCGGCGCAGAATGTCGGGCTGGGCCTGAACCCCGGCCTGCGGCTCGACGAGCGTCAGCACGCCGAGGTCGAGAATGCGCTCGTCCGTGTCGAGCTCGCAGGTTTCGGCGCGCGCCGCCCGGCCGAGCTTTCGGGCGGGCAGCGCCAGCGGGTCGCACTCGCCCGCGCGCTGGTCCGGGACCGGCCGCTGATGCTGCTCGACGAGCCGTTCAGCGCGCTCGATCCGGGGCTGCGACGCGAGATGATCGCGCTCGTCGACGAGTTGCGTCGAGAAAAGAACCTGACAGTGCTGCTCTCGCTGCACACGCCCGAGGACGCGGCAGGCCGGCTCGACCAGATCGTGTTCATTCGAGCCGGGCGGGTGCTACTCTCTGGACGACCGGAACAGGTTCTGGGACAGCGGGGCATCCCGGAGCTCGATGCCTATTTCGGCCGGTCGCCGGCATAAGGATGGCGTTGTGTGACGCCACAACGCAGCAGTTGTTCTGGGCAGGATCAGGTCGAAGAATCGAGCGAGCGTCGGGGAGAACCGGCCCGCTGTCCCGACGAGGCAGCCTGGATTGGATGGTCCATGCAAAGCGCGCTTAAGCGCCGACCGCGTCTTCGCGCGCGAACGAGCAGCGAAGTCGTTTGGCTGACCACCGCGACGTGGTGCACGTCTCCCGACGGCGGGCCCACCCGCTGCCACTCGGCAAACGGGCGAAGGGCCCATGGCACCTTCATTTTGAGATCGTAAGGACCCTTCTTGGTAGTGAAGGATCGGAGCATTCCAAGAGCCGAGTGTAAGACCGCATGGTGAAAGCGGAAACCACTTAACTCGTTATCAATGCTCAGCTCTTTCTCCTGCTGAGGAGAAAGAGTGGTGCCCAGGAGAGGACTCGAACCTCCACGCCCTTGCGAGCGCCAGCACCTGAAGCTGGTGCGTCTACCAATTCCGCCACCTGGGCAACGAGGGGCGGTTTAGGGGGACGAACCGGGCCTGTCAACGGCGTTTTCGAAAATCATCTGCCTGCGATCGGCCAGCCTGTGGAGAGTTTGGCACGACCTCTCCGAGCCCTTTCGAGTTACCCCGCAAAATCCGGTCCCTATCGTGTGTTTTGCGCTGCAAACGCCATAGTTCGGCATTGCAAAAATTTTGTAACGGAGAGCACCCGCGACGGCTCGAGCGCACGAACGCGGTTGCAAGCCGGCGCATATCAGGACGCGGCCATGCCGTCGCCTCACCTTGCGCCGCCTCGCACGTGCCCCACCGGCATATGCCGTGACCACCGCGACCAAAGCGCCGACGCCGCAAACTGCCTTTCCACTCCGGGCCAAAATGCTTTAGGAGCGTTCCAACTAACGCGCATGAGGCTAAGGCGACCATGGCCATCGATCTGTCCACTCCGAGCCAGCAGCTGATCACCGTCTTCGGCGGCTCGGGCTTCCTCGGCCGCCATGTCGTGCGGGCGCTGGTCAAGCGCGGCTATCGCGTGCGCGTCGCGGTGCGCCGGCCCGATCTCGCCGGCTTCCTGCAACCGCTGGGGACCGTCGGCCAGATCCACGCGGTCCAGGCCAATCTGCGCTATCCCGATTCGGTCGCGGCTGCCGTGAGGGGCGCCGACGCAGTCGTCAACTTGGTCGGCATCCTGCAGGAGGGCGGCCGCCAGACCTTCACGGGCGTGCAGGCCAATGGCGCGCGCGCCGTGGCACAGGCCTGCGCGGCGCTCGGCATCACGCGCCTGGTCCAGATCTCCGCGATCGGCGCCGACCTCGACTCCGGCTCGCGCTATGGCAGCAGCAAGGCCGAGGGCGAGGCCGCCGTCCAGGCTCTGGTGCCGTCGGCGGTCGTTCTGCGGCCCTCGATCATGTTCGGCCCCGAGGACAGCTTCTTCAACCGCTTCGCCTCGCTGGCGCGGATGCTGCCGGTCCTGCCCTTGGTTGGCGGCGGCGAGACCCGGTTCCAGCCGGCCTTCGTTGGCGACGTCGCCGAAGCCGTGACGCGCGCCGTCGAAGGCAAGGTTGCCGGCGGCCGGATCTATGAGCTTGGCGGGCCGGAGGTGAGGAGCTTCCGGGAGCTCGTCGCCTATATCTGCGAGGTCACCGGCCGCAAGCGCCTGCTCGCGAGCCTGCCCTTCCCGCTCGCCCGGATCCAGGCGCGCCTGCTGGAGATCGTCGACACCCTGACGCTCGGCCTTCTGCCCAACGAACTGAAGCTGACGCGCGACCAGGTCACGCTGCTGCAGAGCGACAATGTCGTCTCGACAGCGGCGCAGGCCGAAGGCCGCGATTTCGCCGGCATCGGCATCACCCCGACCTCGGTCGAGGCCGTGGTACCGTCCTATCTCTGGCGCTTCCGCAAGACCGGCCAGTTCGACACCGCCCGAGCGAATTGAGTCCCCCGTTATTGCGGGCGGAAGCGAAGCAATCCAGGGGGACGCAGCGCTCCACGAAGCTGGATTGCTTCGCTTCCGCCCGCAATGACGGGTGGTGCCAGCCGCTCAGAGCATGCTCGGCAGCACGCGGTCCGGCGGCTTGTGGCCGTCCATGAAGGTCTTGATGTTGACGATGACCTTCTCGCCCATGTCGGCGCGCCCCTCATGCGTGGCCGAGCCCATATGCGGCAGCACCACGACCTTGTGCTGACGGGCGAGCTTGAGCAGGCGCGGATTGACCGCCGGCTCGCTCTCGAAGACGTCGAGCCCCGCGCCCGCCAGTTCCCCGGCCTCAAGCATGCGCGCCAGCGCCGTCTCGTCGACGACCTCGCCGCGGGCGGTGTTCACCAGGATGGCGTCGGGCTTCATCAGCTTGAGGCGCCGCGCCGAGAGGAGATGATAGGTCGCCGGCGTATGCGGGCAGTTGACCGAGACGATGTCCATCCGCGCCAGCATCTGGTCGAGCGAATCCCAGTAGGTCGCCTCGAGCTTCTCCTCGATGCGGGCATCGACGCGGCGGCGGTTGTGATAGTGGATCGACAGCCCGAACGCTGCAGCCCGGCGTGCGACCGCCTGCCCGATCCGGCCCATGCCGACGATACCGAGGCGCTTGCCGGTGATTCGCCGGCCAAGCATCCAGGTCGGCGACCATCCCGCCCACTCGTCGTCGGGAATCACGCGGGCGCCTTCGGCGATCCGCCGCGCCACGGCGAGAATCAACGCAATCGTCATGTCGGCGGTGTCGTCGGTCAGGACGCCGGGTGTATTGGTCACGGTGATGCCGCGCTGCACGGCGCTGACGACGTCGATATTGTCGACGCCGTTTCCGAAATTGGCGATCAGCCTGAGTTGGTCCCCGGCCTGGGCGATCAGGGCCGCATCGATCCGGTCCGTCACGGTGGGCACAAGCACATCGGCGGTTTTCACGGCCTCGACTAGGGCGGCCTGGCTCATCGGTGTGTCGTCGATGTTCAACCTGGCGTCGAACAGCTCGCGCATACGCGTTTCCACGACTGCGGGAAGCTTGCGGGTAACGACGACCAGCGGCTTTTTCTTCGACATCAAGGGCTCCTCTTCCGCTGGTGCGCGCCTTTGCCGCCTTTCGGCCTCAACCCGCCATTAACCGCAGCGTATCAGGACTAGAGGCCGACGACATCGCACATCCGTTCCCGTTGTCTATGTGGCGGCGTGGCGGATGACAACATGGCCCTTTGGCCCGACGCGGTGGCGGTGTTACGCAGGTTTGCGGGATGGAGAGCGGACGAATGACGGGTTTTGCGATGCGCGGCTTGGGTGCGGCACTGATTCTGGTCGCCGGCCTGAGCGTTGGCTCCGCAGCCCGGGCCCAGGACATGCAGGCTGGTGCCGTTACGGGGCTTCCGGTACCGCGCTACGTCAGCCTGAAATCGGACCGCGTGAATCTGCGCGAGGGCCCCTCGAAGGAACACCGCACGCGTTGGGTCTATCAGCGAGCCGGCCTGCCGGTCGAGATCGTGGCTGAGTTCGAGACCTGGCGGCGCGTGCGCGATGCCGATGGCGCCGAGGGCTGGGTGCTCCACAGCCTGCTGTCGGGCAGGCGCACCGCGCTGGTCGCGCCCTGGTCCAAGACCAAGAACGAAACCTTCGCATTGCGCGCTTCGGCCGATGAAAGCTCCGCAGAAATCGCCAAGCTGCAGCCTGGCGTCATCGCCAATGTCGCCAATTGCGCCAATGCCTGGTGCAAGGTCGGCATCGGCAAGGTCGAGGGCTATGTCCGCCAGGAGCGCCTCTGGGGCGTCTACCCCAACGAGAAGGTGGACTGAGCCCAAGCAGGCCCGGGCGCGGCGCGGTGAGGCGTCAGTCGGACCGCTTGCGCAGCCGCACCACCACGTCGACGCGGGCGATCTCGTAGCCCTCGGGCGGCTGCGGCAGCGCCGCAAGCTCGACCTCCGCCGCCGGAATGTCGAACACCGTGTTCTCGCCCTCGACGAGGAAATGATGGTGCTCGCTGTTGTCGGTATCGAAATAGGTCTTGGCGCCCTCGATCGCGAGTTCGCGCAGCAGGCCGGCTTCCGTGAACTGGTGCAGGGTGTTGTAGACGGTCGCGAGCGAAACCGGCACGCGCGCCTTCATCGCTTCCTCGAAGAGCATTTCCGCGCTGACATGCCGGTCGCCGCGGGCAAACAGCAGCCAGCCCAGAGAGACGCGCTGGCGTGTCGGCCGGAGGCCCGCACGGCGTAGACGCTGCCGAACATCGTGGAACAGACAGCCCTGCCCCATGTTCGATCCGTAGCCCTCGTCCTGGGAAACCAGATCGTTCATCGCGGCAGCAGACCTTAGTTTGGGGATGGCAGGCACAACTCTGCGCCAGGAACAGTTCACAACAAATGTAGGGCCTCGCCCCCCGCCCCGCAAGCGCGCGCCCTGCCCGGACTAGTCTGCTGGAGAGGTCTACAGCGTCGCAGGTGAGCTTCCGCTGTTCTGGTTTCCGTCGTCGCGGGGCGCAATTTCCCCGCGGGCGCCCGCGGGGCGGTGCGCGAGCCGGGCAACTCCCGGCCGCCACAGCTTGCCCGCCTGGCCGGCCTTCTGCACCTGCACACTTCCGTTACCGCTCAGCACCGTGTTAGGTGCGGGCGAAAGATCAGGTGAACCGCCGTCTCCCGGCGGCTGAAACGGAGCGGTATGGGAATGGAGCGGCAGTCGTCATTCAGCTATGAGGAAATCCTCAGCTGCGGTCGTGGAGAGCTCTTCGGGCCGGGCAATGCGCAATTGCCGCTGCCGCCCATGCTGATGTTCGACCGCATCACCGAGATCTCGGAAACCGGCGGGCCGAACGGCAAGGGTTTCGTGCGTGCCGAGTTCGACGTGCGGCCCGATCTCTGGTTCTTCGATTGCCACTTCAAGGGCGATCCGGTGATGCCGGGCTGCCTGGGCCTCGATGCGCTCTGGCAGCTCACCGGCTTCTTCCTGGGCTGGCTCGGACTGCCCGGCCGCGGCCGCGCGCTGGGTGTCGGCGAGGTCAAGTTCGCGGACCAGGTCCTGCCTTCGGTGAAGCAGGTCGTCTACGGCGTCGAGTTCAAGCGCGTCTTCAAATCGAAGCTCGTCCTTGGCATCGCCGATGGCTGGCTCGAGGCCGACGGCAAGCGCATCTATACGGTGTCTGACATGCGCGTCGGCCTGTTCAAGCCTGAAGGCGCCTGAGCAAAACCGAGGCACAAGCCTTGCGCTCGCGGGCCGCGCGGTCCATTTGCGCGGCAACGACGAAATGACAGGTCGGGACCGAAACGTCCCGACGGCTTTGAGAAACAGCCGGAGAAGCGAGCATGAGACGCGTTGTGGTCACCGGGATGGGCATCGTCTCATCGATCGGCAACAACACGCAGGAGGTGCTGTCCTCGCTGCAACAGGCGAAATCGGGCATTTCCTTCGTGCCGGAATTCGCCGAGCACGGCTTCCGCAGCCGTGTCGCCGGCGTACCGACGCTGGACCCCTCGACCGTGCTCGACCGGCGCGCCATGCGCTTCCATGGCGGCGGCTCCGCCTGGAACCAGGTCGCCATGGAACAGGCCATCGCCGATTCCGGCCTGGAGACCGGCGAGGTCAGCAATGAGCGCACCGGCATCATCATGGGCTCAGGTGGGCCCTCCACCCGCGCGCTGATCGACGCCTATGACAAGGCCGTCGAGAGCGGCTCGTCCAAGAAGGTCGGTCCCTTCGCCGTGCCCAAGGGCATGTCGTCGACGGCGTCCGCCACGCTCGCGACCTGGTTCAAGATCAAGGGCGTGAACTATTCGATCTCCTCGGCCTGCGCGACCTCGAATCATTGCATCGGCAATGCCTATGAGCTGATCCAGTGGGGCAAGCAGGACGTGATCTTCGCCGGTGGCTGCGAGGAGCTCGACTGGACGCTCTCCGTGCTGTTCGACGCGATGGGCGCGATGTCCTCCGACTACAACGACACCCCCGCGGTCGCCTCGCGCGCCTATGACCTCAAGCGCGACGGCTTCGTCATCGCCGGCGGCGCAGGCGTCGTGGTGCTGGAAGAGCTCGAGCACGCCAAGGCGCGCGGCGCGAAGATCTATGGCGAGATCGTCGGCTACGGCGCGACCTCGGACGGCTACGACATGGTCGCCCCCTCGGGCGAGGGCGCCGTGCGCTGCATGAAGATGGCCCTGCAGGGCGTCAACGCCAAGGTCGGCTACATCAACCCCCATGGCACCTCGACCCCGGTCGGAGACGCCAAGGAGATCGAGGCGATCCGCGAGGTCTTCGGCGCCGGCGAAAATAGCCCGCCGATCTCCGCCACCAAGTCGCTGACCGGCCATTCGCTCGGCGCCACCGGCGTCCAGGAGGCGATCTATTCGCTGCTGATGCTCAACAACGACTTCATCTGCGAGAGCGCCCATATCGAGGAACTCGATCCGGCCTTCGCCGACATGCCGATCGTGCGCAAGCGCATCGACAATGCCGGCCTTGGCTGCGTGCTCTCGAACTCCTTCGGCTTCGGCGGCACCAACGCCACTATCGTGATGAAGAAGCTGGAGGCCTGAGCCGGCATGCTGTTCATGGTGATCGAGCATTTCGATCAGGCGCGGGTCAAGGATATCTACCGGCGCTTCCATGAACACGGCCGCATGGCTCCCGAGGGCCTGACCTATGTCGATAGCTGGATTTCGGCGGATTTGAGCCGCTGTTTCCAGATCATGCAATGCGACGACGTCGCGCTGCTGCAGGAATGGGTGCTGGAATGGGCCGATCTCGCCCGCTTCGAGATCGTGCCGCTGGCCTCGTCCAAGGCAACGGCCGCCGCCGTGAAGAAGCATCTGTAGGCCGCGCCGGAAATAGCCGACCGGCCACGATGCCCCCTCGCCTTTTGCCGACTATGATCCTGCCCTAGAATTTCCCCGTATCAGTCTCCGAGACAGCCATGCTCCCCCTCATGCACAACAAGCGCGGCCTCGTCATGGGCGTCGCGAACCAGAATTCGATCGCCTGGGGCATCGCGCGCACCCTGCACGCCCATGGCGCGGAGATGGCCTTCACCTATCAGGGCGACGCGCTGGGCAAGCGCGTCAAGCCGCTGGCCGAGAGCATCGGCTCGAAGCTCGTCCTGCCCTGCGACGTCGAGGACCTCGGCACGGTCGACGCGGCCTTTGCCGCGATCGACGAGGCCTGGGGCGGCGACCCCGACCGCAACACGCTGGACTTCATCGTCCACGCCATCGGTTTCTCCGACAAGAATGAACTGAAGGGGCTGTACGCCGACACCAGCCGCGAGAATTTTTCGCGCACCATGGTGATCTCCTGCTTCTCCTTCACGGAAGCGGCAAAGCGCGCAGCCGAACGCATGCCCAAGGGCGGCAGCATGATCACGCTGACCTATGGCGGCTCGACCCGGATCATGCCGAACTACAACGTGATGGGCGTCGCCAAGGCCGCCCTTGAAGCCAGCGTACGCTATCTCGCGGGCGACTACGGTCCGCGCGGCATCCGCGTCAACGCGCTTTCGCCCGGGCCCGTGCGGACGCTTGCCGGCGCCGGCATCTCGGACGCGCGCGCGATGTATTCCTGGCAGCGCGCCAACTCGCCGCTGCGGAAATCGGTTTCGCTTGAAGAAATCGGCGGCTCGGCGCTCTATTATCTCTCGGATCTCTCGGGCGGTGTCACCGGCGACATCCATCATGTCGATGCCGGCTACCACATCACCTCGATGCCGGTGCTGGACGGCCTTCGCGCCGCCGACGCCGGAAACGGCGAGTAGGGAACCCTCGACCCTGCCTGCCGTTCTCTCCGCAAGCCAACAGGAGAACGCAATGGTCACGGTGAGATACGAAGTCGTCCAGCATGACGGCGGCTGGGCCTACAAGGTCGGCGACGCCCTGTCGGAGACTTTCGCGACGCACGATGCCGCGCACAAGGCTGCGACCCGTGCTGCCGCGCGCCAGACCCTGGCCGGCCAGACCGACGGAATCGTCTACCAGGACAAGGACGGCCAGTGGCACGAGGAACTCGCCGATGGCCGCGACCGGCCCTCGACGCGGGTTATCGACGGCGCCTGACCCGGCGCGCGGCCTAGCGCGCCGTGAAGAACGTCAGCAGCACCTTGCCCTTCTCGCCGATCAGGCAGAGGAAGCGGCGGGGTTTGTCCGAGCGGTCGGTACGCAGATAGGCCTCGCCCATGATGATGCGCTTGATCGGCGTATCCTCGACCTTGGTATCCGAGGTCGCGATGGTGGCGCCGTCCTCGTCGATATAGATGTCCTTGATCTCAGGCTCCTTGGCGGAAATCGCCTGCAGGGCCGTTGTCTTGCAGGACGCGATCTCCGTCGTCGCCGGCTTCTCCGACGGAACGCCCGAGGTGGGCCCGGCGGTCTGCGCAAGCGCGCCTCCCATCATCAAGGCGGATATCAGCAGGGCGGAGGCGGACAGGCGGATCATGGCGGGCACTCGCGTGTGGGGTGAGTGCTGAACGCGCAGCCTGCCGAAATGGTTGCCGAAGGGGGTCATCCCGAGCGCGCTGCGGCGCGCAGTGCCGCGCCGGAAAACGAAAATGCTCGCCCCGAGGGGCGAGCATCGTAACATTCGGAGAATGCTGAGCGCCCTTACAGGCCCAGCTTCTTCTTGCGCTGGCCGAGCGTGCGCAGGCGCAGCGCGTTGAGCTTGATGAAACCCGCGGCGTCGCGGTGGTCATAGGCCACGGCGCCTTCCTCGAAGGTCACCAGATCCTGATCGTAGAGCGAATAGGGGCTCGAACGACCGATCACATGCACGCCGCCCTTGTAGAGCTTGAGACGCACGGAGCCGGCCACGAATTCCTGGCTCTTGTCGATCAGCGCCTGCAGCATCTCGCGCTCCGGCGAGAACCAGAAGCCATTATAGATCAGCTCCGCATATTGCGGCATGAGCTGGTCCTTGAGATGGGCCGCGCCGCGATCGAGCGTGATCGACTCGATGGCGCGATGGGCCGCATGCAGGATCGTGCCGCCGGGCGTCTCGTACATGCCGCGCGACTTCATGCCGACGAACCGGTTCTCGACCAGGTCGAGCCGGCCGATGCCGTTGTCGCGGCCGAGATCGTTGAGCTTGGCCAGCAGGGTCGCCGGCGAAAGCGTTTCGCCGTCGATGCCGACGGCATCGCCCTTCTCGAACTCGATCGAGATCACGGTCGGCTTGTCCGGGGCATCCTCGGGCGAGATCGTGCGCGAATAGACGTAATCGGGCACCTCGATTGCGGGATCCTCGAGCACCTTGCCCTCCGAGGAGGCGTGCAGCAGGTTGGCGTCGACCGAGAACGGGGCCTCGCCGCGCTTGTCCTTGGCGATCGGGATCTGGTGCTGTTCGGCAAAGGCGATCAACTGCTCGCGCGAGCGCATGTCCCATTCGCGCCAGGGCGCAATCACGACGACGTCGGGCTTCAGCGCATAGGCTGTCAGCTCGAAGCGGACCTGGTCGTTGCCCTTGCCGGTCGCACCATGCGAGACGGCGTCGGCGCCGAGCTTCTCGGCGATCTCGATCAGCTTCTTGGCGATCAGCGGACGCGCGATCGAGGTGCCAAGCAGATAGACGCCTTCATAGGCGGCATTGGCGCGGAACATCGGGAAGACGTAGTCGCGCACGAACTCCTCGCGCAAATCCTCGATGAAGATGTTCTCGGGCTTGATGCCGAGCAACAGCGCCTTGTCGCGTGCCGGGCCGAGTTCCTCGCCCTGCCCGAGATCGGCTGTGAAGGTGACGACTTCGCATTGATAGGTCGTCTGCAGCCACTTCAGAATGATCGAGGTGTCGAGCCCGCCGGAATAGGCGAGTACGACCTTCTTCACGCTTTTATCGGTCATTTGATCATGTCCTGCTGGTGCAGCCGGCCGGCAGCCGGAATTTGAACGCAATGGCGCACTATCCCACGCGTGGGGGCGACGCAATCGGAACCTTATGATCGATAGCGCGTCTTGCATTGATGGATCGATGTTGAAGACGCTGTTCGGGGCACGACTGAGCCGACCTCCCACACTTGCGGTCGCACGCATGCCGGCAGAAGCTGGCTGGGCGCGACTCGAATCTGGATCACTGACCTGGAGGCGGAATGCCGAATCGTCCTGTCCTGGACTTCTGGTATGAGTTCGCGTCGACTTATTCCTGCCTGAGCGCGCTGCGGATCGAGGCCAAGGCCGAAGAGGCCGGTGTCGAATTGCGCTGGCGCCCGTTCCTGCTCGGCCCGATTTTCGCGGCGCAGGGCTGGAGCAGCTCGCCTTTCAATCTCTATCCCAGCAAGGGCCGCTATATGTGGCGCGACGTCGCCAGGCGCGGCGGCCGCAACGGCTTGACCATCGTCCGGCCCGAGAGCTTTCCCCAGAACTCCCTGATCGCAGCGCGTCTGGCCTTGGCCGGGCGCGAAGCGGGCTGGATGCCTGCCTTCTCGAAGGCGCTCTTCAGGGCCGAATTCTGCCAGGGCAAGAACATTGCCGAGGAGGCCGTCCTCAACGCCGCGCTGCGTGAGGCGGGAGCCGACCCCGGCGTGGCCTTCCCCGCGTCGCGCAGCGAAGAGGTGAAGGGCCGCCTCAAGGCCGAAACCGAATTCGCCAAATCGCGCGGGATCTTCGGCGCGCCGACCTTCGTCACGCAGGACGGGGAATTGTTCTGGGGCGACGATCGCCTCGAAGAGGCGCTCGTCTGGGCCCGCGACGGCCGCTGAGATCAGCTGCCCGGGGGGCGGGCCCACGGTCCGCGCATCGTCGGTTCCCCTCGCGCGGCGGATTCCTCGACCATATCGGGAAGCGTCTGGCGTTCGTTGAGCTTCGGAGGGTGCGGCGGCATCGCCGGCACGCGTCCGCCGGCCGTTTCGACCAAGGCCTGGACGCGCTTGGTGATTGAGGGATGCGTAGAGAACAGGTCGGCGAAATCGTCGGGATCGTTCTCGAAGCACATGTCCATGACGCCCGAGGGCACATCGTCGATGTCGGCGCGCCCCGCGATCTTGAGCAGGGCCGAGATCATGGCGTCTGGGTTCTTCGTCAGCTCGACGGCCCCCGCATCCGCCAGATATTCGCGAGATCGCGACAGCGACAGCCGGATCAGCACCGCCAGCAGCCAGGATAGCGCGATCACGGCAAAGCCGATCAGGACCGCGATGCCGCTGCCCTTCTTGCTGTCGTCGGAGGAGGAGACTCTCACACGGCCGAGATTGCGGAAGATCACCTCTCCGACGAGCGAGATCACGCCCGCGATCACCACGGCGACGATCATCAGCCGAACATCGCCGTTGCGGATATGGGTCAGCTCATGGGCCAGCACCGCCTCGACCTCCGCATCGTTGAGCTGGTCGAGCAGGCCGCGCGTCACGCTCACGGTGAACTGCTTGTCGTTGACGCCGCTGGCGAAGGCGTTCAGCGCCTCGCTCTCGACGATGGCGAGCTTTGGCATCGTCAGCCCGCGCGAGATGCAGAGGTTCTCGAGCATCCGGTAGAGCTTTGGATTGTCCTCACGGGTGACGCCCTTGGCGCCGGAGACCGCGCTGATGATCCCGACATTGATCTTGAAGCCGATAAAGACCCAGACAGCCGTGGCAGCCGAGATGAAGGGCCACAGGCTCCAGAACAGGCCCCACGCCTCCTCGAAGACGCTGCGCCCGCGTGGCACCCCGCCATAGCCCAGCCCGACCAGGATCAGCCCCCAGCTCGTCAGGTAGACGAGCAGGAACAGCCCTGCGATCAGGCAATTCGACCGGATCCGGTTATTGCGCTGGTGCGTGTAGAGCCCGAAGGCCTGCCCCGTCATCGTGGCGGCTCCGTTGCCCGGTGCGGAAGCCTAGAACTTCACGCTCGGCGCGACGTCGATTTCGGCCCGCTTGGCCTCACCGACATCGAAGAACTCGCGCTCCTTGAAGCCCATCTGCGGCGCAAACAGCACCGCCGGGAAAGCCTGGATCGCCGCGTTGAACTCGCTCACTGCGTTGTTGAAGAAGCGCCGCGCAGCCGCGAGCTTGTCCTCGACATTGCCGAGGTCGAGCTGCAGCTGCTGGAAATTCGCGCTCGCCTTGAGGTCGGGATAGGCCTCGCCCAGCGCCAGCAGGCGCCCCACCGCCCCCGACAATTGCTGCTCGGCCGCGGCCGTCGCCTGCACGCCGGTCGCGCCCTGTGCGGCGTTGCGTGCCGAGATCACGGCGTCGAACGTCGACTTCTCGTGCGAGGCATAGCCCTTCACGGTCTCGATCAGGTTCGGGATCAGGTCGTGGCGCTGCTTCAGCTGCACGTCGATATCGGCGAAGGCCTGGCCGACGCGCTGCCGCATCGCGACCAGACCGTTATAGGTCATGATGACATAGCCGACGACGAGCGCCAGCAGCCCCAAGATCACCCAGCCCATTGCGCGCTCCCCTGCCGCAGCCCCGTCAGCCGCAACCTTGCATGAAGGGCGACATCGGGGAAGCGGCTATCGCGCGGGGCTCAGCCGGCCGGATGACCGTCGGCGTGATAGGCCGCCAGCACCTCCTCGGGGGCGCCGTCCATCATCAGCCGACCACCCTTCATCCAGAGCGTTCGGTTGCAGAAGCGCTTGATCGAGCTGTTGTCGTGGGAGGCGAGGAAGACGATGCTCGCCTTGTCAATCATGCTGTGCAGGCGTGTCTCGGCGCGCTCTGCGAAGGCTGCATCGCCGACACCGATGACCTCGTCGAGGATCAGGATGTCGGGATGCACCGCCGTGCTGACGCCGAAGGCCAGCCGCAGCATCATGCCGCTCGAATAGGTCCGGATCGGCAGGTCCAGGAATTCGCCGAGCTCGCTGAACTCCTCGACATCGGCGGTGATCGCCTTGGCCTGCCTGGCGTCCAACCCAAGCATGATCCCGCGCATGATGATGTTCTCGTAGCCGGTCGCGTCATTATCCATG
The DNA here is from genome assembly GCF_056406735.1 of Allobosea sp. P1_B10. Classification (NCBI taxonomy): domain Bacteria; kingdom Pseudomonadati; phylum Pseudomonadota; class Alphaproteobacteria; order Hyphomicrobiales; family Alloboseaceae; genus Allobosea; species Allobosea sp. P1_B10. The sequence continues at coordinate 269,213 of NZ_JBFTZP010000005.1, read as the reverse complement.
CCCATCGACAGGTCGATCAGCGAGGAGACGCGGCCGGTGATCGAGACCGTGCCGGAGGTCGGCGGATAGACCCGGCTGAGCACGCGCAGCAGCGTCGTCTTGCCTGCGCCATTGCCGCCGACGAGGCCGATCCGGTCGCCGTCCCTGGCCTCGAAGGAGACCTCGTTCAGCGCCTTGATGACCTGCGTGCTCTTGTCGCGCGCATTTTCCAGCCCGCCGCCGACGGTGCGGCGCAGGATTTCGCTCTTCAGTGCCCGGCCGCGCGAGTTATAGACCGCGAGTTCGACGCTGGTCCGGTCGAGGATGATATGGGCCATGCGAACCTCAGAGCCAGTAGACGACGCGGTGCGAATAGCGGCCCGCGAAGTTGAGTGTGATCGTCCAGCCGACGATCAGCAGCCCCAGCAGGATGCCGTAGGAGCTCAGATGCGGCAGGTTGCCGAGCAGCGGCTCCCGCATCACGTCGAGCATGCTGGCGAAGGGGTTCAGGATCAGGATCGGATGGTCGACCCGCAGCTGCGAGGGCTTGAAGATCACCGGCGAGACGAAGAACGCGACCTGCACGATGCTGGCGACGATCTGCGGGATATCGCGGAAGCGCGCCGACAGGATCGCCAGCAGGTAGCCGATCCAGGCCAGGTTCGCGAGCACCATCAGGAGGCCGGGCACGAACAGCAGCGTGTGCCAGTTCAGGGGAGAGCCGAGCGCCACGAACAGGATCGGCAGGATCACCAGGTTATGCGCGAAGACGATCAGGTTCCGCGTGAGCGTGCGCAGGAGATAGGTGAAGCGCGGCAGCGCGATCTGCCGGATGATGTTCTCGTTCTCGGTGAAGCTCGTGCAGCTCTCGTTGATCGTCTGCGAGATCAGCCCCCAGAGCACGAGCCCGGTGCCGAGATGCGGCAGGTAGGACGCCATCGGCGTGTTGAAGAGCGAGGCGTAGACGATGCCCAGGCCCAGGATCATCACCGCCATGCTCAGTGTCAGCCAGAGCTGCCCGACGCGCGAGCGCCGATAGCGCCGCACCACGTCGTTCTTGGACAGCATCCACCACATGCGCCATGAGCCGAAGCCGCCGATGACGTCGGCTGCTCCGTTTGCGACAAACCGCATGTAATTCGTCTCCTGACCGGGGCTCGCCGCCGCAGTCCCGTTAATGGGCGCCACGTCGGCGCCGGGGTCAAACCATGATCGCCGGAGCTTGGCAAGATCGCTGCCCGACAGCCGCTCCCGTCAGCACCGACACTATGGCGCCACCAAGGCCTGCGGGCGCTTTTACGCGTCCGAGCCCTTGGCGATCGCCTGGCGCAGCCGCGCGATCGCCTCATTGGCGCCGACGCTGAGCGCGAGATCCTTGGCCTCGGCATCCTTCGCCAGCAGCTCGAGCACGCCTGCGACGCTGATCTCGCCCTGGCTGGCGGTCAGCTTCAGCACGGCGTTGCCGAGCACGTTGGGCCAATAGGCCGCAGCCCCCTTGGCCAGCCCCTTGGCCTTGCGGCCTTCGAATTCCTGGGCAAGCTGTTCGGGCGTTTTTCTGGCCATGGCGGCGGCTCCGTCTGATCTCTGTTGCGGTCTCCTACCACCCAAAGCCCGCTTGCGCCTCCCCCTTAGCGTCGCGGCCCCCTTCACCGTCATGGTCGCCCTCGTGGCGACCATCCATGTCTTCTCCCCGCAAGGAAGACGTGGATACCCGGGACAAGCCCGGGCATGACGAGAGCACCCCTTCCCCAGCGCCAATGCCTCTCCTGCACACCCGCCCCGAGCGAAAGGCGGTTGCGCGATGCGCCGCGCCGGGGCACCAGCCGCGCCTCACGCTTCGCCACGCCAGGTTACCCATGTCCCTGCCCGCCCGCACCGCCCTCGCGACGCTCGCCTGCCTCATGCTGGCAGGACCGGCCGAAGCCGGCATCTCCGACCGCGAGATGAGCTGCGCGCAATATCTCAAGGCCGGTGGCAAGGCTGCCCGCAGCGGCTGGCCGCCTGCGGTCGAGGCCCGCATCAGGCGCTTCTGCGCCGCCAACCCGCAGATGAAGGCGATCGACGCCGAGATGACGGTGACGGGGGATTGAGGGAACGGCGACGCCTCTTCCCGTCTCCCTTCACCGTCATGGTCGCCCTTGTGGCGCCCATCCACGTCTTCACGCGTGTCGGGAGGAAGACGTGGATGCTCGGGACAAGCCCGAGCATGACGAAACACCCGCCCGCGTTCGCACGCGGCGGTTTTCTTAGCGAGGGGCAGCGGAGCGCCGCGCGGCGCAAGGGATATCCGCGTCCTCGTGCCAGGGCGCGGCGCGGACAGATTGAGCCACTGTCCGCACGCCGCGTGGCGCTCCGCTCGTCGGCGATTTGACGACTCCGGGCCGCGCTTATCGGGCGGGGCGGATCGATGAGCCCGGCTTCGACGCCAGTGTCCCCTTGCGGGGCGTCGCGTCGTCGCCGGATCGCATCGTCTCCGGCCCTCACCCTCCAGCGAGCTCCTCGCACAGGGGCCGTAGTACCCCCAGGGCGGTGCCCCGAAGCCTCCCGAGTCCAGCGTGCAAGGCTGGCCGCAGGCGCCGCCCCCATCCCGACCCACGGCATGCCTCCGGACGGCCGCCCCTCGGGGATGAGGTGGGGCGAGTATGGGTGTGGGTGTGGGAGGCGGGGATAAGACGCCGATACTATTCTCCCGGGCGGGCCAAGGACATAGGTTCCGGACAAGCGACCAGATTCGGCTCCCAATTGGCTGTAACGAGGTGAAGCGCCGCTCTCATGCTGACACATATGCCTCTCTTCGATGCCGTGCTGCGGAAGACTATAACGCTTACCAGATAACGTTAAGATTTCGCCTCATGGTTACTCTGCAAAAAGTCGACGATCGCAGATGTAATAGAGCGTCCGAGATTAGTCAATTCTCCGGAATGTATATATTTATCATAGTACATGCTGATAGCAAAATCTGGTTCAAGATTAATAGCCACAAGGTCGACACCAGATTTATCCGATATCCATCGCGACGTATCTCTCAAATGAGAAGAGAGAATCTTCTGGCGATTGGCCACCATAGTCGAATCATCGACAGGAGCGCCGTCGCTAATTACCAAGATCAATTTGTATTTCTTGCCAAAGTTATTAATTCGTTCGCAAGCCCAAAGCAGCGCTTCACCGTCAATGTTCTCTTTAAGGATACCATCCCTAGTCATCAGACTGAAATTTCTACTTGCATCAGAAAATCGCTTCGAAAAATCCTTATATATTATGTGCCTAATGTCATTCAGGCGCCCCGGAAGCTGAGGCGAACCGTCCTGCTGCCACCGCACTCGGGAAAACCCACCTTTCCACGCCTTTGTGGTATAACCAAGAACTTCGACAGAGATTTCAAATTTATCAAGCATCTCAGAAACAATGTAAGCCCAACATGCAGAATTAATAATCTTTTCTCCGCGCATACTGCCCGAATTATCAACTAATATAGATACGGAAAAATCAGATAGCCCGTCACACTTACTGAGGTATTGGGCAAATTCAGATATTACACCCCCATCTCGCGTCGAAACTCTAGATACAACACTCTTGACATACCGACTAAGCTTCGTCAGCTCATCCTTGGAAGACAGATCTTCAGCATGAATCTCTTCATCGTAGATTTTAGTATACGCGTAATACCTCTCTAGGTCTAAATCTTTGGTTCGCAGAAAAGTTTTCGCAGCGCCGTATCTAAGAGCTGGCACAAACGGCAAGAAATCCTCGTTACGCTTCCCAGATTCTGGCGGCGGCGGCGGTGGCGGCGGAGGGACAAGTTTTGAGGCTTCTATTACCGCCTCGATCTCCTTCATGGCGCGCTTGATGCTCTCTGCCATCGCCGCGATCGAGCGCCCGACGTCAGCATCAGTGATTGGCAGAAACCGCAGAGAGCGCCAGTCCGCCCAATTTCGGGATGCCACCACCTTCGCAATGGCATCGTCTCCCACCTCGATAGAATCCGATATAACATCTGAATGAAGATAATAAATTGGAAGTATTAAACGGTCATCACCGAGCTGCTTCTCTCTCAGAAGAAATCTATCAAATTCTTCACGGCAAGATTTACTATTAAAATAAGATGGAGTGATAATCGGTATAAGAAATGTAACACTCAACAACGTACCTTCAAGCCTCTCTTTCCATTTCTGCCCCCATTTAATATCATTCTTATCTTGAAATATCTTAAATGCCTTGCCTGTATGCATTCGAACCTCACCTTCCAATCTCTCACGGAAGGCGGTAATACGTCCGCGATCATGTTCGTCGTCCGACCGAACATAACTCAGGAAAGCGATTGGTGCGTCTATTTCCATTTACTGAATCTCTGGTGGCTTTGACCATATTTCGAGAATCCGACCGCACTTCTATGGCGGACACACCCATACGTGAGGCTAGCTCATATTTTCTTTACATTGCAATGTGAGGCGAGCCGCAGTCGATATCCGACCCTGCGATGGGGGCGCACTCCACCTTGACTCCCCCCACCCTCCGGCTCTACCCCCATCGACGGGACACGCCGCCCCAACGCGGCGCGCCCATCTGTAAGGATGGAGACATCGATGGTGAATACGATTCCGGCAGCGCGCCCGCGCGTGCCCAATTTCTCGTCTGGCCCCTGCGCAAAGCGCCCCGGCTGGTCACTCAAGGGCCTGGCTGACGCCCCGCTTGGTCGCTCGCACCGCGCAAAAATCGGCAAGGACAAGCTCAAGCTCGCGATCGACCTGACGCGCGAAATCCTGCAGGTGCCGGCCGATTACCGCATCGGCATCGTGCCGGCCTCCGACACCGGCGCCATGGAAATGGCGATGTGGTCGCTGCTCGGCGCCCGCGGCGTCGACATGGTCTCCTGGGAGAGCTTTGGCGAGGGCTGGGTCACCGACGTCGTCAAGCAGCTGAAGCTCGAAGACGTGCGCGCCATCAACGCGCCCTATGGCGAACTGCCGAACCTGAAGAAGGTCGACAGCAAAAACCGCGACGTCGTCTTCACCTGGAACGGCACGACGTCGGGCGTGCGCGTGCCGGATGCCAGCTGGATCGCCGGGGACCGCGAGGGTCTGACGATCTGCGACGCGACCTCGGCCGCCTTCGCGCAGCGCCTCGACTGGCAAAAACTCGATGTCACGACCTTCTCCTGGCAGAAGGTGCTGGGCGGCGAGGCCGCGCATGGCATGATCATCCTGTCGCCGCGCGCGGTGGAGCGCCTGACGACCTACAAGCCGGCCTGGCCGCTGCCAAAAATCTTCCGCATGACCTCGGGCGGAAAACTGATCGAGGGCATCTTTGTCGGCGAGACCATCAACACGCCGTCGATGCTGGCGGTCGAGGACTATATCGACGCGCTGCAATGGTCTCAGAAGGTCGGCGGTCTCGACGGGCTGGTGAAGCGCGCCGATGCGAATTTCCGCGTGCTGGCGAAATTCGTGAAAGAGAACGACTGGATCGACTTTTTGGCGGTGAAGCCGAAGACGCGCTCCAACACCTCGGTGTGCCTCAAATTCACCGACCCGGCCGTGACGTCGCTGCCGGCGGATGCCCAGGCGGCGTTTGCCAAGCAGGTCGTGGCGATCATCGAGAAGGCCGGCGCGGGCTATGACCTCGGCCATTACCGCGACGCCCCTCCCGGCCTGCGCATCTGGTGCGGCGCGACCGTGCAGGCGCGCGACCTCAAGGCGCTGACGCCCTGGATCGCCTATGCGTTTGCCGAGGCCAAGGCGGCGCTGGGCAAGAAGGCGGCCTGAGGCGAAAGCCCTGTCATTCTGCGGCGCGCTGCAGGCGCGCCCGGAACCTTCACCCCGAACCTGAACCGTCATTGCGAGACGCGAAGCGACGAAGCAATCCAGGAGGACGTAGCGCACTGCCGCTCCTGGATTGCTTCGCTTCGCTCGCAATGACGGAAAGGTCCTCGACCTCCCTTCACGCAGGCGAAGCGCCATCGAGCGCCGCGCTGCCGGAGCGCTTTCATGACAGCCCCAAAAGTCCTGATTTCCGACGCCCTCTCCCCCGCCGCCGTCCAGATCTTCAAAGATCGCGGCATCGACGTGACCTTCGATCCCAGCCTCGGCAAGGACAAGGAGAAGCTCGCCGCCATCATCGGCGACTATGACGGCCTTGCCATCCGCTCCGCCACCAAGGCGACCGCAAAGCTGCTGGAGGCCGCGACCAAGCTGAAGGTCATCGGCCGCGCCGGCATCGGCGTCGACAATGTCGAGATCCCGGCCGCCACCGCCCGCGGCATCATCGTGATGAACACGCCCTTCGGCAATTCGATCACCACCGCTGAGCACGCCATCGCGATGATGTTCGCGCTCGCCCGCCAGATCCCTGCGGCGGATGTCTCGACCCAGGCCGGCAAGTGGGAGAAGACGCGCTTCATGGGCGTCGAGATCACCGCCAAGACGCTGGGGCTGATCGGCTGCGGCAATATCGGCGCGATCGTCGCCGAGCGGGCTGTGGGCCTGAAGATGCGTGTCGTCGCCTATGACCCCTATCTCTCGACTGAGCGCGCCGTGCAGCTCGGCGTCGAGAAGGTCGAGCTCGACGAGTTGCTGAAGCGCGCCGACTTCATCACGCTGCACGTGCCGATGACCGAGAAGACCAAGAACATCCTCTCGGCGGAGAACCTCGCCAAGACCAAGAAGGGCGTGCGCATCATCAACTGCGCCCGCGGCGGGCTTGTCGACGAGCAGGCGCTGGCCGACCTCATCAAGTCGGGCCATGTCGCCGGCGCCGCCTTCGACGTGTTCTCGGCCGAGCCGGCCGAGAACAACCCGCTCTTCGGGCTGGAGAACGTGGTCTGCACGCCGCATCTGGGCGCCTCGACCAACGAGGCGCAGGAGAATGTCGCGCTGCAGGTCGCCGAGCAGATGTCGGATTATCTGCTGAAGGGCGCGATCACCAACGCGGTAAACTTCCCCTCGATCTCGGCCGAGGAAGCCCCGCGGATCAAGCCCTTCGTGGCGCTGGGCGAAAAGCTCGGCTCGTTCCTGGGCCAGCTGACCGAGGCTTCGGTCAAGGGCATCCGGATAGAGTATGAGGGCGCCGTCGCGCATCTCAACCTGAAGGCGATCTCGGCTGCCGCCATCACCGGCGTGCTGCGGCCCTTCCTGCCCGAGATCAACATGGTCAACGCCGCCATGATCGCCAAGGAGAAGGGCATTGTGGTCGAGGAGCTGACCCGCGAGGTCGCCGGAAACCTCGAGAGCGTGATCCGCATCTTCGTCGAGGCGCAGGACATGACGCGCCACGCTTCCGGCACGGTGTTCCAGGACGGCAAGCCGCGCATTGTCGAGATCCGCGACATCCAGGTCGACGCGGAATTCGCGCCGCACATGCTCTATGTCCGCAACGCCGACAAGCCGGGCTTCATCGGCCAGTTCGGCTCGCTGCTGGGCTCGGCCGGCGTCAATGTCGCGACGTTCTCGCTCGGCCGCGACAAGCCGGGCGGAGACGCGATCTGCTACGTCGCCGTCGACGAGGCGATCTCGGATGAATTGCTGGCAAAGATCCACGAGATCCCGATGGTGAAGCGGGCCCGCCGCCTGCAGTTCTGACGTCGCAGCGCGGCTCTTCGACCCCTCAACGGGGATCCGGGGCCGCGCCGACAAGGCGCAGTTGCTGCGCGGCTTCGGCCATGGCCGGCGCAGGATCCGGCTGGACGGTACCGATCACGCTTTGGTTCCGTCCGGCCAGCTTGGCCTTGTAGAGCAGCTCGTCGGCCTCCTTGAGGAGAAGACGGGGCGAGGCCCCGTCGCAGCTGCCCACAGTCACGCAGCCGCAACTCACGGTCAGCAGGCCCGTGGGCGAGCAGACATGCTGGATCCCGCGCTCTGCCACGCTGGCGATCAAGCGGTCGAGCAGCGGGCCGGGGTTGGTGGTGTCCATCAGGACGAAGGCGAACTCCTCGCCGCCATAGCGGGCCACCAGGTCCGATTTCCGCACGACCGATTTCAGCACGCTCGCGACCTCGCGCAACGCGGCATCGCCCTTGAGATGGCCGTAACGGTCGTTATAGGCCTTGAAATTGTCGACATCGACCATGCCGACGCAGATCGCGCGCGCATGCTCCTTGGCGTCGCGACAGATCCGCGCCAGTTCCCTGTCGAGATGGCGGCGGTTGGCGATCCCGGTCAGCGGGTCCTCGAGGCTCTGCCGGGCGAGCGACATCTTTTCCGCCTCGAGCTCGCGATTGCTTTCGAGCAGGGCCTGCTCGCTGCGCAAGGCCTCGGTGATATCGACGACAAAGCCGATCGCACGGATCAACTCGCCGGCCGGGTTCCTGATCAGCGAGGCCGCCGAGCGCAGCCAGCGGATCTCGCCATTGGGGCGGATGATCCGAAACTTGATGGCGTAGTCGCGCCCTGTCGACCCAAGCTCCCCGGCGGTGTCGGTGACCTCGGTGGCGCGTTCAACGTCGTCGGGATGAATGAAGGGGCGGAACGCGTCCAGCGTGCCGATCGGCGTGGCGGGATCGCGACCCATGATCCGGTACCAGCCATCGTCGCATTGCAGCCTGCCCTGCAGGATATCGAAATCCCAGATGCCGAGCCCGCCGACGCGCGTCGCGATCATCAGTCGCTTCTCGCTTTCGCGCAGCAGCTGCAACGCCTCCTGCTCGGCTGTCACCTCCCGCGACACGCACAGGATCGCGCTCGGCTTCATGTCGTGGCCGATGACGGGCGTCAGCATGTTGTCCCAATGGACCGGCTTCTGACCCGGCAGCTCGCTGCGCCCCGCGAACCGGGCGAAGGAGCCCGCCCGAGCCAAAGCCAATGCGTGCTCGCCCGCCGCGCGCACCTCCGGCTGCAGCAGGGGCAGCCACGCCATGCCGAAGCCTGAATCCTCCGCGACGCCGAGCGCCAGGCAGCCCGCCTTGTTCATGTGCAACAGCGTGCCATCGAGCGCGATCAGCTTGATGCAATCGACGCTGCCAMTGAGCATGTCGGTCTGCATCTCGGCATGGTGGCGCAGCCGCGCTTCGCTTTCCCTGAGGTCGTGGATGTCGGCGGCGATGCAGAGCCAGCCGCGCGGTCCCTCTCCCCCCTTGTCCAGCGGATGCAGCGTGAGGCGATGCCAGCGCGAACAACCTGAGACCTCGGGAAGGCGGCATTCGATGTCGAGGCGCTCGCCCACGGATGTGCCCTGACGCAGACTCGCCACGGCCGCGGCGCCATCCCGCGCATCGATCAGGCGCTCGAAGGGGACGGATCGGCCATCGGAGCCGCCGAGGCCCGCACGCGCCCGCCAATCGGAGTTGAGGTGAACGACATGGCCATCAGGATCCAGAATGCATGCCGGGGACGACAGTATGTCGACCATACTGGAAAAACCAGACTTACCCATCGTAATGCCTTCGAGGCCTGAAACCGGACCACCACAAATATTGGCAAGCAATCGCCAGATTGCTTGCTTGGTACTATGCACTCTATTCTATGCCGATAGGCAAGTCGCCTCCTGGCCCGAACCGCGCCCATCGAACAGATCGTGCTAGAGGCCGGCAGGCAAGCTGACCTACGTCAGATGTACCGCAGATGTACGGACGAATGCCTCCACGCGCCGCGCCACATGGGCCGGCTATCGTGTCGCCACAATTGACCCCACCTTCGCGAGCCACCGACTTCGACCGGAGGATACCGCCTGTGTTGACCGCCCTGCGCCTGATCGCCCCCGTCCTGCTCGGCCTCGCCGCGACGCCAACACTCGCCGGCTGGGACAAGGCGGCGCTCGATCGGGAGGTCGCAACCCTTGAGACCCGGTCCCAAGGCCGGCTCGGAGTGGCGCTGATCGACCTCGGTGATCACGCGACCTGGTCGCATCGCGGCGCCGAGAGCTTTCCGATGCAGAGCGTCTTCAAGCTGCCTCTCGCCGTCGCGGCGCTGCAGGCTGTCGAGGCGGGACGTTTCAGGCTCGACCAGCCGATCACCGTCACCCGCAAGGATTTCTCGCTCTACCACAGCCCCCTGGCCAAGGCGTTCAAGGGCGAGCGCAACGCGTATCCCCTGCGCGAACTGATCCGGCTTGCGGCCGAGGAAAGCGACAACACCGCCGCCGACCTGCTGATGCGCTGCATTGGCGGCCCCCAGGTCGTGACGAAGATGCTCAGGGAGGGCGGCATCGCCGGCATCTCCGTGGATCGCTACGAGCGCGATTTCCAGCCCGAGGTCTTCGGCCTGCCCGGCTTCGGCTGGGATGTCGCCATCGACGAGCCCGCTTATCGCGCCAGGCTCAAGGCTCTCGCGCCCGACAAGAGGCAGGCTGCGTTGGCGGTGGCGCTCAAGGACAAGCGCGATTCCGCAACGCCGGACGCGTCGGTCGCCTTCCTCGAAGCGCTGGCTCGCGGCAATTGGCTGCGCGAGCCCGCGCACGGCGCTTTCCTCGACGCGGCGATCACGCAGACCAGGAGCGGCCCTGATCGCATTCGCGCCGGCCTGCCCAAGGCGGCGCGGCTGGCCCACAAGACGGGACTCGGGCTGACAATGGACGGCGTCAACCACGCCACCAACGACATCGGCATCGTCACGCTGCCCGACGGACGACGCTTCGCGATCGCGATCTATCTCGCTGGCTCGATGGCGGATGCCAAGACGCGCGAGGCCGTCCATGCAGCCGTGGCGAAGGCAGCGGTCGCGGCCCTGCGCTGACGCAGCCTCCGGTCATTGCGAGGAGCGCAGCGGAGAAGCAATCGAGGGGACGTAGCGCTCTGCCGTTCCTGGATTGCTTCGCTTCGCTCGCAATGACGATGGCGCGCCGAAGCTCTCAGCGACGCTTGCCCATCCGCTCGGCGATGAAGATACCGCCGAGCACCAGCGCCAGCGCCACGCCATGATAGAGCGAGAGCTGCTCGCCCAGGATGAACACCGCCAGAATCGGCGCGAAGATCGGCACCAGGTTAACGAAGACGCCGGCCCGGCCCGGCCCGATGAGCTCCACCGCGCGCAAAAAGAAAAGCTGAGCGAAGATCGAGGGGCCGATCGCGACGAAGGCGAGGATGAGCCAGCCATTCGCCGTCGGCCAGAGCACATTGCCGGTCGCGACCTCGATGGCGAGCAGCGGCAGCGAGACGAAGCAGGCGACGATGGCGAGCGCGGTGAAGAAGACGAGGCCCGGCACCGCGGGACGCGAGCGGATCGCGACCGTGTAGCCGGCATAGAAGGTGCAGGCCAAGATCATCCAGAGGTCGCCGGGAACGAAGGCGAGCTGCGACAGCACATGACAGTCGCCGCGGCTCGCAACCACCGCGACGCCGAGCAAGGTTACCAGCACACCCAGTGCCTGGAGCGCCCCGATCGGCGTGCGATAGGCGAGATAGGCGCCGACGAGCACGAAGATCGGGATCGAGCCCTGCAGGATCCCGATATTGATCGCCGTCGTCGAATAGGCCGCGAGATACATCACCGCGTTGAAGGCGGTGAACCCCATCGTGCCCATCGCCAGGATGAAGACCCAGCGCGCCTTCAGCACCGGCCAATGCGCCCGCAGCTGATCGCGCATGGCGAAGGGCATCACCGCGCAGACAAAGACCCAGCGCAGCGAGGTCAGCGCCATTGGCGAGATCTCGCCGACCGCGAGCCGGCTGGCGACGGCATTGCCGCCCCACATCAGCGTCGTCAGGATCAGGAGCAGATAGGCATTGCCCCACAGGCGCTGCGGCAGCGTCTTCTCGACGAGCGGGGATTGAGCTGGAGACACTGGATTCTGGCCTGTCGGCGATAGGTCGGGTCACTGCAATAGCCTTGCACGGCCTTCACGTCATGTGAGATGAGGCGCAAGGCCGTCCCCCGGCCGACGCATCCCTGCCCGACGCACAGCTCCCCGGCGACCCCCGACATGATCCAGACTGCCAGCCGCCCGCTCCGCCTGCTCGTCGTCGACGGCAACACCCGCGAGCAACGCGACAACCACGCAGCCGGCTACCGCGGCCTGTCGCCCGCGGCCGCCTATGCCGAGGAGGTGACGGCGATCGTGCCCGACGCGATCACCGACATCTGCCTGCCGGCCGATGACGGCGCCAACCTGCCCGACGGTGCCGGCCTGCAATCCTATGACGGCATATTCCTGACCGGCTCGGCTCTGCACATCTATCATGACGACCCCGCGATCACGCGGCAGGTCGAGCTGATGCGCGCGATCTATGCCAGCGGCACGCCGAGCTTCGGCTCATGCTGGGGCATCCAGATCGGCACGGTTGCAGCCGGCGGAACGGTCACAGCCAATCCCAGGGGCCGCGAGGTCGGGTTTGCGCGCAGGATCACCCTGACGGAGGCCGGGCGGACGCATCCGCTGCTGGCCGGGCGCCCGCTTGCCTTCGATGCCCCGGCGATCCACCTCGACACCGTCGTCCAGCCGCCGGCCAGCGCCACGGTGCTCGCCGGCAACGCCTACAGCACCGTGCATGCCTGCGAGATCGCGCAGGATGGCGGGCTGTTCTGGGGCGTGCAATACCACCCCGAATTTCCGCTGCGCCAGGTCGCCTCGATCCTGGGCCGCATGAAGCCGATCCTCGTCCAGGAAGGATTTCGCAGGGACGAAGCGGCAGCCTCGCAATGGCTCGACGAACTCGTCACGCTCGACGCGGACCCTGCCCGCCACGACCTCGCCTGGGCCCATGGCCTCGACGAGGAGGTGCTGGACGATGCCAAGCGGGTGACGGAACTCCGGAACTTCCTTGCCCACCGCGTGAAACCCCATGCAAGCGCGAGAGGGCGCGCCTGAGGGCGGGTCTCAGCGCGTCGTTGCCACGACATCCGCGCGCGGCGAGCGCCTTAACGCCAACCCGACGCCGCTGAGCGTGAGGACGATGGCGCATAGCTCTCGCGCGCCGAGGCTGTCCCCGAGCAGCGGAACCGCCGAGAGCGCCCCGATGACCGGTACGAGCAGCATCCCGGCCGCGGCGACAGAGGCCGGCAGGCGCCGCAACGCGCCGAACCAGGTCAGGTAACACAGCGCCATCGGGCCGGCCGCCATGTAGGCCAGCCCGCAGAGGCCGGGCAGCGACAGCGCCGTGATGCGCGGCTGTTCCAGCCACAGTCCCAGCAGCACCATGGGCAGGCAGCCCAACGCGACATGCCAGGCCGTCAGCGCGGTCGGCGAGGTGGTGATCGGCATGCGCGAGGTTACGGTGCCGAAGGCAAACAGCATCGCCGCCGCCAGCGCAAACAGGATACCGGGCAGCTTGCCGGCGGCGATGTCGGGGCCGCCCATCAGCACCACCAGGCCGGCGAGCCCGAGCGCCAGCGCGATCAGGCTACGCCTCGTCGGGCGCTCGCCGAGCAGCGGCCAGGCGAGCAGCATCGCCCAGAGCGGCATCGAATAGGCGATCAGCGCGCCTTCCGAGACCTTGAGCCAGTTCAGCGCCAGGGCGGTGAACCCCATCCAGGCGAAGACATTCGTGCCGGCGGCCACGGCGAGCCGGAGGCGCAGGCCGCGCGGCACGGCAAAGCTTTCGCCGCGCCGCAGGGCGACGGCCGCCAAAGCGAGCGCGCCCAGCAGCCCGGCGGTGCCGCGCGCGAACAGAGGCGGCCAGTCCTGCAACACGAACTTCAGGACCGACCAGTTCAGCCCCCAGCCAATGGCCGTGACCACCAGAAGAAGCTGCCCGGTCCGGTCGCCGCCGGACGGGTGCGCCGCTGTCGCCTCGATGCCCATGGCGGCGCCCCTTGGCTTTACGCGTGACCGGCCTTGAGGGCCTGGTCGAGATCGTCATAGAGGTCGCCGACGTCCTCGATCCCCGTGGACAGCCGCAGCAGGTCCGTCGGGCAGGGCGAGCCCGGCCCCTCGATCGAGGCGCGGTGCTCGATCAGGCTCTCGACGCCGCCCAGCGAGGTCGCGCGCTTGTAGAGCTCGACATGGGCGGCGGCCTTGATCGCCGCGCCCTCGCCGCCCGTGACCTGCACCGACAGCATGAAGCCGAACCCGCCCGCCATCTGGCGCGCCGCGATGTCGTGGCCGGGATGCTGCGGCAGGCCGGGATAGAGCACGCGTGCCACCAGGGGATGCGCCGAGAGTTTTTGGGCCAGCGTCATGGCGGAAGCAGACTGGCGCTCCTGCCGGACATGCAGCGTGCGCAGGCCGCGCATCAGGAGATAGGCCTCGAACGGCCCCAGGATCCCGCCCTGCATCTTGCGCACGGTCTTGATGCGGTTCCAGAATTCGTCGTCCTCACGCGCGCAGAGCGCCCCGGCGACCACGTCGGAATGGCCGTTCAGCACCTTTGTCGCGGCATGCATGACGATGTCGGCGCCCAGCGCCAGCGGCTGGGTGTGCACCGGCGAGGCACAGGTGGAATCGATCGCAAGCTTCGCCCCCGCCGCATGCGCGATCTCCGCGGCACCGGCGATGTCGGTGATCGTCCAGAGCGGGTTCGAGGGCGTCTCGGCCCAGACCAGTTTTGTCACGCCGGGCTTCACGGCGGCCTTCAGCGCCACGAGGTCGTCGGTCTCGACGAAATCGATCTTCAGGCCCCAGCGCGTCGCTTCCGTCAGGAGCCAGGCCCGCAGCGCCCAGTACATCACCTTCGAGGCCACGACATGGTCGCCCGGCGACAGCGCCTGGAACACGGCGGTCGCCGCCGCCATCCCGGAGCCGAAGAGGAGCGCGCCGGCCTGCGCCTGCTCGAGCATGGCCAGCACACTCTCGGCCTCGCGCACCGTCTCGTTATCGGGCCGGCCATAGACGAAGCCTGAGGAATAGGCGTTGTCGGGGTCGCGGATGAACGTCGTCGCGATGTGGATCGGCGTCACCACCCCCTTCGTCTGCGGATCGATCTTGCCCATCGCCTGCGCGGCGAGGGAACGGGGATGAAGCGGGCGCTGGGACATGATTGCATTCCGTCGCCCATGCTCAGATCCGGCCGATCCGGTCTTGCTCACCTGGGCTGCCGCTCATCTTGCGCGGAAACGCGTGGCCATTTTCGCAGACTTTGGCTATGCAGCGACTGTTTTGGTCGCAGATGGGAAGTCGAATGGCGAAAACAGTCGAACTCGACAGTTTCGATCACGCGCTGCTGCGCGAGGTCCAGGTCGACAATCAGACGCCTGCACGCGTGCTGGCCGAACGCGTCGGCCTGTCCCAGAGCGCGGTGCTGCGGCGCCTGCGCCGCCTGCGGGCGGAGCGGATCATCACGGCCGACGTTTCGATCGTGAGCCCCGAGGTGCTCGGCGTCCCCGTCACGGTGCACGTGCTGGTCTCGATCGAACGGGGCTCGCGCACCTATGGCGAGTTTTCGCGCAAGCTGCAGTCGCGTCCGGAGGTGAAGCAGGCCTCCTATGTCACCGGAGGCTCCGATTTCGTGCTGCATCTGCAGGTCGAGAGCATGGCCGCCTATGCCGCCTTCGCCCGCGAGGTCTTTCACGACGACCCCAACGTCTCTGAATACCACACCTATGTCGCCATGCGCGAAGTCGTCGGGGTGACGCCGAAACGGTAATCCGCACGAAACCCGCAGACCTCACCCTGCGTCAATTTTTCACAACCCACCCCAATCCCGCCTTCGCCGCGCCCAATTCGGCCGCGCTTATCACGCCACCGTGATTTGGGAGGGATAGCACCATGAAGAGCCGACTTGCCGCAGCCCTGATCGTCGCGCCGAGCTTTGCCGGCGCAGCCGAGGCCGATTTCGCCTCGCGCATCGATCGGGTCACCGTCTATCCCGATGGGGCGGTGGTGACGCGGCTGGGCAAGGCCGACCTGCTGCAGGGCACCTCGCAGATCGTGCTGCGCGGCCTTCCCGCGACGATCGATCCCGCCTCGATCCGCGTCGATGGCGTCGGGACCGGCGCCTTCTCGATCGGCGCGGTCGATGTCCGGCTGGTGCCCGGCGAGACGAAGCCCCTCGACAACGCCATCGAGACCAAGCTCAAGGCCCTGCGTGACGAAAAGGCCGTGCTCGACGGCCAGCTGAGCGCGATCGAGTCCAAGCGCGAGACGATCGAGCGCTTCGCCCAGACCGGTCCCGACAAGCTCGGCCCGGACGGGAAGGCCCTGCCAGTGGCCGACTGGCCGGCGGTCTTCGAGGCGATCGGCACGGCTCTGGTCAAGGTCCAGGACGAGTTGCGCGGCGTGCGCAACCGAGCCACCGATATCCAGAACGAGATCGCCGCGCTCGAGCGCGCACGTCCGCAGCCCGGCCGCCCCGGCGCGCCCAAGCGCGATGTCGCCATTGCCGTTGAGGCGCCGGCACCGGTCTCCGCCGAGCTGATTGTGAGCTACAGGGTCACCGGCGCGAACTGGACGCCGGCCTATGAGGCCAGGCTCTCCACCGGCAGCACCGCCGCAAAGCCGGAGATCGCCTTTACGCGGCGCGCCGAACTGCGCCAGCGCAGCGGCGAGGACTGGACCGATGTGGCCGTCACGCTCTCGACGACACGCTCGGCCGGCGGCACCCGCGCGCCCGATCTCGCACCGATGCAGGTGATGTTCTTCGAGCCACCCTCGATCTACGAGGCGCGGGCGCGCGCTGCCGACCAGATCCGCCGCGAGCAGACCCAGCGCATGGCGCCCGCCGCCGCGCCAGCGCCCAAGGCGGTATCCGCAGCGCCAGAGCCGGCCGCCGAGGCCGCGACCATCGCGACCGCCACGATCGAGGCCTCAGCCTATCAGGCGAGCTTCCAGGTACCCGGACGCATCACCGTC
Organism: Allobosea sp. P1_B10; assembly: GCF_056406735.1. Taxonomy (NCBI): domain Bacteria; kingdom Pseudomonadati; phylum Pseudomonadota; class Alphaproteobacteria; order Hyphomicrobiales; family Alloboseaceae; genus Allobosea; species Allobosea sp. P1_B10. Next base: position 252,584 of record NZ_JBFTZP010000005.1, on the reverse strand, counting down.
CCGCAGGATGGCTCGTCGAAGGCTGTAGTGCTGAGCCAGAGCAAGGCCAATCCGGCGCTCAGCGCCAGGGCCACGCCGGAACTCGAGGAGAAAGCCTATCTCGAGGCCAGCTTCACCCATGAGGACGAGGCCCCGCTGCTGCCCGGCCAGGTCTTCCTGCATCGCGACGGCGCCTATATCGGGCGTGGCCAGATCGGCCTGGTCGCGCCCGGCGACAAGGTCGAGCTCGGCTTCGGCGCCGACGACAAGCTCAAGGTGACACGTGCGCCTGTCCGCCGCCGCGAGAACGACCCGACCTGGCTTGGCCAGACTCGGACCGACCTGCGCGAGTTCCGCACCGTGGTGAAGAGCCTGCACGCCCAACCGGTCAAGGTCACCGTGACCGAGCGTATCCCGTTCTCCGAGGTCAGCACGATCACCATCGAGACCCTGCCGCAGACGACGACCCCGACCGAGAAGCAGGTCGGCGACAAGCGCGGCGTCTCGGCCTGGACCTTCGACCTAGCCCCTGCGGCCGAGAAGGAGATCAAGCTCTCCTATCGCATCAAATGGCCGGGCGATCGCGAGCTCAGCTATGCGCAGCAAGGCGCGTCGCAGCCGGGTCCCATCCAGCGCTAGAGCTTCAGTGCGCGACATTGATCGCGCAGTTTCGCCCGCAGCAACGCCTTTTGACAGGCCGCCGGATTGCCCTTAGCGGAGGACGATGACCTCGTCCTCGCTTCGCTTCTTTCTCCGCTCCGCGACCTCGGCCCACCACCGGGCGCTCGAGGAAATAGTCGGCCCCGTCGAAACCCTTTCGGCCTATCGGCGTTATCTCGCGGGCATGTACTGTTTTCGCGCACCCGTGGAGCTCGCCCTCGCTGGCAGGCTCAATCCGGCTCCCTTCCAGGACTGGCGACCGCTCGAGCTGCACGGGCTGCTTGCGGCCGATGCCGACGATCTCGACCTCGCCCTTCCCGAGATCGGCGGGCCTGCAGAGCTGTCAAATGACAGCGCGCGCCTGGCAGGCCTGTTCTATGTGATGGAAGGCTCGTCGCTCGGCGCGCAACTGACCTACCGCACAGTGAGCCAATTCGGCATGACGGACAGCCATGGTGCCCGGCACCTCGCCTTGCAGGCCGGCTCCATCGACAATTGGCGGCGCTACATCGGCCTGCTCGACAGCCAGACGGCGATCGATCGCGACGCCCTGGCGGCAGGCGCCGACGACGCCTTCCTCGCAGTGACGCGGGCCTTCCAGAGTCTCGACCATGATGAACTCGCCGCAGGTTGATCTCACCAACTGCGATCGCGAGCCGATCCATATTCCAGGCAGCATCCAGCCGCATGGCTGCCTGATCGCCTGCGATCCCGAGGCGGTGACCGTCCGGCGCCATTCGGCGAACCTGGCCACGATGCTGCGCCTCTCCGAGCCCAGCCTGATCGGCCGGCGTCTCGAGACGCTGCTGGCACCGCACCTCGTCCATAATCTTCGCAACGCGCTGGCGCGCTCGGGAGACCCGTCGCGACCCGGCCTGATGACAGGCGTGCAGCTCGTTCCGGGCGGACCGCAGTTCGACCTGTCGGCGCATCACCATGGCGGCCACGCGATCATCGAGATCGAGCCCTCGGCCGGCGACAGCACGACCACCCCGCTCGAATTCACGCGTACCCTGATCCGCCGCATGGAGAAGCAGGGCACGATCGACGGGCTGTTGCGCCAGGCAGCGCGGCTGCTGCGCGCCGTGCTGCAATATCATCGCGTCATGATCTATCGCTTCGCGCCCGATGGCTCCGGCCAGGTCGTCAGCGAGGCCCGGCGCGCCGACCTCGAGAGCTTTCTGGGCCAGCACTTTCCCGCCAGCGACATCCCCCAGCAGGCGCGCCGGCTCTACCTGCAGAATCCGATCCGCGTCGTCGGCGATTCCGGCGGGGCGCGCATCCCGATCGAACCCGTGTTGGACGAGGCCGGCGCGGCGCTCGACCTATCTTTCGCGCATCTGCGCAGCGTCTCGCCGGTTCACTGCGAGTATCTGCGCAACATGGGCGTCGGCGCCTCGATGTCGATCTCGATCATCCTGGGCGGCCAGCTCTGGGGCCTGATCGCCTGCCATCACTACGCGCCACGCCCGCTGCCGATGAATTTGCGCATAGCGGCCGAGATTTTCGGCGAGTTCCTGTCATTGCAGCTGGATTCGCTGATCCAGCGCGAAAAGCTCGACGCAGCGGAGCGCACGAGGGCTTTTCTCGACGCGTTGCTGGTCAACGCACCCCAGGCCAGCGACGCCGCGACCTTCCTGCGCGAGAGCCTGCCCGCCTTCCAGAGGCTGATCGCCTGCGACGGTGTCGGCCTCTGGCTCGACGGCGCCTGGACGCAAGCCGGCACCACACCGCCCGACGCCGCCATCGCGCCGCTGCTCGCCTTCGTCGGGGAGGCCGGCGAGGGGCGCGTCTTCGCCTGCCATGACCTGCCGGACCGCTTTGCACCGGCCGAGGCCTACCGATCCGAGGCCGCAGGCGTGCTCAGCATCCCGCTGTCGCAACGCCCGCGCGACTACCTGCTGTTCTTCCGCCGCGAGGTCATCGAGACCGTGGAATGGGGCGGCGACCCCAACAAGCACTACGAGACCGGCCCGCTCGGCGACCGGCTGACCCCGCGCAAGAGTTTCGCGATCTGGAAGGAGACCGTCGAGCGCCAGTCGAAGCCCTGGACCGATAGCGAGCGGCGCGCAGCGGAGTCGGCGCGCTCGGCCCTGGTCGAGGTCGTGATGCATCACACCGAGATGCTGGCCGAGGAACGCTGCAAGGCCGACCTGCGCCAGAAGCTGCTGAACGAGGAATTGAACCACCGGGTCAAGAACATCCTGGCCCTGATCAGCTCGCTGGTCTCGCAGCCGGTCAAGCCCGACGAGCCGGTCGCCGCGTATGTCGACGCCCTCAAGGGGCGCATCGTCGCCCTCTCGGTCGCGCATGACCAGATCGCGCGTGGCAGCGGCGGCGGCGCGCTCGCGGCGCTGCTCGAGGCAGAGCTCTCGCCCTATCGCGGGCACGGCATCGTCACGCTGGAGGGCCCTGCGCTCACGCTGGACGGGCGCGCCTATTCGGTGATGGCGCTGGTGCTGCACGAACTCGTCACCAACGCCGCCAAATACGGCGCCCTGTCGCGGCCCGGCGGGCATCTCGCCATTGCCTGGCAGCGCGACATCGCGGATGGCGTCGCGCTGAACTGGACGGAAAGCGGTGGACCGGAGGTCTCCGCCCCGACCCGGCACGGCTTTGGCTCGGTCCTGATCAACCGCAGCATCCCCTTCGATCTCGGCGGCACAGCCGATATCGACTATGCCCGCGACGGCCTGCGCGCCCGCATCTCGGTGCCGGGCCGGCATCTGGCCTGGGGCGCTGGTGCCACCGAAGGCCCGACGGCGGCCGCGACCCCGGCCCACATCGAGGCCACACCGCTTTTGGGCAGGTGCGTGCTCGTGGTCGAGGACCAGTTCCTGATCGCGATGGACGTCGAGACGATGCTTGTCGCGGCGGGTGCCGCCCGCGTCGAGATCTGCGCGACGCTCGACGAGGCCCTTGCGCGACTGGAAACGTCACGGCCGGACGTCGCCGTGCTCGACGTTCAACTGGGCTCGCAGACCAGCGAGCCCCTGGCGCGCCGCCTTATGGAACGCGCCATTCCCTTCGCCTTCGCATCGGGCTTCAGCGACCCCGGAATGCCTCCCGATCTGGGACAGGCGCCCCTGGTCCGCAAACCTTACGGCAGCACCGAGTTGGTCGCGGTATTGACCGGATTGTTGGCCGGCCGGGCCGCTTTGCCTTGACCTCGCCGCCTTGTTGGCTCATGAGGGCTTGCAAGGACATGCCCCGAAACCCCGGCCTTGCGTCGGGGTTTTGCATTCGCGCGTCGCTTGCGTTCGTAAATGCGAGTCGAGCAGGGAAAACCTGAACCATGGCAAATGTGGTGGTGGTCGGCGCCCAATGGGGCGACGAAGGCAAGGGCAAGATTGTCGACTGGCTGTCGAGCCAGGCCGATGTCGTGGTCCGCTTTCAGGGCGGCCATAATGCCGGCCATACGCTGGTCATCGATGGTGTCGTCTACAAGCTGTCGCTGCTGCCCTCGGGCATCGTGCGCCCCGGAAAACTCTCCGTCATCGGCAACGGCGTCGTCGTCGATCCCTGGCATCTGATTGAGGAGATCGAGCGGCTGCGGAAGCAGGGCGTCGCGATCAGCCCGGTCAATCTGCGCGTCGCCGATAATGCGACGCTGATCCTGCCGCTGCATCGCGAGCTCGACCATTTCCGCGAGACCGCCAATGCCGGTCTCAAGATCGGCACGACCAAGCGCGGCATCGGCCCCGCTTATGAGGACAAGGTCGGCCGCCGCGCCATCCGCGTCATCGACCTCAAGGATCCCGCGATCCTCGAGGCTAAGATCGAGCGCCTCCTCGCCCATCACAACGCGCTGCGTCGCGGCCTGGGCATCGCCGAGGTCGACGCGGTCGAATTGCTCGCACAGCTGAAGGCGATCGCGCCGCAGGTGCTGCCCTATGCCGACACCGTCTGGGCCCTGCTCGATGCCGAGCGCCGCGCCGGCAAGCGCATCCTGTTCGAGGGTGCGCAGGGCGCGCTGCTCGACGTCGACCACGGCACCTACCCCTATGTGACCTCGTCGAACATCGTCGCCGGCCAGGCCGCGACGGGTTCGGGCCTTGGTCCCTCGGCCGTCGGTTACGTCCTGGGTATCGCCAAGGCCTACACGACGCGCGTCGGCGAAGGCCCCTTCCCGACCGAGCTCTTCGACGAGATCGGCGAGCTGATCGGCCAGAAGGGCAAGGAATTCGGCGTCGTCACCGGCCGCAAGCGCCGTTGCGGCTGGTTCGATGCCTGCCTGGTGCGCCAGACCGTGAAGACCTCCGGCATCGACGGCATCGCGCTGACCAAGCTCGACATCCTCGACGGCTTCGACGAGATCAAGGTCTGCACCGGCTACAAGCTCGACGGCGAACTGCTCGAGCATCTTCCCGCCGGCCAGAGCGACCAGGCCCGTGTCGAGCCCGTCTACGAGACCATCGCAGGCTGGGAAGGATCGACCGCCGGCGCCCGCTCCTGGGCGGACCTGCCGGCGCAGGCGATCAAGTATGTTCGCCGCATCGAGGAGCTGATCGGAGCGACGGTTTCGGTCCTCTCGACCAGCCCGGAGCGTGACGACACGATCCTGGTCCACAACCCCTTCGAGGCCTGACAATCCTGCGGGCCAGCCCAGCCCCGCGAGGGTTGACGCAGGCCCGCATCAGCGACAAGTGAGGCCAATGGCCGATTTCTATCCCATCCTGTCTCGCGCGGTTGCCGGCCTGCCCGACACCTCGCCCGAGGCGCGCCGGGCGGTCTATGAACGCGCCCGGGCCGCGCTCGTCGCCCAGCTGCGCGGGCTCGATCCGCCGCTCGGCGAAGCCGAGATCATGCGCGAGCGGCTCTCGCTCGACGAGGCTGTCGCGAAGGTCGAGGCCGATTACGGCGAAGGCCCCGTCGCCCAGCCCGGCCAGGCCACGCCGATCATCCGCGACCTGCCGGAACCGGAGCGTCAGGAACCGGCCTATCAGGTTCAGCCCGAGCCCGAACCCGCCCATGATGAGGGCCGCTTCGAGAACCCCCTTCCCGAACAGCCGGAGCAGCAGGCCGTACGGCCCCGCGTCGCACCGCCGCGCGAGCGCAGGGTCAATCCCGGCCATGTCCGGACCGCCATTGTCGGAACCGGCATCGCCATCGCGGTCGCCGCGATCGCTGGCGCCGCCTATTACGTCAACAAGATCAAACCGCCGCAGACTGCCGCACGGCCACAGGTGGAAGCCCCGGCCCAGGGCACGCAGCCCGAGGGTGCAGGCAAGCTGAACGACCGCGTCGGCGATGCCGGCGCACCGGCCACGCCCGCAACCCCGGCTCGTCCGACGCAGGACACGCCGGCAGCGGCACCCGGTCCCGAGGTCGCCGTGGCGCAACGCGCGATCCTCTACACCGAGACGCCGGAGAATCCGCAGCAGCCGCGTGCCGTCAACGGGCGCGTGTTCTGGCGTCTGGACAGCGAGAGCGCCGGCCAGGGACGCCCCGTGGAAACGATCGTGCGCGCCACGATCGAGATCCCCGAGGCCGGGCTGGGGCTCGACTTCACGATCCGCCGCAACACCGATCCGGCCTTCCCCGCCTCGCACATCATCGGCCTGCGCTTCACCGGCGCCGGCAGCCAGGCGATCGAGGCCATTCGCGAGATCGGCGTGCCGCAGTTCAAGACCGACGAGAGCGAACGCGGCGCGCCGCTTTCGGCGATCAACTCGGCGCTCGGCGACAATCTGTTCGTGGCGGCGCTCTCGAACGTCCCCGTCGAACTCGAGCGCAACAGCGACCTGATCATGACGCGCAACTGGATCGACATCCCGATCCGCTTCGCCTCGGGCAAGCGCGGCATCATCACCTTCGAGAAGGGCATCTCGGGTAACCAGACCCTGCGGGACGCCTTCAGCCGCTGGCGCTGAGCCAATCGCAAGGCCCGAAACGAAGCGCCACACCTGGATGACCGCTTAGCGGTGTGGCTGCGGGACCGAGCGTATCTGCTAGCTCTTCCGCTCGGCAGCAAATCGCGCGGCCGCGCGCAACATGTCGGCTTGCGCCCCGAAGCCAGACAACGCCGCAACCGCCGCGTCGCTGAGACGATCCCGCTCACGCTTGGCTCCTGCGAGGCCGAGCGCCGAGACCAGCGTGGCCTTGCCCCTCTCGGCATCCTTGGCGGTGGCCTTGCCCAGATCCTCAGGCGTCGCCTCGACATCGAGGATGTCGTCGGCGACCTGGAAGGCAGCGCCCAGGGCCTTGCCATAGGCGACCAGTGCCGCGATCTCAGGGGCCTGGGCGCCGGCGATCAGTGCACCGATCTCGACGCTGCCAGCCAGCAGGGCCCCGGTCTTCATAGCCTGCAACAGGCGGATATCGTCTTGCGACAGACTGCGTGGCCGGCCACCGTCGAAACGCCCCTCGGCCGCGAGGTCTATCATCTGGCCGCCGGCCATGCCGCCGAGCCCCGAGACCCGCGCCAGCACCCTCACCAGCGCGATCCGGACCTCGCCCGAAGGATGCGTTGCGGGATCTGCCAGCACATCGAAGGCTAGCGTCAGCAGGCTGTCGCCGGCCAGGATCGCGGAAGCCTCGTCGAACGCCTTGTGGACGGTCGGGCGGCCCCGCCGCGTATCGTCGTTGTCCATCGCCGGCAGGTCGTCATGGACCAGCGAATAGCAGTGCACGAGCTCGACCGCCGCGCCAGCGCGCAGCGCCTGCGCATGGTCGCCACCGAGCAGGCGCGCCGTTTCCATGGTCAGGAACGGACGCAACCTCTTGCCGCCGCCGAGCGCGCCGTGCCGCATCGCCGCGAGCAGCGGCTCGGGGCGAGCCAGTTCGCCCTCGCGCGGCGGCGAGGACAGGAGCGTGTCGAGCAGGGACTCGATCGCGTCTGCCGTCCGTGCGAGACTTGTCGGGAGGTTCTGGGTCTCGGCGTCTGACGAGGCGGAACTCATGCACGGGATCTCGCGTTCGCTGCGAGGCCGTGGGCGCGAGGCGGCGCAGACCGGCCTTCGTGCAGTTCGGTGCTCGCCTTGTTGCGAGCGGGCTTGCCGGAGCCGGGCGGCGGCGTCAAGCCAAAGGGGGGAACGGGAGTTCATGGCGACAGCTATGCGGGCGGCGCAGCGCGGCCTTTTCGCGCGCCTGATTCGCTGGGCCCTGCGTATCGTCATCGGCCTCCTCGCGCTGTTGCTGCTGGCGCTGGCGCTCTACCGCTTCCTGCCCGTGCCCTCGACGCTGATGCTAGGACGCTGGCTGACCCTGCAGCCGGTGGAGCGGCAGTGGGTCCCGCTTTCGCAGATATCCCCGAATCTGATCCGCGCCGTGATCGCGGCCGAAGACCAGCGCTTCTGCACGCATCGCGGCATCGACTGGATCGAGCTCAACGCCGTGATGGAGGATGAGGACGGGCCGAGCCGCGGCGCCTCGACCCTGACCATGCAGACGGCCAAGAACGTCTTTCTGTGGCCCGGCCGTTCCTATCTCCGGAAGGGCCTCGAACTGCCGCTGGCGGCAGCGCTCGATTTCGCCTGGCCTAAGCAACGCGTCATCGAGGTCTATCTCAACGTCGCCGAATGGGGCGACGGGCTTTTCGGTGCGGAAGCTGCCGCGCAGCGCTATTTCAGGAAGCCGGCCTCGCGGCTGAGCCCGGCCGAAGCCGCGCGCCTGGCAGCCGCCCTGCCCAACCCGCTGCTGCGCAATCCCGCCCGGCCCAGCCGCGGCCTGCTGGCCGCCGGCAACCGCATCCAGCGCCGCATGGGCCAGCTCGGCGGGCTCGGCGACTGCGCCCTCGCCGCAAGGGAGACGGAAGCCCTCGACTAGCGACGCCAGGAATGCGATAGACGTCCCGCCTGCGCCGTTTTTTAGCGCGCTGCTCTAGCCATGCTGTCCTTGAGCGTGTATGGGCAAGGCCTCACGAGATTGATTACGTCGTCGTGGCGGTTGTGCAGCCTTTTGGCCTGTGCTTCCGGACGCCGGCACGATGGAGAGTACTATGGCCGTTCCGAAGAGAAAGACTTCGCCGTCGAAGCGCGGCATGCGCCGCTCGGCCGATGCGCTGAAGCAGCCCACCTATATCGAAGACAAGAACTCCGGCGAACTGCGCCGTCCGCACCATGTCGACCTGAAGAGCGGCATGTATCGCGGCCGTCAGGTCCTGAAGGTCAAGGCCGAGGCCTGATCGCACGGGACCTCCGGGTCCCGCGCCATGTTCTGCGCGAACGAAAAAAGCCGGCCGCGAGGCCGGCTTTTTCCATGCGCGGTGGTCTGGCTTTGCTCCGCCGGTCTCAGGCGAGTCGTAAGCGGCGATCCGGCACCGGTCGTGCCGCCGCACCGTAGCTGCGCGCCGCAGCCTGCGGCGAACTGAGCCCGCGCCGCGCGAAAGGGCCGATTTCGGCCCGGCATGCCGCGAATTGCAGGAGAAGCAGGGCCGATTCGGCGGCAGCAAGCCGAAGCTGGTCTTCGCGTTGCTCGCTGCGTGCCATGTTCCGCTCCGAAACGCCGAAGGTTGCGTCGCAGCGAAATTTGCAATTCTCCGGCCGGGCTTAACGAGGCGTTAATCCAAAAACCTGCATCGTTTCGGGACAAATCCCGATCCGTCCGGGCCAGGACGACACGGCGTCTCGCCGCCGTGCGGTTCGCCCGTTTGAGGCTGAAACCCACGATGCCCGTGCCGTCGATCCTCAGCCCTGCCGACGAGCCCCTGATCGACCCGCGCAGCCTGCTCTCCTCCATCGGCGAGGTGCTCTACACCTGGGACATCGCCAGCGACGGCCTGAAATGGGGACCTAACGCCACCGATCTCCTGCCCGGCGTGCCAGCCCACGTCATGGGCCGGGGCCTTGCATTCGCAGGCCTGGTCGAGCCCGGCAGCGGCCGCAGCCGCTATGACGCGATCTTCTCCTCGAGCGGCAACGACCTTGGCGACGGCGTCGTCTATCGCACGCGCTACGCCGCCGATCTCGCGGGCCGCAAGATGTGGATCGAGGATGCCGGCCGCTGGTTCGCCGGCGCCGACGGCCGCCCCGCCAGTGCGCGCGGCATCCTGAGGCTCGAGCGCAGCGTCCGCCAGGACGAACTCGGCGCGGTCGCCAACGAGCTGTGCGACCGTACCTCGCTGATCGAGCGCGTCGAATCGACTCTCGCCGAGAACCTGCCGGCGGAGCGCGTCGTCGTGGTGCTCGTCACTGCGATCGACGAACTGACACGGCTGAACGATGACTTCGGCCATGAGACCACCGACGAGATCATCGGCGCCGTGCAGGACCGCCTGCGCTCCGTGATGCGCCGGCGCGACCATCTGATGCGCTATTCCGGCAATCGTTTCGCCATCCTGCTCACCGGCTGCCCCGCCAATCAGGTCGAGGCAGCGGCGCGCCGCTTCATCAAGGCCGTCTCGCGCTCGGCGATCGAGACCGGTCGCGGCATCGCGTTGGCGCGTCTGCGCGTCGGCGCGGCGGTGGCGCCCGACCTCGCAAGCCATGCGGGAACCCTGGTGGCAGCGGCGGAATCGGCCCTCGCCAGCGCACGGGCCGGCGCGGTCGACACCGCCGTCATCGCCCGGCGCAGCGATATTCGCCAACCCAGCCAGGAGCGCCCGGGCTTCGACCTCCAGGCTGTGGCTGCGCTGAACGAGCGCCGCGTCCAGCTCGCCTTGCAGCCGATCGTGCGCGCCTCGACGCGCGAGATCGCCTTCCACGAGGCTCTTCTGCGCGTCGGCCAGTCCACCCAGGGCTTGTTCTTCGCCCCCGCAGAACTGATTCCGCTGCTCGAACGGCGCGGCCTGGTGCGCCTGTTCGACCATCGCGTCCTCGAGCTCGCGGTCGACCTGCTCGCCCACGACACCAGCCTATCGCTGTCGATCAACGTCTCGCCGCGCTCACTGGCGGACCCCGAGTGGATCGATGCCTTCATCGCCTGCACCAATGGTGCGCGCGGCGCCGCACAGCGCCTGGTCGTCGAGGTCACCGAGACCGCCACCATCGATGATCCCGCCCGCATGACAAAGCTGCTGACCCGGATCAAGGATCAGGGCGCACGCATCGCCATCGACGACTTTGGCGCGGGCCATACCTCCCTGAAGCATCTGCGCGCCTTCCCGATCGATATCCTGAAGCTCGACGGCGCCTTCACCCAGAACCTGCGGCGCTCGACCGACGACCGCTTCTACGTCCGCACCCTCATAGACCTCGCCCGTCACCTCGGCGTAGAGACGGTGGCCGAATGGGTCGACGACCAGCTCCAGGCGACGATGCTGACCGATTGGGGCGTGACCTATCTGCAGGGCCACCTGGTCGGGAAGGCCGAGATCTGGCCGGTCGCCGCGCCCGAGCGGGCCAGCGCGRCCGGCTAGTACGCCGGCATCGCCTCAGCAGCGATCGCCACGCCTGAGAAAAGCTACGGCCCCGGGCGGCGCTCATCGCCCGGGGCCGTTTGTCGTTCACGCTCTATCGCGTGGCGCGTCTCACTTCGGCTTTGCGAGCTTGTCTAGCCGTTCGCGCATCTCGTTGAGCTCGCGCTTGAGGTCGCCGAGATCGTCGCCCTTGGCCGGATTGGCCTGGGACGCTTCCTGTTCCTTGGCGGCGGCCATGGCCGTGAAGGGGTTGAACATGCGGAAGGCGTCGGTGAACATCGCCATGTTGGCCCGCGTCTGCGCCTGGATCGCATCCATGGCGCCGGTCCCGCCGAAGGCGCCGCCCGAGAAGGCCTTGGCCATCTGCTCGCGGAACTGGCCCTGGTCCTTGGTCAGGTTGTCCATCGAGAATTCGAGGTAGCGCGGCACCAGCGCCTGCATGCTGTCGCCGTAGAACCGGATCAGCTGACGCAGGAAGGCGATCGGCAGAAGGTTCTGTCCGTCCTTGGCCTCCTCGTCGAAGATGATCTGGGCCAGAACGGACCGGGTGATGTCCTCGCCGGACTTCGCGTCATAGACCACGAAATCCTCACCGCCGCGCACAAGGCCAGCCAGATCCTCAAGCGTAACATAGGAACTTGTTCCAGTATGGTAGAGGCGGCGATTGGCGTATTTCTTGATGACGGTCGGTTCTTTGTCGCTGGCCATCAGAATCCTGCATCACTTTGGTTCGCGCCCTGCCACGAAGATCGCGGTACGGCCGATCGGAACGGTTCCACCCGCAACGATAGCTTGTCGGCGGCATGCCGCAAGTTTTTTGAGCGTGCAGCGCAAAACCTGCTCTGCGGCAGGTGCGAGATTGCATCGACGTCAGGCAGCGCGGCGGGTTTGCGGCGCCCCCCTCCCGCATCGTCCTCCTCAGGCTTACTTGACGGCGGCGCGGCAGCCTTCGAAGGTGCCTGCCGAACCCAGTGACCAGCGACAGCCGGACACGCGAGAAGAACAGGGAATCTAGCCATGTCTGATACGGACATCGTCATCGTCGGCGCAGCACGTACGGCGGTCGGCGCCTTCAACGGCGTCTTTGCCAATACCCCGGCCCATGAACTCGGCGCCGCTGCGATCAAGGAAGCGCTCGCCCGCGCCAAGGTCGACCCCGCCGATGTCGACGAGGTCATAATGGGCCAGATCCTGACCGCCGGTCAGGGCCAGAACCCCGCCCGCCAGGCAGCCATGGCCGCAGGCATCCCGCAGGAGGCGACCGCCTGGGGCCTGAACCAGCTCTGCGGCTCGGGCCTGCGCGCCGTCGCCATCGGCCTGCAGCAGATCGCCAGCGGCGATGCCGACATCATCGTGGCCGGTGGCCAGGAATCGATGTCGATGTCGCAGCACGGCGCTCATCTGCGCAACGGCACCAAGATGGGCGACACCAAGTTCGTCGACACCATGATCAAGGACGGCCTCTGGGATGCCTTCCACGGCTACCACATGGGCACGACCGCCGAGAACGTCGCGACCAAGTGGCAGATCAGCCGCGAGGAGCAGGACAAGTTCGCGGTCGGCTCGCAGAACAAGGCCGAGGCCGCGCAGAAGGCCGGCAAGTTCAAGGACGAGATCGTCCCCTTCACCATCTCGACCCGCAAGGGCGACATCGTGATCAGCGACGACGAGTATCCGCGCCATGGCGCGACCGTCGAGGGGATGGCCAAGCTGCGTCCCGCCTTCTCCAAGGATGGCACCGTCACCGCGGGCAATGCCTCGGGCATCAATGACGGCGCCGCGGCCCTGGTGATCATGAGCGGCAAGGAAGCCGCCAAGCGCGGCCTGAAGCCGCTCGCCACGATCAAGTCCTGGGCCACGGCAGGCGTCGACCCCGCCATCATGGGCTCGGGCCCCATCCCGGCCACGCGCAAGGCACTGGAGCGCGCCGGCTGGTCGGTCTCCGACCTTGACCTCGTCGAAGCCAACGAGGCCTTCGCGGCCCAGGCGCTGGCGGTCAACAAGGACCTCGGCTGGAACCCCGACATCGTCAACGTCAATGGCGGCGCGATCGCGATCGGCCATCCGATCGGCGCCTCGGGCGCCCGCGTGCTGGTGACGCTGCTGCACGAGATGCAGAAGCGCGACGCCAAGAAGGGCCTCGCCACGCTCTGCATCGGCGGCGGCATGGGCGTCGCCCTCGCGGTCGAGCGCGCCTGACGCAATGGCGCGGCAGACCACCCTCTACCGCTATCTGACCGGCCCCGATGACGCCTCCTTCTGTCATCGGGTCTCGGAGGCTTTGAGCCAGGGCTGGGTGCTGTATGGGCACCCGACCCTGACTTTCGACGCGACGTCGCAGCGCGTGGTCTGCGGCCAGGCCATCATCAAGGACGTGGACGGCCCATACCGGTCCGACATGAAATTGTCAGAAGAATAGCGCGGCGATCACGCCGCCTAGAGGGGAAAAAGGCTATGGCGAAGGTCGCGTTGGTTACTGGGGGGACGAGGGGCATCGGCGCGGCAATCAGCCGGGCCCTGCTGGCGGCCGGGCACAAGGTGGCCGCTAGCTATGCCGGCAACGACGAGGCGGCGGCCAAGTTCAAGGCCGAGACCGGCATCCCGGTCTATAAATGGGATGTCGGCGACTACGACGCCTGCGCGGCGGGCATCGCCCAGGTCGAGGCCGAGAACGGCCCGGTCGACATCCTGATCAACAATGCCGGCATCACCCGCGACGGCTTCTTCCACAAGATGACCCGCGAGCAATGGTCGGATGTGATCCGCACCAATCTCGACTCGCTCTTCAACATGACACGCCCCGTGATCGAGGGCATGCGTGCCCGCTCCTTCGGCCGCATCATCGTGATCTCCTCGATCAACGGCCAGAAGGGCCAGATGGGCCAGGTCAACTACTCCGCCGCCAAGGCCGGCGACATCGGCTTCGTCAAGGCGCTGGCCCAGGAGAACGCCAACAAGGGCATCACCGTGAACACGATCACGCCGGGCTATATCGGCACCGATATGGTCGCCGCCATGCCGGAAGCCGCGCTCCAGCGCGTCATTGCCGGCATTCCTACGGGCCGTCTCGGCAAGCCCGAGGAAATCGCCCAGATGGTCGTGTTCCTGGCCTCCGAGCACGGCGCCTTCACCACCGGCGCGACCTTCGCCGTCAATGGCGGGCAGTACATGGCGTGAGCCTCACGCCGCGGCCGGCCGAGGCGTCCCGTCCGCCTCGGTCGCCTCGGGCTCCTGCGAGATCGGCGCCGTCATCGGGTCGATGATGTCGAAGGGGCGCTCCACCCGCTCCGGCGCCTCGCGGACCCGGATCCGCAAGCCGGCGATCGCCGCCAGCAGCAGCGTCATCAGCGCCATGAAGTAGAGCAGGCCGTTGATGTCGAAGCGCGCCATGATCCCGGCGCCGAGGATGGGGCCGAGCGCCGAGCCGATGCCGCTCACCAGGATCAGCCTGCCGCTGACCGCGACGACGCGATCGGACGGCATGCGGTCGAAGGCGTGCGCGACGCAGACCGGGTAGAGCGTCGACATGAAGCCGCCGAGCAGCGCCGCCACCGGCAGCACCGTCGCCAGCTGCGGCGGCAGCAGCACCAGCAGCACGGCGGCAGCCGCGAAACCCACCGCCAGCCCCGCCAGGACGAGCCGGCGGTCGTTCCGGTCCGACAGACGCCCGACCGGCACCTGCAAGGCCAGCCCGCCGAGCACGGCGACCAGCATGAACAAGGCGATCGTGCCCTGCTCGATGCCGTTGTTCAGCATCCAGGCCGGCACCAGCGCATAGAAGGCGCTGCTGATGATGCCGCTGACGACGCAGCCGGCGACCGCGACGGGCGCCTGACGCGTGAGCTCGCCATAAGCCAGCGAAGCGCCCCCTTCCGCTGCGGGCACCGTGGTGGGCGCCTCGGCCCGCGTCGTGCAGACCATGACCAGCGCCAGCGCGAACAGTGCCCCGACGACATGGAAGGCGGCGGCTGACTGGATCGCGAGCCTGGCGATCACGAGCTGCCCGACCGCCAGCGCCAGGAAGGTGCCGACCATATAGGTCGAGAACACGCGGCCGCGCTGGTCCGCCTGGGCCTTGGCGTTGAGCCAGCTCTCCGTGGTGACGAACAGCCCGACGCAGCCGATGCCCATCGCGACACGACAGGCGATCCAGGCCGGTGCCGAGATAAAGAGCGGCATCGCTGCCGCCCCGACGATGACGAGCCCGGCAAAGGCGGCGTAGGCGCGGATATGGCCGATGCGCTGGATCACCCCGCCGCAGCCCACCGCCCCGAGGGTGAAGCCGACGAAATAGGCGCTGAGCACGATGCCCGAGGCGGTCGCACCGAACCCCTCCGTCGTCAGCCGCAGCGACAGGAAGGTGTTGAAGAAGCCGTTGGCGAGTTGCACCAGGCTGGTTGCGGCGATGAGCGTCCCGATCTGAACCAGCACGGCAATCTCCTGCGCAGCGCCGGCGAGGCCGGCCGGGTCTCAGGAATCGCTAGGGACCAAATGTGGGCTCAGTACGTCGCTGCGGCGTCGTCGTTACGAACGTCGGCCCGATCTCGGCAGCAGGAACGTCAGGAGCCCCATGGCCGGCAGCCACGAGCAGAGCTTGAACACCGCGATGATGCCGATCGAATCCGCCAGCGCTCCCAGCCCCGCCGCGGCGATACCGCCGAGCCCGAAGGACAGGCCGTAGAACAGGCCACCGACCAGGCCGACGCGATGCGGCACGAGGTCGATCGCGTAGATCAGGATCGCCGAGAAGGCACTGGCCATGATGAAGCTGACGATCACGCTGAGCACGCCTGTCCAGAACAGGTCGGCATAGGGCAGCACCAGCGCAAACGGCAGCGATCCCAGGATCGAGAGCCAGATCACGCGGTCGCGGCCGATCCTGTCGCCGATCATGCCGCCGATGATGACGCCGGCGGCGCCGACGACGAGGTAGATGAAGAGCATGATCTGGGAGAGCTGCAGCGCGATGCCGAAGCGCTCGATCAGGTAGAAGGTGTAGTAGGAGGTGAAGGCGGCGGTGTAGCCGTTCTTCGACAACAGCAGCACGACCAGGACCGTCATGGCGAGCAGGACGCGCCCGCGCGGCAAGCCATGGCTCGGCGCCTCCTCGATATGGTCGCTCGAGGCCTTTTGCTCCCGCCGCAGGGCCGAATAGCGCGCACCGAGCCAGCCCATCAGCAGCATCGCCACCAGCACCACGCCGGAGAACCAGGACAGGCTCGTCTGCCCGCGCGGCACCACCACCAGCGCCGCCAGCAGCGGCCCGACGGCATAGCCGACATGCCCGCCGACCTGGAACACGCCCTGCGCCAGCCCCTGCCGTCCAGCCGCAGCATGGCGCGCCATCCGCGTCGCTTCCGGGTGGAACACGGCCGAGCCCAGCCCGATCAGCGCCGCCGCGACGAGCACGACCCCATAGCTCTGCGCGAAGGCGAGCAGCAGCAGCCCGGACAGGGTCGAGCACATGCCGGCGACCATCGCATAGGGCCAGGGCCGCTTGTCCGTGACATAGCCGAGCAGCGGCTGCAGCAGCGAGGAGGTGACCTGGAAGGCCAGCGTGATCAGCCCGATCTGCATGAAATCGAGCTGATAGCTCTCCTTGATCAGCGGATAGAGCGCCGGGATCATCGACTGGACGAGATCGTTCAGCAGATGCGCCATGCTCAGCGCCAGCAGCACCGGCATCAGCGGACGACGGGCGACAGAGGGCATCGGGATCGTTGTCATGCCTGACGCATGGTCCCCAGCGCTCCCGCCGTCAACGGGCCGGCACGGCGTCGCGAGCATGGCGCCCATGGCGGCAAGGCGGTGCTGCGGCGCAGCAACATCGGGCAACAGCGGCATTATCCCAAGATCGCGACGCGCCCGCGGAATGTAAATCTTGACCGACAGCCTGCGCCGGTCCCATGCCGGACCACGCTCTTCTGAACGATTGCATGCCATGACCTCCCGCACCGCAACGACCATCGGCCTGAATGCCATCCTGCTCTGGTCGACGCTGGCGTTGTTCACTGCCATGTCGGGCCGCGTCCCGGCGTTCCAGCTGGTCGGCATGACCTTCGCCATCGGCGGGCTGGTGATCCTGGGCGTGGCGATCGCGCGCGGCGAGATCCGTCGCATCGTGCCGACGCCGGCCTCCTTCGCGCTGGGCCTCTACGGCCCCTTCGGCGACAGCGCGTTGTACTACGCCGCCGTCAAGACGGCGCCGCCGGCGGAAGCCAACCTCATCCACTATCTCTGGCCGCTGCTGATCGTGCTGTTTGCAGCTTTGCTGCCCGGAGGCGGCCTCAAGCTGAGGCACCTGATCGGTGCGCTGATCGGCCTCGGCGCGACCATGCTGCTGATTTCAGGCGGGCTCGGCAGCGGCGGCGGGCTCTCGCTCGGACATCTCCTGGCCGCCCTCGGCGCCTTCGTCTGGGCGAGCTATTCGGTGCTGTCGCGCCGCTTTTCCACGGTCCCTTCCGAGAGCCTCAGCCTGACGCTGCTCGGCTGTGCCGTTGCGGCCTTCGCCTGTCACGTCGCCTTCGAGACCACGCTCTGGTCGCTGAGCCCCACGGAATGGGGCGGGGTCCTTGGTCTCGGCATCGGCTCGATCGGGCTTGCCTTCGTGGTCTGGGATATCGGCATGAAGAAGGGCGACGTCGCCCTGCTGGGCGTCGCCTCCTACGCCGCGCCGGTGCTCTCGACGCTGGTCCTGGTGGCGGCCGGCTATGCCCAGGCGAGCTGGCTGCTCGCAGGCTCCTGCGCGCTGATCGTGGTCGGGGCGGTTGTCGCGAGCTTCCAGCCCCGTCGCACCAGCTCCTGATCCGCGCGTCTCGATAAGGGCAGCGCAGCCGGGATTGTCATTGCGAGCGAAGCGAAGCAATCCAGAGTCGGCAGGGCGCACCAGCGGCTGGATTGCTTCGCTCGCAATGACGGAGAGGGGCGCAACCCTCAGTTCCGCCGGAGCAGCCGTTCCAGGTAATCCAGTTCCTCGCTCGGACGCGAAGGATCGCCCAGCCGGCGCCGCAGCTCTTCCAGGATCCGCCGCGCGCGCTGCGTCGCGCTTTCGTCTGCGCCGGGCACGCGCACGCGGCCATCGGCCCAGTCGCGCTGGCGCTGCGGCCGACCGAGCGGATCCTCGCGACCGCGCTGCTGCGCCGAGGGACGCCCCGCCGGCTGGCCGTCTGGCTCGCCAAAAGCGTTCTCGCCGGGCTCGCCGCCTTCGCCGGGCTGGCCCTGCATCTGCTGGGCGAGGTTCTGCCCGCCCTTGCGCAAGGCGTCGAGCGCACGCCCCTGCGATTCCAGCGCGCCCTCGCCCTGGCCCTGCCCGAGCTGCCCTTGCGCCTCGCCCATAGCATCCTCGGCCTCGCCGAGCTCGCCCTGCTGCGGCGCGCCCATGCCGCGCATACGGCGCTGCAACTCCTGCAGGCGCTCCTTCAGGGCCTGCTGGCGCTCGGCCAGGCTCTGTCCCTGGCCGTTCTGTCCCTGCTGCCCCTCGCCATTCTCGCCATCCTCGCCCTCGCCCTGATCTCCGGGCTGCTGCTGACCGGGCTGCTGTCCGCGCTGGCGCTGGCCCTGCTGGCCTTGCTGGCGCTGACCGGGCCGCGCCTGCTGCTGTTGGCCCGGGCGCTGGCCGCGCTGGGTGCGGTTCTGGCGCTGCTGCTCCTGCTGATAGGTCTCGTCACGCAATTGCTGCTGCTCGCGCGTCATCTTGTCGAGCTCGCCCAGTGCCTGGTTCATCTCGCGCTGGCGCGGGTCCTGCTGGCCCGGGCGGGCCATCTGCAGGTTGTTGAGCATCTGGTTGAGCTCTTCCATCAGGCGCTGAGCCTCGGCCATGTCGCCGCGCTTGGAGAGCTCCTCGATGCGGTCGAGCATGTTCTGGAGATCGCGCGGCGTCACGCTGCGGAAATTCTCCGGCAGCTTGGCCATGTTCTGGTCGCCATTCTGCTGCTGGCGCTGCATCTGCTCGGCGAGCTGGCGCATGAAGCGATCCATCGCCCGGCGCATCTCTTCGGTGAGCTTCTTGATCTCCTCCTCGGAGGCACCGCGCTCCAGCGCCTGCTGCAAATTCTCCTGCGCCGCGCGCAGCGCCCGCTCTGCGTCGGACATGTCGCCGTCCTCGAGCTGCAGGGCCATCGCCCACATCAACTCTGCGACCTCACGCAGCTGGTCGTCGCTGGTGGAGCCGCGCAGCCGCTCGTTGATCATGCGCATGCCGAGATAGACGCCGGTCTCCTTCATGAAGAGTTCGGGCTCGATCATCAGCGCGTCCATGGCGAGTTGGACCTTGCGTCGGTCCTCGACATCCATGACGAGCTTGCGGCGTTGCTCGACCAGGGCCTTTGCCAGCGGCTTGGTGAAGGTGCGCTGCGGCAGCGTCACCTCGACAGACTCGCTGCGGCCCTCCTGGCCGGCATCGTCGCGCGCGACCAGCGTCATGCGCACCTTCGCGCCAGCCCACGGGTGGGCCGAGAAATCGACCGTGCTCTTCATGTCCTCCTCGCCCGATGGCGAGGACGGCACGGCGAGAGACTGCTTCGGCGGCTCGACCAGCGAGCGTCCGCCCGACGCCGGCCCGGGCCGCGACACCAGAACCTCCGTCGCCGCGACGCCGTAATCGTCCTTGGCGCGGTAGCTGATGCCAAGCCCGCCAGATTGCGCGCCAGTCACGGGTTTTGGCGGCTCGATGAAGCTGATCTGCGGCGGCTGGTCGGCGATCGCGGTGAGGGTCAGCGTGCCCGAGGGCGCACCTGAACCGGTCAGCCTGAGCGTGCCGTTTCCGGCGAGCGTGAAGCGCTTCTCCAGCACGGCAGGCGTATCGCCGGAGGCCGGCCTTGCGTCCTTGGCCTCGGCCGGCGCCAACGGGTCGAGCCGACCGGTCGTCGCGACATCCATCGCCGTCTTGCCGGCGATGCGCACGACGATCGTCGATTTCTCGGGCGCGGAGAAATTCGGGCTGGCGAGCTTGCCTTGCTGCAATTTCGCGAAGTCGATCAGGATCGGCGGCAGGCGCGTATAGCCCGGCGGGTCGATCCAGGCGTCGATCCGGATGGAGGGCGTCGCAGCGGCCGGCCCGCGCCAGTCGAAGGCGGCCTGGAAGCGGCGTCCCGCCTCGTCGCCGGCGGCAAACAGTGCCGTGACGGCGGCGAGCAGCGGCACGGCCCGCAAGGCGAGCTTGTCGCGACCGGCCATGAGCGGGCGCGGCGCGGCGACCTTGAGCCCTGCGACCCGCCGGCCCTGGCGTTCGACATGGAGTTTCCACAGCGCCTGCGAAACCGGATCACTCGCTCCGACAGCCAGGCTGTCCTCGAGCGATGAGGCCGGGCGGTGCCCATCGGCCAATGATTTGTCGAGACGGGTGAGCGCATCGCGGCGGGTCGGCACGCGCGTGGTCGCGACGTGCCAGAGGCTTGCCAGCAGGCCGACACCGAAGAGCGCGACACCGAGCGCCCGCCCCTGCCAGGGCAGCCAGGTCCACAGGCCCGCCCATGAGACCGCGAGGAAGGTCAGCAGAATGGCGGCCGGCAACCACAATCTGGGCCAAAGCCGTTCCCAACCGAGCGAGACACGCGATGCAGCCGCTAACCGGCTGAGCCGCTTGCGGATGCCCTCGATCGATTCGGGCGCCTTGTGGCGCTCAGCTTCGTTCATGCAGTCGCTCCGAGCCGCCCCCGCGCCGTTCTCAAGCCATATGCCTGGTCACAGGCTAGCACGTGAATATGGCAAGGCCAGAGCGAAGACTGCCCCGGCCCCACCGCTCCGCGCTTCGTGAACGGGCGATCAGTCGAGCCAGGGCGGTGCACGATCCGTGCCGAGAAGCTCTTTATAGGTCTGGCGCGGACGCGTCACCGCGAACCGGTCGCCCTTGACCAGCACCTCCGCGACCAGCGGGCGCTGGTTGTAGGTCGAGGACATGCTGGCGCCGTAGGCGCCCGCCGTCATGAAGGCGATCAGGTCGCCGGGCTTCAGCGCCGGCAGCGCGCGGCCGGTGGTGAAGGTGTCGCCCGATTCGCAGATCGGCCCGACCACGTCATAGGCAACGGTCGCAACCCCTGTCGCGGACTCGGTGACCGGCCAGATCTCGTGATAGGCCTCGTACATCGCCGGCCGCATCAGGTCGTTCATCGCGGCGTCGACGACCAGGAACTGCTTGGTCGGGCGCGGATTGAGATGCAGCACCTGCGTCAGCAGGATGCCGGCATTGCCGACGATCAGGCGGCCGGGCTCGAAGCCGAGCTCGACGTCCAGCCCGTTGGTGACGCGCGCCACCATCGCGGCATAGGCCTGGATCAGATCGGGCCCGTGGTCGAAATCCTTCGGGATCTCATAGGGGATACCGAGGCCGCCACCGAGGTCGAGCCTGTCGACGCGATGGCCCTCGGCCCGCAGGTCGCCGACCAGCGCCGCCATCTTGGCATAGGCCGCCTCGAAGGATGCGGTATCCTTGATCTGGCTGCCGATATGCACCGCCAGGCCCATCATGCGCACGCCGGCCTGGTTGGCGGCGCGGGCATAGAGCCGGCCGACCTCCTCGAAGGAGACGCCGAACTTGTTCTCGGAGGAGCCCGTGGTGATCTTGGCGTGGCCGCCGGCACCGATATCGGGATTGACCCGAAACACGGCTTCCTGGCGCTTGCCGAGGCTGGCGGCGACGCGGGCAAGCAGGTCGAGTTCGTCCTCTGTCTCGATATTGACCTGGTAGATCCCGGCTTCGACTGCGAAACGCAGTTCGCTCTCGGACTTGCCGACGCCGGAGAACACGATCTTGTTGGCCGGGAAGCCGGCGGCGAGCGCCTTGCGGACCTCGCCCTCTGAGACGGTGTCGACGCCGGCGCCCAGCGCGGCCAGCGTCTTCAGCACGCCGAGATTGCCGTTGGCCTTCATCGCATAGAAGACATGGGCCCGGCCGTCGGGCGCGGCCGACTTCATCGCGGCTTCATAGAGCCTGTAGTGCCGCTCGATCGTGGCCGAGGAATAGACATAAACCGGTGTGCCGACCTCTGCGGCGATGGTGCGGAGATCGACGTCCTCGGCAAAAAGCGAGCCGTCGCGATAGCTGAAATGGTGCATGGTTGCTGCTCAAAAATCCGTCGGGATCAATCTCGACCGTCATCCTGACGAGCGCGCCCGCAGGACACGCATCGTGACGGATGCCCCAGCGGCTTTCGCATCCTGCTGGACCATCCTGCGAGGCGCCGCCTGGCGGCTCCTCAGGATGACGGCGTTAAATCAGTTGCGCTTCAGAGAATCGGGTCGAGCATGAAGCTCTTGTCGGGGACGGTGATGGCGCGGTTGGCTTTCGACGGTTTTGCCAGCGGCGAGACCTCGGTCGCGCCGGGCACGTCGACAGGCGTCGCGCCGATATCGCCATCGGGCAGATCGATCGCATTCGCTGCGGCCGGGGGCGGCTCGAGCGGCCCTTTGCGGCCGCAGGCGCCAAGGCTCAGTCCAAGCAGGCCGGCCACGATGATGGCGCGGCCGAGTTTCAGGCGGGGATACGGCACGAAAACAAACCCTCGGACTTGAGCAGAGGCGACAAGTGTAGCGAATAGGTCGGCGCGAAGCGAGCGATTGCCGTCATTGCGAGGAGCGCAGCGACGAAGCCATCCAGGAACGTAGAGCGCTACCCTCCCGGATTGCTTCGCTGTGCTCGCAATGACGGCTGAGGCTCAGCCGCGCTCCTTGGCCAGCCGCTTGAGCCAGCTCTTGGCCTGCTTGCGCACATTCGCCGGCGCCGTGCCGCCATAGCTGACGCGGCTCTTGACCGACTGCTCGACGCCGAGCACGGCGAAGACGGCCTCGGTGATCTGGGGCTCGACCGCCTGCATCTCGGCCAGCGTCAGCTTCTCCAGCCCGATCTTCTTCTCGGAGGCGAGGCCGACAAGGCGGCCGGTGACGTGATGCGCGTCGCGGAACGGCATCTTCAGCACCCGCACCAGCCAGTCGGCGAGATCGGTGGCGGTGGCATAGCCGAGGCCGGCGGCCTTCTTCATGACCTTCAGGTCGGGCTCCATGTCGCGGATCATCCCGGCCATGGCGGCCAGGCACAGCGAGAGGGTCTGGAGAGCGTCGAACGTGCCTTCCTTGTCCTCCTGCATGTCCTTGGAATAGGTCAGCGGAAGGCCCTTCATCATCGTCAGCATGGCCTGCAGCGCACCGAACACGCGACCGGCCTTGCCACGCACCAGCTCCGCAGCGTCGGGATTACGCTTCTGCGGCATGATCGACGAGCCCGTCGAGAACTTGTCCGAGAGCCGCACGAAGCCGAATTGCGGCGTCGCCCAGAGCACGATCTCCTCGGCCAGGCGCGACAGGTGCATCGCGCAGATCGAAGCGGTCGACAGCGTCTCCAGCACGAAGTCGCGATCGGAGACCGAATCGAGCGAGTTGGCGGTCGGCCGGTCGAAGTCGAGCGCCTTGGCGGTCATGTGCCGGTCGATCGGGAACGAGGTGCCGGCGAGCGCGGCGGCGCCGAGCGGGCACTCGTTCATGCGGGTGCGGGCATCGCGGACACGACCGCGATCGCGCGACAGCATCTCGACATAGGCGAGCAGATGGTGGCCGAAGGTGACCGGCTGTGCCGATTGCAGATGGGTGAAGCCGGGCATCACCGCGCCGGCATAGAGATCGGCCTTCTCGGCCAGAGCGAGCTGGAGATCGGCCATCTGGGCGTCGATCTCGTCGAGCGTGTCGCGGACCCAGAGGCGCATGTCGGTCGCGACCTGGTCGTTGCGCGAGCGCGCCGTGTGCAGGCGGCCGGCGGCGAGGCCGATCTTGTCCTTGAGGTTGCTCTCGATATTCATGTGCACGTCCTCGAGCGCACGCGAGAACGTGAACGAGCCGGCCTCGATCTCACCCTCGACCTGCTTGAGTCCGGCCTTGATCGTCGCGACATCATCCCTCGTCAGGATGCCGGTCTCGGCGAGCATGGCCGCATGGGCGAGCGAACCGCGGATATCCTGGCGCCAGAGGCGCTTGTCGAAATCGATGGAGGCGTTGATTTCCTCCATGATCGCGTCGGGCCCCGTGGCGAAACGTCCACCCCACATACGATTGCTCACGACGGTCTTTCCTGCTTCTAGGGCGCGATGAGGTCTCGATCGAAAATCCTGTACGCCGCCGGGGCCGTGGCCCTCCTGGCCCTCGGCGGCACAGCCTTCTACTCCGGCCTTGGCGATGCGGGCAACGCATCATGCGCCGCCGCGACGAAGACGGCTGCCTCCATGGCCCCCCTGGCCCGGGGCGAGGTCGCCGCAGTCGAGGTTCACGCCCGGCCAAAGCCGGCACCCGAGCTCGCCTTCACCGGTCCCGACGGCCAGCCCACCACGCTCGCCGCCTTCAAGGGCAAGACGGTGCTGGTCAATCTCTGGGCGACCTGGTGTGCGCCCTGCCTGAAGGAAATGCCGGCGCTCGACACCTTGCAGAAGGACATGGGCGGACCGGACTTCGCCGTCGTCGCCATCAACATCGACACGCGAAATCTCGACAAGCCCAAGACCTGGCTCGCCGAGAACAGGGTCTCCACCCTCGGCTATTACAGCGACCCGCAGGCGAGCGTGTTCCAGGTGCTGCGTACGACGCGCAAGGTCGAGGGCATGCCGGTCAGCCTGATCGTCGACAAGACCGGCTGCGAGCTCGGCATCATCCAGGGTCCTGCCGATTGGGCGAGCGCCGATTCCAAGGCCCTGCTTTCTGCAGCAAGCGGGCGCTGAAGCCGCGCCCGCCGGAAGGCTCCAGGCCGGGCAGCCTGTAACAGGACGGCGGTGTTGCGCCTCGCGATCCCGCCCCTTAGCTTGATGGCATGATCTATACGATAGGGCTGGCAACGACCTTTCACGATCCTGCCGTCGCGATTCTCGATCCCGATGGCGTCGTCATCTTCGCCGAGGCGACCGAGCGCTACCTGCAATACAAGCGCGCGCCCAATTGCGATGCCGATCTGGCGCCGCGCATGGAAGACCTCGTCCGGCGCTATATTCCGCCCGACGCCTCGGTACGGATCGCGACGAGTTGGGGCCAGGATTTCAGTGGCTTCCTCGACCAGATGGGCCGCGCCGGCTCGTTCTCGCTCGATGCGCTGCTCACGCTGTCGCCGCAGCTCAACCGCTCGCTGGTGCCCGAGCGGACCGAACGCGCCCTGATCGCCTCGCTGCATCACGCCCAGCAACGCGCTGGCCTCGGCACGCTGCTGGCGCTCGACCGTGCCTTCGGCAGCGCCGATATCGTCGGCCTGAGCCGGCATGGGCACCATCTCAGCCACGCGGCCTACGCCTGCTGGTCCTCGCCCTTCAGCAATGCCGCCTGCCTCGTCGTCGACGGCATGGGCGAAACCGGCGCCTCGGCCATCTTCGCGCTCAAGGATGGCGCGATCGCCGAGGTGAAGCGCCATCGCGGCCGCGAATCGATCGGCTTCTATTTCGGGCTCGTCACCGATCTCGCCGGCTTCGACCAGGCCAAGGGCGAGGAATGGAAGATCATGGGGCTCGCGCCCTATGGTCGAACCGACGACGCGCTGATGGCGCTGCTGCGAAAGCTCTATCGCATCGAGGGCCACAAGCTTTCCTTTGCCGATGCGCAGACCGTGCGCGCCGTCAGCGCCGAGATACTCGCGTTGCGCCCAGCCAAGGCGACCGAGGCCGGTTGGGCCGACCTCGCCCGCTGCGGGCAGGATGTCTTTGCCGAGATGATGGCGGCCCTGCTGGCGGAGACCGCGGCGCTGGTCGCCTGCGACAATCTCGTGTTGGCGGGCGGCTGCGCGCTGAATTCGTCCTTCAACGGCAAGATCATCGGGCGCCATGGCTTCAAGGAGGTTTTTGTCCCCTCCGCGCCCGCCGATGACGGCAATGCGATCGGCGCCGCCTGGCTTAGCCACGCGCAGGCCAATCCGGGCTGGCGCGCGCCAAAGGGACCGGCATCGCCCTATCTCGGCTCCGGTGTATCGACCGAACCTTTCGAGCGCATGCAGGCCTGGGAGCCGCGCCTGCGCAGGCTGGCACCCGACGAGATCGCGCCGGTGACAGCCGGGTTGCTGGCCGAGGGCAAGCTTGTGGGCTGGGTCCAGGGCCGCGCCGAATTCGGGCCGCGCGCGCTCGGCAATCGCTCGATCCTGGCCGATCCGCGCCCCGACAACGCCAAGGACCTGCTCAACGCCAAGGTGAAGTACCGCGAGGCCTTTCGCCCGTTTGCGCCTTCGATCCTGGCCGAGCACGGCCCGGCCTGGTTCGAGAACTACCAGGATGCGCCCTATATGGAGCGCACGCTGGTCTGGAAGGATGCTGTGCGGCGCCATGTGCCCGCCGTCGTGCATGAGGACGGCACCGGCCGCCTGCAAAGCGTCACGGCCAAGCGCAACCCGCGCTACCACGCGCTGATCTCGGCCTTTCACGCATTGACCGGCGTGCCGGTGATCCTCAACACCTCGTTCAATGTCATGGGCAAGCCGATCCTGCACACGGCCGAGGACGCGATCCTGATGTTCTACACCTCGGGACTCGATGCCCTGGTCGTCGACGATTGGCTGCTGGTGAAGTGAGCCGAGCGGCAGGATTTGCTGGCGGCCAGGCTATTACGTCCCATCGACCGCATCGGAGGAAGGCCTCATGCTGCAATTACGCCCGAACTGCGAATGCTGCGACCGCGATCTCGCGCCCGACAGCCGCGAGGCGATGATCTGCACCTTCGAGTGCACCTTCTGCGCCGATTGCGCGCACGCGCGCTTCGACGGCGCCTGCCCCAATTGCGGGGGCGAACTGGTGCGCCGCCCGATCAGGCCGGCTGGCAAGCTCGACACATATCCGGCCTCGCGCGAGCGCGTGACCAAGCCGCACCCGCAATGCGCGGCCTGATCATGTTCGTTACGGCTTGAGCGTGAGATCAGCTCGCCTGCTTGACGGCGATGCCCTTCTCTTCCAGCAGCGTCTGCAATTCGCCGGCCTGGAACATCTCGCGGGTGATGTCGCAACCGCCGACGAACTCGCCCTTGACGTAGAGCTGGGGGATGGTCGGCCAGTTCGAATAGGCCTTGATGCCCTCGCGGATCTCCTGATCCTCGAGCACGTTCACGCCTTTGAACGGCACGCCGACATAGGACAGGATCTGCACGACCTGGCCGGAAAAGCCGCACATCGGGAACTGCGGCGTGCCCTTCATGAAGAGCACCACATCGGCGGACTTCACTTCGGCATCGATGCGGGCGTTGACGTCGGTCATGGTTCGTCTCCAAAGGCGGGTTCAAGGCCCGCTGGCAAGGTCTTCGTGAATGCTCTGGTTCTAATTCTGGGGAACCGAAGTCGTCAGTGCAAGGGCATGAAGCACACCGCCCATGTTCCCCTGCAGGGACGCATAGACCATCTGGTGCTGCTGCACGCGGCTCTTGCCGGCAAACGCGGCCGAGGTAACCGTCGCGGAATAGTGGTCGCCATCGCCGGCGAGGTCCTTGATCACGACAGTCGCATCGGGCAGCGCCGCCTTGATCATCGCCTCGATCTCATGTGCATCCATCGCCATGGCAGTCGTCTCCTGTAGTCACGGGTCGCCGCCTTCCCGTCATTGCGAGGAGCGAAGCGACGAAGCAATCCAGGAAGGCGTAGAGCTCTTCGTGTCTGGATTGCCTCGCTAAGCTCGCAATGACGAAAGCGGCGCTGGAGTGGGTGGTCAGGCGGCCTTGCCGGCCATGTAGTCGGGCAGCCAGTTTTCATGGGCGCTCTTGAGCGCCTCGACTTCGACCGAGCCCTCGCCGGCGAAGCTGAGCGACGCGCCGCCCGTGGTGCCCAGACGCAGCGCCGGGACGCCGGCAGCCTTGGCTTCAGTGAGCACGGCATCGGCCGCAGCCTGCGGGACCGCGACGACATAGCGCGCCTGGTCCTCGCCGAAGAGCACGGCATGGGCCGGGCCGGCGGGGAGCTGCTCGATCGTGGCGCCTATGCCGCGTGCCATCGCCATTTCGGCGAGCGCGACGGCGAGACCGCCATCCGACAGGTCATGGCAGGTGCCAACACGGCCGGCCGCGATCAAGCTGCGCACAAACTCGCCGTTGCGACGCTCTACCGAAAGATCGACCGGCGGCGGGGCGCCCTCCTCGCGGCCGCAGACCGTGCCGAGATAGGCCGACTGCCCGAGCCAGCCCGTGGTCTCACCGAGCAGGATGATGGCTTCGCCCTCGCCCTTGAAGGCGACAGTGGCGTGCTTGGTGACGTCGGCGAGCACGCCGACGGCGCCGATCGTGGGCGTCGGCAGGATCGAGACGCCGTTGGTCTCGTTGTAGAGCGAGACATTCCCGGAAACCACGGGGAAGTCGAGCGCGCGGCAGGCCTCGCCGATGCCCTTGATGCAGCCCACGAGCTGGCCCATCACCTCGGGCCGCTCCGGATTGCCGAAGTTCAGGTTGTCGGTGACGGCAAGCGGCGTCGCGCCCACGGCGGTCAGGTTGCGCCAGGCTTCAGCGACCGCCTGCTTGCCGCCCTCGAAGGGGTCGGCCTCGCAATAGCGCGGCGTCACATCGGCGGTCATGGCCAGGCCCTTCGGCCCGTCCTCGATCCGGATCAGCCCGGCGTCGCCGCCCGGCGTGATCACCGAATTGCCCAGGATCAGCGTGTCGTACTGCTCGGTGATCCAGCGCTTGGAGCTGAGATCGGGCGAGCCGACGAGCTTGAGCAGGGCGTCCGCGGTTGAGACCGGCGGCTTGACCTCGCTGGCCGAAATGACGGCGGATTTGGGCGTCTCGACCCAGGGCCGGTCATATTCGGGAGCCTCGTCGCCGAGCTCCTTGATCGGCAGGTCGGCCATGGTCTCGCCCTGGTGCTTCACGACGAAGCGCAGATTGTCGGTGGTGTAGCCGACGACCGCGAAATCCAGGCCCCATTTGCGGAAGATCGCCTCGGCCGGCTCTTCATGGCCGGGCTTGATCACCATGAGCATGCGCTCCTGGCTCTCCGACAGCATCATCTCATAGGGGCTCATGCCGGCCTCGCGGCAGGGCACGGCATCGAGGTTCAGCTCGACACCGAGATCACCCTTGGCGCCCATCTCGACGGCCGAGCAGGTCAGGCCGGCCGCGCCCATGTCCTGGATCGCGTCGACATGGCCAGCGGCCATGATCTCGAGGCAGGCCTCGAGCAGCAGCTTTTCGGCAAAGGGGTCGCCGACCTGCACGGTCGGGCGCTTCTCCTCGGCGCCTTCGCCGAAAGCGGCCGAGGCCATGGTCGCGCCATGGATGCCGTCGCGGCCGGTCTTGGAACCGAGATAGACGATCGCCTTACCGACGCCGGAAGCCTTGGCGTAGAAGATCTCGTCGGCGCGGGCGATGCCGACCGCCATTGCGTTGACGAGGATGTTGCCGTCATAGCGGCTGTGAAAACCGGTGGCGCCGCCGACATTCGGTACGCCGAAGGAGTTGCCGTAGCCGCCGATGCCCGCGACCACGCCGGAAACCAGATGACGGGTGCGCGGATGGTCGGGCGAGCCGAAGCGCAGCGCGTCGAGCACCGCGATCGGGCGGGCGCCCATGGTGAAAACGTCGCGCAGGATGCCGCCGACGCCGGTCGTCGCGCCCTGGTAGGGCTCGATGAAGGACGGGTGGTTGTGGCTCTCCATCTTGAAGACGATCGCCATGCCGTCGCCGATGTCGATGACGCCGGCATTCTCGCCCGGCCCCTGGATGACCCAGGGCGCCTTGATCGGCAGCGTCTTGAGGTGGAGTTTCGAGGATTTGTACGAGCAATGCTCGTTCCACATCGCCGAGACGATGCCGAGTTCGGTGATCGTCGGCTCGCGCCCGATCAGGTGCAGGAAGCGCTGATACTCATCCGGCTTCAGGCCATGTTCGGCCACGAGCTGCGGGGTTATCTTGATGTCGTTGGGAATCACGGCGCGACGGTTCCTGATGATCCGGCCGCAACGGCCGGCGCCTACCGGCCCTTGGAGCCAGCTTTCGATTGCGCGGGGCATAGCGTGACTCAAGGCCGGAGACAACGCATTCCAGCCCGGAACGGGGTTGCGTTTACGCGTCGAGCGCCTGAAGTGCGTTGCGCAGCGCATCCGGGATTGGCACCGGCCGCTGCGTCAACCGCTCGACGTAGACATGGGTGAAGCGCCCCTGGGCCGCGGCAAGCTGCGCGCCCTGCCGAAATATCCCGAGGCGATAGGTCACGGAACTCGAGCCCAGCCGCTCGACGCCGAGCCCGATCTCGACGGTCTCGGGGAAGGCGACGCTCTCGAAATAGGTGCAGGTGGTCTCGACCACGAGCCCCACCACAGGGCTGGTCTGCGGATCGAGAAAGCCGTTCTCGATCAGCCAGGCGTTCACGCCGGTGTCGAACCAGGAGTAATAGACGACATTGTTGACGTGCCCGAACACGTCGTTGTCGTGCCAGCGGGTCGGGATCGGCCGGAACAGCGCGAAGGCGTCGCGAGACAGGCGGGGCTGGCGGGTGGTCATGGGCATTTCCCCGTCATGGCAGGTGTTGAGCAGGCCGTGTCGTCATTGCGAGCGAAGCGAAGCAATCCAGGCAGGCGTCGTGCTCTAGGAGACTGGATTGCTTCGCTTCGCTCGCAATGACGGTGTGGTTCACGCGCCAGCCTTGTCCCCTGCCCCGATCTCCGGCACGCCCAGCGCATCGGCGAGCCTCGCCTTGGCGGAGCCTGGACGCAGCGGCTTCTGCTGGCTCTCATGCGGAGCCCAGCCTGAAAGCCAGACCATCTCGAACGTCGCCCGCAGGCGCCCGTCGGCATCGGCATGGCGCTCCGCATAGAGCGTCGCCGCCCGCGCCAGCGTGTCGCGCCGCAAGCCCGATTTGCGCCGGTCGGCCAGCGCATTGGTCCAGCCGAGCGCGCGCAGGTCGCGCAGCAGTCCAAAGATGTCGCCATAGCGTACGGTGACGAGTTCGCTGTCGACGACGGGCAGGGCAAAGCCTGCCCTTTGCAGCAGCGAGCCCATGTCGCGGAGATCGGCGAAGGGCGCGATCCGGGGAGAGACGCCGCCCGAAGTTTCGGCCTCCGCCTCCAGCAGCACCTGACGCAGCTCCTGCAAGCTGCGTCCGCCGAGCAGGCAGCCCATGAACAGCCCGTCGGGCCTCAAGGCACGGCGGATCTGGATCAGCGCGCCGGGCAGGTCGTTGACCCCATGCAAGGCGAGCAGCGAAACAGCCAGATCGAGGCAGGCGGGCGCGAAAGGCAGACTTTCGAGATCGCCGACCACTGCGGCATCGCCACCCGGCGCCTCTGCCATGCGCAACACCGCATCCGCCTTGCCCCGGAGCACCGGAACCGCGACCGGCAGCGCGGTTCCGAGATCTGCGGCAAGCGCGAAGCGCCGCAGCACGGCGGCCAGCCGCTCGTCGAGGTCTTCTGCCGCACGCGCCAGCAGGAAATCGGGATAGCCCGCCGCCAGCGCGCGCCCCAGACGTTGCCGGACCAGCGCGCGGTCGAAGATAATGGCCGTACCGCTCATTGCGGGGCTCCCGGATGGACGCCGCGGCTCAACGCTCCAGCAGTCGCTCGATTTCCTCGCGCAGTTGCGGACCGAGATCGCCGCGGTCAAGCGCATAGGCGATGTTGGCCGTGAGGAAGCCGATCTTCGATCCGGTGTCGTAGATGTCGCCGTCGAAGCGTACCGCATGGAACGGCTCGAGCCGCGAGAGCGCGATCATCGAATCGGTCAGCTGGATCTCGCCGCCGGCGCCCGGCTCCTGGTTGGCGAGCAGGTTGAAGATCGTCGGCTGCAGGATGTAGCGGCCGGTGATGTGGAGGTTCGAGGGCGCAGTCCCCTTGGCCGGCTTCTCGACCATCTTGGTCACCTTCGAGACCTTGGCCTTGGTGTCCTCGACGCCGACGATGCCATATTGGTGGGTCTGGTCGTCGGGCACGGGCGCCACCGCGATGAGATTGCCGCCATGCTTGTTGTAGGCCTCGATCATCTCGGCCAGGCAGCCCTTGCCGTGGCTGTGATGCAGCATGTCGGGCAGGAGCAGCGCGAAGGGCTCGTCGTCGCCGATGATGTCGCGAGCGCACCAGACGGCATGGCCCAGGCCCAGCGGCGCCTGCTGGCGGGTGAAGCTGGTGGCGCCGGCGGCGGGCAGATCGCCCAGGAGGCCTTCCAGCTCCTTGATCTTGTTGCGCTTGCGCAGGGTGTCGTCGAGCTCATAGGCGAGGTCGAAGTGATCTTCGATCACCGCCTTGTTTCGGCCGGTAATGAAGACAAAATGCTCGATGCCGGCGGCACGCGCCTCATCGACCACATGCTGGACGACGGGGCGATCCACGATCGTCAGCATTTCCTTGGGGATCGCCTTCGTCGCAGGCAGGAAGCGGGTGCCGAGGCCGGCGACGGGAAGAACGGCCTTGCGGATGCGTTTCGTCATGATTGTCCATTTCGCGTGCCTGACCGGGTATGCGGCGGCGAGAGAGAATGAATTAGCGACACGGTTCACAACCCCCGATGAACGCGGCCGGCGGACGGCGATAGCAGAACGACCTTGATGGCTCGTCAACGTTTTTTGCGTAGAGGGGGTTCATTCCAATCCGGCAGACAGGACAGCATATGGCGATTCTGGTTTCGGGCGGCGCCGGCTATATCGGCAGCCACATGGTCCTCGAACTGCTCGATCGCGGCGAATCAGTCGTCGTGCTCGACGATCTCTCGACCGGATTCTGGTGGGCGGTGCCCAAGGAAGCCACCCTCGTCCGCGGCGACATGGGCGACCAGGAGCTTGTGGCACGCGTCATCGCCGAGCACGGGATCACCGAGATCGCGCATTTCGCCGCAAGGATCGTGGTGCCCGATTCCGTCAGCGATCCCCTCGGCTACTACCTCAACAACACCGTGAAGACGCGCGCGCTGCTGGAAAGCGCCGTGCGTGGCGGCGTCAGGCACGTGATCTTCTCCTCGACGGCCGCCGTCTATGGCGAGCCACAGGTCTCTCCGGTGCCCGAGGACATCGCGCTGAACCCGATCAACCCTTATGGCCGCTCCAAGCTGATGAGCGAATGGATGCTCGCCGATGTCGCTCGCGCCCACGGCCTGACCTATGTCGCGCTGCGCTACTTCAACGTCGCCGGGGCCGATCCCAAGGGTCGCTCAGGCCAATCCTCGCCGAATGCGACGCATCTGATCAAGGTCGCGAGCCAGGCGGCACTGGGGCAGCGCGCCGGGCTCGAGGTTTTTGGCACGGACTATCCGACGCCGGACGGAACCTGCGTGCGCGACTATATCCATGTCACCGATCTCGCCCGGGCCCATCTCGCCGCGCTCGACCATCTGCGCGCGGGCGGTGCGAACCTGACCCTGAACTGCGGCTATGGCCGCGGCTATTCGGTCAGCGAGGTCATCGACGTCGTGAAGCAGGTCTCCGGCGTCGACTTCCCCGTGAAGCTCTCGGGCAGGCGCGCCGGAGACCCGGCGTCGCTGGTAGCCAAGGCCGACCGCATCCGCGCCGAGCTCGGCTGGCAGCCCGAGCATGACGACCTCGGCGAGATCGTCCGCCAGGCCTTGGCATGGGAAGAGGCGCTGAAGACCCGCAACGCGCTCTAGGGCCGCAGCGGGCCCGCTCAGGCGGGCTCGCGCAGGTCCAGGGGATCGCGGACTTCGATCACGGTGAGGCGCTTGACCTCGCCCGAGCGCGTCGTCCAGTCGATCGAGCGGCCGCTGGCCATGCCGATCAGCGCCACGCCGATCGGCGTCACCACCGAGATCTTCCTGGCGGCGATGTCGGCATCCTGCGGCCAGACCAGGGTCACGGTCGCTTCCTTGCCGGTGGTCTCGTCGCGATAGGTCACGGAGCTGCCGATGCGGACATGCTCGGCCGAGTTGCGGCCTTCGGGCAGGATGCGGGCGCGGTCCAGCTCGAGACTGAGTTCGGCCGCCAGCTCGGGCATGGTGTCGCTCGCCCCTTCCGCGATGCGGCTCAGCATGTGGTGGTCCTGAGAGGTAACGACGATGGCGGGCCGCGAGCGGCCCCTTGTGCGGGTTGTCATGGCAGTCTCGCTTGGTGGCGCGGCGACAGCACGTCCGGCCGAGGCTTCAGCCTCGGCGCAGGTCTGTCAGAACCGCAATCGAATGGGAGAGGAATTCAAAGCGCCTTGCACCCCGTGCCCGAGGCGCGCAGCGCGACAGGCCCGGGGCTAGTGGCCCGCGATGAGGTTGCCCGACCGATGGCGGCCGCGACGGAGCTGGGAGGCGCTGTTCATGGCGCCATGCTGCCGCCAGTGCCGCCTTCTTGTCAAATCGCAGCCGTTTCCGGGGGCCGGGGCGCTGGCCGATTGCGCCCGCTTAACCTTCGGTTAATCTTGTTCGGGCGCTGTAGGCGTCGAGTGACTCTGAAGCCGCCGAGGAAACCCATGCGCCTGTCCGTCATCGCCGCTGCGGCCCTGATCAGTCTGGCTCCGGCCCTGGCGCAGACGACCGGCTCGATCAATACATCGGCCGCGCGTGCCCGCGATGCGCAAGCCGTCCCGGCCTCCGGCTTCGATGCCTTCCTGAAAGGGCTTTGGCCCCAGGCCCAGGCGCGCGGCATCTCGCGTGCCACATTCGATCTCGCCTTTCGCGGCCTGACACCCGATCCGTCCATCGTTGCACTTACGAAGAAGCAGTCCGAGTTCACCGCGCCGATCTGGGGCTATCTCAACAGCGCGCTCGGCGGCACCCGCATCGCGCGCGGCCGGGAGGCCGCGGCCAGCAACGCCACCGTGCTGGCGCAGATCGAGGCGCGCTACGGCGTGCCCAAGGAGATCGTGCTCGGCGTCTGGGGCATGGAGACCAATTACGGCTCGTTCAAGGGCGACAAGGACACCATCCGCTCGCTCGCGACGCTGGCCCAGATCCGCTACCGCGGCGACTTCTTCCGCGATGAACTTTTGACGGCGCTCGAACTGATCCAGAAGGGCCATGTCGAGCGCTCCGAGCTGCGCGGCTCCTGGGCAGGCGCCATGGGTCACACCCAGTTCATGCCGTCGAGCTACATGAAATATGCCGTCGACTGGACCGGCGACGGCCATGCCGACATCTGGAGCTCGACCTCCGACGCGCTGGCCTCCACCGCGAACTATCTCAAGGGCTATGGCTGGGTGCCAGGCCTGCCCTGGGGCATCGAGGTGACGCTGCCGGACGGCTTCGATCACAAGCTCAACAAGGCCAGTTTCTCGTCCTTCGGTTCGGCCGGCGTGCGCCGCGCCGATGGCCGCACCCTCCCCTCCTCGGGCGAGGGCCGCCTGTTCTACCCCGCCGGCCATCGCGGGCCGGTTTTGCTGCTGACCGAGAATTTCGACGTCATCAAGAAATACAACTCGTCGGACGCCTATGCGCTCGCAGTCGGCCATCTCGGCGACCGCATCATGGGTCGGCCGGAGATCCAGGCCGATTGGCCAGTCAAGGCACCGCGCCTCGACAAGGCCGCGACGCAGGATGTGCAGCGCCGGCTCAAGGCTCTTGGGCTCTATAGCCATGACGCCGACGGCCGCATCGGGACCGGCACGCGTGAAGCCGTGCGGCAGTACCAACTGCGCGCGGGCGAGATCGCCGACGGCTACCCGACCCCGGCCCTTTTGGCACGGATGCGCGCCTCCCGCTGACGTCGAGCGCGTTTTGGGCTAGGATGGCGGTTCCGCCGCGCCAGACGCGGCGCCGGGTCGAGCCAATGCGATTGCGCTCAATCATCGCGGTTCTGGGGGCCGCCTGCCTGCTCCTGCTGACAGGCGGGCCGTCCTCATTCGCCGAAGGCGACACCATGCTGACCCGCGACCCGACGCTGCAGCGCGGACGCGGCTTTTTCCTCTTCGGCGCGCCGGCAGCGCCCAGGGCCGTCCTCGCACCGCGCCCGGCACGGATCGTCCCGGCCATGCCGCGCCGCAGCGCGCCGGTCGTGGTGCGCGACGACCCCGTCCTCCCCAAGGTCGACGTGGCGCACCACATCCTCGTGCTCGGCGATTCGCTCGGACACCTCCTGGCCGGCGGGCTCGACGACATCCTGAATGACCGACCCGATGTCGCGGTGGTCCACAAGGCCAAGCTCGATTCCGGGCTGGTTCGCGCCGATTTCTACGATTGGCCCAAGGCTGCGACGGAACTGCTCGCCAGCGACCAGGCCAGCAGCATCGGCGTCATCCTGCTCGGCCTCAACGATCGGCAGGCGATACGCGAGGGCGAGACCGTGCACGAGCCGCTGAGCCCACGCTGGCTCGAACTCTACCGCGCCCGCATCGACGCGGTCACGGCCGCCTTCGCCAGCAAGCGCGTCCCGTTGATCTGGGTCGGCATGCCTCCGGTCCAGAATGCGCGGCTATCGGCGGACTTCGTCACCTTCAACGAGATGTTCCGGCAGCAGGTCGAGAAGGCCGGTGGCCAATATGTCGATCTCTGGGGCGCGTTCGTCGATGCCGAGAACCGCTATGCGGCCACTGGGCCCGATGTCAGCGGCCAAACCATGCGGCTGCGTCTCGGCGACGGCATCCACTTCACGCCCGCCGGCGCGCGCAAGGCCGCCCATTTCGTCAACCTGCTGATCCGCCGCATGATCGATGCTGCGCCGCAGCAAGGCATCATCGCCCTGCCCGTTTCGCCGGAGACCGGCGCGCCGACCAGCCCCGAATTGCAGCCCGGCGGCGTCGAGCGGATGATCGACGTCATGGTCGGCAACCAGCTTGCCTCGCCTGGATTGCCGGCGGCGCTCCAGGCCCGGCCGCTGGCGGGGCCCATCCTGCCGCTGACGGGCCATCCGCGGACCGGCGAGCAGGCCCTGCTCGCCTCGATCACGGATGCGCGCGGGCGCGGCGAGGCGTCGCTGCAGCTCGACCGCGTCTTCGGCGAGGGCATCGCGCCCGAGCCCAAGCCCGGCCGCCTCGACGATTACCGCTGGCCGCGCTGAGCGGCGTCATCCTCGGGCAACGCGCAGCGCAGGCCCGGGGATCTCATTACGGAAGACTCTTGTTTCCGAGATGGTCGGGTCAAGCCCGACCATGACGGATGCAGGCTCACCGCGGCAGGATCGTCTCGCCCATCAGGTGCTTGTCGATCGCGTGGGCCATCTGGCGACCCTCGCGGATGGCCCAGACCACCAGCGATTGTCCCCGCCGCATGTCGCCGGCGGTGAAGACCTTCTCGACCGAAGTCTTGTAGCCCAGCGTATTGGCCTCGACATTGCCGCGCTTGTCGATCGCGACGCCGAGCTTCTCGATCAGCCCCTCATGCACGGGCGAGACGAAGCCCATGGCGAGCAGCACGAGATCGGCCTTGAGATCGAACTCGCTGCCCTCGATCGGCTTGAAGCCGGCATCGACCTTGGCGCAGCGCAGCTTCTTGACGCGGCCGTTCTCGCCGACGAACTTCACGGTACCGATGGCGAAATCGCGCTCGGCGCCCTCTTCGTGGCTCGACGACGTCCGCAGCTTCAGCGGCCAGTTCGGCCAGGTCAGCTGCTTGTTCTCCTTCTCGGGAGGCTGCGGCATGATCTCGATCTGCGTCACCGAGAGCGCGCCCTGGCGCACCGAGGTGCCGATGCAGTCCGAGCCGGTGTCGCCGCCGCCGATGACGACGACATGCTTGCCCGAGGCCAGGATCGGTAGCGAATTACCGGTCGCTGACTCGCCGCCATTGCGGCGGTTCTGCTGCGGCAGGAAATCCATGGCGAACTGTACGCCGTCGAGGTCGCGGCCCTCGATCGGCAGGTCGCGCGGCTTCTCGGCGCCGCCGGTCAGGCCGACCGCATCATATTGCGCGACGAGTTCGGCAGGGTCGATGTCGACGCCGACATTCACGCCGTAGTGGAAGATGACGCCTTCGGCCTCCATCTGCTTCACGCGGCGCTCGACGTGGCTCTTCTCCATCTTGAAGTCGGGAATGCCATAGCGCAGCAGGCCGCCGGCGCGGGCCTGGCGCTCGTAGACATGCACCTCATGGCCGGCGCGAGCGAGTTGCTGCGCGGCCGAGAGCCCGGCGGGACCGGAGCCGATCAGCGCGATCTTCTTGCCGGTGCGCGACTTCGGCGGCTCGGGCACGATCCAGCCCTCGGCCCAGCCCTTGTCGACGATGGCGCACTCGATCGACTTGATCGTGACCGGCGTGTCCTCGAGGTTGAGCGTGCAGGAGGCCTCGCAGGGCGCGGGGCAGACGCGTCCGGTGAACTCCGGGAAGTTGTTGGTCGAGTGCAGGTTGCCCAGCGCCTCGCGCCATTTGTCGTTGTAGACGAGGTCGTTCCAGTCCGGGATCTGGTTGTTCACCGGGCAGCCATTGTGACAATAGGGGATGCCGCAGTTCATGCAGCGCGCAGCCTGGTCGCGCGTCGCCTCCGGGCCGAGCGGGATCACGAACTCCTTGTAGTTCCTGATCCGGTCGGAGGCCGGCAGATACTTCCGGTCGCGCCGGTCGATCTCGAGGAAGCCTGTAACCTTGCCCATGATCTTACTCCGCCGCGACCGATAGGCCGGCTTGCGCCTGCTCGATTTCCTGAAGCGCACGCCGGTATTCGACCGGCATGACCTTGACGAATTTGGGCAGGTACTCCGCCCAGTTGTCCAAGATGTCCTTGGCCCGCAGCGAGCCGGTATAGCGGTGGTGGTCGGCGATCAGCTGCAGCAGGCGCTCGGCGTCGTAACCCGACATGTTGGCCATGACGTCGATGCGGCCCTTGAACTCGAGGTCGCCGCCATGGTGGTAGAGGCGCTGCGTCAGCTCTTCCTCCTCCGGCACCGGCTCGAGATCGACCATCGATAGGTTGCAGCGCTTGGCGAAGCTCCTGTCCTCGTCGAGGACATAGGCGATGCCGCCCGACATGCCGGCCGCGAAGTTGCGGCCGGTCTGGCCGAGCACGACGACGACGCCGCCGGTCATGTATTCGCAGCCATGGTCGCCGGTGCCCTCGACCACCGCGATGGCGCCCGAATTGCGCACCGCGAAGCGCTCGCCGGCGACGCCGCTGAAGTAGCACTCGCCCGAGATCGCGCCGTACATCACGGTGTTGCCGACGATGATCGACTGCGCCGCGACCGTGCGGGAATCGGCTGCCGGCTTGATGATCAGCTTGCCGCCCGACAGCCCCTTGCCGACATAGTCGTTGGCCTGGCCGGTGAGTTCGAGCGTGACACCGTTGACGGTCCAGGCGCCGAAACTCTGGCCGGCGGTGCCGGTGAGCTTCACGGTGATCGTGTCCTGCGGCAGCCCGGCATAGCCGTAGCGCTTGGCGACCTCGCCCGAGAGCATTGCGCCGGTGGACCGGTCGACATTCTTGATCGGGCTTTCGATCACGACCTTTTCGCCCTTTTCGAGCGCGGCCTGCGACTGCGCGATCAGGGCGCGGTCGAGCACCGCATCGATCGGATGCTGCTGCAATTCGACATGGCGGATCGCCACCTCGGGGCCGACATCGGGCTTGTGGAAGATGCGGCTGAAATCGAGGCCCTTGGCCTTCCAGTGGTCGATCGCCTGCTTCTTGTCGAGCCATTCGGAGCGGCCGACGAGATCGTCGAATTTTGCGACGCCGAGGCTCGCCATGATCTCGCGGACGTCTTCCGCCAGGAAGAAGAAGAAGTTGACGACGTGCTCGGGCGCGCCCTTGAAGCGCTTGCGCAGCACCGGGTCCTGCGTGGCGACGCCGACCGGGCAGGTGTTGAGGTGGCACTTGCGCATCATGATGCAGCCGGCCGCGATCAGCGGCGCGGTCGCGAAGCCGAACTCGTCGGCGCCCAGCAGCGCGCCGATGACGATGTCGCGTCCGGTGCGAAGGCCACCGTCGACCTGCAGTGCGATGCGGCCGCGCAACTTGTTGAGCACGAGGATCTGGTGGGTCTCGGCCAGGCCGATTTCCCAGGGCGAGCCCGCATGCTTGATCGAGGTCAGCGGCGAGGCGCCGGTGCCGCCCTCATAGCCCGAGATCGTGATGTGGTCGGCGCGCGCCTTGGCGACGCCGGCCGCAACCGTGCCGACCCCGAGCTCCGAGACCAGCTTGACCGAGACGTCGGCCGCCGGGTTGACGTTCTTCAGGTCGAAGATCAGCTGGGCGATGTCTTCGATCGAGTAGATGTCGTGGTGCGGCGGCGGCGAGATCAGGCCGACGCCCGGCGTCGAGTGCCTGACCTTGGCGATGCGCGCATCGACCTTGTGGCCGGGCAGCTGGCCGCCCTCGCCGGGCTTGGCGCCCTGCGAGATCTTGATCTGCATCATCGCCGAATTGACGAGATACTCGGTGGTGACGCCGAAGCGGCCGGACGCGATCTGCTTGATCGCCGAGCGCATCGAGCGGCCATCGGCCATCGGCACGAAGCGCTCGGGCTCCTCGCCGCCCTCGCCGGTGTTCGACTTGCCGCCGATCGAGTTCATCGCGATGGCGAGCGTCGAATGCGCCTCATGGCTGATCGAGCCGAACGACATGGCACCCGTGGCGAAGCGCTTGACGATGTCGGCAGCCGATTCGACCTGCTCGATCGGGATCGGCGTGGTGCCGATCGCGGCTGCGTCCTTGATGTCGAACAGCCCGCGAATGGTCGAGAACTTCTGGCTCTGGTCGTTCACCAGATCGGCATAGGCCCGGTACTTGTCCTGGGCGTTGCCGCGCACGGCGTGCTGCAGCAGCGCGATGTTCTCGGGCGTCCAGGCATGGTCCTCGCCGCGCAGGCGGAAGGCGTATTCGCCGCCGACATCGAGCGAGTCGCGATAGACCGGCGAGTCGCCGAAGGCGTCGCGATGGCGGCGCACCGTCTCCTCGGCGATCTCCGGCAGCCCTACACCCTCGATCGAGGAGATCGTGCCGGTGAAGTACTTTTCGATCGCGTCGGTGCGCAGGCCGATCGCGTCGAAGATCTGGGCGCCGCAATAGGACTGGTAGGTCGAGATGCCCATCTTGGACATGACCTTGAGCAGGCCCTTGCCGACCGACTTGATGTAGCGCTTGACCACCTCGTAGCGGTCGACTTCCTTCGGGAACTCGCCGGCCTCGTAGAGGGCTTCCAGCGTCTCAAAGGCGAGATAGGGGTTGATCGCCTCCGCACCGAAGCCGGCCAGGCAGGCAAAGTGATGGATTTCGCGCGGCTCGCCGGTCTCCACGACGAGGCCGACCGAGGTGCGCAGGCCCTTGCGGATCAGGTGATGGTGCACGGCCGCCGTCGCCAGCAGCGCCGGGATCGGGATGCGGTCGGGCCCGACCTGACGGTCGGACAGAATGATGATGTTGTAGCCGCCATGGACAGCCGCTTCCGAGCGCTCGCAGAGCCGCTCGATGGCAGCCTCCATGCCGCCGGCACCGTCGCGGGCGGGATAGGTGATGTCGATCGTCTTGGTGTCGAAGCGATCCTCGTAATGACCGATGCAGCGGATCTTCTCGAGATCGTCATTGGTCAGGATCGGCTGGCGCACCTCGAGCCGCTTGCGCCGCGACATGCCCTCGAGATCGAGGATGTTGGGGCGCGGGCCGATGAAGGAGAGCAGGCTCATCACCAGCTCCTCGCGGATCGGATCGATCGGCGGGTTGGTGACCTGGGCGAAGTTCTGCTTGAAATAGGTGTAGAGCAGCTTCGACTTCGACGAGAGCGCCGAGATCGGCGTGTCGGTGCCCATCGAGCCGACGGCTTCCTGGCCGGTCACGGCCATCGGCGCCATCAGGATCTTGGTGTCTTCCTGGGTGTAGCCGAAGGCCTGCTGGCGATCGAGCAGCGCGACGTCGGTGCGCGAGGCGCGCGCCTCGACCGGCGGCAGGTCCTCGAGCACGATCTGGGTGCGCTTCAGCCAGTCC
The DNA here is from genome assembly GCF_056406735.1 of Allobosea sp. P1_B10. Classification (NCBI taxonomy): domain Bacteria; kingdom Pseudomonadati; phylum Pseudomonadota; class Alphaproteobacteria; order Hyphomicrobiales; family Alloboseaceae; genus Allobosea; species Allobosea sp. P1_B10. The sequence continues at coordinate 210,959 of NZ_JBFTZP010000005.1, read as the reverse complement.
TTGTAGGGGTTGGCCAGGCACAGCGACGACTTGATCTCGTCATCGCCGATGATGCGGCCCTGCTCGAGGTCGATCAGCAGCATCTTGCCGGGCTGCAGGCGCCACTTCTGGACGATCTTCTCCTCGGGGATCGGCAGCACGCCGAATTCCGAGGCGAGCACGACAAGCCCGTCATCGGTCACGAGATAGCGCGCGGGCCGCAGGCCGTTGCGGTCGAGCGTCGCGCCGATCTGGCGGCCATCGGTGAAGGCGATCGCGGCCGGCCCGTCCCAGGGCTCCATCAGCGCGGCATGGTATTCGTAGAAGGCGCGCCGCTCTTCATCCATCAGCGGATTGCCGTTCCAGGCTTCCGGCACCAGCATCATCATGGCGTGGGCGAGCGAATAGCCACCCTGGACCAGGAATTCGAGCGCGTTGTCGAAGCAGGCCGTGTCCGACTGGCCCTCGTAGGAGATCGGCCAGAGCTTCGAGATATCGGTTCCAAACAGCTCGGAATCGACCGAGGCCTGCCGGGCCGCCATCCAGTTGACGTTGCCGCGCAGCGTGTTGATCTCGCCGTTATGCGCCACCATCCGATAGGGGTGGGCCAGGCGCCAGGACGGGAAGGTGTTGGTGGCGAAGCGCTGGTGGACCAGCGCGATGGCCGAGACGAAGCGCTCGTCGGTCAGGTCCTTGAAATAGGAGCCGAGCTGCGTGACCAGCACCATGCCCTTGTAGACGATGGTGCGGGCCGACATCGAGACCGGGTAATAGGTCGCGGTGGCGCGGTCCTGGCGGCGATAGACCTTGTTGGAGACCGACTTCCTGAGCACATAGACCTTGCGCTCGAAATCATCCTCGTCTTCGATCTCTGCGGGGCGGCCGACGAAGAGCTGGCGATGCACGGGCTCGGTCGCCTTGACGGCGTCGCCGAGATCGGAGGAATCGACCGGCACGTCGCGCCAGCCCAGGAAGATCAGGCCTTCCTCTTCCACCGCCTTGGCGACGATGTCCTCGCAGACCGCGCGGTCCTCGGCATCCTGCGGCATGAAGAACTGGCCGATGGCGTAATGGCCGGCCGCCGGCAATTCAATGCCGAGCCTGGCGCATTCTTCCATGAAGAAGCCATGCGGGATCTGGGTGAGGATACCGCAGCCGTCGCCGAGCTTGGGATCGGCACCGACCGCGCCGCGATGGTCGAGATTGTGCAGGATCTGCAGGCCCTGCTGGACGATGGCGTGGGTCTTGCGGTTCTTCATATCGGCGATGAAGCCGACGCCGCAGGCGTCCTTTTCATAGGACGGATCATAGAGTCCCTGGCGCTCGGGCATCGCCGGATCACGCACCGCCGGGAAGGCCGCAGCGGCTTCCGCCACGCTCGACTTGCTGGTTTCGCTCATCGTCAAACCCCGCTTCATGCAGCCAGCCGGTTTGTCGCCGGCAGCCGCCTTCGAACCCAATCATGCTTCACCGTGCCGGCCCCGCCAACGTCCATTCGGGACGCAGCAAGGAAGAGGCCAACACGGCCAGTCTGGTCTCAGGAGGTTTGCTTGCGCTGTCTTGGGGCGCCCGCGTCCTCCGCAGGCGCCTGGGGCTTGTCGCCCGGTCGCGCCTGTTAGGCTGCCGCTTTGCGAGTGGCACGCGTACGAGTGGTTTTGGCGTTTTTGGCCGTACCCTTCGTCATGCGTCCGCTCCTTTGCGCATGTCCGACATCCAGCCCTGCGGCTTGGCGTGGACAGGATGAAAATGGGACAGCAACACTGTCCTATCGCCGTGAATTTGCCAGAATTCCAATCTGGGCACAAGCGCGGATTTGGAACGAAGACGAAATTTAATTGCGATATCGCGAGCCCGCCAGACATAACCGGAACGAAAGCCCGACTCCAGCAGCATGCTTCTTGTTTTTGTGAGCCGGGGCCTTGTTCGACCATCCCTGCATGCAGGGCACCCTTCCGTTACCGCGCTTGGCAGCCTCGCCGCTCGCCGCTAACCCTCGCGCATGAACTTCATCAGCGACAACACCGCCGGCGCGAGCGCCCCCGTCATGGCCGCGATCGCAGCAGCGAACGACGGCTCCGCATCGGCCTATGGCACCGATGCCTGGACCGGGCGCGTCGAGCGCCTGTTCTCCGAGATCTTCGAGCACGAGGTCTCGGTCTTCCTGGTCGCCAGCGGCACGGCGGCGAATGCGCTGGCGCTGGCCTCGATCACCCGTCCCTGGGGCGCCGTGCTCACGCATGAGGAAAGCCATGTCGCCGATGACGAATGCGGCGCGCCCGAATTCTTCAGCGATGGCGCCAAGCTGATCGGGCTGCCCGGCGCCGGCAACAAGATCACGCCGGAACTCGTGACCAAGGCGCTCGGACGGATGCGCGAAGGCGCTCTGCACCAGGTCCAGCCGCAGGCGCTGGCCATCACGCAGGCGACCGAATGCGGCCAGATCTATACCCCCGCCGAGGTGCGCGCCCTGAAGCAGGCCGGAGACGCGCGCGGCCTGACCCTGCATATGGACGGCGCACGCTTCGCCAATGCGCTGGTCTCGCTCGGCTGCACGCCGGCCGAGATCACCTGGAAGGCCGGCGTCGATGTCCTGTCGTTCGGCGGCACAAAGAACGGCTGCTGGGCGGCCGAGGCGGTGATCTTCTTCGATCCCGCGCGAGCCATGGAGACCAAATGGAGGCGCAAGCGTGCCGGCCACACCCTGTCCAAGGGGCGCCTCATCGGCGCGCAGTTCGAGGGCCTGCTCGGCGACGGCCACTGGCTCGATCTCGCCCGCCACGCCAATGCGATGGCCAGCCGCCTCGCCGGCGCGCTGACGGAGCAGGGCATCGCGCTGGCCTGGCCCTGCGAGGCCAATGCGGTGTTTCCGATCCTGTCGCCTGCTTTGCAGCAGGGCCTGAAAGCGGCAGGCGTCGGTTTCCTGCCCTGGTCGGATACGGCCCTGCCGCAGGATGTCGCGCTCGCGGAGGGCGAGGTCGTCGGGCGGTTCGTGATGTCGTTCTCGACCCGCGAGGCCGATGTCGAGCGCGCGATCACGGCCTTCAGCCAGTCGCCACGCTGAATTGAGTCCCGAATTCAGCCCCACGCACGCCGCAATCCCTAAGGAAGACTGAAGAGCGGTATTTCAGTCGCCGAGAGGGATTTGACGAGATGGCATTTCGATCGACCGCGCATGCGCGCCTGGCGTTGACGGGGCTGGCCATGGCCGGCGCCGTCGCGGGATCGTCTGGCACGGCGTTCGCGCAATATTACGAGTATGACTACGGCTACGAGGCCTATGCGCCGCGCTATTACGAGCGCTACGCGCCGGTCCCGCCAGCCCAGATCCCGCCGCGCGCGATCGGCCGCGTCGCTGCCCGTGACTACGGGCTCTCGCAGATCGACCGCACGGTGCGCACGGAAAGCTCCTACATCATCGATGGTCGCAGCGCCCAGGGGCGTCGCACCCGCCTGATTATCGACCGTTATACCGGCGACCTCGTCGATCGCATCGCCCTGCCCGAAACGCGTCGCGAGGCGCCCCGCGTGGCGCGCATCGATCCGCGCGCCGACGAGCGGCCCGCGCCGCGCCTGGATCCCCGCCCTCCGGAGCGGCCGGCTTCACTGAAGCCTCCCGCTGAGGCGAGCGCGCCCGCCACACAGCCACTCCCCTCGCCCGCGACCCTGCCGCGAGCGGCAGAGCCCGTCGGGCCGACGGAACCGCCCGCCGCGGCGACCGCCAACGCCCCGGCCACCGATGCGCACGCCTCGCCGGCGAGCCCGCCGCGAGTGGAGCCGGCTCCAGCCACGCAAGCCCAGCCGCCAGCCACAGCGAACGCACCTGCAACGGTCGCGCCCGCGGCGCCCGCCGCCCCGCCTGCTCCCACCCCCGGCACAGCCGACCCGGCGACCGGCGCGTCCAAGCCCCAACTGGTCAATCCCAGCGATGTCCGCGGCACCAGCGGTCCCGAGCGCGAGCCTCCCCTGGCGCGGGCCGAGCAGCCGGCCCCTGCCGGCGAGGCCATCAAGCTGCCGCCGGTCCAGATCGACGACGCGAGCCCGGCGAAACCCGGCGCCGAAACCCCGATCGCCCCGGTCGCGCCGCTGGATTGAGGCACGTCCGAGAGGCGCACAAAAAAGGGCGCCCCTGCACAAGCAGGGGCGCCCGTTCTCATTGAAGGGAACGATACGAGCGGGATCAGGCCGCCTTGGCGGGCTCGACCTTGGCCTCGAGCACCTTGGCCGAACCGGCACCGATCGCGATCTGGCGCGGCTTCTTGGCCTCGGGAATCTCGCGTACGAGGTCGATATGGAGCAGGCCGTTCTCAAGGCTGGCGCCGGTCACATGCACGTAGTCGGCAAGCTGGAAGCGGCGCTCGAAGGCGCGCGCGGCAATGCCCTGATGCAGGACTTCGCGCTTCTCGCCATTGTCGTTTGCCTGCTTGTCGCCGCGAACCGTCAGCGCGTTCTCCTTGCTCTCGATGGCAAGGTCGGCTTCGGCGAAGCCCGCGACCGCAATCGTGATGCGGTAGGCGTTCTCGGCGGTGCGCTCGATGTTGTAGGGCGGATAGGTCGGCGCAGCCTCGGTGCTGGTAGCCTGGTCGAGCAGCGAGAACAGGCGATCGAAGCCGACGGTCGAACGATAGAGCGGGGAAAGATCATAGTGACGCATGGTTGTCCTCCAAAGGAAGCGACATCTGGGTCGGCCCGCCTCATCATGAGCACGGGCTCGGTTGGGTTTGCGCACCCGGCTGGCGGCCTGCGCAGACACCATCTGGGAGCGTGATTTCGGCTTTTCAAGAGGTCGGCGAGACGGGCATAAACAAGGCCGCGAGCCGCCCGGGCCCGCCTGCATGCGAAAGTTGCGATGTCTGAAGCCGAACTCTTCGCCCACCCGGACTATCCCGTCCCCGGCCACGGCAAGACCTGGCTCGCGACGACCCGCGATGGCGCGCGGCTCCGCTTCGCCAGCTGGCGCCCGACCGTCAAGCCGGTGCGCGGCACGGTCGTCGTCATCCAGGGCCGGGCCGAATTCATCGAGCGCTACAGCGAGACGATCGCGGAACTGCGCCGGCGCGGCTTCCATGTGCTGAGCTTCGACTGGCGCGGCCAGGGTGGTTCCCAGCGCTTCGTCAGCCGCACCCGCAAGGGCCATGTCGGTTGGCTCAGCCATTATGAGCGCGACCTCGCCTTGGCGATGGAGCAGATGCGCGAGCTCCTGCCTCCGCCCTATTTCGTGCTGGCGCATTCGATGGGCGCCGCGCTCTGCCTCGACGCAGCCCGGCACGATGCCCTGCCGGTCTCGCGCATGGTCGCGATCGCGCCGATGCTGGGCCTGACGCTGATCGAGCGCCCGCAGGCCGCAAGCCGCCTGGCCAGCGCCCTGTTCTGGCTCGGCCTCGGCCGGTTCTTCGTACCCGGCGGCGGCGACACGGCGATTGCCACAAAGCCGTTCGAGGGCAATCGCCTGACCAGCGATCCCGTGCGCTATGCCCGCAACAGCGCGCTCTCGGCAGTGGCGCGGCACCTCAGCATCGGCGACCCCACCATCGCCTGGATCCGGGCGGCGTTCCAGTTGATGGCGCGGCTGAGCGCGCCCTCAGCCGCACTGGAGGTCAAGGTGCCGACGCTCGTCATCGCGGCGGGCCGCGACCCCGTCGTGTCAACACCGGCGATCGAGCGCTTCGCTGCCAGGCTCAAGACCGGCTCGGCGCTGGTCCTGCCCACGGCGAGGCACGAGATCCTGATGGAGAGCGACGACATCCGCGCCCAGTTCTGGGCCGCCTTCGACGCCTTCATCCCCGGCGAGGACAATGGCGCCGTCGTCTCAGCCGGCGAGCAGGCTCATGGCGGCCTCATGCAGCGTCTTGTTGGCAGCCGCGACGACCCTGCCGCCGCCAGCGGCGCTGCCACCGTCCCATGAGGTGACGATGCCGCCCGCGCCCTCGATGATCGGGATCAGCGCGACGATGTCGTAGGGCTTCAGGCCGGCTTCGATCACGAGATCGACATGGCCGGCGGCCAGCATGCAATAGGCATAGCAGTCGCAGCCATAGCGCGGCAGCCGGACCTTGGCCTCGACTCGGGCATAGGCCTGCGCCTCCTCGCCCTTGAACAGCGCCGGGCTCGTGGTCATCAGCGTCGCCTGGGCGAGATCCGTGACCTGGCGCGTGCGCAGGGTGCGCGGGCCGTTGGGCCCCTCATAGCGCGCCTGGCGGCCATCGCCGGAATAGCGCTCGCCGGTGAAGGGCTGGTGCATCATGCCGTAGACCGGCACGCCCGACCGCGTCAGCCCGATCAGCGTGCCCCAGACCGGGATGCCGGAGATGAAGGCACGCGTCCCGTCGATCGGGTCCAGAACCCAGACATATTCCGCATCGATGTTCTCGTTGCCGAACTCCTCGCCGAGCACGCCATGCGCGGGGAAGCTGCGCTTGATCAGATGGCGCATCACGTTCTCGCCAGCGCGGTCGGCCTCGGTCACGGGGTCGAAGACACCGCCCAGGGACTTGTCCTCGGTCGCATGATGCGCCCGGAAGAACGGCAGGATCGCCCGGCCCGATTGCGTCGCCAGTTCGCCGACGAAGGCGCCAAAATCCACCGTGCTCATAGGCCGTCTCCCCGCATTTTGTTGCCCCGCAGCATTCAGGCCCCGCCAGCGCTGCCAGCCAACGCCCTCAATGCCGCCCGCCTCATTGAAAAACAAGAGAAATGCCTGAAAACGCGCGCTCTTCTTTGCATGCTGCGCATACCCCTCACGACTCCGCGCGAAAGCGCTTGCTTTTTTGCGCTGCACGTTCATATTGTGCACTGCGAAGGGGCGATTACTTCAAGCCTTCGTTGCCCTCCTTGGGCGTTTCCTCCCTAGACTTGGGCCGCCACGCAAGTGTGCGGCCCTTTTTTCTGGGTTCGCGATGGAAACCAATCTGAAACGATCGTTTCGGCGCAAGAACCCGGCTATTCCGCCGCCTCGCGCCATTCGTCAAGCCAGCCACTCCAGCGCGCGAAGCAATCCGCCATCGCGGCGATTATCGCGCGCTCAAGGCCGTCGAAACCGGCATGCGGCTCGAGCGTCGTCTCGTTCATGTAGAGCGCGCGGTTGACCTCGATCTGGAGCGCGTGGACGCCGGTGGCCGGCGCCCCGTAATGCTCGGTGATGAAGCCTCCCGCATAAGGCCGGTTGCGCGTCACGGTGAGCCCAAGCCGGCGAAACGCGTCTTCGGCGATATCCGTGATGTAGGCCGCCGCGCTGGTCCCGAAGCGGTCCCCCAGGATGATGTCGGCCTTCGGCGTGCCGTCACGGTCGAGCCCTGTCGACGGCATCGAATGCGCGTCGACCAGGATGCAGGTGCCGAAGGCGCCGTGGGTTCGCTGGATCAGTCCGCGCAGGCCGGCATGGTAGGGGCGATAGAGCCGATCGATCCGCGCCAGCCCCTCCTCGATCGGAATGCGACCGAAATAGATCTCCTGCCCGTCCCCGACGATGCGCGGGACCGTGCCCAGGCCGCCGGCGACCCGCAGCGAGCGGGTATTGGCGAAGGCGGGAAGCCTGCCGTCGAACATGCGCGGATCGAGTTCATAGGGCTCGCGATTGACATCGAGGAAGGCGCGCGGGAATTCGGCCGCGAGCAGCGGCGCGCCTAGCGACACCGTCTGTGCGAAAAGCCGGTCGACATAGGCGTCCTCGGAGCGGCGCAGCCCGCGCAGCGGCAGGCGCGCGCGCTCGACGAAGGCGCTCGGATAGCGTCGGCCGGCATGGGGCACGTCGACGACCACCGGAACGACCTGCAACGCCGGCTGGTACAGCGTGAACGGCCGCTCGATCTCGGCGACGACATCGTCGGGACTGGTCGTGAAGGCGGTGAAAGAAGACATCATGCGGCTCGACTGAAGCACACAAACACGCGGCTTTGAAGTGATACCGCCGCAGGGTGGAAACCCGACGCGGGATTCACGCGTTGTTTACCATGGTCGTGCCTTATACAACTGCATGGTTCCTTATGCCCCCGCGGCCGGATACCCCAGCCGCTCGCCAGCCAGGGAACGGCTGAGACACAAGACCAGACCATCGGTCGGACACGCCGCCTTGGCGAGGTCCCGGCCTCAAGACAAGCACCACGGGACGGACACAGCAGGCCCATGACGAAGATACTTCTCGCCGAAGACGACAACGACATGCGCCGGTTCCTGGTCAAGGCCCTGCAGAATGCGGGCTACGACGTGGCCTCCTTCGACAACGGGCTCTCGGCCTATAACCGCCTGCGCGAAGAGCCCTTCGAACTGCTGCTGACCGATATCGTGATGCCGGAGATGGACGGCATCGAGCTGGCGCGCCGCGCCACCGAACTCGACCCCGACATCAAGGTGATGTTCATCACGGGCTTCGCGGCTGTCGCGCTCAACCCGGATTCGCAGACCCCGAAGGACGCAAAAGTGCTGTCAAAGCCCTTCCATCTGCGCGAACTCGTCAACGAGGTTGAAAAGCTTTTGGCAGCCTGACGATTTTCGCCAAAAGCGCCTTGCCAGCCGAAGCGCCATTGGCTATAGCCCCAGTCCTCGCAACGAGGTCGCGGCCAACCGGCCAACACCGAGTTTCCAGATCGCCGACGGATGCAAATCCTGACCGGTGAAATGGGCGCGTAGCTCAGCGGGAGAGCACTACGTTGACATCGTAGGGGTCACAGGTTCGATCCCTGTCGCGCCCACCATTTTCAAAACCCCGGACATCGCTGGCAAGGCGATGTCCGGGGTTTTTTCGTTCTGGCTGGCGCCAAGTCCGCGATTGCCTCCGCGAGGTCTAGGTCCCCGCGAGAATCACTTCGCCGGTCCCGACGATGAAGATCGGGCTGGTCTGCTCCACTGTCTCGACGAGTTCTTCGAGGCTCACCGGCTCTGAATCGGGCGCCGCCGATCCGCCTGCTTCGAGGATCGCCTCGGCCACCGACCGGCCCATATCCGCTGCGCTCGTCAACCCCTGGATGAAGGGCTGACGCGCGAGGAGGAAAGGCAGGCTCAGGCAATAGACGCCGGGCATCGGATTCAGGCCGCCCGAGAGCGCATAATCATCCTCCACCTGGACGCTGCCGCCCCCGTCGTCGTTCCGGGCGCCATTGGCCTTGAGGAGCATGCGCAAGGTCGGGAAGGGAAATGCATCCTCATCGGCGGCCGCCTGCCCCCGCGCATCGAACAGGTGTTCGAAGCGGTGCTGCCCGGCACCAATGGTGATCTCGGCCGCTCCGGTCGAGGGCTCGATGTCGAGTTCGTAGTCGTCGCCCAGGCGCAGCAGCGAGAGATGGCCGGACGCATGCAGGGCCAGGAGACGCTCGATCGAGAGCGGTGGAACGGCGGCGTAGTTGTCGATGAAGACCGATTTCATGCCGCGGTTGAAACGCTCCAGCTCGGTCTCATCGAGCGCGTCGAGGCAGCAGGCAAAAGCCTCGTGCATGCGCAGGATCGCGTATTTCCAGGGCACGACATGCTTGTACGCCGCGTGCTGGCGTGACGTCGCCAGATCCTGGGCCGCGCCGGCAAAGGGGTCACGCGCGTCGCGTGCGCTGAAATAGGCGCTGGCGAACGTGTCGGCGGTGAGCGCCACCAGGCCGATCGCAGCCGCGTAGGCGGGATCGAGCCGAGACAGCGCCCCGGCGAAGCGCGCAAAGACGGCGTCCAGAACCGTTCCCGAGGCCGAGGACCGCACGATCGCCTCGACATCGGCCTCGGTGAACCCCGCGGCCGGTTCGGCCGGCAGGGGGCAGAAGAAGTCGATCTCGGGAAGACGCCCACCACGCGACATCATCGTGATGTGAAAGTGCCCGGCCTGCCCCGAGGGCTCGAAACCGTCGCCGACGAACGACCCGCAGGACGTCGCAATCGAGATCGCGATATCGATTGCCGACAGCGAGGAGCCGAGGATTCCAATCGATCCCGTGGGGCAGGCCACGTCGCCAGCGCGCTCAGGCAGTGCACCCTGGCGCTTTGACGTGCTGTGGCCTGTCGCCAGCACGACCTGATCGAACGCCGCTCCAGCCAATCGCGCACCGGGCGTGCGGTACAGGACCGTCAGGCCGCCACGGCGAGGCTTCACATCCTCGACGCGATGCTGCGTCAGGATCGTCACGAAGCTGCCCGAGGCTGCCGCCTGAGCCTGGAGCTGGCTCAGCTGCGATGCGTAATAGGCTCCCAGCGCGACACGGGGAAAGAACTCCCTCTCGCCGAGGCTCGTCCGGTCGACGCCGACCGCTTCGAGCTCCGCGTCGCTCGAGCGAGCGAGGAAGGCCAGCAGCGTCTCGCAGACCGGGGGCATCTCGATGCTCGCAATGTTGGCGAGCAGGTCGACGGATGTGGTGGCGGGGTCATAGGGCGTGCCGACGCCCGCGCGCGCACCCGCCTCGAAGAGAGTGATCCGCAGCGGCACCGCGCTGCTCAGGAGGTGCTGCAGCGTATAGATCGCGCTCGGGCCAGAGCCGACGATGGCAACGTCCTGAACGCAAACCCTGGCTGACATGCTGTTACGCTAACGCCGAGACTGACCTGGCTGACTCAACCACACGTCCATCGACGTCGGCGTCGGCAGGCTGAACGTCCACCCCCCTGAAACGTTCCCGCGACGGGCCGACACCATGCATGGGTTGGCGGCCACCGGCAAAGCACCCTCACGACTCGGCCGGGCAAAGAAAAGCCCGGGGCGATGTCGCGCCCCGGGCCGATTTCACGCGATGGCCGGGCGCTGCTCGCCCGGCGCGCGGCTTACTCGCCCTGGTTCAGCACGATCGGCTTGAGGGCATTGTCGGCCGTTGCGTACTTCGCAATCAGCGCATCATAGGAGCCATTGGCCTGCATGCGGTCGAGCGCGCCCTTGACGGCGTCGCGCAGCTGCGTGCCTTCGGCCGTCTTGGCGAAGGGCATGCCCGAGAGCGAGCGGGTGAAGGGCTTGCCCAGCGGGATATAGGTGTTGGGCTCGAGCTTCTGGAAATGCGCCATCGTCTCGCTGCCCTGGACGCCGCCCTGGAGGCGCTGCGTCTTGAGCTGCGTGCGGGCGTCGACCGAACCCTCGGTGCCGACGACGGTGATCGCGGGCTTGCCCTTGGCGACGCAGTTGACCTGGCTCCACTCGCCGATCTGGCGGGGCCAGTTGGTCGAGCGGCTGGCGCCGGCGCTCTTGCCGCACAGGTCTTCGGGGGTCTTGATCGAGTCCTTGAAGGCGGCGACCGTGTAGAACTGCGCGCCAGAGACCATGTAGTCGACGAAATCGACCTGTTCACGGCGTGCGGGCAGGTCGCTCATGCCGGCCAGCACGGTGTCGACGCGGCCGGTCTGCAGCGAGGGCAGCATCTGGGCGAAAGCGGTCTCCTGCCACTCGACCTTGACGCCGAGCTCCTTGGCGATGGCCTCGCCGAGATCGATGTCGAAGCCGGTGAGCTGGTTCGTGGCCAGGTCCTTGAAGGCGATCGGCGGATAGTTCGGCTGGGTGGCGATGACGATCTTGCCGGCGGTCTTGATGCGCTCGGGCAGGGCCTGGGCCTGGGCGGCCAGGGCAGTCGCCGCGAGCAGGGCCGAAGCGAGGGTCAAACGAAGCATGGGTCTCTCCTGGTTATGAAGGGTTGCCGCCAGCGTCACTTCAGGACGGCGGCGATGAATTCGCGCGTGCGCGCCTGCTTCGGCGCGACGAGTACGGTCTGCGGCGGGCCCTGCTCGACGATCTCGCCCTTGTCCATGAAGACGACATCGCCGGCAACCTCGCGTGCGAAGCCGAGCTCATGGGTGACGACGATCATCGTCATGCCCGAGACCGCGAGGTCGCGCATCACGCTCAGGACCTCTCCGACGAGTTCGGGATCGAGCGCCGAGGTCGGCTCGTCGAACAGCATCACCTTGGGCTTCATCGCCAGTGCGCGGGCGATCGCGATACGCTGCTGCTGGCCGCCCGAGAGCTCGCTGGGATAGGCATCGCGCTTGTCGGCAAGGTCGACGCGCTCGAGCAGCGCCATCGCCTCGGCGACGATCTCCTTGCGCGGACGTTTCAGGACCGTCAGCGGCCCCTCGATGATGTTCTGCAGCACCGTCATGTGGTTGAACAGGTTGAAGCGCTGGAAGACCATGCCGGTGACGAGGCGCTGGCTGGCGATCTCGACATCGGTCAGTTCGTGCAGTTCGTCGCCGACGCGGCGGTAGCCGATCAGCGCGCCATCGACCCGGATCGCGCCCTGGTCGATCTTCTCGAGCTGGTTGATGCAGCGCAGCAGCGTCGACTTGCCGGAGCCCGAGGGCCCGATGATGCACTGAACCGTGCCGGGCTCGATCGCGAGCGAAACGTCGTTCAACGCCGTCAGCGGGCCGAAGAACTTGCTGACGCGGGCGATCTCGACGATCGGCGCGCCGGTGCGGGATGTCTCGGTCATGCTCACGCGCGGGCCTCCTGCTCGATGGCGGCGACCGGCTGCTTGCGCTTGCCGCGGCGGCCGCCCTGCCCCTTCGAGAAATAGCGTTCGAGGAAGAACTGGCCGATCTGCAACAGCGTCACCACCAGAAGGTACCAGCCGGCCGCCACGATCAGGAGCTCGATGACCCGGGCGTTGGCGTAGTAGACCGTCTGCGCGTTGCGCAGGATCTCGGAGTACTGGATCACGCTGGCCACCGAGGTCAGCTTGACCATGCTGATGACCTCGTTGCCGACCGGCGGAATGATGACGCGCATCGCCTGCGGCAGCACGATCCGGCGCAAGGTCGTCAGCCGTGTCATGCCGATCGCCTTGGCGGCCTCGGTCTGCCCGGTGTCCACCGACAGGATGCCGCCGCGCACCACCTCGGCGGTGTAAGCCCCCTGGTTCATGCCGAGACCCAGCAGCGTCGCCATGAACGGCCCGATGATGTCGATTGTGCGGAAGGAGAACAGGCCGGGGATGCCCATGGTCGGGAAGACCAGCGCCAGGTTGAACCAGATCAGCAGCTGGAGCAGCAGCGGCGTGCCACGGAAGAACCAGATGTAGAACAGCGCCACGCCGCGCAGCACGGGATTGGGCGACATGTACATGATCGCAAAGACCACGCCGAGCACGACGCCGAGCGTCATGGCGCAGACCGTCATGATCAGGGTGTTGCCGAGACCCGACAGGATCGCCGGCGCGGTGAAGAACTGCCCCACGACAGTCCAGGCGATATCGCCGTTGACGAAGGCCATGACCACCCAGGCGAGGATGGCGATGATCGCGACAGCCGATATCCAGCGGCCGTGGAAGCGCCTGGGCACGATCCTCAGCCCTGCGATGGCGGCGAGATCCCGGCCCGCCGGCCCGTCCGAAACCGCACTCATCGTCCGGCGTTCTCCTGAAACCATGAAACCAATCCGACAGAGCGTCTAAGCACGGCCGGGGATGCGCAATCAGCGTGACCGATCAGCACCCCCGAGCCCTTACCGCCTTGTTCCCTCGGCGACAAATGCCAGGCACCGAAACGCGCGTGTTTTGGGGGATAAGGGCAGATTTCGACACGCGTGTCGGCCCGTGCAGCTCATGGGGGGACAGGCAGGGCCCCCTGCACCCGGTGCGCCTGACGGAGCCCCCGCCGGACAAGACACCAACCAATCGAGCAAATCGAACGGAATCAGCAAAATTACTTGTTGGAACGTTTGGTTGAATTCACGCATCGCTGAGAAGAATATTCTCCTTTGTCCGCTCTAGGCAGTGCCATCCATGTCTGCGTCCGGAAGCGATACCAAATCTCCCCGCATGCTGGGCACGCGTCTGGACGCCCTGCGTCGGCTGCTCCCGGGCATTGGCCTCTGCATCGCGGTGACGATCGTGGCCGTCGCGCTCGAACGTGTCGAGGAGCAGGTTTTTAGCCGCGCCTGGCTGGAAGCCCTGGTCCTGGCGATCCTAGTCGGCACGGTGGTCCGCACGGCCTGGACGCCCGGCCCGCTCTGGCGTGACGGCATCGCCTTCTCGGCCAAGATGCTGCTGGAGATCGCCGTCGTGCTCCTCGGCGCCTCGCTCAGTGCGGCTGCGATCATGGCCGCGGGCTCGGGCCTGCTGTTCGGCATTGCCGGCGTCGTCTTGATCGCGATCGTGATGAGCTACGGCATCGCCCGGGCGCTGCAACTGCCGCGCCGCATGGCGATCCTGATCGCCTGCGGCAATTCGATCTGTGGCAACTCGGCCATCGCGGCGGTGGCCCCTGTCATCGGCGCGAGGAGCGATGAGGTCGCCTCGTCGATCGCCTTCACGGCCGTGCTCGGCGTGCTCGTCGTCATCGGATTGCCTCTGCTCATTCCGGTGCTGGAGTTGAGCGCCACGCAATACGGCGTCCTCTCGGGCCTGACTGTCTACGCCGTCCCGCAAGTCCTTGCCGCCACCGCGCCGGCTGGCCCGATCGCAGTTCAGGTCGGCACGCTGGTCAAGCTGGTGCGCGTGCTGATGCTGGGGCCGGTGGTGCTGGTGCTCTCACTGGTTTCAAGCAGGCTGCGGAGCCCTGCCGAGACGGCTGCCGGAGCCGCGCTCGCCGGCGTGCCATCCGCGCCCCGCCGGGTCCCGATCAACCGGCTCGTGCCCTGGTTCATCGTTGGCTTTCTGGTCATGGCGGCCCTGCGCTCGGCAGGCGCGATCCCGGCCTTTGCCCTCCCGACGATCGCCACGGTCTCCAAGCTGCTAACCATCATCTCGATGGCGGCGCTGGGTCTGGGCGTCGACATCGCGACAGTCGCTAAGGCCGGGCCCCGGGTTACCCTCGCGGTCACCGCCTCCCTGCTCGCACTGGGCGCGATCAGCTACGGCCTGATCCGCCTGCTCGGGGTCGCCTGAACCCGTTGCGGAATCCGGGTGAGGGCGTCAAACAGACGCATACAATATTGACATTGTATGTGTCAGACACCACCTGACGCATGAGCCGCCAGCCGGCTCGCCAGTGGAGTCACGCATATGCCCGAGGAGACCCGGCCGACGGTGTCCATGCCAGAGACGTCCTCGTCCACCCCAGAGACGTCCTGGCCCCCGCTCTCGCCGCTCAAGACCGGCCTGCGTGGCCGTTGCCCCCGCTGTGGCGAGGGGCACCTGTTCGAGAGCTTCCTGAAGCTGCGCCCGAAATGCGAGGCCTGCGGTCTCGACTACGGCTTCGCCGACCCGGCCGACGGCCCGGCCTTCTTCGTGATGATGTTCGTCTGCGTGCCGGCAGCGGCGTTCCCGCTCTGGCTCGAGCTTGCCTATAATCCCCCGACCTGGGTGCATCTCGTCACGACGTTGCCACTGATCCTGCTGACCTGCATTCCGCCGCTGCAGCCGCTCAAGGGCTGGCTCGTCGCGTCCCAGTATTTCCACAAGGCCGAGGAGGGTCGCCTCTATCGCCCTCAGACCAAGCCGTCGAACTGACCCTCAGACGATCGAATGCTGCCCGACCCGCCCGCTGCCGATGATCGTCGCCAGCGTCCGTAGCGCGTCGGTCAGACGGCTGCGCTCGGGCACACCCCCAAGGGAGATCCGCACCGCATCGGGGCTGCCGCCGGTCGCGCTGAAGACGTCCGACGGCGTGACGCCGAGCCCTTCCTGCCGCGCGGTCTCGATCAGCCGGTGACGGTCCCAATGCGGCGGCAGCGCCTGCCAGACATGCAGGCCGTTGCGATGAGCCTGCACAGAGGCCGGCAGGATCGAGCGTGCCAGGGCCTGCCGGGCGGCGGCCTCCTCGCGCACCCCGTCCAGCAGGTCGCGGGCCGCCCCGATCCTGATCCAGTGCGTCGCCAGCGCGGTCATCAGCGGCGCCGGCATCAATGTCAGCGTGCGCAGGCGCGTGCCCAGTTCGTCAGCCTCGACGCCGGGCGGAATCACGACAAACCCGGTCCGCAGCCCGGGCGTCAGGACCTTCGACAGCGTAGCCACGTGATAGACCCGCTCCGGCGCGAGCACGGCGAGCGGCGGCGGGGCATCGCCCGCGAGCAGGCTGTACGGGTCGTCCTCGATGATCGACAGGCCCTGCGCCCTCGCAATGGCCACGACCTCGCGACGCCGGGCCAGCGGCATGGTCACGGTCGTCGGGTTCTGGATCGTCGGCGTCAATGCCAAACGTGTGGCGCCGTGCTCCCGCGCCGCACGCTCGAGCGCCTCGGGCAGGATTCCCTGAGCGTCGGACTCGACCGGCACCAGCCGCAATCCGCACAGGCGCGCGGCTGCCAGAAGACCGGGATAGGCCAGCGGCTCGACCAGGATGGCGTCGCCCGGTGCCGCCAGCCATCGCATCAGCGCCACCAGCGCCGGCTGGGCGCCGGCCGTGACGATCAGGCGCTGGGGCGCAATCGGCCCCAGCGCGGGTTCGAGCCAGGCGCAGCCAGCGGCCCTGTCGGCGAGCGAGCCCGTGCCGACATGATAGGTCATCAGCCGGTCGGCGCTGGTGCTGCCCAGGATCTCGGCGATGCCGCGCTGCATCAGCTCCGCCAGCCGCACGCCCTTGGGCGCCGGCGGAATGTTCATGCTGAGATCGATCGCGGGACCGGACTGCGCCTCCCGCGCCGAGACGAAGGAGCCGCGGCCGGTGACGGCGTCGAGCAGGTTGCGATGGCGCGCCTCGAGATAGGCGCGCGTCACGGTGGTCAGGTCGACATCGAGGCGCTCGGCCAGGCGGCGCTGCGGTGGCAGGCGATCTCCGGCGCGCAGCACGCCAGTGGCCACCGCCTGGGCGATCGACTCGACGATCTGAAGATAACGCGGCCCCAGAGCGGGGTCGAGCGGCCGCAACCACAGCGCGGTCTTGTCGCCCTGCGTCATGGGGACGGCTCCGAGATTGTTGCCATACACTTGGCTACAATGTCGGGGTGTCGAGGGCAAGCCGGCGCTGCAGCGTGGAGAGTTTCCCGTCAACCATTGCGTCAACCTGGAACTGCGCAGCGGCACAGGTCCGAGATCGCTCAAAGCTGAGGAGCTCTCCGATGGATCCTGGACGCCCTACGGGCGCCCAGGATGACGGTGCGTTTCCGAGGTCGAACGCTTGAGCTCAGACGAACTGTCCGTGGCAGTGCTTGAACTTCTTGCCGGAGCCGCAGGGGCAGGCTTCGTTGCGGCTGACCTTGCCCCATGTCGCCGGGTCCTGCGGATCGCGGTCGAGCACGGCGACGTCGCCATCGGTGGCTGCGTATTGCAGGCCGGCCGAGCCGAAATCGCCGCCGAAGCCAGCGCCCGCCTCGCCATCGCCCTGGGGCGGCAGGCCAGCGGACTCCTCCGGCGCATCGAAGCGAACCTCGATCCGCATGAGATTGCCCGTCACCTGCTCGCGCAG
This sequence comes from Allobosea sp. P1_B10, assembly GCF_056406735.1. Taxonomy (NCBI): domain Bacteria; kingdom Pseudomonadati; phylum Pseudomonadota; class Alphaproteobacteria; order Hyphomicrobiales; family Alloboseaceae; genus Allobosea; species Allobosea sp. P1_B10. Next base: position 193,751 of record NZ_JBFTZP010000005.1, on the reverse strand, counting down.
GCGGTCGGTCAGGGAGTCGTAGAGCTCGAAGGCTTCCTGCTTGTACTCGTTGAGCGGGTCGCGCTGGGCATAGCCGCGCCAGCCGATGACCTGCCGGAGATGGTCGAGCGTGACGAGATGGTCGCGCCAGAGATGGTCGAGCGTCTGCAGCAGAACCTGCTTCTCGACATAGACCATCACCTCCTCGGTGTTGCGCTCGATGCGCGCGGCATAGTCAGCATCGGCCAGCTTGCGGATACGCTCGCGCAGCTCGGTGTCGGCGATGCCCTCTTCCTTTGCCCATTCCTCGATCGGAAGATCGAGGTTGAGGAACTGCATCACGCCTTCCTTGAGAGCCGTGGTGTCCCACTGCTCGGGATAGGCCTCCTCGGGGATGTGGCGGGCGACCAGGTCCTCGCAGACGCCGTGGCGCATGTCGTCGATCGTCTCGCGCACGGTCTCCTGGCGCATGAAGTCACGGCGCTGCTCGAACACGACCTTGCGCTGCGAGTTCATCACGTCGTCGTATTTCAGGATGTTCTTGCGGATGTCGAAGTTGCGAGCCTCGACCTTGCCTTGCGCCTTCTCGACCGCCTTGTTGATCCAGGGATGGACGATCGCCTCGTCCTCCTTGAGGCCGAGCTTCTGCAGCATCCCGTCCATGCGGTCGGAACCGAAGATGCGCATCAGGTCGTCCTGCAGCGACAGGAAGAATTTCGAGCGGCCGGGATCGCCCTGGCGGCCGGCGCGGCCGCGCAGCTGGTTGTCGATGCGGCGGCTCTCATGGCGCTCGGTGCCGACGATGTAGAGGCCGCCGGCCTTGAGCACGCGCTGCTTGAAATCGGCGACTTCCGCGCGGATGCGGGCCTCCCCCGCATCGCGCTCGGGACCCTCGGGCATGTCGCCGAGATCGTGCTTGATGCGCATGTCGGCATTGCCGCCGAGCTGAATGTCGGTGCCGCGGCCGGCCATGTTGGTGGCGATCGTGATCACGCCGGGCGCGCCGGCCTGGGCGACGATATAGGCCTCCTGCTCATGGAAGCGGGCGTTCAGCACGGCGAAATGGTTCGAGGGCTTGCCCTGGCGCGCAGCGGCATAGATCGGCTCCAGCGCGTTGGGCTGCGAGAAGTCGATCTGCTGGAAGCCGTCCTTGACCAGCATCTCGGCGACCAGTTCCGAACGCTCGATCGAGGTCGTGCCGACCAGGGTCGGCTGGCCGTTCTGCTGCGCCGCCTTGATCTCGCGGATGACGCCGCGGACCTTCTCCTCGAAGGTGCGGTAGACCTCGTCGTCCTCGTCCTTGCGCGAGACCGGCAGGTTGGTCGGGATCTCGACCACTTCGAGCTTGTAGATCTCGAAGAACTCGTCGGCCTCGGTGGAGGCCGTGCCGGTCATGCCGGCGAGCTTTGAATACAGGCGGAAATAGTTCTGGAACGTGATCGAGGCCAGCGTCGCGTTCTCGGGCTGGACGGTGACGTGTTCCTTGGCCTCGAGCGCCTGGTGCAGCCCTTCCGAATAGCGCCGGCCCTGCATCATGCGGCCGGTGAACTCGTCGATGATCACGACCTCGTCGTTGCGGACGATGTAGTCCTTGTCGCGCGTGAACAGCGAATGCGCCCGCAGCGCCTGGTTGACGTGATGCACCAGCGTGACGTTCTGGGCGTCGTAGAGATCGCCCTCCTTGAGCAGCCCGGCCTCCCGCAGCAGCTCCTCGATATGGTCGTTGCCGGCCTCGGTCAGCGAAACCGCACGCTGCTTCTCGTCGACCTCGAAATCGCCGGCCACGAGGCCCGGCAGGATCTTGTCGATCGCGACGTAAAGGTCGGACTTGTCGTCGAGCGGCCCGGAGATGATGAGCGGCGTACGCGCCTCGTCGACCAGGATCGAATCGACCTCGTCGACGATCGCGAAGTGATGGCCGCGCTGGCTCATCTGGCCAACTTCGTACTTCATGTTGTCGCGCAGATAGTCGAAGCCGAACTCGTTGTTCGTGCCGTAGGTGATGTCGCTCGCGTAGGCGCGCTGGCGCTCCTCGTCCTCGATGCCGTGGACGATGATGCCGACCGAGAGGCCCAGGAAGTTGTAGAGGCGCGCCATCCACTCCGCGTCGCGGCGGGCGAGATAGTCGTTCACCGTGACGACGTGGACGCCCTTGCCCTCGAGCGCATTGAGATAGGTCGGCAGGGTCGCGACCAGGGTCTTGCCTTCGCCGGTCTTCATTTCGGCGATCGCGCCTTCGTGAAGCACGATGCCGCCGACGAGCTGAACGTCGTAGGGCCGCTGGCCGAGCACGCGCTTGGCCGCCTCGCGCACCGTCGCGAAGGCCGGCACGAGCAGGTCGTCGAGCTTGGTGCCGTTGGCGATCTGCTGGCGGAACTCGGCGGTCCGGGCCTGCAGCTGCTCGTCGGTGAGAGCGCTGACCTCGTTCTCGAGCGCGTTGATCGCGGCGACGCGCGGACCATAGCCCTTGACGCGCCGGTCGTTCGACGAGCCGAAGAGTTTCTTTGCAAGCGCGCCAAGCATGTTGGGCCTTTCGATACGAACGGCTCTCGCTTCACGGCCCACGGAAATCCGCGCGCGGGCGAGAGCCCGATAATTCTCAATGCGACCGCGTGTTTAGACGGGCGCGGTTGCCGGGTCCAGCCGCTTTACGTACCGCGCGCCGGTACGCGATAGGCAGCCGATTTCGCTCCCGATGTGGTGTTTTCCCTCGCCCGTGCCAAGGGCGCGGCCGATGTCTCCTGCGTAATCGCCCTCCCGGCGAGGAACTCTTGCGTGAACGCTTGGCTTAAGTGGCTCAACCGCCTTGCCTTTGCCGCGTTCAACTGGCAGTGCAACGAAAATCATTGCTGTGCGCTGCATGCGAAAGGTTGTCCCATGACGTCTCGTCTCGCTTTGCTCTCTCTCGGCCTGGCGCTTGCCGTCGCGCCGGCAGCACTGGCCCAGCCCGCGCCAGCCCAACCCGACAAGGTCGTCGCCAAGGTCAACGGCATGGCGATCACCGAACGCGACATGACGCTTGCGACCGAGGATCTCGGCGAGCGCCTCGCTCAGGTCCCCGAGGAGCGCAAGCGCGACGAGGTCGTCAACTACCTGGTCGACCTCAAGCTCGGCGCCAAGGCCGCGACCGACGCCAAGGTCGGCGAAGGTCCCGATTTCGCAGCCCGCCTCGCCTATAACCGCGACAAGGTCCTGCTCGACGAATACCTGCAGCGCGAGGCCAAGAAGGCCGCGACGCCGGAAGCAGCCCAGAAGCTGTTCAACGACACCGTCAAGGCTCTGACGCCCGAGGAAGAGCTCAACGCCCGCCATATCCTGGTCGAGGACGAGGCCGTCGCCAAGACGGTCGCTGAGCGCATCAAGAAGGGCGAGGATTTCGCCAAGATCGCAGCCGAACTCTCCAAGGATCCCGGCTCAGGCAAGGAAGGCGGCTCGCTCGGCTGGTTCAGCAAGGACCGCATGGTCCCGGAATTCGCCGAAGCCGCTTTCAAGCTGAAGAAGGGCGAGGTCTCCGAGCCCGTGAAGAGCCAGTTCGGCTGGCATGTCATCAAGCTCGAGGATCGTCGCACCAAGCCGCTGCCGGACTTCGCCTCGGTGAAGCCGCAGATCGACCAGTATCTCGAGCGCAAGGCCCAGCAGGATCTCGTGCTGGCGCTGCGGGAAAAGGCGCAGATCGAGCGCCTCGACAAGCCCGCCGACACAGCTCCTGCCGCCAAGCCCGCAGAGCCGAAGAAGCCCTGATCGACGCCTGACGACGACCATTGCACCACAGGAGGGGCGGCCGAGAGGTCGCCCTTCTTGTTTTCTGGCCCGCCCTGCGGCACATCAGCCTCCCCGCACAGGAGACGCTTACGATGGCCGGCAAGGATGTTCCCGTTTCTCCGCTCGCTCCCAAGCAGCAGCCAAAAGTTCCCGCCGTGCCGGGCGTGCGCTTCGCCACGGCCGAGGCGGGCATCCGCTACAAGGGCCGCACCGATGTCGTGCTGATGCTGCTCGACGAGGGCACTCAGGCCGCCGGCGTCTTCACGCGCTCGAAATGCCCCTCGGCCCCGGTCGACTGGTGCCGCGAGAACCTGGCGCAGGGCTCCGCTCGGGCCATCGTGGTCAATTCCGGCAACGCCAACGCCTTCACCGGCCTCAAAGGTCGCGATTCCGTCAAGTTGACCGCCGAGATCGCCGCCAAGGCCGTCGGCTGCCAGCCGCAGGAAGTCTTCATCGCCTCGACCGGCGTGATCGGCGAACCGCTCGACGCCACCAAGTTCAACGGCGTGCTGCAGGATTGCGCCAGCCGCGCCGCCGACGGTCCCTGGATCGACGCCGCCAAGGCGATCATGACCACCGACACCTTCCCCAAGGCGCTGTCGCGAAAAGCCAAGATCGACGGCCATGAGATCGTCCTCGCCGGCATCGCCAAAGGCGCGGGCATGATCGCGCCCGACATGGCCACCATGCTGTCCTTCGTCTTCACCGATGCGCCGATCGCCGCCCCCGTCTTGCAGGCGCTGCTGTCGAGGGGCGTAAAAGGCTCGTTCAACGCCGTCACCGTCGACAGCGACACCTCGACCTCAGACACGCTGATGCTGTTTGCCACCGGCAAGGCCGCCGCCCGCGGCGTACCCGCCATCACCGAGATCGGCGACAACAGGCTGTCGGGCTTCAAGCGCGCGCTGAACAGCCTGCTGCTCGAGCTCTCGCATCTGGTCTGCAAGGATGGCGAGGGCGCGCGCAAATTCGTCGAGGTCCGCGTCGCGGGTGCCACCTCGTCGCGCTCGGCCAAGCGCGTTGCGCTCTCCATCGCCAATTCGCCGCTGGTCAAGACCGCGGTCGCCGGCGAGGACGCCAATTGGGGCCGCGTCGTCATGGCCGTCGGCAAGGCCGGCGAGCCCGCTGATCGCGACAGGCTCGACATCTCCTTCGGCGAGATCATGGTCGCCGAGCAGGGCGCGCGCGCGGGTTCCTATGACGAGCAGGCGGTCTCCGACTACATGAAGGGCGATCACATCGTCATCACCGCCGATCTCGGAATCGGCCGGGGCAGGTCCGTCGTCTGGACCTGCGACCTGACCAAGGCCTATGTCGAGATCAATGGCGACTATCGCAGCTGAGGCGCCGCGGCCGGCCGAACCCAGCCGGGCCTTCGTCGTTGGGAACCTGCTGGTTTGCTCCTTCTTCTGGGGCTGCAGTTTCCTGTTCATCAAGCTGATGAACGGCGAGGTGTCGCCTCTGGCCGTCGCGGCCGGGCGCGGCCTGCTCGGCGCGAGCACGCTGGCGTTGTGGATTGTATGGCTCGGCCAGAACCCGCTGCCGCGCCGTGACGAGATCAGGCATTGGCTCGTGCTCGGCACGACCAATGGCTGGGTGCCCAATGTGCTCGTCGCCTATGCGCTGACGCAACTCGCCAGCGGACCCGCGGCAATGATCCAGGCGGCCGGCCCTCTGGTCACGGCCGTGTTCGCGCATTTCCTGTTCGCCGAGGAGCGGCTGAGTGGGCGTCGCCTCGCCGGAATCCTCCTGGGGATGGTCGGGGTCGGTGTCCTGATCGGCCCGCGCCTCGTGGAGGGCGGGGGCACCGCGCTGGGCGTGCTGGCCATGGTCGGCGTCATGCTCGGCTATGCCACCGGCAATCTCTACGCCCGCGCCGTCCCGGCCTCGGCCGGCGATCCCGCACGGCTGGCGCTTGGCCAGCAGGTCGTGTCGGGCCTCGTCGCGCTTGGCCTGACCCTCGTCTTCTCCGGCTCGGCCGCGCTGCTGCCGATCGCAGACCACTGGCCGGCCATGCTCGCGCTCGGCCTCGCCTCGACTGCAATTCCCATGGCGATCTTCATGCGCCTGATCCGGGCGGCAGGCCCGACGCGCGCGGCGATGACCGGCTATCTCGTCCCCACCGTGGCGACGATCATGGGCATCCTCGTGCTCGGCGAAACTTTGGAGATGCGCCAGATCATCGGAGGCTGCATCATCCTGGCCGGAGTATTCCTTGTCACGGCGACAAAGAGGGCGGGATGATCAGGCTGGCTGGTGCTGTCGTCGTTCTGGCTGTTGCGATGGCCGCGTGCCACACGCCCCAGCGCCCGCCCGCGACACAGGTCTTTTCCGCAGCCGATGCCGCCTTCATCAAGAAACCGGGCACGGGCGTCGTCACCGGCCATGCCTTCCGCACGCGCTCGACCGGCACGGTGGTCAATGCGGCAGGCGAGGTCATTCGCCTGATCCCGGCGACGGCCTATGCGCAGGAGCGCGTGACGCAGCTCTATGGCGACCGGAAGTTCGTGGCGGTGGCGCGCTATCCCAAGCAGGACGCACCCGATCCCGCCTATGGCGAGCACACCCGAATTGTGAAGATCCAGGCCAATGGTCGCTTCCGGTTCGAGAACGTGCCGCCCGGACGCTATTTTCTCACGGCCCAGATCGTCTGGGGCGATGATGAGCAGCGCGAGGGCGGCTCGGTCTATGATAGCGTCACGCTGACCGGCCGGGAAACCGAGCCGGTCGACATCATCCTCTCCGGCAATTGAGTTCTTCGCTTGAAACTGCTTCTCGTCGTCGCCTGCGCGCTGATCGATCCCGACAACCGCATCCTCGTCACGCAGCGGCCAGAGGGCAAGTCGTTGGCGGGCCTGTGGGAGTTTCCCGGCGGCAAGCTGGAGACGGGCGAGCGTCCCGAACCCGCGTTGATCCGCGAGCTCGACGAGGAACTCGGCATCACCGTGAAGGAGGACTGCCTGGCGCCGCTCACCTTCGCCAGCCATGCCTATCCCGAGTTCCACCTTCTGATGCCGCTCTATATCTGCCGGCGCTGGCAGGGCACGGTCAGCTCGCGTGAAGGCCAGGCGCTGAAATGGGTCCGCCCCGGCAAGCTGCGCGACCTCGCCATGCCGCCGGCCGACGAGCCGCTGATCCCGCATCTGGTGGACCTGCTGGGCGCCTGACGGCCCCGTAGCGTCATTGCGAGCAAAGCGAAGCAATCCAGGAGGACGTAGCGCTCTTCCGCCACTGGATTGCTTCGCTTTGCTCGCAATGACGGGAAGCGGCTCAGCCCAACTGGAAGCGCTCGAAGCGGCCCAGTTCCCCCTCGATCCGCGCCTTCAGCTCAGGCGTCCCCTGCCCGTCGATCCAGCTCCATTGCTGAATCAGGAGCTTTCCGGCGGCGCGATCGGTCTTGAGATCGAGCGCCGCCACGATCCTGTCACCGACCAGCACGGGAAGCGCGAAATAGCCGAAGACCCGCTTCTCCTTCGGCAGGTAGGCCTCGAAGAGGTGGTCATAGCCGAAGAACAGTTTCAGCCGCTTGCGCTGGATGATCAGCGGATCGAAGGGCGAGAGGATGTGGACCAGTTCCTCATCGGGCGCCTGCGCCGGCATGGCCTCAAGCAGGTCGCGCGGCATCCAGTGCCCGGTTTTGCCCGCACCATCGACATCGACAGCGACAAGTTCGCGGCGCTTGACCCGCGCGGCGATCAACTCGGCGACGGCCTTCTTTCCGGGGGCATCGAGATGGCAGACGGAATCGAGGCTGACCACTCCTTGCGAGCGCAGGGCGCGGTCCAGGAGATACGCGGTGACCTGCCGCTGCGAGGCGGGTATCGGCCGCTTCTCCCAGGCGAAATGCCGGTCGAACAGTTCATAGGTCTTGAGCATGCCGGCGCGCGCCGAGACCACAAGCTCGCCATCGTAGAAAGCCCGCTCCAGCAGGCCTTTTGAGGGCTTCTTGCTGGCCCAGAGATGCGCCTTCTCGACCAGCACGTCGCTGTCGATGTCGCGGATTGTCAGCGCGCCATCCCGACGGATGCGCCGCAGAAGCTTGCGAGCCTCCTCCCCGCCGCCCACCGCCGACCAGCGCTTGGGCTCCTCGCGATGGGCCTTCATCGCGGGCAGGAAGAAGCGGATGTCGCGCGTCGGCACATAGGACAGCGCATGCGTCCAGTATTCGAAAACGCTCTTCTCTGCCGACTGGGCCTGCTGGAGATGCGCCCGCTCGTAGCCGGGGATGCGCGATTGCAGGATGTGATGATGACAGCGCTCGATCACATTGATCGTGTCGATCTGCACATAGCCGAGATGCTCGATCGCCGCCCGCGTCGCTTCGGGGCCGCTGCCGAAGGGCTCGCGCATATCCAGGCGCTGGGCCCTCAGCCAGATCCGGCGAGCTTGTGAGGAGGTGAGAGCGGGCGGGAGGTTGGGTCGACGAGCCATGCCGCAGAATATCGCCAAGGCTCCTGACAGGCCATGGCGGTTACGTGCCGACGACAGCCGTCATTGCGAGCACAGCGAAGCAATCCAGGGAGACGTGGAGCGCAAGGTCTGGATTGCTTCGCTCCGCTCGCAATGACGATGAGCTTACTGCGCCAGAACCTCGGCCAGCGCCTCGCGCTTGAGATCGGCCATGGCCATCTGCGCCTTGAAGGCCTTTGTCTTTTCGCCCGGGTTCATCACCAGGATCACCGTCTCGGTGCCGGGACAGGCGGGGTCGGCGCAGAGGATCTCGTTGACGGCGATCGCTGCGGCCTCGCTCAGCCCCAGCAGATCGCGCACATCCGTCTTGATCCGCGTCGCAGCATCGGCCGCGGCAGCCTTGTCGGCGGCGCTTTTGCCGAACAGGCCGAAGCGCATCGTGCCGCTCAGCCCGCCGGCAGCGTCAGGACGCCCGCCAGCCCGTCCTCGGTGCCGAAGGCGAGCTTCTTGCCGAGCTTGTCCCAGGCGAAGGCTGTGATGCCGCTGGCCTTCTGCGCCGGACGGACCAGCAGTTCGGAGGCATCGGTCAGGCGGATCATCAGGATGCAGCCGTCGTCATAGCCGACAGCCAGCACCAGCGCCCTGGGATGGAAGGCCACGCGCGTCACCTTGGCGTGGCGCGCCCCGCACTCGCGCGGGGCTTTTCCGGTCGGCCCCTCGCCCTGGAACGGCCAGACGATCGCGGCATCGGCACCGCTCGAGGCGAGCCACAGCCCGTCATGCGACCAGGACAGCGAGCGCGGCTTGGCCGGATAGCCCGTCATGCGCATATGTGTGGGCTTGTCGCCGAGCCGCCAGCCATGCAGCGCGTTCTCCTGCATCGAGGAGACGACGAAGCGCCCGTCGGGTGACCAGACGACGACGAGATGCGAGCCCTTCCATTCCAGGAATTCGGGCTTGGCCTCGGTGTTGGGATACCAGAGCGAGACGCCGTTCATCTGCGCGATGGCGAGGCGATAGCCCTTTGGCGCCAGCACCAGCCCCTGCGGAGTGGTCGTGACGTCGAGGCTCCGGACCCGCCCCTTGTCGTCGCGCGCATGCACGCTCTTGCCGGTGTTCCAGGCTATGCTGCCCGAGGCCGAGAGCGCGACCGCGTCGATCCAGCGACGCTTCGGGTCCTTTGCAAGTTCGATCGGCTCGCCAACGGCTGGCGTCGCGACAACGCGTCCATCATCGCCGCCGCTGATCAGGCGCTCGCTGTCGCCCGCTGTGCAGAGAATGCCGCCGGCATGGACCTCGATGCTCTCAGTGGCGCCATCGCGCCAGCGCAGCACGCGGCCGTCGGCCAGCGCGAGCGCCAGCGTATCCTTGAGCCAATGGGCGCCGACGACATGCTCGCCGGCCTCGACGGGGACGACATGCTCGCGCAACGAAACGGGTTTGGTGATCGTATCCATGGGCAGGGTCTAGCGCGTTTCTCGCTCGGCTTGAACCGTCATTGCGAGCGTCAGCGAAGCAATCCAGAGGCAGGGCTCGCGGCACCCGCTGGATTGCTTCGTCGCTATGCTCCTCGCAATGACGGCGAGGGCTTCCGCAGCTCACATCACGCCGCGCAGGCCAGAAATTCCTGGCGCAGCGCGGCCTCGTCGAGATTGCGGCCGATGAAGACGAGGCGCGAGTTGCGCTCCTCGCCCGGCTTCCAGTCGCGCTGGAGGTCGCCGTCCAGGATCATGTGCACGCCCTGGAAGACGAAGCGCCGCGGCTCGTCCTTGAAGGCCAGGATGCCTTTCGAGCGCAGGATGTTGGGCCCCTGCGCCTGGCTTAGATCGTTGATCCAGGGCATGAACTTTTCCGGATCGACGTCGCCGGGGATCGTGAACGACATCGAGCGCACCTCGTCGGAGTGGTGGTGATGGTGCCCGGACTCGAGGAAATCGGGCTCGATGTCGAGGATGCGGTCGAGATCGAAGGCGTTGCGGTCCAGCAGGGCATCGATCGGCACGTCGCAGCGTGTCGCCTTGTGCAGCTTGGCATAGGGGTTGATGGCGCGGATCTGCGCCTCGACAGCCGCCAATTCCTCGGCCGAGACGAGATCGACCTTGTTGAGGACGATGACGTCAGCAAAGGCGATCTGGTTCTTGGCCTCGGGCGCGTCCTTCAGCCGCTGCGTCAGCCACTTCGCGTCGGTCACGGTGATGACCGCATCGAGCTTGGTAGCGTCGCCGACATCCTGGTCGACGAAGAAGGTCTGGGCGACGGGCGCAGGGTCTGCGAGCCCCGTGGTCTCGACGATGATCGCGTCGAACTTGCCCTTGCGCTTCATCAGGCCGTCGAGAATGCGGATCAGATCGCCGCGCACGGTGCAGCATATGCAGCCGTTGTTCATTTCGAACACTTCCTCGTCGGCGCCGACGACGAGGTCGCCATCGATACCGGCCTCGCCGAACTCGTTGACGATGACGGCGAATTTCTTGCCGTGGTCTTCGGTGAGGATGCGGTTGAGGAGCGTGGTCTTGCCGGCGCCGAGATAGCCGGTGAGCACGGTGACGGGAATTTTTTCGGACATGGTCGATCCTGCTCAGTCTTCGAATTGGATTGGACTCTGCCGGGAGCTTTATCCGCCGTCGTCATCCTGGCCGGAGCGAAGCGGAGCGCCGGGATCCATGCCAGAGCGCCGGAGCCCTCCGCTGGATCCCGGCTCTGCGCCGCTGCGCGGCTTGTCCAGGATGACGCCGTGTCTGCTGCGGATATGCCTCAGGCCGGGCCGGCGCCGAGCGCCTTTTCGATCTCGCTTATATTGTGTTTCATCATCTGGATGTAAGTCCCGGCCGGCCCGTTCGCTCCGGACAACGCGTCGGAAAACAACCGGCCGCCGATGCGGGCCCCACTCTCCCGCGCGATCTGCTCGATCAGGCGCGGATTCGTGACATTCTCGAGGAAGACGGCGGGGATCTTCTGCGTGCGGATCTGACGGATGATGCGCCCGACATCCCGCGCAGAGGCCTCGGCTTCGGTCGAGACGCCCTGCGGCGCCACGAACGCGATGCCATAGGTCTTCGAGAAATAGCCGAAAGCGTCATGCGAGGTGATCGCCTTGCGGCGCTCCGCCGGAATGCGCGTCACGGCCGATTTGATCTCCGCCTCGAGTGTGTCCAGCTTTGCGAGATAGGCGGCCGCGTTCGCATCATAGGCCACCTTGCCGGCGGGGTCGGCGGCTCCGAGCGCATCGCGGATGTTGGCGACGTAGAGCTTGGCATTGGCCACGCTCTGCCAGGCATGGGGATCGTCATGGCCGTGATCATGCCCGCCCTTGCCATGGGCTTGCTCGTCCTCGGCTGCCTCGATCGGCTTGATGCCAGTCGTCGCGGTCGCGACCACGCCCTTGGCGCCCGAGGACTTGATCAGGCGCGGCAGCCAGCCTTCGAACTTCAGGCCGTTGACGACGATCAGCTTTGCGGCTGCGACCGATTTCGCATCGGTCGGGCTGGGCGAATAGACATGCGTGTCGCCATCGGGGCCGACCAGCGTCGTCACCGTGACACGCTCGCCACCGATCTCCCGGACGAAATCGCCCAGGATCGAGAAGCTCGCCACCACCGGCAGCCTGTCCTGAGCCCGCGAGGGCAGCGGGCTCGCCACGACGAGAAGGCCGATGGCGAGGCCGGCCAGGAGGCCGGGCACGAATTGGCGACGGTCAGGCATGGGCTTCTCCCGTAGATAATGAAACACTATAACATTACTAGCGCTGGAGATGAGGCCGAGGCAAGAGGCGTCTGAGCAATCCGCCCTGGGAGCCGACGAGGAGAGAGCAGAGATAGAGCGCCCCTGCCGAGAGGATGATGGCGGGGCCGGCCGGCAACCCGCTGCCGACGGAATAGGACAGGACGAGCCCCGCATAGCCCGAGAGCATCGAAAACCCGCTCGCCAGCAGGATGAGCCGGGTGATGTCGGCGGTCCAGAAGCGTGCCGCCGCCGCCGGCAGCATCATCAGCCCGACCGCGAGCAGGGTGCCCAGCGCGTGGAAGCCGGCCACCAGATTCAGCACGACGAGGCCCAGAAAGGTCAGGTGGACGAAGCCTCCGGACCGGCTGACCGAGCGCAGGAAGCCGGGGTCGACGCATTCCATCACCAGCGGGCGGTAGAGCGCAGCCAGCGTTAGCAGCGACAGCGTCGCAACGCCCGACAGCAGGACCAGGACATCATTGTCGAGCGCCAGCACATTGCCGAACAGCACATGCAGGAGGTCTATGGCCGAGCCGCGCAGCGAGACGATGGTGACGCCCAGCGCCAGCGAGATCAGGTAGAACGCCGCAAGCGAGGCGTCCTCCTTCATCACCGTGACGCGCGCCACCGCGCCGGCCGCGAGTGCCACGGCAAAGCCGGCGGCGAGCCCGCCGATCGTCATGGCCGGCAGCGAAAAGCCGGCGACGAGATAGCCGATGGCCGCGCCCGGCAGGATCGCATGCGCCATGGCGTCGCCGGTCAGGCTCATGCGGCGCAGCATCAGGAACACGCCGATCGGCGCGCCCGAGACCGACAGCGCGACAATGCCGACCAGCGCACGGCGCATGAAATCGAACTCGGCGAAGGGGCCGATGAGGAGGTCGTAGAGCAAGGTCGGCATGAGGTCCGTGGCGGTCAGGCGTCGTGCATCTCAACCGTCATTGCGAGCACAGCGAAGCAATCCAGGACACCTCGACGGCTGGAAGTCAGGATGGCTTCGCTTCGCTCGCAATGACGGCGTTCGGCTAACGGTGGGATGATCGGCTCACGCCGCGTCGCGCGCGCAGGGGGCGGCGTGGCTGTCGAAGGATTCGACCATGCGGCGCGCCTGCAGCAGGTTGGCGGCAGTCAGCACCTCGCCGGTCTCGCCCCAGGCCACCGCCTCGCGCGCCAGCAGCAGGGTTTGTGGAAAAGCCCGCCGGACAGTCTCGATGTCGTGCAGCACGGCGATGACGGTGCGGCTCTCGCCATGCCAGCGCTGGACCAGCGCCAGCAGGTCGGCAGTCGTGCGGGCGTCGATGGCAGTAAACGGCTCGTCGAGCAGGATGATCTCGGCGTCCTGCAGAAGGAGCCGGGCAAACAGCACGCGCTGCATCTGCCCGCCGGAGAGCGAGCCGATCGGCCGGCGCTCAAAACCGGTCAGGCCGACGGCGGCGATCGCCTCGTCGACCTTCTGCTTCACACCGAGCCCGATGCGACCAAAGATCCCGGCCGCGTTCCACAGCCCCATGGCGACGAGATCATAGACATGGATCGGGAAGGAGCGATCGAGATCGGCCGATTGCGGGAGATAGGCCAGGCGCTTGCCACGCGCGACCGAGACGCTGCCTTCGAGCGGGGCGAGCGCCCCGGCAATGCCCTTGAGCAAAGTGGACTTGCCCGCGCCATTGGGGCCGACGATCGCGGTCAGGCTGCCCGAGGCGATCTCGCCCGAGAGATGATGCACAGCCGGGTGGCGATCATAGCCGAGCGTCAGGTCTGCGAGGCGGATGGCGGACATGTCGGACGCAACTTTCCTCACGAGATCACGGCCCAGGTCGCGATCCACAGCACGACGATGATCGCCAGCGCCAGGCCAAGCCGGCTCGCCGCAGACAGGCGCAGCAGCGACCAGCCCGGATTCTCCGAGGCGGGACGATGCGTGCCGTGACCATGCGCGTGAGCCATGGGAATGATATAAAGTTACACATTCGCCGACGCAAGCGCTCACGACCTTGTTTTCACATGATCGCTGCGCGCGCTGTGTCTGCTGCGCGCGCCATGAGTGAGCGGCGATCAGATCAGATCAACGGGCAACGGTCTTGCCCGTCGCAACGTCCAGGACCGCCCCGCTCGCCAGATCGATGCGGTAGATCTCGCGCGTGACGTTGCCTGAAAACGCCAGTTCCACGATCGAAACCGTCTTGAAGCTGGCGGGAATCCCCTCCGGCAGGATCTGGTTGAACTGCTCGGCGACCTTGTTCATCGCAGCCTCCAACTCGGGCGTGAAACTCTTGGTGCTGTAGACGAGGGTGTTGTGAGGATTGTGCGAGCGCAGTTCCTTGCCGTCCTTGACGACATTGACGCCGCTGACCCCAACCGTCCTGACGAGGTCTTTGCCGGCATCGCCCATCTTCGCAAAGACCGGGCCGGTCACGCGCGGCAGCGGCCCATCACGAAGGGGCGCGAATGCGGCTGTCGCTGCGGTGTTGTAGGCCATCATGGCCTCGAAGCCCGCGCCCTCCTTCACCACACCGAGGTCGAGCCACCAGGGTTGGCCGGCCCCCTTGGCGGCTTCGGTCGTGTAGAACCGCTTCAGCGTGGCCTCGATCGGCGCAGGAGGTTTCGGCAGCACCTTGAGCATCTTCGCCGGCGTCGTCGGATCCGCGTTGTGGATGTGGACCACCGTGACATGCGCGATATTGGAGCGGATCGCTTCCGTCTCGAGACCGAGCACCAGAAGATGCTCTTTCAACGGTCCCCCGATTGTCGTCTGCAACGTGTTGTTGACCTCCGACGGCAATATGTAGACGAGCCCGAAAGTCCGCTCATGCGCCCGAAAGGCTGCACTTTCGAGCGCTGTGTTGTCGATCGCGCCTTGGGCCGCAGCAAGATGCGCCGATGTCAGGACGGCAAGCGCAGCGATCGTACAGCTCAGGAATCTCTGGATCATGGCGTGAAGCTCCTGTCGGGACACTGGCAGCCAGCGGGACAGCGGCGGCACGGCTGCACGGAGCGCCGCCGTTGCTATCAGTCCATGCAAAGGACATGCTACGACTACCCCCCGAGCTTCAGGGCATCCGCGACCGGATCCAACTCGCCTTCTGTCCCGCTCAGAACGGCAGGTACTGGTACAGCCAGGTCTCGGTCAGCACAGCGTCGCCACCGCGCAGGAAGCAGCGCATCTCGACGGCATCGTCGCCCTCGACGCTGAGGTCGAACTGCGCGCGCCAATGGCCGGGTACGTCATTGGGCATGGCCTCGGCGAAGACATAGGAAAAGCTGCCCCGCGAGGTCGAGAGCACGACCTCCGGCTTGACCCCGAACGGAATCGCTTCCAGCGCCGGGCCCTTGAACTCGATCATGAACTTGCGCACGCCTCGCGGCCGCGCCGTGCCGGGCCGGCCTCCATTGCCGAGCCGGGTCGCGACGACCCGCCCCAGCGCCGGTGCGAAGGGTTCGTCTGCAAGCCAATGCAGCGTGTAGCGGAAGGTCAGGGCGGCGCCGGCGCGGGCCTGACCCTCGGGCACCCACATCGCGACGATGTTGTCGTGGATCTCGTCATCGGTCGGAATCTCGATGAGCTGGACTGCCCCCCTGCCCCAGTCGCCCTGCATCTCGACCCACAGGCTCGGCCGGCGCTCGTAGAACACGCCGTCGAGGTAATGCCCGACCTCGCGGTCGCGCTGCACCAGGCCGAACCCGCGTGGATTCTGGTCGATGAAGGAGGAGACGGTGGTCCTGGCGGGATTGTTCAACGGGCGGAAGGCCCGTTCGCCCGCGCCGGTCCAGATCGCCAGACCATCGGAATCATGCACCTCGGGCCGCCAGTCGATCGCAGTCTTCTTGGCCGTCTCGGAATACCAGTACATCGAGGTCAGCGGCACGATACCGAGCCGCGCCACGTCATTACGCAGGAACAGCGCCGTCTCGATCTCCATGATCACGCCCTTGCCGCGGTGCATGCGGAAGCGGAAGGCGCCCGCCACGCTGGGCCCCGAGAGCAAGGCGTAGACGACCACGAATTCGGAGGCGGGCTCGGGCGTCTCCAGCCAGATATGGGTGAAGTCCGGAAACTCCTCGATCGTGCCGGCGACTGCGGGATCGATCGCCAGTCCGCGCGCCGAAAGCCCGTACTGGTAGAGCTCGCCAATGGCGCGGAAATAGGAGGCGCCCAGGAACGCGACCCAGTCATTTGTCTGCCAGTCCAGCTTCTCCCCCTTGCGGCCGGGCTGCCCGGAGCGACTTTCCTGAAAGCGGAAACCCGCAAAGCCCGCTCCGGACGGCAGCTCGCGGGCCGCGGAATCCACCGGCATCTCGAAATAGCTGGCGTCGTAGACGATCTCGCGCGCCGTCCCGGCCTCCACCACATGCATCAGCACAGGCTTCTGGAAGAAGCGGCCGAGATGGAAGAAGGTCACCGGCCAGGGCGATGGCCCCTTGGCCCAGAGCGCCATCTCCGGCTTGAACTTGATCTTGCCATGCGCGTCGTAATCGATCCGCTCCAGCACGTCGGGGCGCGGTGAGGGCGGCGCCTGATAGGGCTTGCCGGCAAGTTCGCGCGCCCGCGTCTTCAGCCCCTCGAAGCTGAACGCCTCGGCGCTGCCGAGCTTGAGGCCCTCCTCCGCGAGCGCGGCGGTTGAAAAACCGAGTGCGGCCAGCGTCGCGGTGGCTCCGGCGCTGGCGAGCAGGGCGCGGCGGTCGAGAAGCGGAGGCGTGGCCCGGTCTTGCATGTCTGGTCGGTCTCGTTCTGTTCAGATGTTGGGAAATCAATCCCGCGCCTAGCGTCCCGAGGGACACGGACAGCCGGGCCTTTGGCCTGAGAGAGGCTTGAAAACTGCGTATTCGCGACGCAGAACTCAGGCCAAACCATCGTCAGCATTGGGCTAAAGGCGGATACCCCCGCGTTTGTTCCGCTTTCCCTTCACCGTGCCGCTGCTTTACAAATACGGCCAGCCGGCCGCGCGAGCCGGGAGACTTTCAGGGAGACTTCATGAAAACGCTCGCTTGGGCCCGACCTCTCGCTGGCCTCGCTACCGCGGCGCTGATCGCTTTTGCTCCTGCGGCAGCCCGCGCCCAGGATTTCGTCAATATCCTCACCGGCGGCACCTCGGGCGTCTACTACCCGATGGGCGTCGCACTCTCGAAGATCTATGGCGACAAGATCGCCAACACCCGCCCGACAGTGCAGGCAACCAAGGCCTCGGTCGAGAACCTCGTCCTGCTCCAGCAGGGCCGGGGCGAAATCGCCTTCACGCTCGGCGATTCGCTCGATGCAGCCTGGAAGGGCGATGAGGATGCCGGCTTCAAGACCCCGCTGAAGAAACTGCGTGGCATCACCGCGATCTATCCCAACTATGTCCAGATCGTCGCCTCCAAGGAGAGCGGCATCAAGACGCTGGCGGATCTTAAGGGCAAGCGCCTCTCGGTCGGCGCGCCCAAATCCGGCACCGAACTGAACGCCCGCGCCATCCTGGCCGCGGCCGGCCTGACCTACAAGGACCTCGGCAAGATCGAGTACCTGCCCTTCGCCGAATCCGTCGAGTTGATGAAGAACCGCCAGCTCGACGCCACACTGCAGTCGGCGGGGCTCGGCGTCGCCTCGATCCGCGACCTCGCCGCCTCGGTCGAGATCGTGGTCGTCGAGGTCCCCAAGGCGATCGTCGACAAGGCCGGCCCGCCCTTCATCAACGCGCCCATTCCCGCCAACACCTATGGCGGCCAGACCGTGGATGTGAACACCGCGGCAGTGGTGAACTATCTCGTCACGCATGAGGGCGTGAAGGAGGAACTGGTCTACCAGATGACGAAGAACATCTTCGAGAACCTGGCGGAAATCGGCGCCTCGCATTCGGCCGGCAAGGCGATCAAGCTCGAAAGCGCGCTCGACGGCATGCCGATCCCGCTGCACCCCGGCGCCGCCCGGTACCTGAAGGAAAAGGGCCTCAAGGTCGGCTCGTAACCACGCGTGTCGTCCCGTGCGCGCTGCGGCACGCCGTGCTGCAGCGCAGACACGGGACTGCGAGACGAGACGACGCCTTTTTCTCGAGACGGCCCCCCAATCGCGCCACGGCACATCGTGCCGCGGCGTGAGGGGATGACATCGGCAGGACCTACAGCATGACCACCGCCCAGACCGACCAGCTCCACGAACTCTCTGGCGCCACCGGCGCGCCGATCGAGAACGAGGCGCTCGACAATTTCGAGCATGGCTTCCCGCCCGGCTTCGGGCCCGGCCGCTGGGGCCTGATCGCCTACGGCATCGCGCTGGTCTTCGCCTCGTTCCAGATCCTGATCTCGGCCTGGCATTTCCTGCCGAGCCAGGCGGTTCGCGGCGTCCATGTCGGCTTCCTGCTGCTGCTGTCCTTCGGTCTCGTCGCCAATTTCAAGGCCAAGTCGGAGGCTGGTCGACTCCTGGGCTGGGCGCTGGGCCTGGTCGGATTCGGGCTCGGCCTCTATCAGCTAGTCTTCTACAATGACCTGATCATTCGCGACGGCGACCCCACCGCGATGGACCTCGTCGTCGGGTCGCTCCTTGTGGTGCTGATCTTCGAGGCGGCGCGCCGCCTGATGGGCAATGCGCTGCCGATCATGTGCGGCGTCTGCCTGCTCTACTGGTTCTTCGGCCAGTACCTGCCCTCCCCGTTCAACCATCGCGGCTACGGCTTCGACCAGATCATCGGGCACCTGTCCTTCGGCACCGAGGGCTTCTACGGCACGCCGATCTATGTCTCGGCGACCTATATCTTCCTGTTCATCGTCTTCGGCTCCTTCCTCGAGAAGGCCGGCATGATCCATCTCTTCAACGACGTCTCGCTGGGCCTGTTCGGCGGCGCGCGCGGCGGCCCGGCCAAGGTCGCCGTGTTCTCATCTGGCCTGATGGGCATGATTTCCGGCTCCGGCGTCGCCAATGTCGTCACCGTCGGGCAGTTCACGATCCCGCTGATGATCAAGTTCGGCTACCGGCGCGCCTTTGCGGCCGGCGTGGAGGCGACGGCCTCCATGGGCGGCCAGATCATGCCGCCGGTGATGGGCGCCGCCGCCTTCATCATGGCCGAGACGCTCGGCGTCGAATACTCGGAGATCGTCAAGGCGGCCGTCATCCCCGCCGTGCTCTATTTCGCCTCGGCCTTCTGGATGGTGCATCTGGAAGCCGGCAAGCACGGCCTCAAGGGCATCGAGCGCAGCCTGCTGCCCAAGCCGCTGAAGGCGCTGAAGGAGCGCTGGTACCTGGCTCTGCCGCTGGCCGTGCTGGTCTTCATGCTGTTCCACGGCTTCACGCCGCTCTTTGCCGGCACGATGGGCCTGGCGCTGACGGTGGGCCTTCTGCTCGGCGCGGGCGTGGCGCTCGGCTTCAAATCGACGACGCAACGGACGATCTTCTGGATCGGCCTCGGGCTGATCGCTGCCGCGCTGTTCAGGGACGGCATGGACGTCAAGGTCGTCGCCGGCCTGATCGCGGTCCTGGTGCTGCTCAACGCCTTCACCCTGGGTGGGCGCACGACCCTGCTGATCTGCCGCAATGCCCTTGCCGACAGCGCCAAGACGGCGCTCCCCGTGGGCATCGCCTGCGCTATCGTCGGCACCATCATCGGGCTGATGACACAGACCGGCATCGGCACGACCTTCGGCGCCTGGATCATCGGCCTCGGCCAGCACAGCCTGTTCCTGGCGCTGATCCTGACAATGGTCCTGTCGATCCTGCTCGGCACCGGCATCCCCACGATCCCGACCTACATCATCGTCGCGGCGCTGGCGGCGCCGGCGCTCGAGAAGCTCGGCGTACCGCTGATCGTCAGCCACATGTTCGCGTTCTATTACGGCATCATGGCCGATCTCTCGCCGCCGGTGGCGCTGGCGGCGCTGGCAGCGGCACCGATCGCCAAGGAAAACCCCGACAAGATCGGTTGGGAGGCCATGCGGGTGGCGCTGGCGGGCTATGTCATTCCTTTCATCGCGGTCTACTCGCCGGCCCTGATGCTGCAGAATGGCGACCCGATGGCGGCCGTGATCGGCTTCTGGCCGGCGGTCGTCTACGCCACCTTCAAGGCCGGCGTTGCGATCGCGCTCTTCGGGATGGTCGCGATCGGCTATCTGTTCGGGCGCCTGACGCTGCTGGAGCGCGTGCTGTGCTTCGTCGCGGCAGTCTTCCTGTTCGGAGAATTCCCCTATAGCGATCCGATCGGCTACGCCCTCGCTCTCGCGCTGACGCTCCGCCATCGCTTTGCGGCCCGCTCGCAGGTGCAGGCCCCGGCATGAGCCTATGCCTGGCCGCAGGTGCCCTCGTCGTCGCGCTTGGCGGCGCCGAGATCACGCTCGGTTGGCGCCATTCGGTCCAGAAGACGCTGTGGGAGGAGGTCTGGCGCGATACGTCGGCCGGCCTTCGCCTGGTCGAGGCCCGCGTCGAAGGCTCGGGCGCGGGCATGGACCCGCCCGAGGGCGCAAAGCTCAGCGATGGTTTCTGGCGTTGGCGGCCGGACCTGCCGGCGCTGCCGGAGATCGTGATGCGCCGCTCGGGCGCCACGGCCGACTGGCGCGTCTGCGTAGCGGGCGCTTGTCGTGCAATGGGGGACTACCTGCCGGCCGATGCCGACCCGGTCGCGCTCAGGCGTTGCGACTGAGCCTTGCGGCGGCTGCGCTCAGCGGCCGCCCACGTGCTCGAACTTCATCACCCGGCGCATCAGGTTCAGCATGCCATAGGCGGCAAAGCCGGAGAACAGCGCCATCAGGATGTAGGCCACGATATGGCCGAGATCGAACAGGCCGGCCAGGGCCCAGCCCGAAGCCAGCGCCACGCCGAACAGCTCGACCGCGATCAGGATACCCAGCGAGATCACCATGACGTGGGTGCGCCAGTTTGTGCGCCTTGCGGCCATGTTCCAGTCCCTCAGAAAGTCATGCGCGCAACGGCCTAGCCGAGGCCGGCGCGGCATGCAACAAAATCGCGCCGATCGGCGAAACGCAAGAGCCCCGCCTTCCGGGACATGGGTGTCCCGTCACAGCTTGAAAAGAGCCCGATGATCGATACGCCTGTCTTTGGTTCGGCCGCCGTCGCCGCCCCCCACCATCTCGCCTCGCAAGCAGGTCGCGCCATTCTCGCCGAGGGCGGCAACGCCATCGAGGCCATGGTCGCGATGGCTGCGACCGTCGCCGTCGTCTACCCGCACATGAATGCCGTCGGTGGCGACGGCTTCTGGCTGGTGCACCAGCCAGGTGGCAAGATCCACGCGATCGAGGCCTGCGGCCCAGCCGGCGCGCTCGCGACGATCGAGCGCTACCGGGAGAAGGGCTACGACACCATCCCGTTGCGTGGTCCCGATTCCGCGATCAACGTCGCCGGCGCCATCGCGGGCTGGCAGGTCGCGCTCGACCTCGCGAAAAATCTCGGCGGCCGGCTCCCGCTCAAGGACCTGCTCGCCGACGCGATCCGCAATTGTACCGAAGGCTACGAGGTCTCGGCGTCGGAGTGCCGCTACGAGCCCAAGGAACTCGACGCGCTGAAGGCATCGCCGGGCTTCTCGACCTTCTTCTATCCGGGTGGCGAGCGGCCCAAGACCGGCGCGCGCCGCAGGCCCGAGGCGCTGGGCGGCATGTTCGAGCAGCTCGTCTCAGCCGGCCTCGGCGATTTCTACCGTGGCGATGTCGGGCGCGAGATCGCTGCCGACCTCGCGCGGATCGACGCGCCGATCACGCGCGACGACATGGCCGGCTATCGGGCGAAGATGGTCCAACCTCTGTCGCTGCGGCTCAAGGATGTGACGCTCTACAATTTCCCGCCACCGACGCAGGGGCTCGCCGCCCTGACGACTTTGGGCATGTTCGAGCGCCTGAATGTCGCCCGCGCGGAAGGTTTCGAGCATCATCACGCCCTGATCGAGGCTTCCAAGCGCGCTCTCGACATGCGCAACCGCCACATCACCGACCCCGCTCATATGAGGGTCGATGTCGCGAGCCTGCTCAGCGCCGCCTCGCTCGACCGCGAGACGGCGGCCATCGACATGAAGCGCGCCGCCTCCTGGCCGCTCAAATCCGGCGATGGCGACACGATCTGGATGGGCGCTATCGATGCGTCTGGCCTCGCCGTGTCCTACATCCAGTCGCTGTACTGGGAATACGGCTCGGGCTGCATGCTGGAGAAGACCGGCGTGCACTGGCAAAACCGCGGCGTCTCCTTCTCGCTCGACAGGAAAGCGGTCAATCCGCTGACTCCGGGCCGCCTGCCCTTCCACACGCTCAACCCGCCGCTGGCGGTCTTCGACGACGGCCGCGTGATGTCCTACGGTGCCATGGGCGGCGACGGCCAGCCGCAGTTCCAGGCGCAGATCTTCACGCGCTACCGCTTCGGCCAGAACCCGGCGACCGCCGTCGACGCGCCGCGCTGGCTCTTCGGCAAGACCTGGGGCGGCGGTACCATGTCGCTCAAGATGGAAAGCCGCTTCGACCCGATGCTCGTCGCCAGGCTCACCGCGGCCGGCCACCCGGTCGAGGAGTTCAGCGAGCCCTATGCCGATGGCTTCGGACATGCCGGCATGCTGGTCCGGCATCCCAAGGGCCATATCGAGGCGACGCACGACCCGCGCTCTGACGGCGATGCCAAGGGGATCTGATGCCGATGACCTTCGACGATCCGTTCCGTTGCTTCGTGCCCTATCCCGATACGCCGGTGAAACACAGCCCGGCCGGCCTGCTCGCCGGGCTGACGCTGGCGGTCAAGGACCTGTTCGACGTCAAGGGTTATCCGACGGGCGCGGGCTCGCCGATCGTGCTGGCGCAGTCGGGCATCAAGACCAAGACGGCGCCGCTGGTGAAGACCTTGCTCGACGCCGGCGCCCGCTTCGTCGGCAAGACCCACACCGATGAGCTCGCCTTCTCGCTCAACGGCAAGAACGCGCATTACGGTGCGCCGATCAATCCAGCCGCGCCCGACCGGATCACCGGCGGCTCGTCCTCGGGGTCGATGGCGGCGGTGGCGGGCCGGCTTGCCGATATCGCGCTGGGCTCCGACACCGGCGGCTCGGTGCGCGCGCCGGCGAGCTATGGCGGGCTCTTCGGCATCCGCCCGACACACGGGCGGCTTTCGCTGAAGCGCGTATGGCCGCTGGCGGAAAGCCTCGACACGCCCGGCTGGTTCGCCCGCGACGGCGAGGTCTTCGCGCGCGTCGCCGGCGTCGTCTTCGACAAGGACCGCGTCTCCCTGCCCGAGGCGCCACGCCTGCTGCTCGGCGACGACATGTTCGCTCAGGCGGTGCCCGAAGCCGAGACCATCCTGCGCAATGTCGTGCAGCGCATCGTGCCGGTGCTGGGCCAGCCGGAGCCGATCAAGGTCGCGCGCGATCTGGACGCGCTCTATTGGGCCTTCCGCTGGATCCAGGGCCGCGAGGCCTGGCATGCCGATGGCGCAATGATAGAGCGCTTTGCTCCACCGCTGGGACCGGGCGTGGCCGAGCGCTTCGCCTTCTCGAAGGCGGTGAACGACGCAGATTTCGCCAAGGGCGAGGCCGTGCGCAAGGCGTTCCGGACGAGGCTGGCGAAGCTGCTGGGCAACGATGGCGTGCTGATCATGCCGACGGTGCCCGATATCGCACCGCTGGTCAGCGCCAACGAGGCCGAGCTCGACGATTTCCGCAACCGGGCGCTGCGCCTGCTCTGCCTCTCGGGCCTGTCGGGTTTTCCGCAGGTCACGGTGCCGGTGGCGCAGCGCGAGGGCGCACCCCTCGGCATGTCGCTGATCGGCCCAAAGGGCTCGGACAAGTCGCTCGTCGCGTTTGCGGTGCGTTTCGAGCGCGCGGCGCGGGTCAGGATCGCATGAAACCGTCATTGCGAGAGCAGCGAACCAATCCAGGGAGACATGGAGCGCTGTGCTCCTGGATTGCTTCGCTTACGCTCGCAATGACGATCGGAAACAGGGAGAAGTGGCGATGAGCGACCACCATCATCACGGCCATGACCACGATCATGACCACGACAATCATTTCACGCCGATCGAGGCGCGGGTGAAGGCGCTCGAGACGCTGATGGTCGAGAAGGGCTATGTCGACCCTGCTGCGCTGGATGCCATCGTCGAGACCTACGAGACCCGCGTCGGTCCCCGCAATGGTGCCCGCGTCGTCGCAAAGGCCTGGACCGATCCTGCCTACGCCGCCCGCCTGAAGGCGGATGGCACCGCCGCTGTGGCCGAGCTCGACTATGGCGGGCGCGGCGGCGAGCACATCGTCGCCTGCTTCAACACGCCCGAGGAGCACAACCTCATCGTCTGCACGCTGTGCTCCTGCTATCCCTGGCCGGTGCTGGGCCTGCCGCCGGTCTGGTACAAATCCCCGCCCTACCGGGCCAAGGCCGTGATCGATCCGCGCGGCACACTCGCCGATTTCGGCGTGACCCTGCCGGAGGGCCAGCGCATCCGCGTCTGGGATTCCACTGCCGAGACGCGTTTCCTCGTCATTCCCATGAGGCCTGAAGGCACGGAAGGCTGGTCGGAAGAACAGCTCGCCACCATCGTCAGCCGCGACTCGATGATCGGCACCGAGCTCGTGACGCTGGAGGCGCAGGCATGAACGGCGCACAGGACCTCGGCGGCCAGATGGGCTTCGGCCCGGTCGTCCCCGAACCCAACGAGCCGGTCTTCCACGACGACTGGGAGAAGCGGGTGCTGGCCATCAATGTCGCAGCCGGCGCCATGGGCCATTGGTCGATCGACGAAATCCGCTCGGCCCGCGAAAGCATCCCCCCGGCCGATTACCTGTCGTCATCCTATTACGAGATCTGGCTGGCTGGCCTCGACACGGTGCTGACCCGCCACGGTTTCCTGACGCCCGACGAGTTGGCGCAGGGCAGGCCGCTCGCGCCCCCCAGGACACCCAAGCGCGTGCTCAAAGGCGAGGATGTCCCGGCGGTGCTTCGGCGCGGCTTCCCCTATGAGCGCGAGGCCCCTGCCCCGGCGCGCTTTGCCGTCGGCGACAGCGTGCGCACCCTTGTCATGAACCCGCAGCACCACACCCGGCTGCCGCGCTATGCGCGAGGCAAGCTTGGCACGATCGAGCGCGTGACCGGCTGCCATGTCTTCCCGGATACGGGCGCTCAAGGGCTGCCCGAGACGGCGCAGTGGCTCTACACGGTGGTATTAACCGGCCCCGAACTCTGGGGCCGCAATGCCGACCCGACCTCCACCGTCAGCATCGAGGCCTGGGAGAGCTATCTTGAGCCAGCCTGAGACCAACCTTGCCGCCGCGCTGGCTGCAGATACGCCAATCCCGCGCGACGCCGGCGGCCCGCTTTTCGCCGAGCCCTGGCAGGCGCAGGCCTTTGCACTGGTCGTCGCGCTACAGAACAAGGGCGTCTTCACAGCGGACGAATGGGCGCAGGCGCTGGGCGCCGAAATCCGCGAGGCGCTGGCCGAAGGCGGCTGCCGCGACGGCTCCGACTATTACGAGCGCTGGTGCGAGGCGCTGGAGCATCTGCTCATCGCCAAGGGACTGACCTCGCATGACGGCGTCGATGCGCTTGCCGCCTCCTGGGCGCGTGCGGCGGAGGCCACCCCGCACGGCAAGCCGATCCTGCTGGAGAACGACCCGCGGCGGTAAATCCGTCATTGCGAGCGAAGCGAAGCAATGCAGTCTCGTAGGGCTCTACATCCACCTGGATTGCTTCGCTTCGCTCGCAATGACGGGAAGGCCTAGCCGCCCTGCCCGGCCATCATCCCGAAGAACAGCGCGGCGCCGAACACCGCCACGAAGGCCGCCGCCAGCAGTTCCAGCCCCGCGATAGCCCGCGCGGCGCGCAGCGAGCCCCCGCCTGCGAATTTCAGCGCGGCGAATTTGAAGAACACCGCCAGCGCCGCCAGCGCCCCCGTGGTCAGCGCAGTGCCGAGCGCCATCGCGAAGGTCGCTGCGATTCCCGCCCAGAGCAGCCCTTGCGAGGCCGCGAAGACAAGGATGATCAGCGCCCCTGCGCAAGGCCGCAGACCGGCGGCGAAGACGACGCCGGCCATGTCGCGCCAATTCTTCAGGCGCGACATCTCGTCGGGCCCGGGCATGTGGACATGGTCGCAAGCGGGATCATGCGCCAGCGCCCCGTCATTGAGCGTCAAAAGAGCGCCGGCCTTGCGCCAGAGCACCAGCAGCCCGACCAGCGCCACCATGGCGAAGCTCGCCTGCTCCACAAACCAGGTCGTGCGGCTCATGGTTGCGGCGGTCGCCTTGAGCGCCAGCGTCAGCGTCGCGACCAGCGCGATCGCAACCAGTGCCTGCAGTATCGCGGCGGCGAAGCTCAGGCCGAGGCCCCGTCGCAGGCTGCGGTTGTCGGCGACGATATAGGCCGAGATCACCGCCTTGCCGTGTCCGGGACCGGCGGCGTGAAAGACGCCATAGCCGAAGCCGAGACCGAGCAGGCCCCATACCGCCGCCGGATTGGCGGCAATGGCCTTCAACGCCGCGGTCAGCTCACGATAGAAGCTCGACTGCCAGGACAGAATGATGGCGCCGATACCTGTGGTCGAGGGCAGCGCCTCGCGCGGCAGCGCCGTGCCGAAGGGATTGCGCGGCGCAGGCGGCGGCGGGGGGCTCAGCGTCGCGATGATGCCGGCCAGTATGGCCAGCGACACGCCAACGACGACGAGCGCGAGCACTGCGAGCGCAAGGCGGCGTCCGGCGTGACCGAGCCAGGCCGGCGGCCGCGCGCTGCGCATAGATTCTAGGGACATGCCACCAGCGCGCGCGTCGTCACCTGGAAGCCGCTCATATCGGGGGTGGCGGTGACATCCTCCTGCGCCAGCTTCTGCTGGACGTCGGCTGCGAGCTTTGGCGGCCGCGCGATCCGCACGACGCAGCCCTGCGGGGCGTCGCGGGTGGTGATCGCATCGGCACCGTCCGCGATGTCGAAGGCGACGAAATAGGTGGGATCGCCGATCTCGACGCCGAAGGAACGGTTGGCCGTCGCGGGCGTCTTCAGCGGCAGGATATAGGTCAGGGTCAGGATCTTGTTGTCATAGACCAAGCCCTGGTCGGTCGGCGTGCCGAACTCCTGCGCCTTGCCGTTGGCCTTGGCGACAGTGAAAAAATCGACATCGGGCAGCGACTCGACATTGACCTTGGCCAGTTCGGCAAGCTCGTCTGGCGTCAACTTGCCGTCGCCGTTCTTGTCGAGCCCCTGCGTGATATAGGCGGAGTAGGCCTCGTCAAAACTCCAGATATGCTTCAGCGCCGTCACGGCACCGTTGGGCCCGTAGATGATCTCGGCGCGCGCGCTCACGAAGACGTGCGGATGCGCCTGCGCCGGGAGCGCCAAGCCAAGGCTCGCCGCGGCAGCCAGCAGGGCCGGAACGATCGCGCGTCGCATCAAGGGCGGTGTCCTCCAAAGGAGCCGGAAATCTGGAATGTCATGGTTAAGCAATCGTAAACGCAGTCGCCATGTCCAGACTGCCGGCAGACCAGCCTTCCCTGCAATCGGGGCCGAATCGCGGCGCAGGCGCTGGACCTATCTGTGAAAGCTGGAATGATGCCAAGCTGATTGACCGCTTCGCCATACGTCAGCAAGATTGACATAAATCGAGACAGCACTCGCAAGTCCGAGGCCGGACCAACCGGCCCACTCTATGCTGGAAGCGCACGGTCGGGAGGTCGGCATGACCGAGATGACGCGGAACTCAGGGACAGCGGGCGCACCGCCATCTCCCGGCCTGCGCGATGTCGCGCTCGACGACAAATACGACCTCGCCAAGACCCGCATCTTCCTGACGGGCTCGCAGGCCGTCACCCGCATGCTGCTCGTCCAGCGCGAGCGAGACCGGCGCGCCGGGCTGAACACCGCAGGTTTCGTCACCGGCTATCGCGGCTCCCCGCTCGGCGGGCTCGACCAGCAGCTGGCGCGTGCCGCCAAGCCGCTGCAGGCCGCCAACATCGTCTTTCAGCCCGGGCTGAACGAGGACCTCGCTGCCACCGCGATCTGGGGCAGCCAGCAGGCGGAGCTGCAGGGCGAGGGCAGATATGAAGGTGTCTTCGGCCTCTGGTACGGCAAGGGCCCGGGCGTCGACCGCTCCGGCGACGTGCTGCGCCACGGCAACATGGCCGGCACCTCCCCCCATGGCGGCGTGATCTGCCTGATGGGGGACGACCACACCGCCGAATCCTCCACCAACGCCCACCAGACCGAATTCGTGCTGGTCGACCGCATGATGCCGATCCTGAACCCGGCCGGCGTGCAGGAGATCATGGATTACGGCCTGCACGGCATCGCGCTGTCGCGTTACGCCTCGGTCTGGGTCGGCATCAAATGCGTCAAGGACAATGTCGAATCGACGGCTTCCGTCGATGGCTCGGTCGACCGGGTGACGATCGTCATTCCCGACGACTACGAGATGCCGCCGGGCGGGCTGAGCATCCGCCGCGAGCTCGACTTCCTCGAGCAGGAGAAGCGCCTGCATCTCCACAAGCGCGAGGCAATGCTGGCCTATATCCGCGCCAACAAGCTCAACCAGATCGTCACCTCCGGCGGCCCGGCCCCGCGCATTGGCATCATCACGGTCGGAAAATCCTATCTCGACACGCGACAGGCATTGGAGGAACTCGGCATCGACGAGGTCCGCGCCAACGACCTCGGCATCCGCCTGTTCAAGATCGGCTGCCCCTGGCCGCTGGTCCCCTCCGAGCTCGAAGCCTTCGCGGCCGGTCTCGACCTGATCATGGTCGTCGAGGAGAAGCGCTCGCTGATCGAGGTGCAGCTGCGCGAAGAGCTCTACGGCTCCGCCCATCGCCCGATGGTGATCGGCAAGCGCGACGAGACCGGCGAATGGCTCTTCCCCGTCCATGGCGCGCTCGACCCCAACGACATCGCGATCGCACTCGGCTCGCGCCTGCTGCAATACCGGGACGATCCCGTCTTGCGCCTCCGGCTGGAGGAGATTGCCGCCGCGCAAGGGAGGCTCGCCGAGGCGCAGGAGATCGCGCGGCGCACGCCGTACTTCTGCTCGGGCTGCCCGCACAGCACCTCGACCGTGGTGCCCGCGGGCTCGCGCGCCTATGCCGGCATCGGCTGCCACTACATGGTGCAGTGGATGGATCGCGACACCGCCGGCTTCACCCAGATGGGCGGCGAGGGTGCGAACTGGGTCGGCGAGGCGCCGTTCTCGACGCGCAAGCACGTCTTCCAGAACATCGGCGACGGCACCTACACTCATTCCGGCTCGCTCGCGATCCGCTGGGCCGTCGCCTCGGGTACGACCGTCACCTACAAGCTGCTCTACAACGATGCGGTCGCGATGACCGGCGGGCAGCAGGCAGAAGGGCACCTGACGCCCGACCAGATGGCGCGCCAGGTCGC
This sequence comes from Allobosea sp. P1_B10, assembly GCF_056406735.1. Taxonomy (NCBI): domain Bacteria; kingdom Pseudomonadati; phylum Pseudomonadota; class Alphaproteobacteria; order Hyphomicrobiales; family Alloboseaceae; genus Allobosea; species Allobosea sp. P1_B10. The sequence goes on along the minus strand of NZ_JBFTZP010000005.1, from coordinate 164,585 downwards.
GGCGGAAGGCGTCAGGCGCATCGCCATCGTCACCGACGACCCCCAGAAATATCGGGCGGGCACCGTGTGGCCGCCCGGCGCCACCATCCACCATCGCGACGATCTCGACGCGGTGCAGCGGGAACTGGCGACGGTCGAGGGCGTCTCGGTGCTGCTCTATGACCAGACCTGCGCCACCGAGAAGCGCCGCCGTCGCAAGCGTGGCAGCTATCCCGATCCCGACAAGCGCATCATCATCAACGAGCTCGTCTGCGAGGGCTGCGGTGATTGCGGCGTGCAGTCGAACTGCGTCTCGGTACAGCCGCTCGAAACCGAGTTCGGCCGCAAGCGCCAGATCGACCAGTCCAACTGCAACAAGGACTTTTCCTGCGTGAAGGGCTTTTGCCCGTCCTTCGTCACGGTGCATGGCGCCCGGCCGAAAAAGGCCGCGCCCCGCAAGGTCGATGCCGGCGCCATCGGCGCGGGCGATATCCCCGAGCCAAAAATCCCGGCGCTCGACCGCAGCTTCGCGGTTGTGGTCACCGGCGTCGGCGGCACCGGTGTGGTGACGATCGGCGCGATCCTCGGCATGGCGGCCCATCTCGAGGGCAAGGGCTGCGGCATGATCGACATGGCCGGCCTCGCCCAGAAGGGCGGCGCCGTCTTCAGCCATGTGAAGCTCGCGCCGCGGCCCGAGGACATCCACGCCATCCGCGTCGCGGCCGGACAGGCCGATCTCGTGCTCGGCTGCGACCTCACCGTGACCGGTTCGAAGAAGGTGCTGGGCGCGATCAAGCCGCAGGGCGCGCTCGTCGTGGTCAATACCGCAGAGAGCCTGCCGGGCGATTTCACCCGCAATGCCGATTTCTCGCTGCCCTTCGAGCGCATCAAGCGCGCAATACTTGGCGCCTCGCGCCGCGAGCAGACGCATTTCGTCGATGCGACGGCGGCGGCCGTCGCGGTCCTCGGCAATGCAATCGCCGCCAACATGTTCATGCTCGGCTACGCCTGGCAGTTCGGTGGCGTGCCGCTCTCGCGGGCGGCGCTGATGCGGGCGATCGAGCTGAATGGCGAGGCCGTGCCGATGAACCAGCAGGCGTTCGAGCTCGGCCGCCGCGCCGCGCATGATCCCGCCAGCCTGCATGCAGCCCTCGCCGAGGCCAAGACGCCGACGGCATCGCGCCATATCTCCGAGACTCTCGAGGAGATCATCACGCGCCGCGTCGCCGTCCTCACCACCTACCAGAACGCCGCCTATGCCGAGCGCTATCGCGCTCTCGTCGCGAAACTGAAGGCGAAGGAGGCGAGCGTCCTGCCTGGCCAGAATGCCCTGACCGAAACGGTGGCGCGCTACCTGTTCAAGCTGATGGCCTACAAGGACGAATACGAGGTCGCGCGGCTCTATGCCGACGGCTCCTTCCAGAAGCAGGTCGCGGCGACCTTCGAGGCGACCGACACTGCCGGCAAGCCGCTGCGCTACGAGTTCAACCTCGCCCCGCCGCTGCTGGCGCGGACCGATCCCCGCACCGGCGCGCCGCGCAAGATGAGTTTTGGCCCCTGGATGATGTCGGCCTTCGGCCTGCTCGCGAAGCTGAAAGGGCTGCGCGGCACACCCTTCGACATCTTTGGCTACAGCGCGGAACGGCGCACCGAGCGGCGGCTGATCGCCGGCTACGAGGCGCTGCTGGCCGAGATCGCCGACCGGGCCACGCCGGAAAACCACGCGCTCTGCGTGGCGTTGGCGGCCATCCCGGAGAAGATCCGCGGCTTCGGGCACGTCAAGGAGCGACATCTCAAGGCAGCAAAGGCCGAGGAAACCGAGCTGCTGGCGCGGTTGCGCGAAGGCAGGGCGACCGTGGCCGTGCTGCCGCTCGCAGCGGCGGAATAGGCGACAGGCCCGAAAGCGATTGCTGCCGCCCCTCGTCAGGAGCCCCGCTTGGCAGCGTCCCGACGCGGTCGCATGATCGCGCCATGCCTCTGCCCAATCGCGTCCGCCCCGATGGCACCCTGTTCGCGACGCCCGAGCGCGGGCTGTTCTACGGCAATCGCGGCGGCCACTTTCACGATCCGGCCTCGCAGGCCGTGCCGGAACGGCTTTACGCAACCCCGCAATGGCTCTGCTGCGTGCTCGCCTTCAAGGGTCGCAGGCGAAAGCTCTGGGGCCGCGGCTATACCGAACTGTTCTTCTGCGACGAGGTCACCGCGCTCGCAGCCGGGCATCGGCCCTGCATGGAATGCCGCCGCGCCGACGCGCTGGCCTATCGCGCCGCCCTTGTCGCAAGTCTGAGGCTGAGCGAAACGCCGCTGTTTCCCGAGATCGACCGCCTGCTCGACAGCGAACGCCGCAATGGCCGCGTGAAGCGCCTGCACCGGCTTCCAGCCTCGACGCTGCCCGATGGTGCGATGATCCAGCCGGTAGCCGGCATCTGGCTCGCGCTGAGAGGCGATGCCGCGCTGCTCTGGTCGCCGGCCGGTTATGTCGAGCACCAGCCCCGCCCCGCGGGCGCCGTCGACGTGCTCACCCCGCCCGCGACGCTCGCGGCACTCGCGAGCGGCTACGCTCCGGTCTGGCATGACAGCGCGACCGTCGCCGTAGATCGCTGACGACCTGTCCCGCACGGAACCTTATTCGGCCCGTCGGCGTTGCTCCGGCATCATTACCAATATGGGGGTTGCTGATATGCGTTCGATTGCTCTCTGGCTGCTCGGGATCCCGATTCCGATCATCATCCTGCTTTGGTTCTTCATGAAGTGAAGCGCAGATACTGCTATGTGCAGCTTGGCCGGGTTCGCCCCGGCCATTTGCATTTCGGCAGGGCCCTACCCAACTGACAGAACCTGGCCGGGCCTCATGCTCTGTCCCGAAAGCCCGGTTGCCCAGCGCAGCGCGGGCTTTGTCGTCGCACCCTCGCCTGACATCATACCGAGCCCCATGACCCCGATCATTTCCGTCTCGAATCTGTCCAAGACCTATGCTTCCGGGTTCAGCGCCCTGAAATCTGTCGATCTGGAGATCAAGCGCGGCGAGATCTTTGCGCTGCTTGGCCCCAATGGCGCCGGCAAGACCACGCTGATCTCGATCATCTGCGGACTCGTGAATCCCAGCGGAGGCCAGGTGCTGGCCGATGGCCACGACATCCTCCGGGAGTATCGCGCCGCGCGCGCGAAGATCGGGCTCGTGCCTCAGGAACTGACCACGGATGCCTTCGAGACCCCATGGAGCACGGCGAGCTTCAGCCGCGGGCTGTTCGGCAAGCCCAGGAACCCAGCCCTGATCGAGCAATTGCTCAAGGACCTCTCGCTCTGGGACAAGAAGGACACCCAGATCCGCATGCTCTCGGGCGGCATGAAACGCCGGGTGATGATCGCCAAGGCGCTCTCGCACGAGCCGCATATCCTGTTCCTCGACGAGCCCACGGCGGGCGTCGATGTCGAGCTCAGGCAGGACATGTGGCGGCTGGTGCGGCGCCTGCAGGAGGCCGGCACCACCATCATCCTGACAACGCATTACATCGACGAGGCCGAGGAGATGGCCGACCGGATCGGGGTGATCAGCAAGGGCGAGATCATCCTCGTCGAAGAAAAGGCCGAGCTGATGCGCAAGCTCGGCAAGAAGCAGCTGACCCTGTCCTTGCTGGAGCCGCTGACGGCGCTGCCCGATGGCCTCGCCTCGCATGGCCTGGCGCTGGCGGCCGAGGGGAGCGAACTGGTCTACACCTATGATACCAAGGCCGAGCGCACCGGCATCACCGCGCTGCTAAGAGATCTCGGCGAAGCCGGCATCCGCTTCAGGGACCTGCGCACCAGCCAGAGTTCGCTGGAGGACATTTTCGTCAGCCTGGTGAGGGATCGCAAATGAGCGGCTTCACCGTGAACTGGCACGCCATCAAAGCGATCTACCTGTTCGAGATGGCCCGCACCTGGCGCACGCCGCTGCAGAGCATCGTCTCGCCGGTGATCTCGACCTCGCTTTATTTCGTGGTCTTCGGCGCGGCGATCGGCTCGCGCATGCAGGCGATCGACGGCATCCCGTTCGGCGCCTTCATCGTGCCGGGGCTGATCATGCTCTCGCTGCTGACGCAGAGCATCGCCAACGCCTCCTTCGCGATCTATTTCCCGAAATTCACCGGCACGATCTACGAATTGCTCTCGGCCCCCGTCGCCTGGTGGGAGGCGGTGATCGCCTATGTCGGGGCGGCGGCGACGAAATCCATCGTGCTCGGGCTGATCATCCTGCTCACCGCGACATTGTTCGTGCCGCTGCGGATCGAGCATCCCGTCTTCATGATGCTGTTTCTGGTGCTGACGGCCGTCACTTTCAGCCTGTTCGGCTTCATCATCGGCATCTGGGCCGACGGCTTCGAGCGCCTGCAGGTCATCCCGCTGCTGGTGGTGACGCCGCTGACCTTCCTGGGCGGCTCGTTCTATTCGATCGCAATGCTCCCGCCCTTCTGGCAGAAGGTCGCGCTGTTCAACCCGGTCGTCTATCTCATCAGCGGCTTCCGCTGGAGCTTCTACGGGGTGGCCGACGTCGGGCTCGCGCTGAGTCTGGGCATGACGCTGGTGTTCCTGGCTGCCTGCATCGCGGCCGTCGGCTGGATCTTCCGAACCGGATATCGGCTCAAGAACTGAGGTCGCGCGGCATGGGGCGCGATTGACTTCCCCCGGAGCATCCTGTTTTCACAACGCCATGACCGACATCCAGATCCTCGAAGCGCGGGCGGCCGACGCTCCTCATGCGCGCCGGCGCACTTTCGCGATCATCTCGCACCCTGACGCGGGCAAGACGACGCTGACCGAGAAGCTGCTCTACTTCGGCGGCGCGATCCAGCTGGCGGGCGAAGTGCGCGCCAAGCAGGGCCGTCGCCAGACCTCCTCGGACTGGATGAAGATCGAGCGCCAGCGCGGCATTTCGGTCGTCACCTCGGTGATGACCTTCGAATATGGCGGCAACGTCTACAACCTGCTCGACACGCCGGGCCACGAGGACTTCTCGGAAGACACCTATCGCACGCTGACCGCGGTCGACAGCGCGATCATGGTCATCGACGCCGCCAAGGGCATCGAGGCGCGCACGAAGAAGCTGTTCGAGGTCTGCCGCCTGCGCGACATCCCGATCGTGACCTTCATCAACAAGGTCGACCGCGAGACGCGCGACCTCTTCGATCTCGTCAACGAGATCGAGACGACGCTGGCGCTGGATGTCGCGCCGATGACCTGGCCGGTCGGGCGCGGCCGCGAATTCGTCGGCACCTACGATCTCAAGGCCAACACCTTCCGCCGCAACCAGAAGGGCGACGAGAGCGCTGACGACCAGCAGGTCTCGGGCTGGGACGACAAGCTGTTCGACGAGCTCCTGCCATACGGGGCGGCCGAGACCTGGCGCGAGGAGGTCTTCCTGGCCAGCGAGGGCCTGAAGCCCTTCGACATGCAGTCCTTCCGCGAGGGCCATCTGACGCCGCTCTATTTCGGCGCGGCCTTGCGCGACTACGGCGTGCGTGACCTGATCGACGCGCTGGGCGCGCTCGCGCCGAGCCCGCGCGCGCAGGTCGCCGATAAGCGCGTGATCGAGGCCGGCGAGCCGAAGATGACCGGCTTCGTCTTCAAGATCCAGGCGAACATGGACCCCAACCACCGCGACCGCATCGCCTTCATGCGCGTCTGCTCGGGCAAGCTCTCGCGCGGCATGAAGGCCAAGCTGGTGCGCACCGGCAAGCCGATGCCGCTGAACGCGCCGCAGTTCTTCTTCGCCCGCGACCGCTCGATCGCCGAGGAGGCCTATGCCGGCGACATCGTCGGCCTGCCCAACCACGGCACCCTGCGCATCGGCGACACGCTGACCGAGGGCGAGGATATCGTCTTCAAGGGCGTGCCGAGCTTCGCGCCGGAAATCCTGCGCCGCGTCAAACTCAAAGACGCGATGAAGGCCAAGAAGCTGCGCGAGGCGTTACAGCAGATGGCCGAGGAAGGCGTCGTGCAGATCTTCCTGCCGCATGACGGCGCGCCCGCCATAGTCGGCGTCGTCGGCGCGCTGCAGCTCGACGTGCTGAAGGAACGCATGGAGGCCGAATATTCGCTCCCCGTCGATTTCGAGCCCTGCCAGTTCTCGATCGCGCGCTGGGTCTCCAGCGACGACAAGCTCGCGCTGCAGAAGTTCGTGGGGCTGAAGCCATCCTCGATGGCCGACGACCTCGACGGCGACCCGGTCTTCATGGCCTCGTCGCAGTTCACGTTGAAATACGATGCGGAACGGGCTCCCGACGTCACCTTCTCGGACATCAAGGACTACCAGAAGACACCTGGCGCCTGACGCGGCCTCGCACCGGGCGGACTTATCCCCGTCCGGTACAGCGGCGCTATCATGGCGTTTTCCGCTGGAGAGCGCCGCCATGTCGTTGCGAGGATCGTCGACTCCGCCCCGGTCCTCATCGCGCGGTCCGCGCGCATTGTCGGTCACAGAGGAACGCCTGCGCAGGCTCTGCCCGCCCGGCAAGCCGGCGATCATCGCGGGCATCGCGGCTGGCTTCGACCGCCTGGCGCCTGGATATGCGGTCGATACGAGGCTGCGGATCTGCCATTTCCTCGCGCAGGCCGCGCATGAGACCGACCGCTTTCGCACACTTGAGGAGTATGGCGGGGCCACCTATTTCGCACGCTATGAGGGTCGAGGCGACCTCGGCAATACCCGACGCGGCGACGGCGCCCGCTTCCATGGCCGCGGCATTTTCCAGCTCACCGGCCGCGCCAATTACCGCCGCTACGGCGTGCTGCTCGGGGTCGATCTCGAAGCCGAGCCCACACTGGCGATGCAGGCCGAGATCTCGCTCGCGATCGCCTTCGCCTACTGGCGCGAGCGCGCGATCAACGCCGCTGCCGACGCGGACGACGTCGTGACCGTCACCAGGCTGATCAATGGCGGGCGCAACGGACTGGCCGACCGCAGGAGACTGCTGGCACTGGCGAAGCGGATCTGGCTGTAGGGCCGGCCGTCATTGCGAGCGAAGCGACGCAATCCAGACCTGTAGCTCTTCGTCCCCTGGATTGCGTCGCTCCGCGCGCAATGATGTCGTCCTCTGCCGCCCTAGGCGTGCCCGGCCCCTCGATCGAGGCGCGGTGCTCCATCAGGCTCTCGACGCCGCGCAGCGAGGTCGCGCGCTTGTAGCGCTCGACAGGGAGGAGAATGTGCATCTGACGCAGGCGACGGGGCTTATGCACGGGCCCAGCCTTGCCCGCCGCGTCGTGGCGCCCCATCTGGCTGGGATGACAGCTTCAACTCCCAATGCATTCCGCGCCCCGAGACCTGTCTGGGTCGATGCGCTGATCGTGATCGTCCCGGTCGTGGTCGCCTCGCTGATCGGCAGCGCCGTCACCGTGCCGCAGATCCCCGGCTGGTACGCCACGCTGGTCAAGCCGGCCTTCCAGCCGCCAAACTGGCTGTTCGGCCCGGTCTGGACGACGCTCTACGTCATGATGGCCTTTGCGGCCTGGCGCGTGCTTCGCCTGCCGGCCGGCACGCCGGGGAAAGGCCGCGCGCTGACCATTTATCACGTCCAGCTGCTGCTGAACCTGCTCTGGTCCTGCGTCTTCTTCGGGCTCCAGAGCCCGCTTGGCGGAATCGTCGTCATTCTGCCGCTGCTCGCTCTAATCGTGGCGACCATCGCGCTGTTTCGCCCGCTTAACCGGGTCGCGGCCAATCTGCTCTGGCCCTATCTCGCCTGGGTGAGCTTTGCGACGCTGCTCACCGTCTCGATCTGGTGGCTGAACCGGTAGCCGGTGGCTACCCGATGGAGCGCTCGATGACCTTCAGCACCGTCGCCCGGAGATCGGCGATGGTGAAGGGCTTGACCATCACCTCGGAGACCACCGCATCGAGGCTCTTGGCGCGCTCGCGCTGCTCGGCGTAGCCGGTCATCAGCATGATCGTCAGATCTGGAAAGGCCTGCTTGGCGGCGAGCGCCAGCGCGATCCCGTCCATCAGCGGCATCCGGATGTCGGTCAGCAGCAGGTCGAAGCGCCCCTCCTCCGCGACCAGCACGTCGAGCGCCTCGGCGCCGTCAGCCGCCATCAGGCATGTATGCCCGTCCATGGTGAGACCGCGCGCGACCAGCGTGCGCAGGGATTCCTCGTCATCGACGACAAGAATGCGCGACATCGCCCTAGATCCCCGGTAGCCCGGCCTGGTCGATCGTCTCTATCACGCCGACATAGGGCAGCTGCCGATAGGAGTGTGCCACGTCCATGCCGTAGCCGACGACGAAATAGTCGGGGCATTCGAAGCCGACATAATCGGGCTTGATGTTAACCGCGCGCTTGCCGGGCTTCTCCAGCAGCACGGCCGAAGCGACCTTCGAGGCGCCGCGCGCCGCAAGCAGATCCTTGGCGAAGGCGAGCGTACGCCCGGACTCGAGGATGTCGTCGACCAGCAGGACCTCGCGCCCGCGCACATCGCTCTGCACGTCGCGCAGGATTTCGACCTGCCCCGAGGAGATCGTCGCGTTGCGATAGCTCGACAGATGCACGAACTCGACCTGGGGTCTCATGCCGGCACGATGCATCGCGCGAATCAGGTCGGCCACGAACATGAAGCTGCCCTTCAGCACCGCCACGACCAGCAGGTCGGGGGGTGAACTCGCGGCGATGGCCTGTGCCATCTCGTCATTGCGGCGCGCAATGCTCGCCTCGTCATAGAGAATCCTGATGCGCCGGGAGTCAGTCATCGTGCTGTCGTCCTTTCGCGCCGCCCGTTGCCGCGCCTTCGTCAATGGCAGGTTTATAGCATCCGCCGATATCGGCTAGGGGCGCCACCCCTCCCTCTGCGCTGCGAAAAGGGCGTGACGACGACCAGGCGACGGCAGCGCGCCCTCAGTTGGCCCTGGCCAATTCCGCCGCCTTGCCGTCACCGAAGCGGACATGCACCGACTTCCCGGCGTCTGGCGGGGCCGCCAGCCGGGCGCGGAAGCGCAACAGCTCCGCCGGCTCGAGCCTTGCCCGGGGCGGCTCCGTCGTCCAGGTGTAGAGCGTCTGGCCTGACGCATCCTTGATCGCGACCTCGATCGGCGGCACCGGGGCGACGCTGCGGGTGATGTTGGTGACATCGCCCTCGACCACGAGGAAGCGACCCTGGCCGTCGTTGACGATGCCGCTTTCGACCGAACTCAGGCTGAGGCCGCGCACATTCACCGGCAGGCCCAGCGTCTCGAACACCGCGGCCAATTGCGGCGCGGCGCGGACCACGAGATTGCGCTGCGCGACCAGCGCGCCGATGACCACGAGACCGCCCAGCGCCAAGGCAGCAGGCAGCGCAACGCCGCGTGTGATCTGGCGCTTGGAAGCGTCCCTGCGTCCCTTGGCGAGCGAATCGCGCCTGCGCAGTGCCTGCCGAACCGTCTCGTCCTCGCCCTTATCTTGGCCCTCGTTCGCGGCAGCGTCGACCGCCTGTTCGGCCGCTTGCTCCGCGTCCTGCTCGGCCGTGACGGCGGTGATCTGCTCCTCGATCTCGGCCGCGCGCTGGAGTTCCTCGTTCAGGAGCGCCTGCGTATCCTCGGCGCTCGGCGCCTCGGGAAAGATTTCCGCCGGCTCGACATGCCAGAGTGTCTGGCAGGAGGCGCAGCGAACCTTGCGGCCGGTGGGACCGAGCTTGGCGGCATCGAGTTCGTAGCGGCTGGCGCAGGACGGGCAGACGATCAGCATGTCGTCGAGCGGCTCCTCGGCATGGTCCGGTCCTGCTGCAGGGCAAGTCGCGGGCGGAATGAAACCCTGTCCCGGCAGGCAGCGCCGATTCAAGCAATGTCGCGCACAGGCACGGGCGCTTCGCCTCATTGGCGCGATTTATGGTTAACGCCTCGTGAAGAACCTCTGCGTCATGATGGCAGGCGCACGCGCTTGGTGCGGCGCTGCGCTTGCAGTGTAGGATCGCCGCGCCGGGATTCGCCGCGCCAGCGAAAAGGATGTGTCGGTTGGTTCGCTTCGAGAATGTCGGTCTGCGGTACGGTATGGGCCCGGAGGTGCTGAAGGATATCAACTTCAGCATCGAGCCGCGCTCGTTCCAGTATCTCACCGGCCCGTCCGGAGCGGGCAAGACCACGTTGATCCGGCTGGTGCTGATGGCGCTGAAGCCGACGCGCGGGCTGGTCAACCTGTTCGGGCAGGATGTCTCGCGGCTCGACGGCGACACGCTCACCGCCTTTCGCCGCCGGATGGGGGTTGTCTTCCAGGATTTCCGCCTGCTCGACCATCTCACCCTCTACGAGAACGTCGCACTGCCGCTCCGTGTGCTCGGCAAGGAGGAGACCAGCTATCGTGCCGAGGTCGTCGAATTGTTGCGCTGGGTCGGCCTGGGCGAGCGCATGCACGCCGTTCCCCCCGTTCTGTCGGGTGGCGAGAAGCAGCGCGCCGCAATCGCGCGCGCCCTGATCAGCCGCCCCGAGCTCCTGCTGGCCGACGAGCCGACCGGCAACGTCGACCCCGGTCTGGGCCGTCGCCTGCTGCGCCTGTTCATGGAGTTGCAGTCGCTCGGAACCGCAGTGGTGATCGCGACCCATGATCTCGCGCTGATGGAACTCTACGACGCGCCGCGCCTGGTTCTCGCCGACGGACATCTCCATGTCGACAACTGAGCCGCATGCCGCCCCCGACTATGAGGAGCGCGCGCTGCCGGCCAATCTGCGCCGCGGCCAGCCGCTCGTGCCCGTGGATTCCGTCGCGGGCCGGGCCCTGATGGCCGTAATCGCGATCCTGACCTTCCTCGCCGCGCTCAGCGCGGGCGCGGCCGTGCTGGCGGCGCGTGCCTCCGAGCAATGGCGCGGCGCCGTCGCCAACGAGATGACGATCCAGATCCGTCCTGACGCCCGCCGCGACATGGAGGCCGACCTGTCTCAGGCCGTGGCGATGGCCGCCGGCGTCGCCGGTGTCGAGAGCGTGCGCGTCGTACCCAAGGCGGAATCGGACAAGCTGCTCGAGCCCTGGCTCGGAACCGGGCTCGACCTCGTCGAACTGCCGGTGCCGCGCCTGATCGTGCTCAAGCTCAAGAACGGGGCAGGCCCCGACCTGACGGCGCTGGGCTCGGCACTGCGGCGCGACCTGCCGAGCGCCATCCTCGACGATCACAAGCTCTGGGTGCGCCGCCTCTCGGCCATGGCGAGCACCATCATCCTGTCGGGCGTCACCGTCGTCCTGTTGGTGCTGGCGGCGGCGGGGCTGGCGGTCGCCTTTGCGACGCGCGGTGCGATGGCCGGAAGCCGAGACAGCGTCGAGGTGCTGCATCTTGTCGGCGCCGACGACGCGTTCATCGCGCGCGAGTTCCAGACGCGCTTCATCCAGCTCGGCCTCAAGGGCGGCGCTGCCGGCGGGCTGGCGGCGATCCTGGTCATCGCGCTGCTCGGCTGGCTGGCCTCGCGCTGGACGGCCGACGCCGAGGCGGAGCAGTTGCAGGCGCTATTCGGGGCTTTCGAGATCGGCTGGTCAGGCTATGGCGCGGTCATCCTCGTCGCCACGGTGGTGGCCGCGATCGCAGGCCTGGTCTCGCGCTTCACGGTGCGGCGCCATCTCAGGACTCTCGCTTAACCATTGCGGCGAAGGCCGGTCTCATTCGCCGCCGTTATGCCCGAATGAGCAAATAACCTAATCAAGTCATGGCTATGATCGAAGGCACGCAAGGCAAGGGGCTGGTATCGCGCGATGCACCGCGCTCTGCGCGCGGGCCGTCGATCGCTGGGCGTCGCCATTGGCTGGCGCGGCTTGGCCTCGTGCTGTGCTGCCTTGCGGGAATGTCCGCCGTCGCCCTGATCATCGGCTATGCCCAGTTCGCCTCCCGCATCGAGCCGCACGAACCGGTCGGCGCGCCACGGACGGACGCCATCGTCGTGGTCACCGGCGGCTCCCAGCGCATCGGCGACGCCATAGGCCTGCTCGGCGCCGATCGCGGCTCGCGGCTTCTGATCTCGGGCGTCAACGAACGGACCGGACGCGAGGAACTGGCGCGGAACAACCCGTCCTCGCGCGCGCTGCTCGCCTGCTGCGTCGATCTCGACTACCGCGCCCGCAACACCATCGGCAACGCCATCGAGGCGCGGCGCTGGGTCCGCCGGCACAGTTTCGGCTCGCTCCTGGTGGTGACCTCCAACTATCACATGCCGCGTGTTCTCGCGGAGTTCGCCCATGCCATGCCGGGCGTGCAGCTCGTGCCCCATCCCGTCGTCAGCGACCAGGTCGACGCCTCCGAATGGTGGCATAACTGGAGCACGATCAGGCTGCTCGCGCCGGAATACGTCAAATATCTCGTGGCGCGCCTGCGCAGCAAGTTCGAGACCGACCCCGAGACCTCGCGGCTCTCGGTGATCATCGGCGGCCGGAAGCCGATCTCGCCGAAGCCGCCGGACATGATCGGCCCCGACTACGAGAAGCGCACGCGCCTGCACGCGCCTCGCCACGATGCCTGAAACCGCAATGCCCGCTTGACGGCGGCTGGCGGGCAGGCTTTCTGCGCCCCATGCTGTTCCTGCGCTCCCTGCTCGCCAATGTCGTGTTCTACATCAACCTGTCGCTCTGGCTGGTGTTCGCGGCGTTCCCCGCTCTGCTGCTGCCGCGCCGTTACCTGACCAAGGTCGCGGCGGCCTGGGCTCGCAGCGCGCTCTACCTGATGCGGATCACCGCCGGCACGCGTTACGAGATCAAGGGTCTCGAGAACATCCCCGAGGGCGGGCTGATGGTTGCCGCCAAACACCAGTCCTTCTGGGAAACCTTCGTGCTGGTCATGCTGTTTCCCGATCCGGTCTTCATCCTCAAGCGCGAGCTGACCTGGATCCCCTTCTTCGGCTGGTGCCTGCTGAAGCTCAGGATGATTCCGGTCGACCGCGGCGGCAAGGCCCGGGCCCTGACCGCGGTCGCTCGCCGCGCCCGCGTCGAGCTCGGCCAGAACGGCCGCCAGCTTCTGATCTTCCCGGAAGGCACGCGCCGCGCGCCGGGTGCCCCGCCGGACTACAAGTATGGCGTGGCCCACCTCTATGGCAGCCTGGGCGTGCCCTGCGTGCCGGTCGCGCTCAATTCCGGCCTGTTCTGGCCACGGCGCAAGTTCCTGCGCCCGCCCGGCACGATCCGGCTCGAGTTCCTGCCGCCGATCCTGCCCGGCCTGCCCAAGGCCGAGTTCTACGCGCTCCTGCAGGAGACGATCGAGACCGCCAGCAACCGCCTGCTCGAGCAGGGCCGCGCCGAACTAGCGAGCATCGGCCTGGGCAAGCTGGCCGGCGCTCCTGACACATCCCGACAGCAGGACTGAACCCGAACCCGCCACGCCCCTTGACAGACGGCACTGTCGTTCTCATTTTGTTCTGAACAAAGGAGGAACGGCATGGCCGCTCTCGCTTACTCACAGCCCGATCTCTTCGCCGAGGATACCGCCGGAGCGCGCGAGATGCCGCTGCGCATCACGGCGGGACTGACCGAGCGTCGCTTCACCGCCTGGCGAGGCCGCTCCGGCCGGCGCTACGTCGCCTCGACCTTTGTCGTCGGCGACGATCACGCGCTCGGCTTCACGGACGCGGTGCTGCTCGCCGTCTCGCCCGATCGCCGGATTCTCGCGGCGCGCGACAGCGGCCCCTTCGGCGTCGAGGCCGCGCTGACGCGCTGGCGCCAGGCGGTCCTGGCGGCAGGCGCCAGCGAGATCCACGTCCATCTGCTGGCGGAGGACGGCATCAGCCGTCGCGCCGCGCTGCTCGACCTGATGCCCGAGGTCTGAACGAAGCCTCAGCGCTGCGGCGCAGTCTCGTCGCCGATGCCCAGCCTGTGGGCGAGATCGGCCAGGACAGGGTCGATCACGCCCATCTTGCGCAGATGCTCATGCGTCTGCAGCACATAGTCGGGATTGGGGCCCGAGCCGCCCCGCCCGTCGCGCACCAGTGCAAAACGCTCCTCGGCCGAGAGCCGGCCGGCATATTGCAGGTGCCCGCGGTCGGCGACATAGACCAATGCCTTGATGCTCCGGCCATCGTCGAGACGCACCGGCATGTAGCGCTCGACATAGACCGAAGTCGCCTGCTCGCGGGCGCGCAGATAGGCGACCGTCTCGACGGCCTCCGCTGCGGCGACCTGAAAGGCCATACCCCGGCAGATCCCGCCACGGTCGAGCCCGAGCACGAGGCCCGGACGCTCGGGCGTGCCGCGATGCACATGCGAGAACACGCAGAGCGAGCGGTGGAAGCCGTGCAGCCGCGCCTGCCGGATTTCGGTGAAGGGGAAGCCCGGCCGCCAGATCAGCGAGCCATAGCCAAAAACCCAGAGATCGGTTTCGCCGAGATCAGGTATCACGACCGCCTCACAATTTGGCCGCTACGGCCTGCTTGATGGCAGGATAGTCCGGCGCCAGACGAAATCGGCTGCCGGCCCTTCCGCCCGCCTGCCGCGGGAGCTAACAATCCCACCGCCTTCGCGCAATGGATCAATGCCGCATGACCGATATCGCCCCCGCGCGCCGCAACAGCCGCTTCTGGCTCTATGCCCCATTCGTCCTGCTGGCGTTGCTGGCATTCGCCTGGGTCGGCTTCTGGTTCTATGTGCGCGGGCGGGTCGCCGAGGCGGTCGATGCCGCGCTCCTGCGCGAGGCCGGCCAGGGTCGCAGCTGGACCTGCACCGACAGGACCCTCGGGGGCTTCCCCTTCCGTGTCGAACTTCGCTGCGGCTCGCTGGCGTTGACCTCCGCGCGCTGGGGCGACACCGTCAGGATCCAGACCGGCCCAAGCGTCGCGGTCGGGCAGATCTACTCGCCGGGCCTCGTCATCGTGGAGGTCACCGGGCCGCTTCAGGCGACACTGCCAGAAGGGCGTACGCTCGACCTCGGCTGGACCCGCTTCGAGGCCAGCCTTCAGCACAGCCTGACCGAGCCCGAGCGGCTCTCGCTGGTGATGATCCAGCCTGACGCCGTCCTGAAGTCGCCCGGACAGGCGGATGAGAGCTGGCGGGCCGGCGAGCTCCAGCTCCATCTCCGCCGCAACCCGGCCCGGCCGGCGGCAGACCAGGCGGTCGACATCGCGCTCAACACCAAGGCCTCGGTACTGCCGGCGATCGATGCCCTGCTTGGCACCACCGAGCCCGGCGATGTCGACCTGCAGGCGACCGTGACCCAGACCAAGGCGTTTCGCGCTGGCTTCAACCCCGACGCACTCGAGATCTGGCGCAGTGCCGGCGGCCAGGTCGACCTGACCCGGCTCGTCTCGACCAAGGGGACGGCGCGCGTCGAGGCCAGCGGCCAGCTTCTGCTCGACCAGACCCACCGAATCTCGGGCCGCATCGAGGCGGCGCTCGCGGGGATCAAGCAGGTTGCCGGCATTCCGCTCGGCGGCCTGGCCTCGGGGCTCGGTGGCCTGCTTGGCGGCAGGCTGAGCGCGCAGTTGCCCGGGGCAGCACCCGGCCTGACGCCCCTGCCCCCGCTCGTGCTGCGCGAAGGCCGCGTCTATCTCGGCCCGATCCGCCTGCCCCTCCAGCCGCTGCCGCCGCTGTACTGATTCCAGCGTCATTGAGCGCAGCGACGCAATGACGGGTCGCGCCCGACCCAATAAAAAAAGGGGGCGCAAAGCGCCCCCTGACATCATCGATCAGGACCGGAGGTTCACGCCGCCGGCAGCGCCGCACGCGGCGCCTCGATCCGGGTCAGGGCCTTCTTGACGGCCTCCTGGACCTTCTCGAAGGCGCGCACCTCGATCTGGCGGACGCGTTCGCGCGAGACGCCGAACTCCTCCGAAAGCTGCTCGAGCGTGATCGGATCCTCGGCGAGGCGGCGTGCCTCGAAGATCCGGCGCTCGCGCGGGTTCAGCACCGTCAGGGCCTCGCGCAGTGCCGAGTGGCGGTTGTCGCTTTCCTGCGAGTCCGCGAAACGCCGCTCCTGGCTCTCGCTGTCGTCGACCAGCCAGTCCTGCCACTCGCCATCGCCATCCTCGCGCAGGGGCGTGTTCAGCGACGCGTCGCCACCGAGGCGGCGGTTCATGTCGATCACGTCCTGCTCGTTGACGCCGAGCTTGGTGGCAATGGTCTTGACCTGCTCGGGGCGCAGATCGCCCTCGCCCAG
Source organism: Allobosea sp. P1_B10 (assembly GCF_056406735.1). Taxonomy (NCBI): domain Bacteria; kingdom Pseudomonadati; phylum Pseudomonadota; class Alphaproteobacteria; order Hyphomicrobiales; family Alloboseaceae; genus Allobosea; species Allobosea sp. P1_B10. The sequence goes on along the minus strand of NZ_JBFTZP010000005.1, from coordinate 148,552 downwards.
GGCCGAGATCTTGCTCTTGGCCTTGCGCAGGTTGAAGAACAGCTTCTTCTGGTTGGCGGTGGTGCCCATCTTAACCAGCGACCACGAGCGCAGGATGTATTCCTGGATCGAGGCCTTGATCCACCACATCGCATAGGTCGCGAGGCGGAAGCCCTTGTCGGGCTCGAAGCGCTTGACCGCCTGCATCAGGCCGACATTGCCTTCCGACACGACTTCGCCGATCGGCAGTCCATAGCCGCGATAGCCCATGGCGATCTTGGCGACGAGACGAAGATGCGACGTCACGAGCTTGTGCGCCGCTTCGCGGTCGCCATGCTCGCGCCAGCTCTTGGCCAGCATGAATTCCTGATTCGGTTCCAACATCGGGAACTTACGAATCTCATCGAGATAGCGTGACAATCCGCCTTCCGCGGACATGACGGGCAATGAGGCAGCATTTGCCATGCTCGTTCTCCTTCTCAGGCCCCCGCTTCGCGGCAGACCAACCGCGCGATCAACCTTCGCGCAGGGCTCGGACGTCGTGACCTCTGGACCTAACGCGGCAAGGCTCGGCCGGTTCGGTTCGCATCGTCACGTGCGGCGCCCCCTTGGCCATCCGCATCCGATGCAATGCACCATATGCCAAGACAGCGTGTCGGAAAATGGGCAGTCGAGCCCACAAACCTCACAGGATCGCGAGCGCTTCTTGCAGATTTGCAAAGTCGGCTGGCGGCTCCGACTCGAACAGCAGTTCCTCGCCGGTCACCGGATGCTCGAAACCGAGCACGGCGGCATGAAGCGCCTGCCGACCGAGTTGCGTCAGCGCCTCGCGGGCCTGCTCCGGCAGACGCGAGGCCTTGGTGGCAAAACCCGAGCCATAGAGCCCGTCACCGAGCAGGGGGTGGCCGAGATGGCTCATATGCACGCGGATCTGGTGGGTGCGCCCGGTTTCGAGGCGGCACTCGACCAGGCTGGCGAGCGGCTCGGTCTCCTCCTTGCCCCTGAGCAGTGCGGGATAGCGCTCCATCACTGTGAAATGGGTGATCGCCTCGCGCCCGCGTTCCTCGTTGACGACGGCCATCTTCTCGCGGTTCTTGTTCGAGCGCTCGATATTGGCCTCGATCGTGCCATGCGGCCGGCGCGGAAAGCCCCAGACGATCGCGAGATAGGCGCGCTGCAACGGGCCGGTGCGGCCATGATCGGCGAACTGCTTCGCCAGCCCCTGATGCGCCTTGTCGTTCTTGGCCACGACGAGCAGGCCGCTGGTATCCTTGTCGAGCCGGTGCACGATGCCCGGCCGACGGACACCGCCAATGCCCGAGAGGCTCGCCCCACAATGGGCGATCAGCGCATTGACCAGCGTGCCGTCCTCATGTCCGCCGGCTGGATGGACCACGAGCCCGGCGGGCTTGTCGATGACGATCAGGTGCTCGTCCTCATAGACCACCGTCAGCGGGATATCCTGCCCGACAGGGTCCGCCGGCTTGGCCGCGGGCATCACCAGCGTCAGTTCGTCGCCTTCGACGACCTTGCGGCTGCCATCGGTGAAGACGGCGCCGTTGAGCGCGACGCCGCCCTCCTTGATCACCTGCTGCAGCCGCGCCCGCGAGATCTCGTTGGCCAGCATTGCCAGCGCCTTGTCGAGCCGAGCGCCGGCCTGCTCGGCCGTCACCTGCAGGGTCACGCCGTCGGAGGGCGCGATGTCGTGTTCGGTCGGGTTGCTTGTCATGAGCGCTGCTATACGGGCGCAAGGCGCCGCCCGCACCCCTTTTCGCAATCAGCGATGCGCAAAGGCAGCATCCCGCCTCGGCATCAACCGAAAATGCGGAACTTGCCCTTCTTCTCCTCGACGATCTGGGCTTCCTCGGGGCCCGGATCATCGGGCGCATGCGAGACCGGGAAGATGACCGGGGTCGGTCGATGGTCCTGGACCGTGGCGGCCGGCGCAGGCCTGGGCTCAGGCTTCGGTGCCGGCTTTGCTTCCTGCTTGGTCTCGACCTTGCCGCCATCCTTGGCCGGCACGGCCGGAGGCGGCTCCTGCGCCAAGGTGGGCGCAGGCTCGACCACGACGGCGTCAGCGGGCTCGGCCGGCTTGGGCGCTGCTACCGACAGCGCAATCGTCGGCTCGACGGTCACGGCGCTCTCGGCCCGTGCCTCGAGCAGCGGAGCGGAATCGTCGAGATCGGCCAGGACGTCATCGACCCCGACCGGATGGCTTCCCAGCGTCGCCGGCGGAACGGTCCAGACGAACGCGTCGAGGCGGCCCGAAATCGGCGAGACCGGCATCCATTGGTCGGAGACAAGGCCGTCAGCCACCCAGGCGGCATCGCGCGGCGCCCGCGTGGCGCGCGAGAGCCATTCGCGCACGCGTCCGGCCGCGCCATGCTCGGCATCCTCGAGCTCCGCCATCAACAGGCAGACGCGCATCGAGGCCCCGCCGGCAAGCAGCGGCTTCAGCGTTGCGCGCGCCTTGGCAAAATCGCGGGCATGGATCGCAGCGCCCGCAAGTGCGAGGACGCCTTCGGGATCGGCAGGGCGCAGGCGTGCCAGCGTCTCGGCGCGGTGCAGCCTGTCGAGCGCGCTGTCGCCGGGCCGGGCATCGAGATAGGCAGCGGCGACATCGGGATGCGAGACCTCTTTCCAGGCCGCCTCCAGGATCTTGGCGGCCTTGCGGACGTCGCCACGCTCGGACAGCATGCGGCCCGCTAGCACTGCGGCCGGCGTCAGGCCGGGCGCAAGTTTGACCGCTTCCAGCGCTGCGGCGAGCGCCTTCTCCGGCTCCGACCCGCGCGCGTCCTGCGCTTCGGCCGCCAGGAGCACTGCGCGCTGGCGCTTGGCATCGGCCTTGTCGGCCAGCCTGAGGGCGGCGCGACGCTCGACGGCGGTGCGCGCCGCCTGCCAATCGCCGGCGCTGGTGTGGAAATCGAGCAGCGCGTCATTGGCCCAGGCCAGCGAGGGCGAGCGGCGCACGGCGTCGTCGGCGAAGGCGCGCGCGGCCGCCATGTCGCCCCGGCGCCTTGCCTCGACGAACAGCCCGCGCAGGCCGAGCACACGGGTCTCGGACTTGTCGAGCATCGCCTTGAAGGCGGCCTCGGCCCGGCCGCGATCGCCTGAAAGCTGCGCCGCCTGCGCCTCGAGCAGAAGCGTCAGGGGTTCGTTGCCGGCAAAGCGGCGCGCATCGACAGCAAAGCGGCTGGCAGCGACGGGATCGCCCGCGCCGATCGCGACCATGCCGCGCGACACGGCCTCGAAGCCGCGCGCCCGGCGCCTGGCGCGCGAGGCGAAGCTGAATGCGGATGGCAGGCCGAGCACGAAGCGCGCAATGCCCCAGGCGAGCATCGCCAGGAGCGCCAGCACCACGACGCCGATCGCGGCAATCGCGACCGACGTCTCGATACGATAGCCCTGCCATAGAACGGAAACCTCGCCCGGCCTGTCGGCGAGCCAGACCGCGCCCGCCGCGAGGCAGGCGAAAACGAGAAGATAGAGCAGAACGCGAACCATAAACTCTATCCTTCCGTCAGCCGGCTGCGCCGAGGGCGACGACCGCATCCTGCGCGATTTTGGCGATGGCCGCATCCGCCGCCGCCCGCTTCTGCACGTTCGCACCGAAATCGGCGCTGGCCCGCTGCGCCGGCTCCGGCAATTGCCCCCAGAGCCCGGCCGCCGCGACGACATTCCCGGTGACGATGGCGTTCTCGAAGCGGATCAGCAAGGTGGCGGGATCATTGGCGCCGGTCTCGCCGACCGGGCGGATGGTCACGATGCGGCTGGCAAGCCCGAGCAAGCGGTCCTGCCAGCTGGCATTGGCCGGCGTCAGCTCGCGCTGGAACATCGTGCGATGCTCGCGAAACTGGGCCAGCAGCGAGGCTTGCGTCGGTGCACCGCTGGAGGCGACCGCGTTCAGCGCCGCCAATGCCTCCGCTGCCACGCCTCCCTTGGCCAGCGCCGCGACATCGCTAGCGAAGGGCTTGCCCGAGGCCAGCGCGCCCTGGACGCGCTCGGCGAGCACGATGCGCGCGGCGGCCAGCGCCTGCGCACTCGGCGCCGACGCGGTCTTGGCCAGGGTTTCGACCGAGCCGATCTTGGCTGTCGTCTGGTCGAGGCGCTGGGCCAGCGCAGTCGCCGCAGCCTCGGCGCGCTGGGCCTGGGCGCTCAGCCCGGCGATGGCCTCGGCATCGGGAGCCTGCGCGCGCTGGGCGGTGGTCAGCGCACCGATGCGTGCCGCAGTCGATTGCGCATCGGCGCCCGCCTTGTTCGCCGCTTCGGAGGCAGCCGTCGCCTTTCGGTCGAGCGCGGTCGCGGCGGTTTGGAGTGCGTCGACGCGGCTGCGCAGTTGCGCGAGTTCGGCGGGATCGACGGCCGGCGTGACGCGGCTCAGCGCCAGCATGACTAGGCCCGCCCCAACCACGCCACCGACCACGCTCGCGATCGCCAGCGCAGCCCAGGGCAGCCCGGGCTTTGCCGCGGGCTCCGTCACGATCGCGGGGCGCTCGTTCTCGCGCGGCTCGGGGTCAGGTGGGGCGCTGAATTCCTGCGGCAAAGCCTCGCTCGGCAACACGGCCTCGACCGCAGGCTCCGGCACCGGCTCCGATACGGGCTCTGGAGATACCAGCACCGCCTCCTGCGCGGTAACCTCGATGGTGGGCGGCGAGCGGCGGGCGCTGCTGCGCGACCGCGCGGCGGCCGCTGGCGTCAAGGCGGCCTCGCCCGATCCTTCCACCTCGGCGGCGGCGCGCTGGTGCAGGCGGTGGCGGGCGGAAATCTCGTCGAGAGCCGCCAGCATCGCGGCCTCCTCGGGGAACTCCGCGACCAGCACGGTCCCCGCGCCGGCCTCGATCAGCGGGCCCGCGACATCGGCCGAAAGGGTGACATGGGTGGGCGCCAGCGCCTCGTCCTTGAGCCCGGCCTCGCGGGCAAGCGAGATGAAGGTTTGCGCCCCGCGCGCCGAATAGTGCAGCACGGCATCGATAAGGCCGCTGCGCAGCGGCTCCGAGGCCGCGTCCGGCAAGGCCGTCAACGCCTTGGCGGCGTAGGCCGTCCATATCGTCACCGCGTATCCGGCATCGCTCAGCCGTTGCGGCAGGTCCTCGCGCCGGTCACGGCCGAGGATCAGCAGGAGCTTTGCCGGGCTCGGGATGTTGCGCGAAATCAGTTCGATCAGGTCGTTGCGGTCGCCATCGGCGCTGCGGGCATCCTCGAAGCCGGCCTCGCGGGCCTTCGCGGCGGTACGCGCCCCGACCGTGAAGACCGGCAGGGCGCGCCAGTCCTGCGGCCCCTCGGCCAGAACCGGCACGGCATTGCCGCTCGCCAGCACGAGCGCATCGAAGGGCCCCTCCGGCGCGGGATCAGGCAGGCGCGAAATCTCGAAGAGCGGCGCGACGACCGGCTCGTTGCCGCGCGCCGCGATCGCGCTGGCGCTGCGCTCGGCATCAGGCAACGGTCGGAGCACAAGAATGCGCATGCTGTTTCCTCTCGACTCGATCAGACCGGCGCGGGTCGTCACGGAACTAGACATAGATCCCGTGCGGAGCACGAACGCGCAAGCGGCGTCCGAGTTCGGAGCCCAACGCGGCGGCGTCGCCCGCAGGTCCACGGATCTCGTCCTCGGCGCTGGCGCTGCCATCGGGCGAGAGCAGCAGGCCGCGCAGATGGACCTCGCCATCGGCAACCGCAGCATAGCCGGCGATCGGCGTGCGGCAGGAGCCGTCGAGCACTGTCAGCATGGCGCGCTCGGCCGCCAGCGCGATGCCGGTGTCGCGGCAAAGCACGGGAGCGACCGCCTGCGCCGCCGCCTCGTCATCCGCGCGCACCGCGACCGCGATCGCGCCCTGCCCCACGGCGGGCAGGAACTGGTCGATCGGCAGGATCGCCGTCGCCTTGTCGGCGAGCCCGAGGCGCTTGAGCCCGGCAATGGCGAGCAGCGTCGCAGCGATCTCGCCGGAGGTCACCTTGCCCAGGCGACGGGCGACATTGCCGCGCAGCAGGACGATGTCGAGATCCGGCCGCAGCCGGCGCAGCATCGCCTGGCGCCGCAGTGAGGCCGAGCCGACAATGGCACCCTGCGGAAGATCCTCGACTCGGCTCACATCGCGCGCGATCAGAGCATCGCGAACATCCTCGCGCGGCAGGTAGCCAGCGATGACCAGTCCGTCGGGCAGCATGGTCGGCAGGTCCTTGGCCGAATGCACCGCGAGGTCGATGCGCCCCGCCAACTGCTCGTGGTCGAGTTCCTTGGTGAAAAGCCCCTTGCCGCCAGCCTCGGACAAGGGCCGATCCTGGATCGCGTCGCCACTCGTCTTGATGACCTCGATGGCCAATATGTCCTCGGCCCAGCCTTGCGCCTGCGATACGCGGCGGGCGAACTCATGGGCCTGCGCCAACGCGAGCGGGCTGCCGCGCGTGCCGATGACGAAACGGCCGGCAGGTCGGTCCGGTTGCGAAACTGCGCTGTGCGTCATGCCGTCTGATAGCCCCTCGAACTCGTCTCGATGCCGGCGATGGCGCGATCTATCCCGCGCTCGGCTCGTCGGCCCCTTGGCCTTATGGTTGCGCGCGCACTATACGGGGGAATTGCCGGCGTGAAACCGTCGGCAGTCACGCCATCCCGCCTGCCGCTTCACCTGCTCCCATTCGCCGCACCCATTCCCTCAGCGAGATCAAACTCAATCCTCATGCGTGTTCTGGGCATAGAGACGACCTGTGACGAGACAGCGGCCGCCATCGTCGGCGTCGCGCGCTCAGGCGAAACCACGATCCTGTCGAACGAGGTGCTGAGTCAGATCGCCGCACATGCAGCCTTCGGCGGCGTCGTGCCCGAGATCGCGGCCCGCGCCCATGTCGAGGCGATCGACCGCGTCGTGGCGCGCGCCTTTGCCACGGCCGGCCTGAAGCCCTCCGATATCGACGCTGTCGCAGCCGCGGCCGGGCCCGGCCTTGTCGGCGGCGTGATGGTCGGCCTCACCACGGGCAAGGCGATCGCGCTGGTGACCGGAAAGCCCTTCATCGCGGTCAACCATCTCGAGGCCCATGCGCTGACGGCGCGCCTCACCGACGACCTCGCCTTCCCCTATCTGCTGCTGCTGGTCTCCGGCGGACACACGCAATTGCTCGCGGTGCGCGGCGTCGGCGATTATCTCAAGCTCGGCGGCACGATCGACGACGCCGTCGGAGAAGCCTTCGACAAGATCGCGAAGATGCTGGGCCTGCCCTATCCCGGTGGGCCGTCGGTCGAGAAGGAAGCTGACAAGGGCGATCCCGAGCGCTTCGATTTCCCGCGCCCGATGAGCGGCCGGCCCAACCCCGACTTTTCGCTGTCGGGCCTGAAGACGGCTGTTCGACTGGTGGCAGAGCGGATCGCGCCACTTTCGGACCGCGATGTCGCCGATCTCTGCGCCTCCTTCCAGGCCGCCGTCGTCGACGTGATGGTCGACCGCACGCGGGCGGGGCTCCGCGCCTGCCGCACCGCCGGCATCATGCCGACGGCGCTGGTCGTGGCCGGCGGCGTCGCGGCCAACCAGCCGATCCGGCGCGGGCTGACGCGGCTTGCGACCGAAGCCGGCCTGCCGATGGTGGCGCCGCCGATGGCGCTGTGCGGCGACAATGGCGCGATGATCGCTTGGGCCGGGCTGGAGCGCCTGCGCCTGGGCCTGATCGACGACATGAGCGCCATCGCCCGTCCGCGCTGGCCGCTCGACGAATTGCGGCCGCAGGACCTCGCCCAGCCGGAGCCTGCCCCGCAACAGCTCCCGGTCGGGGCATGAGCGGCACGGCCGCGACTATCTCCACCATCGGCATTGTCGGCGGCGGTGCCTATGGCACGGCTCTCGCGCTCGCGGCGGCCCGGGCCGGGCGCGAGGTGCTGTTCTGGGCGCGCGACGCGGGATCCATCGCCACGATCCGGCAGACCGGAGAGAGCCCGCATCTGCCCGGCACGATCCTGCCGCCAGCCGTGAACGCGACCTCGGTGCTCGCCGACCTCGCACAAGCCGACGCGCTGGTGGTTGCGGTACCGACCCAGAGCCTGCGCGACGTCTGCACGGCGCTGGCGGCAACGCTGCCGGCGGGCCGTCCGGTCGTTTCGGCCGCAAAAGGCATCGAGCAGGCGACGGGGCGCTTCACCACGCAGATCATCGCCGAGACCTGGCCGGGATCGCCGGCCGCGATCCTGTCGGGTCCGAGTTTTGCCACCGATATCGGGCGCGGCCTGCCGACCGCCGTGACGCTGGCGTCAAGCGATGCCGACCTGGCGCAACAGCTGGCCGAGGCGCTGAGTTCGCCGGCCTTCCGCATCTATCACAGCAGCGACCCGCGCGGCGTCGAGATCGGCGGCGCCGCCAAGAACGTGCTCGCCATTGCGGCCGGCATCGCGATCGGCCTCGGCTATGGCGAGAGTGCCCGCGCCGCCCTGGTCGCGCGCGGTTTCTCCGAACTGCGGCGCTTCGGCGCGGCTTTTGGGGCGCAGAGCGAGACGCTGATGGGCCTTTCGGGGCTGGGCGATGTCGTGCTCAGCTGCGCCTCGCCGCAATCGCGCAATTTCTCGTTCGGCCTCGCGCTCGGCCAAGGCAAGCCGGTGGCCGAGGCCTCGGGCGGAAAGCTCGCCGAGGGCGCCTTTACTGCTTCGATCCTTGCGGAAATGGCGCGGGCGCATGACACCGAGATGCCGATTGCCGAAGCGGTCGCGGCCATCATCGCCGGCCGCATCGGCGTGCGCGATGCGGTCGCCGGCCTGCTGGCCCGGCCGATCCGCGCCGAGATCTGAGGGAGACATGAACCATGGCGAACGACTGGTCTGACTTGACGAAGCGCGTCGCGCGCGGGCTCAAGGAGGTGCGCAAGACCACCGGATCCGAGCTTGTCGCCGAGAGCCAGCCCGTTCCGCTCTCGGGACGGATCGCTGCGCCGGTGATCCAGCATCGCCGCCGTCGCGCCGAGGATACTCACCGCTTCGTGCTGATCCTGCCTTTCGGCGAGGGCGAGGTCCGGGTCGAGCTCGAGCCGAAGGATTACGCCGCCCTGACCCGCGAGATGGTGCGGTTCTGGAACGAGCAGGGTGAGGCCGCCTCACGGCCGCCGAACCCGCTGAAGGAAGCAGAGGACGAAGCCTGATGGCGCATTGGCTGATCAAATCCGAACCGTCGAAATGGTCCTGGGACCAGCAGATCGCGGCCGGCGAAGCGGGCACGCATTGGGACGGCGTGAAGAACCACACCGCCAAGCTCAACCTGATGGCGATGAAGAAGGGCGAGCAGGTCTTCTTCTACCACTCCAACGAGGGGCTCGAGGTCGTCGGCATCGTCGAGGTCATCAAGGAGGCCTATAACTGGATCCCCGGCGAGCCCTGGGTGCTGGTCGATTTCAAGGCCGTGAAGCCGATGCCGAAGCCGGTGACGCTGGCCCATGTGAAGGCGACTCCGGAGCTCTCGAAGATGGCGCTCGTCACCTCGTTCCGGCTCTCGGTGCAGCCCGTGACGGACGAGGAATGGGACATCGTCTGCAAGATGGGCGGTCTCTGAGGCGCCACTCGTCATTGCGAGCGTGAGCGAAGCAATCCAGCAGATGCAGAGCGCTACGTCCCCCAGGCTTGCTTCGTCTCTACGCTCCTCGCAATGACGGTTACCGCCCGTAATAGCGCGCGAAGGGCGGATACGCCGACAGCGCGCGCGGGCGATATGGCGCGCGCCGGTCGAGGATCGGCACGCTTGGCGCCTGCAGGCGCGGCTCGACGGCCGCAGCCATCGCGGCCGGTTGCGGCTGGTAGGCGTCGGCGACAAAACTCTCGCGCGTGCCCTCGCTCCAGGGCAGCCAGGAGGTCGCGCGCTCGTCATGCTGCTGGCCCAGTGCATCGGGACGGAGTCCCGCGATCAGTTCCGGCTCCACGAGCAAAGCCGGACTCGCCGCGCGCGCCTCGTCGATCATCCAGCGCAACGTCAGGTCCGACAGCCCCATCTGCAGGCCGTAGCCGCCGCCGATATCAGTATGGACCCCGGCAAACCAGATCTGCCTGATCTGGCCGTGCGGAGCCGCGCGCTCGTCCCAGATCTCGGGTGCGAAAACCTGGCGGTTCTCGTCGATCGCCAGCGCCTGCCGGCCATGCGGCACGGCCGGGTTCAGCACGGGATCGTGGAATTTGTGCCGGCCGGGCATGCTCCCGATCGCCGGCAGGCCCAGCGCCCGCACCGTGTCCCAGACCCCGACGAAGAAGGGCGGTGTCGGGCTGGTGCCGTGCCGGCGGCGAAAATCCGCCGCGGCGCGGGCGCGCTCGGCATCGTCCTTGACCATGTAGACGTCCTCGACGGCCTCCGACGCCAGCTTGCGCAGAGACGGCTCGGCGATCGCCTCCACAAAATCCTGCCAATGCCTGACCTTTGGCAGGCCAGCCGGAATGCCGCAGAGGCCGAGCACGCCGCCGAGACTGCGCACGGTGTAGGCGCCACGGCTGAAGCCGAACAGGAAGATCCGGTCACCGGGCTCGTAGCCAAGCAGAAGGGCTGCATAGCAGTCGATGATGTTGTCGGTGATGCCGTAGCCGGTGGCCTTGGCGAGCATGTCCTTGAAACGGCGGAACGGGCCGCGAATCTCGCCACTGTCGGGATTCGAGCCGAGCCCGGGGTCGTAGAAGCAGAGTTGACCCGCGAGGTCGGCCTCCCGCGTCGCCATGAACAGGCGATAGACATTGGTCCAGTTGATCGGGTTGGCGCCGCCGGCCTGCCCGGTGCCGTCAGAGAAGATGCAGATGTTTCTTGCCATCGCCGCTCTCCAGCCGAGCGAGGTTAGCACGACCTCCCGGCATCCGGGGACAACTTCCCGCGCGAGCCGCGACCACGGCATGGCCGTGCCACGAAAGTGCGACGCACAATGGCTTGCCGCTGGGGCCACGCACCCTATGATATCTGCAATTCGAAGGAAGCGGACGACCATCGCATCATCGCGCAGGCCCGACTCCAGAAATTCAGAAGACGGCCCAAGTCTGGGGAGACGCCTATAATGTCCGAGACCACCTACGATGTGCCCGCCGCATGGGCCAAGAAGGCCTATCTGAACGACGCCAAATACAAGAAGATGTATGCGGCCTCGATCAAGGACCCCGACAAGTTCTGGGCCGAGCACGGCAAGCGCATCGACTGGTTCAAGCCCTACACCAAGGTGCGCAACGCCAGCTACAAGCCCGGCAAGGTCTCGATCAAATGGTATGAAGACGGCACCACCAACGTCGCCCATAACTGCATCGACAGGCATCTCGCCACGCGCGCCAGCCAGACCGCGATCATCTGGGAGGGCGACGACCCCTCCGAATCCAAGAAGATCACCTACGGCCAGCTCTACACAGAGGTCTGCAGGTTCGCGAACGTGCTGCGCGCCAACGGCGTGAAGAAGGGCGACCGTGTCACGATCTACCTGCCGATGATACCGGAAGCGGCCTATGCGATGCTGGCCTGCGCCCGCATCGGCGCGATCCATTCCGTCGTCTTCGGCGGCTTCTCGCCGGATTCGCTGGCGAGCCGCATCGAGGATTCGGATTCCAACATCGTCATCACCGCCGATGAGGGCCTGCGCGGCGGACGCGCGGTCCCTCTGAAGAAGAACGTCGACGCCGCGCACGCCAAGGTGAAGGGCGGCATCGGCAAGGTCGTCGTCGTCAAGCGGACCGGCGGCACTGTCACCATGCAGGATGGCCGCGACGTCTGGTATCACGACGAGGCCGCCAAGGTCTCCGGCCATTGCCCGCCCGCCGAGATGAAGGCGGAGGATCCGCTCTTCCTGCTCTACACCTCGGGTTCGACCGGCAAGCCGAAGGGCGTCCTGCACACGACCGCGGGCTACCTCGTCTATACCGCGATGACCCACCAATATGTCTTCGACTACCATGACGGCGACGTCTACTGGTGCACCGCCGACGTCGGCTGGGTGACCGGCCACAGCTACATCCTCTATGGCCCCCTCGCCAATGGCGCGACCACGCTGATGTTCGAGGGTATCCCGACCTATCCGACGATCTCCCGGTTCTGGGAGGTCATCGACAAGCACAAGGTCAACACCTTCTACACTGCGCCGACCGCGATCCGCGCCCTCATGGGCGCAGGCGAGGAGCCGGTGAAGAAGACCAAGCGCAAGTCGCTGCGCCTGCTCGGATCGGTCGGCGAGCCGATCAATCCGGAAGCCTGGGAGTGGTATCACCGCGTCGTCGGCGACCATCGCTGCCCGATCGTCGACACCTGGTGGCAGACCGAGACCGGCGGCATCCTGATCACGCCGCTGCCCGGCGCGACCAAGCTCAAGCCCGGCTCGGCGACGCGCCCCTTCTTCGGCATCCGGCCCGAGATCGTCGATGCCGAGGGCAAGGTCATGGAGGGCGCCTGCGAGGGCAATCTCGTCATCGCCGAAAGTTGGCCCGGCCAGATGCGCACGGTCTATGGCGACCACAAGCGCTTTGAGGAAACCTATTTCGCGACCTACCCGAACAAGTACTTCACCGGCGACGGCTGCCGTCGCGATGCCGATGGCTACTACTGGATCACCGGCCGCGTCGACGACGTCATCAACGTCTCCGGCCACCGCATGGGCACGGCGGAAGTCGAATCGGCGCTGGTCGCGCACCCGTCGGTCTCGGAAGCCGCGGTCGTCGGCTATCCMCACGACATCAAGGGCCAGGGGATCTACGCCTATGTCACCCTGATGAACGGCGAGAAGCCGAGCGACGATCTGCGCAAGGAGCTCGTGGCCTATGTCCGCAACGAGATCGGGCCGATCGCCTCGCCGGACCTGATCCAGTGGGCGCCCGGCCTGCCAAAGACCCGGTCGGGAAAGATCATGCGCCGCATCCTGCGCAAGATCGCCGAGGACGAGTTCTCCGCGCTCGGCGACACCTCGACGCTGGCCGACCCGGCCGTCGTCGACGACCTCATCGCCAACCGCCAGAACAAGCGCAAGGCCGGCTGAGCGACCACCTCTATCTGCAACAGATCATGCCCGGGCTCGTCCCGGGCATTTTCGTATCAGGCCCTCTCAAGGCATTCCGAAGCCGCGGGCGCAGCCCGTCACTCCGGGGCTTCGGATCAGAGCACGTTCTGATCGGACCGAACCGTCATTGCGAGCGTCAGTGAAGCAATCCAGGGGCGGCAGTGCGCTACGCCATTCTGGATTGCTTCGTCGCTGCGCTCCTCGCAATGACGGTCGTGCCGTTGGCCCGCCACGGATTGATGCGGCGTTGAGCCAGGGTGAGCATGAGGACGAGCCGCTCAGCCCTTCTGCGACTTCGGCTGCTTCTCAGGCATCTTGCGCCCGTACAGCTCGAGCCGGTGGCGCACGAGTTCATAGCCGAGTTCGGCAGCGATCCGGCGCTGCAGCTCCTCGATCGCGTCCGAGGCGAACTCGATCACCTGCCCGCTCTCGATATCGATGAGATGGTCGTGATGTTCCTGGTCGGCATGCTCGTAGCGCGACACGCCATCCTCGAACGCGTGGCGCTCGATCGCACCCTGCGATTCCAGCAGCTTCATGGTCCGGTAGACCGTCGAGAGCGACAGCGTCGGGTCATGCGCAAAGGCCCGGGTGAAGATGCCCTTGGCGTCGGGATGGTCGTCGGCCTCGGCCAGCACACGCAGGATGAGCCGGCGCTGCTGCGTCATCCGCAGGCCGGCATTCCTGATCTGGCCCTCGAAGATGGCCACGCGCTGCTCGATTCCGCTCATGCCTCGACATACCAATTTTGAGACGCATTTGCAAAATCGACTCTTATCGCAAATCGTTCGCAACTGCATTGACAGATGCAAGTGCTTTGCAATAGCGTAAAGTTGGCGGAACGTAAGCCGACTGGAGACACCATGCATTTGCGTCGTATTCTCATGGGCTTGGGGCTGATTGCGGCAATCGCCGCATCCGTTGTGAGAGCAGGGCCGGCCTTGGCGCAAACCGCATCCGGCAAGCCCTTGCGCGTCGTCACCACCTTCACGGTGATCCAGGACATCGCCCAAAATGTCGCGGGCAAGGCCGCGGTGGTCGAATCGATCACCAAGCCGGGCGCCGAGATTCACGACTACCAGCCGACGCCGCTCGACGTGGTCAAGGCGCAGTCCGCCGACCTCGTGCTCTGGAACGGGATGAACCTCGAGCGCTGGTTCGAGCGCTTCTTCGAGAACGTCAAGAACGTGAAGAGCGCTGTGGTGACCGACGGCATCGCGCCGATGGGCATCAAGGAAGGCCCCTATGAGGGCAAGCCCAACCCCCATGCCTGGATGTCGACCCAGAACGCGCTGATCTATGTCGAGAACATCCGCAAGGCGCTGAGCGAGGCCGACCCCGCCAACTCGCAAACCTATGCAGAGAACGCAAAAACCTATTCAGAGGCCTTGAAGGCGACGGACGCGCCCCTGCGCGCGCGCCTTGACAAGGTGCCGGAGGACAAGCGCTGGCTCGTCACCAGCGAGGGCGCCTTCAGCTATCTCGCCCGCGACTATGGCTGGCGCGAAGCCTATCTCTGGCCGATCAACGCCGACGAGCAGGGCACGCCGCAGCAGGTGCGCAGGCTGATCGACCTGATGCGCAAGAACAAGATCCCGGCCGTGTTCAGCGAGAGCACGATATCCGACAAGCCGGCGAAGCAGGTCGCGCGCGAGACCGGCGCGGCCTATGGCGGCGTGCTCTATGTCGACTCGCTCTCGACGGCAGACGGGCCTGTCCCGACCTTCCTGAAGCTGCTCGAAGTCACCGTCGACACCGTCGCAAAGGGGTTCGGACAGTGAACATCCACGCCGGGCGACTGCCGACCGACGCAAGCGTCATGCCCTCGATCTCGGTCGAGGGCGTGACCGTCCGCTACAGCAATGGCGTCACTGCCGTGAACGACGCCTCGTTCGCGCTTGGGCCCGGCACGATCTGCGCGCTCGTGGGCATCAACGGCTCCGGCAAGTCGACGCTGTTCAAGACGCTGATGGGCTTTTTGAAGCCCGCGCGCGGCACCGTCTCCATCGCCGGCATGGCGGTGCGCAAGGCGCTCAAGCGCGGGCTCGTCTCCTATGTCCCGCAGGCCGAGGAGGTCGACTGGAGCTTCCCGGTCCTCGTCGACGATGTCGTGATGATGGGCCGCTACGGCCATATGGGCTTTCTGCGGATCGCCGGAGCGGCAGACCGCGAGGCGGTCGACCAGGCGCTCGCCCGCGTCAACATGCTCGAATTCCGCCGCCGCCAGATTGGCGAATTGTCGGGCGGGCAGCGGAAGCGCGTCTTTCTCGCCCGCGCTTTGGCGCAGGGCGGCCGTGTCATCCTGCTCGACGAGCCCTTCACGGGCGTCGACGTC
The DNA here is from genome assembly GCF_056406735.1 of Allobosea sp. P1_B10. Classification (NCBI taxonomy): domain Bacteria; kingdom Pseudomonadati; phylum Pseudomonadota; class Alphaproteobacteria; order Hyphomicrobiales; family Alloboseaceae; genus Allobosea; species Allobosea sp. P1_B10. The sequence continues at coordinate 133,278 of NZ_JBFTZP010000005.1, read as the reverse complement.
AAGACCGAGGACCAGATTGTCGCTTTAATGCGCGAGCTGCGCGACGAGGGCCGGCTGATGCTGGTCTCGACCCATAATCTCGGCTCGATCCCCGATTTCTGCGACCAGGTCGTGATCATCAACAAGACCGTGCTGGCCGCCGGCCCGACCGAGACGACCTTCACCCATGACAATCTGCAGCGCGCCTTCGGCGGCGCGCTCAGGCATTTCCGGCTGGAAGGCGCCGCACTTCACGACGATGCCGACGTCCGCCGCGTCACGGTGATCACCGACGACGAGCGCCCCCTCGTGCTCTATGGCGAGCGCGACCACGAAAAACCCGCGGGCGAAAAATCCTCCGGCAATGGCGAGGGCACGCCATGATGGAACTGCTGCTCGAACCTTTCGGGTACCAGTACATGGTCCGCGCGATCTGGGTCTCGGCGCTGGTCGGAGGCGTCTGCGCCTTCCTGTCCTGCTTCCTGATGCTCAAGGGCTGGTCGCTGATGGGCGACGCGCTCTCGCATGCGATCGTGCCCGGCGTCGCGCTCGCCTATCTGCTGAAGGTGCCCTACGCTGCCGGTGCCTTCTTTTCCGGCCTGCTTGCCGCGCTCGCCATGGCGCTGGTCAGGGTGCGCACGCAATTGCGCGAGGATGCCGTCATCGGCATCGTCTTTACCACCTTCTTCGCGGTGGGACTGCTGATCGTCTCGATCAATCCGACCTCGGTCAACGTCCAGTCGATCGTGCTCGGCAACATCCTGGGCATCTCCGACGAGGACGTCATCCAGGTCGCGATCATCGCCAGCGTCTCGCTCGCGATCCTGGTCGCGCGCTGGAAGGACCTGATGCTGGTCTTCTTCGACGAGAACCAGGCGCGCGCGGTCGGCCTCTCGCCGACGCGGCTCAAGATCCTGTTCTTCGTGTTGCTCAGCGCCTGCGCGGTCGCGGCGCTCCAGACGGTCGGCGCCATCCTCGTCATCGCCATGGTGATCACGCCCGGCGCCACCGCCTATCTGCTGGCCGATCGCTTCGGCTGGCTGATCGTCATCGCCGTCGCCATGGGCGTCGTCACCAGCGCGGCCGGCGCCTATGTCAGCTATTTCCTCGACGGCTCGACCGGCGGGCTGATCGTCGTGCTGCAAACGCTGCTGTTCCTGGCAGCCTTCGTCTTCGCCCCAAAGCACGGCCGTCTGGCAGCCGCGCGGGCCGCGCGCGCCGTCGCCTCGGAGCCCTCGGCATGACGCTGATCGAAACCTGGCTCCTTGCCCCGCTCGCGCATGAATTCATGCAGCGCGGCCTGATCATCGCCGTGCTGGTCGGCATCGTCTGCGCCGTACTGTCCTGTTTCCTCGTGCTCAAGGGCTGGTCGCTGATGGGCGATGCGGTCTCGCACGCCGTGCTGCCCGGCATCGTCATCGCGCAGATCGCCGGCCTGCCGCTGGCGTTGGGCGCCTTCGTGGCGGGCCTCGGCTGCTCGCTGGGCATCGGCTACCTCAAGGAGAACAGCCGGGTGAAGGAGGACACCGTGATGGGCATCGTCTTCTCCGGCATGTTCGCGCTCGGGCTGGTGATGTTCGTCAAGGTCGATAGCGACCAGCACCTGCTGCACATCCTGTTCGGCAACATGCTCGGCGTGCGCTGGGCCGACATCGGCGAGACTGCGTTGATTGCCGTGCCCACCATCGCGATCATGCTGGCCAAGCGCCGCGATTTTCTGCTCGTCGCCTTCGACCCCGCACATGCCCGCGCCATCGGACTGAACGTGCGGATCCTGCATTTCGGGCTGCTCGTGCTGCTGGCGCTGACAATCGTCGCAGCACTCAAGGCGGTCGGCATCATCCTGGTGGTGGCGATGCTGGTCGCGCCCGGCGCCGTCGGCTACCTTGTCACCCGCCGCTTCGATGCCATGCTGGCAGTCGCGGTCGGCGTTGCCACGGTGTCGAGCATCATCGGCACCATCCTGAGCTTCCACCTCGACGCCTCGACCGGCCCCTGCATCGTCGTGGTGCAGGCGGCGTTCTTCATGGTCGCTCTGGCGGTCAATCAGATCCGGGCGGCGCGCCGGGCTGGCCTTGCCGCCTGACGGCCGCCCCTGTCAGCCCTCAGGCCGCCTGCTGGCCTGCCTCGTCGGATGCCCGCCTGACCGTGACGGTCTGGCTCAGGCACTGGCAATTATAGTCGCTGGTGAGGAAGGCGATGTCCGCGGCGTCGCGCCCGCTGGCGATCCGCACCATGCCCTCTATCGGCGCCAGCCGAGTCGGATCGACCAGCCACCAGCGCCCGTCGAGATAGACATCAAAGACGGCATGGAAATCCGGCGGGTCGAGATCGAGCGCATAGGCGCTGACCGCGCGCGCCGGAATATTGAGCGCCCGCGTCAGGGCTATGCCCAGATGCGAGAAGTCGCGGCAGACGCCGGCCCTGTCGATGAAGGTCTGCTCGGCCGTCGTCATGGCGTGGCTGACGCCGTGGACATAATCGAGATGGGTGTGCAGCCAGTCCAGCACCGCCAGCACTTTCGCGCCGCCGCCCTGAACCCGCCGGAACTCGCGCTGGGCAAAGCGCATGAACTCGTCCGACGGGCTGAAGCGGCTCGGCAGCAGATAGGCTAGGACCTCCTGCGGCAGCTGTGACCAGTCATGCTGGCGGGCGTTCGCAGCAAGCGGCGCGCGCGCGCCATTGTCGACGACGGCGCGATAGCTGATCTCGACCTGGCCCGAGAGCACGGCCCGGAACCGGCGCTCGCCGGTCGCGGCGTCGGCGTCCCGGATCAGCGCGGAATCCGGGAAGATCACCAGTTCCTCGGACAGAATGACCTGATCGGGCGATCGCGCCGCCTCGATCGCAGCGATGACCTGCGTGGCGGCGCCAAAGCCATAGGAAAGCGTCGCCTCGATCGTGAGCTTCATGAAGTCTCCGGGACTGCGTGTGAGAATTCGACCGCCGAACGCCGTCCCGGAGCGAAAAGTTCCGGTGCGAGATCAGGCAGCCGAGCGTGACTTGCCGAGCTCCGCCGCAACCCCGGCCAGGATCGCGTAGGAGCGCTTGCGCGCCGCGTGATCATAGATCGGCGCGGTGACCATGATCTCATCGGCGGATGTCTCCGCGATGAAGGCGCCAAGCTCGCGCCGGATCGTTTCGGGCGAGCCGATGAAGGCATAGCGCAACATGCGCGAGACATACGCCTTTTCGGCGGGCGACCAGTAGCTTTCGATATCCAGCGGTGGCTGCAGCTTGCCGCGCGCGCCACGCACCATGCCGACGAAGCGCTGATACAGGGACGACGCCAGGTACTGCGCCTCCTCGTCGGTATCGGCCGCGATCACGTTGATGCCCGGCATGGCATAGGGCATCTCGAGCTGCTCGGAGGGCTTGAAGCGGTCGCGATAGATCGCCAGCGCCCGCAACAACTCGTCGGGCGCGAAATGCGAGGCGAAGGAATAGGGCAGGCCGAGTTCGGCCGCGAGCTGCGCCCCGAAGGTGCTGGAGCCCAGAATCCAGAGCGGTACGTTCTGTCCGGCGCCCGGCACGGCCTGGATCGCCTGGTTGGGACCGGCCGGCGCGAAGAAGGCCTGCACCTCCAGCACGTCCTGCGGGAACTGGTCCGAGGCCATCGGGCTGCGCCGCATGGCCCGCATGGTCATCTGGTCGGTGCCGGGCGCTCGGCCCAGCCCAAGGTCGATACGCCCGGGGAACAGCGCGTCCAGCGTTCCGAACTGTTCTGCGATGATCAGCGGGGCGTGGTTGGGGAGCATGATGCCGCCGGCACCGACGCGGATGGTCTTGGTCGCCGCCGCGAGGTGGCCGATGACGACCGAGGTCGCGGCGCTGGCGATGCCCGTCATGTTGTGGTGCTCGGCCACCCAGTAGCGGGTGAAACCCAACGACTCTGCATGGCGAGCGAGATCGGCGGATTTGCGCAGGGCGTCGCCGGGCTGCTCACCCTCGATGACGGGGACGAGGTCTAGAACTGAGTAAGCGACCATGAAGGCCCCCGCTTTGGCCCCGCGTTCCGGCTGCCGGCTTGCAATGCCGGCTTGCCAGGACCAGAGGGCAGATCATGTCAGGGCACTCAGGTGGGGTGCCCCGCCGCGCAATCCAAGCGCTGCACGCTATCGCACGGGCATGGCGCATCTGCGCGCGCGTTCTGGCCGGCATTGCCGCCGGAACGCAAGCGCGGCCTCGCGCGTTCTCCCCGCATCACCACGACGTTGAACACCATCGAAGGGGATCGAGTCATGGCTACCTCCACGACGCAAAATCCGGCCAAGGAAAGCCTTCGCAAGGAACAGGCCGATCAGCGCCGCGCCGCCCGGGAAGGCGGCGAGGATGCCGAGCTGAACCGCGCGCTGAAGGACACCTTTCCGGCCAGCGACCCCGTAGCCGCGCAGAGTGCGACGAAATCAGTCGCCAAGAAGCGCGCGCCGCACTGACCGGACGCAAAGCTACCTGCGGCGGACGGATGCCAGGACCGCCAGCCCCGAACTGATTCTCAGCGAAAGGGCAGCGGTCGCGTCGATCCGAAGCGCATCGCCGGCCTCGATAGCGAATGCAGCTTCGCCGCAGGCGCCTGAAACGGCGTCGCGGGGTGCGTAGAGGATATGCGCGCCCTCGCTGAGCGGCAGCGATATGCCGGCCCCGGGCACGACGAGGTCGATCTCGCAGGTAACCCGGTCGGCCATCAGGTTGATCACCTCGACGGCTCCGTTCTCAAGCCGGCTGACAAGCGGGAGGCCGCCATCATAGCGCACCGGCCGCAAGGGCCGGCGCAGATCGATCTCGCCGTGATCGGCCACAAGGACCAGCCCGGATCCCTCGATGACGAGCTGCATGCGCTCATAACCCGTGAGGTCCGAGAACGGCGCCGGCACCGTGATCGCCGTGCGGCCGAAGCGCCAGATCATGCCGGCCCAGCTGCCCACCTCTGAACCCTGCCGGTAGTCGCCGGCGATATCGATCGTCATGCCGCCGCCATTCTTCCAGGGCGTGCGGTCGAAGTCGGCCTGCGGCAGGCTGGTCAGCGTCGGGGGCGCCATTTGATGCTCTCAGTCCTCGCTGTCGCCGAGCGGATGCAGGTCGCGGACCATGCTTTTCAGCCGCTCATCGAGCACATGGGTGTAGATCTGGGTGGTGGCTATGTCTGCATGGCCGAGCAATTCCTGAACGACGCGCAGATCGGCGCCATTCTGCAGGAGGTGGCTCGCGAAGGCATGGCGCAGCACATGCGGGCTCAGGGCCGCTGGCGCAAGCCCCGCCGCCGCACCGAGGCTCTTCAGGTCTCGGCCAAAGGCCTGCCGGGTCAGGTGGCCGCTTTCGCCATCCGAGGGAAACAGCCAGCGCGAACCGTCCCCGCCAGCCTCGCGCAGCGCCTCGAGATAGTCCAGCGCCGCACGCCGGGCGGCATCATTGAGTGGCACAAGGCGATCCTTGTCGCCCTTGCCGCGCACCACGAGAAAGCGTTCGCGGGTCGTCGCCGCCGATAGCGGCAGCGCGATCAATTCCGACACCCGCAGCCCCGTTGCGTACAGCATCTCGATCAGGCAGCGCATCCGCAGCGCCTTCAGCCGGGCCGCTGGCGACAGCCCCTCGCGTTCAATCGCGAGCCGTGCAGTCTCGATCAGGCGGTCGACATCGCCCACCGACACGACCTTCGGCAGCGGGCGGCCCTGGCGCGGCCCCTCGATCGCGGCCGACGGGTCGGTGGGTGACAAGCCCTCGGTATAGAGAAAGCGATGGAACTGCCGCAGCGCCGAGAGCCTGCGTGCAGCCGAGGAGGCCTTCAGCCCGCGCGCCGCGAGATCGCCGAGCCAGCCGCGGATATCGTCCGCGGTCACATCGGTCGGCGATCTCCCCCCGAGATATTCGAGGTAGTCGTCGATATCGCGCTCATAGGCCTCGAGCGTATTGCGGGCGGCGCCGCGCTCGGCCGCCATCATGTCGAGATAGGCCTTCAGCCAGGCGCGTCCCTGCCGGCTCATCGCGGTTGCAGCTTGGCCGGCGGCACGATTTCGATCATCTCGCGCGGCTGCGGCTCGACGAAGGTCACCAGCGCGACCATGCCGCCGAAGATGATCCCGGCGAGGATGGCGAGAAAGGCGATGAACCTGAACAGTGTCGGCACGACCGGGCGACCTTGTAAGCTTCGCACCCGCGGAATCGGGCCTGTATGGTTATTCCCGAAGCCGGCCCGCGGACGCAAGGGCCGCCTCGCGACGCGCGTCCCGGCGGGTTGCAACCGCGATCTGGCGGGAGGGCATGACGGAGCGCGATCGGTCGTGCTAAACGGGCCCTGAGGACATGCCAGAATGACGACCGCCGACACGATTGATAGCCGCGACCGCGCGGAGTTGCGCGCCGCGCTCGGCCAGCGCGCCGTCGTGCTCGTCGGCATGATGGGCTCCGGCAAGAGTTCCGTGGGCAAGCGGCTGGCGACACGGCTCGGGATGCCTTTCATCGATGCCGATACCGAGATCGAGACGGCCGCCGGCATGACGATCCCCGAGATCTTCGCCCAGCGCGGCGAGGCCGAATTCCGCGACGGCGAGCGCCGCGTCATCAGCCGCGTGCTGAGCACGCGCGCCCCCCTCGTCCTGGCAACGGGTGGCGGGGCCTTCATGAATGCCGAGACGCGGGAAAGGATCGCTGAACTCGGCATCTCGCTCTGGCTCAAGGCCGATGCCGACGTGCTGATGCGCCGCGTCCGCAAGCGCTCGAACCGCCCCTTGCTGCAGACCGCAGACCCCGAGGCGACACTGCGGCGCATGCTGGCCGAGCGCGAGCCGACCTATGCCCTGGCCAATCTCACTCTGGTCTCGCGCGACGAACCCCATGATGTCGTCGTCGAGGGCGCAATCGCCGCGCTCGACGGCTATTTGCGTGCCGAAACCGGCAGCGAGGCCAAGCCATGACCATGCCTGCGAAGACCCAACCGACCCGTGTGGTCGTTCCCGTCGCGCTGGAAGGCCGCGGCTACGACATCCATATTGGCCGCCACCAGCTCTGCGAGGCCGCAGCGCTTATCGGCAAGCTCGCGCCGGGGGCCAAGGTCGCCATCGTCACGGATGAAAGCGTCGGCGCCCTGCATGCACCGGCTCTCGAATCCTGCCTGAGCCAGGAAGGCATCGCCGCCACCCGGATCACGATCCCGCCTGGCGAGGCCTCGAAATCCTACGGCCAGTTCGTCGCGCTCTGCGACGCCTTGCTCGAGGCCAAGATCGAGCGCAACGACCTCGTCGTCGCCCTCGGCGGCGGGGTTGTCGGCGATCTCGCCGGCTTTGCCGCCTCGGTGCTCCGGCGCGGCGTGCGCCTCGTGCAGATCCCAACCAGCCTGCTCTCGCAGGTCGACAGCTCGGTCGGCGGCAAGACCGGGATCAACTCCTCGCATGGCAAGAACCTGATCGGCGCCTTTCACCAGCCGGCGCTGGTCATCGCCGACACCGCCCTGCTCGACACGCTGAGCGAGCGCGAGTTCAAGGCCGGTTACGCCGAGGTGGTGAAATACGGGCTGATCGACGATCCCGCCTTCTTCGACTGGTGCGAAGCGAACTGGAGCCGCGTCATCGCCGGCGGCCCCGAGCGCGACCATGCCGTCGCCATTGCCTGTCGCGCCAAGGCCGCCGTCGTCGCCCGCGACGAGCGCGAGGAAGGCGACCGCGCCTTGCTCAATCTCGGACATACCTTCGCCCATGCGCTGGAGCGGCTGACGAAGTACGATTCAAGCCGCCTGGTCCATGGCGAGGCCGTCGCGATCGGACTGGCGCTGGCGTTCCGCTTCTCGCAGCGGCTGGGCCTGTGTCCCGGTCAGGACGCCGTGCGTGTCGCCCGGCATCTCGATGCGGTCGGCCTGCCGAGCCGTCTCCAGCAGGTACCCGGCGGCGCCGGCAGCGCCGACGAGATCGTGACCGCCATGGCGCAGGACAAGAAGGTCAAGCGCGGCGTGCTGACCTTCATTCTGGCCCGCGGCATCGGCAAGAGCTTCATCGCGCCGGGCGTCGCGGCAGACGAGGTCAGGGCCTTCATCGAGAGCGAGCTCGCGACGAACGGCATGGCGCACTAGGCCGCCGCGTTCAGCTTCGCCAGCACATCGGTCGCCCGGTAGCCATCGGGCACGCCCTCGACCAGCATTGCGACGCTGCGCGAATGCCGCGTCCGCAGGGCGAGGATGGCCTGATAGCCCGGCGAGGCATACCAGGCGCGGGCGCGTTCCATGTCGGGAAAGGCGATAACGACGAGGTCGCCCGGCCACGGCCCCTCGACGATTTCCGGGCTCGCGCCATGGATCGCGAAGCGGCCCTGATACGGCGCAAGCGTCGCATCGATCGCCTTGATATAGGCAACGATCTCGGGCCCGAGATCGACCTCCTGGAGATGGGCGATGGCGTAGGCGGTCATGATGTCCTCCGGGATTCGCCGCCGGATGGCCGGCGTTCCGAAGATCATGGCGGGGCGCCCTCGCGCGGTCGATTACCTCGGCGGTAATCGCCTCCTCGCTCAGGGGCTGAACACCAGCACCAGGAACACGAAGAACACCGCCAGGTGCACGGCGCCCTCCAGCATCGTCGTGCGCGTGCCCGTGAAGGTCAGCGTGCTCAGCAGCAGTGTCATCGCCAGGATGACCATGTTGGTCGCCGACAGCCCAAGGATGACAGGCTGGCCTGTGATCACGCCGATGCAGAGCACGGCGGGCACGGTCAGCCCCAGCGTCGACGCAGCCGCGCCCAGGCACAGGTTGATCGCGCGCTGCAACTGGTTGGCGGTGATCGCGCGCAGGGCCGCGATGCATTCGGGCGTGAACACCACCATCGCGATCAGGATGCCGCCCAGCGCGGGCGGCGCGCCGAGCTTGCCGATGCCGAAGTCGAGCACCGTCGCCAGGCTCTTGGCCAGGATCACGATCGGCAGGATGTTTGCGAGCAGCAGCACGACATGGGACAGCGTCGAATTGGCCGAGGAGGTGTGGACCGCCGGCTTGGCGCCGCTGCCTTCAGGCGCGCCGGCAGCCGCCTTCTCGACCTCCGGCTCCTGGAAGAAGGCGCTGTGGCGGCCGGTCTGCAGGATCAGGAAGGCGCCATAGAGCGCGAGCGTGAAGAGCGAGAAGGCGATCGCCTGGCCCGTGGTGAGCGTGCCGTCGGCGGTCGAGGTCGTGAAATTCGGCAGGATCAGCGGAATGACGGTGAGCGGGATGATCACCGCCAGATAGGCCGTGGCGCCCTTGAGATTGTAGCGCTGCGAGAAATGACGCAGGCCGCCGATGAACAGCCCGATGCCGACGACGCCGTTGAGCACGATCATCAGCACTGCGAACATGGTGTCGCGCCCCAGCGTCGGTGAGCCTTTCGCCCCCAGCATCACTGCCCCGATCAGCGCCACCTCGATGATCACGATCGAGAGCGTCAGGATCAGCGTGCCATAGGGCTCGCCGAGGCGATGCGCGATCTCCTCCGCCTCATGCACCACGCCGAATGCCGACCAGATGATGATCCCCAGCAACCAGGCGAAGACGAGCGCGGCGGGAACCGGTGCTCCCAGTTGGCCGACGAGGCTGTCTCCGAACAACTGGAAGGCGATGACGCTGGCCCAGGCTCCAACAAGGCGGACGATCATGAGGGTCAAGGTTCAGGTCCTGTGAAATGATGCGGGGGCAAGGCGGGTTGGCACGCAGGCAGCCGTCCCTGCCTTAGCGCGGACAACCGCCGGTCACCCACTGAAATCGCATCACTCGACCGCAATTGTCCCCGCCAGCGGGCTTGCCGCCCCCTCGGGCAGGCTCGCGACCGGCTTGTCGGCCACGAGATACTGCGCCCGGGCCAGCGCCGCGAAACGCCCGCCCTTGCCGACCAGTTCCTCGAAGGAGCCCATCTCGATGACCTCGCCCTGCTCGAAGACCAGGATGCGGTCGGCATTGCGGATGGTGGCGAGCCGGTGCGCGATGACGAAGGTCGTGCGGCCCTTCATCACCTCTTCCAGAGCCTTCTGGAGCTTGACCTCCGTCGCGGCGTCGAGCGCCGAGGTCGCCTCGTCGAGGATCAGGATCGGCGGGTTCTTCAACAGTGCCCGGGCGATCGAGAGTCGCTGGCGCTCGCCGCCCGACAGGGTGCGGCCGCGTTCGCCGACGAGCGTGTCGAGCCCGTCGGGTTGGCGCGCCATCACCTCGGTCGCCTGCGCGCGGTCGAGCGCCTCGATCATCTCGGCATCGGTCGCATCGGGTTTTCCGACGGTCAGGTTCTCGCGGATCGAGCGCGCAAACAGCATCGGCTCCTGGAAGACCACGCCGATGTTCCGGCGCAGCGAGAGCAATGAGATCTCGCGGATGTCCATGCCGTCGACGGTGATCGCCCCCGATTGCGGATCGAAGGCGCGATGCAGCAGGCCGAGCGTCGTCGACTTGCCGGAGCCAGTCGAGCCGACGATGGCGATGGTCTCGCCCGGCTTCACCGCGAAGGAGACGTCGCGAACGGCGGTACGCTTGCCGTCATAGGAGAAGGAGACGTCCTCGAAGGCGACCGCGCCGGAGACCCGGCCGACATCCTTGGCGCTGGGCAGGTCGCGGACGGCGGGCAGCGTATCCAGCACCTCGAAGAACTCGCGCATCTTCGGAGCCTGCAGGAAGATGAAGTTGACGAAGGCGACGATCTGCTCGAGCCGCCCGACCAGCATGGTGGCGAAGCCCATGAAGGTGACGATCTCGCCGACCGTGGTCAGCCCCTGCATCAGGAGCCACGCACCCACCACGAAGATCGCGAGCACCGTCAGCGTGGCGGACGCACGCGTCGCCACGGCTGCGATCGCCCACCAGGACAGGACAGGCAACTGGGCTTCAAGGAGATTGGCGATGGTCGAGCGCAGCCCGCGCACCTCCGCCTCGATGCGTGTGAAGCTCTGGATCACCGGCACGTTGCCCAGCGCATCCGAGGCGCGCTCGGCGAGGCTCGAATGATACGCCTCGACATTGCTCTGCAGCTTGTCGGTCTTGCGCAGCACATAGGCTGTCAGCAGGCCAAACAGCACCACCAGCGACATCAGCAGCAGGCCGAGCTGCCAGTTCTTCCACAAGGTGAAGGGCAGGAGGATGAAGAGCGCGACGAAGCTGGCGCAATGCTCGCGGAAGAACGACAGCCACAGCGCCCACATGCCGCTCGTGCCGTCGAGCATGACCTTGAGCACGCGCCCGGAATGGGTCTGCGTGTGGTAGGCCAGCGGCAATGTCAGCGCGTGCTCGAAATAATCGGCCATCACGGCGAGGCGGCGCCGGTGCGCCAGCCTGTCGGCATGCAGCGAGACGAAGACGCTGGCGCCGATGGTGAAGAGGCCGAAGCCGACCCAGGCCAGGATCAGCACATTGAGATCGCCCCAGCCGAGGCGCTGGCCAGCGCCCTGAACGGTCGACAGCTTGTCGATCAGCGCGCCGAACAGCATCGGCTCCGCGAAAGCCGCGGCCGCCAGCAGGACGTTGGCGAGGGCCAGGATGATGCCGAGGCGCTTCTCCGAGCCGAGTTCGCCGAGCACGCGGGTGTAGATCGCAAACAATGACATGCAGTGACCTTTAGCGAACGCTGCGACGTGAACAAGCCCTCAACCTTAACGCTTCGTTCAATCCACGCATCCTATGGTTTCTGGATTGCGAATAGCCGGCCGAAAGCCTCGGCAGAGCGGCATCAGGGTGCTTTTCATGGATCTCGCAACCGGCGCAGGGATTATCGGGGGCATCGCCACGATCGTTGCGCTGATCATGATCGATGGCGGCAACTTCGCCGCCTATTGGGACAAGCACGCGGCCATCATCATCTTCGGCGGCGCCTCGGCGGCGACCATGCTGCGCTTTCCGTTTTCCGTGATCGCCCATGGCCTGCCAATGGGCATCCGCTTCGCCTTCACCATGCGCTCGATCCATCCGCGCGAACTGATCGACGAGATCACCCGCGTCGCCGAGGTCGCCCGCAAGAGCGGCCCCGTCGCGCTCGAAAGCGTCGAGGTCTCGGATCCGTTTCTTGCCCAGGGCCTGCGCTACATCGCAGACGGCTACGACAAGGAATTCATCCGCGACACGATGGAACGTGACCGCGACAACTTCCTGCAGCGGCTCGACGAAGGCTCCAAGGTCTATCGCGCCATCGGCGACTGCGCGCCCGCCTGGGGCATGATTGGGACGATTCTGGGCATGGTGACGATGTTCGCCAACATGTCCGACCCCTCCAAGCTCGGCCCTGCCATGGCGACCGCGCTGCTGGCGACGCTCTACGGCGCGATGGTCGCCAACATGTTCACCCTGCCGATCGCCGACAAGCTGCACATCAAGCTCGAGGAAGAGGAAATCTCGCGCACGCTGATCATCGACGGCGTGCTCCAGATGCGCGACGCCAAGAGCCCGACCCTCGTGCGCGAAATGCTGCTGGCCTATCTGCCCGATCATCATCGCTCCGAGATGGCGGAAGCGACCTGAACGGGAGCTGAGCCATGGCAAAGAAAAAGCGCGGGGCGCATGGCGGCCACGGCTGGTTCGTCACCTTTGCCGACCTGATGGCTTTGCTGATGGCGTTCTTCGTCATGGTCGCGGCCTATTCGAGCCAGGACAAGCAGAAGCTCCAGATCGTCGCCGGCTCGATGCGCGAGGCCTTCGGCACCCAGACGGACGTGCGCCTTGCAGGGATCATCGAGCAGGACGGCCATCCCGGCAAAACCCACGTCAAGAACGCGCGCATCATCCGGCTCGACGACGCCACCGACACGCCCGGCCCCACCCAGAACACGCCCAATGAAAACGGGCTGCAGACCACCACCCAGGATCGCGGCTTCGCATTGGCCGCCGCCTCGCTGCGGCAGGCCCTGCGCGAAATGCCGGAGATCGCCGAGCTCTCGCGCAACATACTGGTCGAGATCTCGGAGACCGGCATCGACATCCAGCTCGTCGACCAGGACGGGCTCGCCATGTTCGCGGAGGGCTCGAGCCAGCCCAATGCGCGCATGCGCAAGGTGCTGGCGGCAGTGGCGCCATCGCTGCGCCGGCTGCCCAACAGGATCACGCTTACCGGCCACACCGCGACGCCGCGCCCGGGCCAGGCGCCCGAAGGCGACCCCTGGACGCTGTCGGTGGGCCGGGCCTCGGCGGTCCGCGAGATCCTCGCCAATGCCGGCGTGCCCAATGAGCGCTTCGCCTCGGTCAGCGGCAAGGGCGATACCGAGCCGCTGATCCGGGACAACCCCTATCTGCCCTATAATCGCCGCGTCGGCATCGTGCTCAAGGCCGACGCACCGCCGTTGCCCCTGGGCGCCGGGCCGTAGCCGGCGGCCGTCACAGCAGGGCGGCCGGTTTCGGCGCGAGGATCATGGGCCAGAATCATGGGCCAGAATCACGGCGCCAGGATCACGGGGCCAGTATCAGCGCCCAGTAGACCTGGTACTTCGAGCCCGGCGCATAGGCCGTGCCGATGCCCATCCGGGTCGCGCCAGAAGCCTTCATCACCCGGTCGTGCTGCGGCGAATCGCGCCAGCCCGAAAACGCCTCGGCGAGGCGGCGGTACCCGGCCGAGAGATTGACCTCGCTGCCCCCCTGCCCTTCGCGGGTCAGCCGCGCCTTGACCGCGTCGGCCGAGCCCGGCTTGTCGGCGGCGGCCATGGCGGCGGCCTCCCTTTCGGCAGCTTGCATCAGCGCGGGATCGAGCCGCAGCACGGCCAGCCCATGGTTCAGCCGGTAGGCCGAGATGGTGGCGCGCGCGGCCTCCGCGTCGACGCGGGACGAGGCCGAGCCGAGCTCGCGATAGAAGGCGGGCTGGCTCGTGCGCACGGGCTCGGTGCAGCCGGCCAGGTTGAAGGCGGCGAGCGCCCCGGCGATCACGGCAGGGCAGGTCATGGCGCGGGCTTTCGCCGCACCGCGCCGCAGGGTCTCGGGCATCGCGTCATTCCTTGCTGTCGTCCTTGAGAAGATCTTCGGCGGATTTGGGCTCGGGCGCAGGCTTGGCAGCCTCCTCACGGTCCGCCTCCGGCTCGGCGTCGGGCACCGCTGTGCGGCTGACCGAGATCTTCGACTTCGCCGGGCGCTTCATCGCCTGCATCTCGCGGCTGACCGCGCGCGCGATGCTGCCGAGCGAGTGCTCGATGCCCTCCAGCCCCTTGACGGTCATCTCCGCGCCCTCGGCCGCCGGCTCCATCTCGGTCAGCCGCTTGTGGATGACGAAGTTGAGATCGCTGGTCACGCGGCCGACGATGGAGATGTCGCCGACGACGCAGACCAGGTCGAAATCCATCGTCGTGGTGCCGAGTTTCTTGAACTGCACGCTGGGCGGCGGCTGCTTCATCACGTCGCCATGGGCCTCGGCGGCGTCGTTGAGCATGCTGCGGATGGCGCTGGGGTCGAGCGTGCGGGGAACCGTGATCGAGATCAGCACGCGCCCCGTGCGGTCGGTGCGGACGCGGTTCCTGACCACGCCCGAGACCAGATTGGAGTTCGGCACGATCACCGAGGACCGATCGAAGGTCTCGATCTCGGTCGAGCGCACATTGATCTTCTTCACGATGCCCTCGGCATCGCCGACGACGACCTGGTCGCCGACGCGGATCGGCCGTTCCCAGAGCAGGATCAACCCCGAGACGAAGTTCGAGACCACGGACTGGAGGCCGAAACCGATACCGACGGAGAGCGCGCTGGCGACCAGCGTCAGCCTCTCGAGGCTCCAGCCCAGCGCCGAAATCGCGATCGCCACCGCCGCTGCGTAGCCGAGATAGCCGGCCGCCGTGGTGATGGAGTTGCGCAGGCCCCGGTCGAGCTGGGTCGTCGGCAGAAACTTGTCATCCAGCCAGGCCTGGAAATAGCGCGTCGCCGTGAGCCCGAGGGCAAACAACAGGCCCGCGACGATCAGCGACGAGAGCGAGACGGTGACGCCGCCGACCTGGAAGCCGAAGAAGGCAGCGCGCAGCGACGACGAGAAGTCGACGGATTCGAGCCCCCAGGGCGCCAGTGCAAGCAGCAGCGCGATGACGATGATCACCAGCTTGAGCAGGCCGGTGCTCACAACGGCGATCTTCTGAAGCGTGCCCGTGCGGATGCCGATGCCCGCCTTCAGGGTCAGCGCGATGCGCCCCTTGCCGGTCAACAGGCTCATGATGCCGAGATCGACGAGCTGGTAGGCCAGCACGAACAGGCAGGCGAGGATGCCGATCCAGAGCACCTGCTCTGTCAGGAACGTCGCGAAGACGACATAGCCGCTGAGGGCCGCCAGCACGATGGCGACGCCCACGATCCAGCCCAGGATGCGCAGCGGCCCGAGGCTGGCCCCGTCCACCGGCACATATGGCCCCAGGCAGGCCTCCTGCTCGACATCCTCGTCGTCGCGAAGCTGGTAGAGCCCGGCGATCAGCGTCACCGCGAAAATGATAGCCAGGATGCCGCGCGCCAGGATCGACACGGCCAGTCCGGCCCCGATCGCCTGCAGCCAGGCCTCGACGACCTTGCCGACCGACATCACCAGAGCCAGAGAACTCGCGATCCAGACGACGATGCGCGCCGTTGTATCGAGCACGCTGACGAGCCGGCGCTGCGGATTGCCCGGTGCGAACAGCGCATCCGCCAGCGCCTGGATGAAGGCGAAGAGCGCGAGCCCGATGACGGCCGCCCAGATTACCGGCTGGATTCGTGGCGGCAGCAGGCCCGCCGTGTTCAGGGCAGAATAGATCAGCCAGCTCGCCAAAGCCGGCGGCGCGGCGCCGGCGACGAGATGGGCGAGCGCGACATAGAGGCAGCGCAGGCCGCCGGCGCCCTCGGTCCCGCCCATCCGCGCCTTGAAGCGCGGCATGTAGCGGAAGCGGGCGACATAGAGCAGGACGGCGCCAACGAAGCCGAGCGCAACCAGCACGCCACGCGCCCCGACAAAGGCCTCTCCGACGACCGAGAGCCAGCCTCCGAAGATGTAGCCGGAGGCGCGCAGATCCTCGGGAAAGCCCGCCAGCGCGCTGGCCCAGAGTTCCGGGCTGAGGATGGTGGGCCCGGAGGTGAACAGCGTTTTCGAGAAGATCTCGCGGCGCTTGTCGCCGATCGACGTCTGGAGCTGCTCGGCCTGGAGCAGCGCCGCACGCGCGATCTTGATGGTTTCGTCGGCATCCGAGAATGCCTTGGTGCGGGTCTCGCGCTCGCGGGCGACCTCTCCGCTCTCGGGCGGCGCGTTCGCCTCGGGCTTAGCGCCGAGTTGCTCGAGCCGGAGCCGGGCCTGTTCGACCTTCGGAACCTGCTCGTCGACGAGCGCGCGCAACTGGTCGAGGACGGGCTGCAGGCGGGAGCGCTGGCGCTGGAGTTCGGTATCCGTGACGGCGGGCTCCGCCAGCACGGTCTCGACATGCGTGAGTTCGGTGCGCAGGCCGTCGAGACGTCCGCGGGCCGGGCCGGGTTCGGCGGCCTGGGCGAAAGCCTGCATGCCCGACAATGCAAGGCCCAGCAGCATGGCGCATGCGAGCAGCGCGCTTCCGAGGGCGGACATTGAGCCGGCACGACGCCTCGCCCCTGTCGGGAGCCGCATATCAATCCCTCTCGCGCTGTGATTCGGTTCGCGCCCGACCCTCGCCCCTGAGTGCTTCCCAGCGCAAGGAGAGACGGGAAATAGCGTCATGAGCGGCAAGAGCAGGAACCTCGTGCAGATGGGAGAGGTGTAACCAAGGGGAAGCTTCACATTGCCGTGAGGCTCGGGCGAGGCGATTACACGCGTTCACGGCGTCATCGACGAGAAACGGGACATGATCATGGCGGTGAGGCGGCGAAAGCGTCACCATCGCGCCGAACCGGACACGTCGGGCCAGGGATCGCCCGCATTCCCGGTCGCGATTCCGTGCCCGTCCCCAGGCTGGCGGCCGGCGCGGTTCTGAGTTTCACTCTTGTCCAATCACAAACTGGCGCCGTCTGCACGACAGGCGCCGGGATTTTCGGCGAGGCGCGCCCGCACTCTCGCCGTCCTTCTCTAAGCTGAACCGGGAGGTTTGCAGTGGCGAAGCTGAATGTGAACGGCAAGATCATCGACATCGAAGTCGCGGACGACACGCCCCTGCTCTGGGCGATCCGCGAGCAGATCGGCCTGACCGGAACGAAATATGGCTGCGGCGTCGCCCAGTGCGGCGCCTGCACAGTCCATGTCGACGGGGTCGCGACGCGCAGCTGCGTGTTGCCGGTGAGTGCCGTAACGCCCGAGCAGAAGATCGTCACCATCGAGGGCCTCTCGCCCGACGGCAATCATCCGGTCCAGCAGGCCTGGATCAAGCACGATGTGCCGCAATGCGGCTTCTGCCAGAGCGGCATGATCATGGCCACCGCCGCATTGCTGCAGGCCAATCCGAAGGCGACAGAGGCCGATTTCGCCAGCGAGATCACGAATATCTGTCGCTGCGGGACCTATGCCCGCGTCAAGACCGCGATCCTGGACGTGGTCGCCGGCGGCACGCTGGGCCGCGGCTGAGGCCGATGGTCCTGCATCCCTTGCGCGAGGTCGAGCGCGGCCGGTCGATTGACCGCCGCATCCCTCGCGTTCCCATCGATATCCGGAGGACGACATGACATCCGCCTCGACCGTGATCGCCGACAAGACCCGCCTCTCCCGCCGCAGCCTGCTCGCCGGCTCCGCCGCCGCTGCCGGCGCCTTCAGCTTCGGCTTCAGCATCCCCTTTGCGGGCGAGGCCAACGCCCAGGCCACGACAAGCGTGCCCGAGATCAATGCCTGGGTGGTGGTCCACCCCGACGACAAGGTCGTGATCCGCATCGCCCGCTCCGAGATGGGCCAGGGCACCTTGACCGGCCTCGCCCAGCTCGTCGCCGAGGAGCTGAACTGCGACTGGGCCAAGGTCACCACCGAATATCCCACGCCCGGCCAGAGCGTGGCGCGCAACCGGGTCTGGGGCAATTTCTCCACCGGCGGCAGCCGCGGCATCCGCGAATCCAACGAATACGTGCGCAAGGGCGGTGCCGCTGCGCGCATGATGCTGATCCAGGCCGCAGCCGACCAGTGGAAGGTGCCGGCGGCCGAATGCAGCGCGCAGAGCAGCGTCATCACGCACAAGGCCTCGGGCCGTTCGCTCCGCTATGGCGAGGTCGCCGCCGCCGCAGCCAGGCTCGAGGCCCCCAAGGATGTGACGCTGAAGGATCCGAAGGACTGGATCATCGCCGGCAAGCCGATGCCCCGCCTCGACACCGCCGACAAGACCAACGGCAAGAAGATCTACGGCATGGACCTGACCATGCCCGGCATGCTCAACGCCGCGATCAAGGACTGCCCGGTCTTCGGAGGCAAGGTGAAGAGCTTTGACGCCACCGCGATCAAGGCCATGCCCGGCGTCAAGCACGTCCTGCCCGTCGGTGACAGCGCGGTTGCCGTCGTGGCGCAGAGCTGGTGGCAGGCCAAGAGCGCGCTCGACGCCTTGCCGATCGTCTGGGACGAGGGCGAGCACGCGAAAGTCTCGAGCGAAAGCATTGCGGCCTGGCTCAAGGAAGGTCTCGACGCACCCAATGCCGTGGTCGGAAACCAGAATGGCGACGTGAAGGCGGCGATCGCCAACGCCGCGCGCACCGTCGAGGCGGTCTACTCCTATCCTTACCAGAACCATGCCTGCATGGAGACGATGAACGCCACGGCGGTCTGGACTCCCGAGAAATGCGAGGTCTGGACCCCGACGCAGAACGGCGAGGCAGCGCTCGCTGCGACTTCGGAGGCGGCAGGCCTGCCGCTGGCCAAATGCGAGGCCTACAAGATCGATCTCGGCGGCGGCTTTGGCCGACGCGGCGCCTCGCAGGACTGGATCCGGCAGGTCGTCGCCATCGCCAAGCAGATCCCGGGCACCCCGATCAAGCTGATCTGGTCGCGCGAGGAGGACATGATGCATGGCCGCTATCATCCGGTCACGCAGTGCAAGATGGTCGGCGCGCTCGACAAGGACGGCAATCTGACCGGCCTGCACATGCGCATCTCCGGCCAGTCGATCGTCGCCGGGCTGTTCCCGCAGACCATCCAGAACGGCCGCGACCCCGCGGTCTTCCAGGGCCTCAACGCCCCGGGGCCGGAAGCCTCGATCGGCTACGGCATTCCCAACCTGCTGATCGACCACGCCATGCGCAACCCGCATGTGCCGCCGGGCTTCTGGCGCGGCGTCAACCTGAACCAGAATACGATCTACCTGGAATCCTTCATGGACGAGTTGGCGCATGCGGCGGGCAAGGACCCGCTCGAATTCCGCCGCGCACTGATGAAGAGCCACCCCAAGCATCTCGCCGTGCTGAACGCCGTCGCCGAGAAGGCCGGCTGGGGCAAGCCGCTGCCCGAAGGCGTCTATCGCGGCATCTGCCAGACCATGGGCTTTGGCTCCTATGTCGCGGCGGTGGCCGAGGTCTCGGTCAGCGCGGACGGGCGTCTCAAGATTCACCGCATCGTCGCCGCCACCGACCCCGGCCATGCCGTGAACCCCGCGCAGATCGAGCGTCAGGTCGAGGGCTCCTTCGTCTACGGGCTGTCGGCTGCGCTCTACGGCGAGATCACCATCAAGGACGGGCGCGTCGAGCAGGAGAATTTCGACAGCTACGAGGTGATGAAGCTCGAAGCCATGCCGGCGGTCGAGACGGTGATCGTGCCCTCGGGCGGCTTCTGGGGCGGCGTCGGCGAACCCACCATCGCGGTTGCGGCGCCCGCCGTTCTGAACGCGATCTTCGCTGCGACCGGCAAGCGCATCCGGGCCCTGCCGCTGAAGAATGCCGATCTCAAGAAGGCCTGAGGCCAGTATGGCGCGAACGAGGGCAATGCTGGCCCTCGTCGGCCTGCTGGCAATCTGGGGCAACACCGGCAAAGTCTTCGCGCTCGAAGCCTATCGGGTCGTCAGGGACGCCATCCCGCTTCCGCTCGGCGGGTTCTCCGGGGATCGCCTGCGCGGAGCGGAGCTGGTGCGCGACCGGGAGCGCGGAAATTGCCTGATCTGCCACAGGGGCGCCGACGATGCGGAACCCTTCCAGGGCACGATCGGGCCGCCGCTGAGGGGCATCGGCGCGCGCCTCGATGCCTGCCAGATCCGCCTGCGGCTGGTCGACGCCTCGCAGCTCAACCCCGATACGGTGATGCCGCCCTATTTCCGCACGGAAAACCTGCAAGATGTCGCCGCGCAATACCGGGGCAAACCAGCTCTGTCGGCACAGGAGATCGAGGATGTCGTCAGTTATCTCGCCTCCCTCAAGAGCTTTTGAACCCAGCCGCCGCGAGCTCGTTGCCGGGGCCGGCGCGGGCCTGGCTTTGCTGGCGCTGCCACAAGACGTGCTCGCCGCCGCGCCGCCTGCCTTGCCGGAATTCGTCGCGCGCATCACCCAGGGCGCAGTTCCCGAGCGCAGCCGGATCACGCTCGACATTCCCGCGCTGGTCGAGAACGGCAACTCCGTCGACACCCGCATCTTCGTCGAGAGCCCGATGACGGAGACCGACCATGTCCGCTGGATTCACCTGATCGCCGAAAAGAACCCGTTTCCCGACATGGCCCGCTTCCATCTCGGCCCCCGCTCAGGCCGCGCCGAGGTCGCCACCACCTTGCGTTTTGCGGCGTCGCAGACCGTCACGGCCGTCGCCGCGCTCAGCGATGGCAGCTTCGTCATGGCCGATGCGGATATCGTGGTGACGCTGAGCGCCTGCATCGACGGCGGCTGAGGAGTTTTTCATGTTCAACGCCCGCATCACCGTGCCGGCGCAGGCCCGCGCCGGCGAGATCATCGAAATCCGCGTGCTGACCCGCCATCCGATGGACCGCGGCGGCCAGTCCGACGGAAAGGGCGGCACCGTCCCGCGAAAGATCCTGAACCGACTGACTGCGACCTATGCCGGCGATGAGATCTTCCGCGTCGACATGTACACCGGCGTGGCGTCCAATCCATTCGTGTCCTTTACCACGCGCGCCGTGGCGACGGGCGACATCGTCTTCGAATGGCGCGAGGACGGCGGCGCGGTTTTTACCCGCACGGCCAGGCTGACGGTGACGTGAAGCTTGTCTGGCGCGATCTACGTTCGCTTGCGGCCCTCATCCCGAGGCGCTGGTACACGAGTTGGCACGCTGTGTTGGGGTGGACTTTCGAACCGGAACGCGCCGTCGTCCCGGGCGACCATAGGGAGACCCGAGACCCATTCCAGAACCTGCCCCAGAGACGCTCCGGAATGGATCCCGGGTCTCCGCTTCGCTGCGCCCGGGATGACGGCGCAGAGATTGTAGAAGGTCAGGTTCCCTCGTGCTGGCGCAGGATCGGGGCAGTCATTGTCTTTCTCCTCGCCACACTGGCACCCGCCCCCGCCACCGCGCAGGTGCGCTCCACCACGGAATTCCTGTCGCCCGATATGCGCCGGCAGCAGGCCGACGAGACACGCAACCCCGCCTATTTCTGGGTCGAGCAGGGCCAGGATCTGTTTTCCGCCAAACCCGATGGCGTCGGCCAGGCCTGCATCTCCTGCCATGCGGAGCCAAAGCAGAGCCTGCGCGGCGCGGCGACGCATTATCCGCAGGTCGACGCGTCCAGCGGAAAGCTGCTCAACCTCGAGGGCCGCATCGAGCAATGCCGCGTCGAGCGGCAGAAGCAGCCCGCCTTCGGCTATGAGAGCACGGAGCTTCTCGCGATGACCGCCTATATCGGCTCGCTGTCACGCGGCATGCCGCTGGATGTGGCGACGGACGGCCCGGCAAAACCGTTCTACGAAGCCGGAAAGGCCTTCTTCGAGCGCCGGCAGGGCCAACTCAACCTCTCCTGCAAGCAATGCCATGACGGGCTTGTCGGCCAGCATCTGCGCGGCGACGTCGTGAGCCATGGCGCGGGCACCGGCTACCCCGCCTATCGCCTGGAATGGAACAGCGTCGGCTCGCTGCACCGGCGCCTGCGCGCCTGTTCGCTGGGCGTGCGGGCGACCCAGTTCGACTACGGCGCGCCCGAATATCTCGCGCTGGAGCTCTATCTTGCCGGGCGGGCCAAGGGCCTGCCGGGCGAGACGCCGGGGATCAGGCGCTAGGACCGAGGTGGCCCCCCGTCAGCCCTTCGCCTTTTTCTTCGGCTTTGCGTTATTCTCATAACTCGCATTACCCAGCCCGGTGCCGATCGTCAGCACCGCCCAATGCGCGACATCCTGCATGAACGGCATCTCGCTCAGGCCCTGGATCACGGCATCGTTGTGCATCACGATCTGGGTCTCGTGCTTCCCGATCTCGGGAACGAACTCGCGAATGCTCTCGACGAGGTTGAAGCGGCTGCTTTCCCAGTTTCCGGGCAGGTTCTGCGCGCCGCGATCGATCGAGCCGTCGGGCTGGATCAGGCCGGGGCAGCCGACACCGATGAAGGGCGCGACCTTCAAGCCGGCCTTCTCGGCCTTGGCGATCTGGTCCTTCAGCATCTTTCCAAGCCGCTTGATCGCGACGTCGCGGCTGGGCTCGTCATCGGCATGGCGCCAGAGTTCGCTCTCCCAGACGCGCGCCCTGCTCAGGTCTGCGGCCTTGTCCTGACGCAGTTCGACGATCCCCGCTCGGATGTTGGAGCCACCGATATCGACCGCGACCAGGCTGTCATAGGCCTCAAAAATCCATTTCGGCGCGAGATGCGCGCTGCCCACCAGCCCCGCCTCGTCGGGATGATGCCGTACCGGCCGCAATTGCACCGCGTGCCCGTCCGTCTGCAGGATGATGCCCGCGCGGCCGATCGCGAGTTCGCCGATGCGGCTGTCGCGAAAGCCGCCGCCGACGACGATGCGCTCGACCTGGGCCCAGGTCTTCTGTCGCGCAAAACGCCGGATCACGAAGGCAAGCGATTGCGCAAAACCCTCGATGGCGCTCAAGACGAGGGCCGCCTCATGGGGCTCCCCATCGCGCAGCAGCGCGTCGAGCGTCTTCTTGCTGATGGCGGTCGTCTCGCCGTCGATCGGGTCGTCGCCGGTCTTGTCGAGATGGCGGCGCAGTGAATCGAGATGTTCGACGAACGCACCGCGGCTGGCCTTGTCGCCGACGAACCCGTCCTGATCCCGGATCTCGAGATTGTAGCTGGTGACCTTGACTGACGGCAGCTCCGCCGATCCATGCGCACCGTGGCTGTGAAGAACCTCTGCCGCAGCAGTGCCCATGTCGATCTCCCCCTGTCTCGCGATAACTCAGAGGGGGAACGGGCGACCGCTGCCACGGTTCCCGCATCGCGCCGCGACGCATGTCCCGCATGAGCGCAGCACGCTTGACCAATAGCCGCCAGCACCGCTTCCATGGCGGCAGGGTGGTTGACGGCGCTGGCAAACGACTGCCGCATCATGCCCGCTTGGCCTGAGGGGGCGCGCAATGCTGGAATTCCTGACCCGAGCCGTGGTGATCGGCATCGGCGCGACCGCCCTGCTCGACATCTGGGCGCAGATTTTGAAGCGCGTCGCCGGCTTCCCCGCGCCGAACTGGGCGATGCCAGGCCGCTGGGTCTCGCATCTGCCTCGCGGAACATTCGTCCATGAGGACATCGCGAAGGCACAACCCGTGCCCAACGAACTCGCGATCGGCTGGGTCTTCCACTACGCCGTCGGCATCCTCTTCGCCGCGGCGCTGCTGCTGATCTGGGGCGTAGACTGGGCCCGCAACCCGACCTTCATGCCGGCGCTGATCGTCGGGCTCGTCACCGTGGGTTGCGGCTGGTTCATCCTCCAGCCCGGCATGGGCGCCGGCATCGCCGCCTCGAAGAAGCCCAATGCCTGGACGCTGCGCGCGCTCAACATCGTGGGCCACATCGTCTTCGCGATCGGCCTCTACGGCACGGCGCTGCTGACGCGCTGAACCACATTCGAGCCCTCATCCTTAGCGCCGCTTCGCGGCTCCTCAGGATGAGGGCTGGTGCTGGCTCAACGTCCTCAGTCCAGAATCCTCGTCTCGTAGCGATAGAGCTTGCGGAAGCCGAGCCGGTCGTAGAGCCGCATCGCCACCGCATTGTTCTCTTCGACCTGAAGATAGGCGCTGCTGCAGCCCTGCCCTGCCGCCCACGCCATCAGGCTGCCGACCAACCGCTGGCCAAGGCCCTGGCCGCGCTGGGCCGAATCCACCACGATCAGCCCGATCTCGGCCATGCCGCGCTCGGCCACGCCCATGCCATAGGCAACGGGCACACCCTCGATCACCACCGATGCAAAGGCGCCCGGCAGCCGTAGCTGCGCGAGAATGGCGGTGAGGTTGCCGACATGGGTCTTCGCGCCGGTCTGGCGGGCCGCGACCCCAGCGATCCACGCAGCGCTTGGCCTGCTCTCGATCGTCACCTGCGGATCGATGGCGAACGGTGCGCCCGAGACGTCGGAGATCATCCCGAAGGACGCGTCCTTGACCCGGTAGCCACGCGCCAGCGCCTTGTCGCGCGTCGCTGCGCCGACCAGCGGCGTCAGCCGGATGCAGGGCGGCAGGCCCTCCGCGCGATAGAGCCCCTCGATCAGCGCCAACGCCTCGTCGTCCAGTTCGGCACCCGGCATGATCGCCGAGGCCGAATTCGCCCGGCCGGAATAGCCATTGGCGAAGCGCACCGCATAGCTGCCGACGAGCAGGGTCGAGACCGCCGGCCAGGCATTGATGATGCGCTGCTCGCAGGCCAGGACCAGCGCGTTGTCGTCCGATTTATGCGCAGACATTCAGGACCCCTGGGGCGTGCGCGGCATCGGGCGCCAGCCCGGAGGCGCCATCTCGAAACCGGCGAAGTCGAAACCCGGTGCGACCGTGCAGCCGACCAGCGTCCAGGCGCCGAGCGAGGTGGCGCTCTGCCACCAGCCGGCGGGCACCACGATCTGCGGGAGCTGCCCGGTCGCCAGCTCGGTGCCCAGATGATGTGCCGAGGCGTCATGGCCGTTGGGCGAGAGCGTGATCACCAGCGGCGCGCCGGCATAATGGTGCCAGATCTCGGCGGCATCGACGCGATGCCATTCCGAGGTCTCGCCGGTGTCGAGCAGATAATAGATCGCGGTCGAGAAGCCGCGCCCCTCCGGCCCGGCGGGATCGCGAAAGGTCTCGCGATAGTGCCCGCCCTCGGGATGGGGCTTCAGATCGAGCAGCCGGATGACCTCGGCCGCGCTCATGCCGTTCAGCGATGGGCTCATGCTCAAATGCGCCTGTGCAGGCCTCAGAACTTGTTCTTGGCTTCGCGCAACGCTGCGAAAACCTCTCCGGCCGGCGCCCCGACAAGCCCGACGGCTGCAGCGAGCGCATTCTCACCCGCGCGGAAGAACGGATTGGTGGCGCGCTCCTCGCCGACCGTGGTCAGCGCCCAGAAGCGGCCCGCAGCCTTCGCGGCCTCGGCTTCCGCGACACGGGCCACCAGCTCAGGATTGGAGGGGTCCATCGCGATCGCGAACCGGGCGTTGGACAGCGTGTAGTCATGGCCGGTGACGAGGCGGACATCGTCGGCCAGCGCCATGACACGGCTGAGCGAGGTCCACATCGTTGCCATCTGGCCGGGCTGCACGCGCCCGCAGCCCATGACGAAGACGACATCGCCGACGAAGGCGAGCTTTGCGCCGGTGCTGGCATAGGTGAGGTGACCGTCCTGGTGTCCGGGCGTGAGCCAGACCTCGAAGACATTGGCACCGATCTCGACCTTGTCGCCGTCGTCAACGATCCGGTCCAGCGGCGCGACATCGGCGGCATTGGCAGGGCCGCAGACGAAAGCCCCGGTCGCCTGCTTCAGCTCCGCGACGCCCTGGGTGTGGTCGGCATGGGCATGGGTGACCAGGATGTCCGTGATCGACCAGCCCTTGGCCTGGGCGGCCGCGAGAACCTGCGCCGCGTCTGGCACATCCACGGCCACGCAGGCCTTGGAGGCGGGGTCGAAGATCAGCGCGCCGGCATTGTCGCTGAGCGTCTTGAAGACATGGACTTCGAGGGACATTGCGGGCTCCGGATCAAACTGAGTGACCCATGGCGAATACCCAATGAAACGCCTGAGCGCCAGCGCAGCATGTTGGCGGCACATTGCCCCGGCGAGAGACACCATCATCCTGGAGAAGCCTCGGAGCTCCGACATTCCTCGGAGTGTGCCTTGCTCCATGATGGATCCCGGTATCTCCGTTTCGCTCCGCCCCGGGATCAGGGCGTGTTTCCCTGCAGGTATCCGTCCGCCTTCGCGGTTCCATTGGTTCCGCCGGGCTCCAGCGTCTTGCGTCCGTCACCGGCGCACCACATCTTGCGCGCACATGCCTATCGATGTCGTTGACCTGCGCGCCTTCTATGCCAGCCCGCTCGGGCATGTCGCCCGACGCTTCATCGGGCGCGCGATGCTGCGCTTCTGGCCCGATTGCGCGCGCCAGCGTGTCCTCGGGCTCGGCTTCGCGACCCCTTATCTCTCGGTGCTCGGCGTCGGCGCGGAGCGCGTGATCGCCTTCATGCCGGCGGCCCAGGGTGTGGTGAACTGGCCTTCCGGTGGCCGCTCAGCCTCCGCGCTGGTCGAGCCGACGCTGCTGCCCCTGTCGACGGCGTCCGTCGACCGTGTCGTTCTCGTCCATGCGCTGGAGGATACCGAGAGCCCCGACGACCTGCTCGAAGAGGTTTCGCGCGTGCTCAGTCCCGGCGGCCGCATCCTCGTCGTGGCGCCCAACCGGCGTGGCCTGTGGGCCCGCATGGACGGCACGCCATTCGGCCATGGACGGCCCTTCAGCCGCTCGCAGCTGGAGGCGTTGATGCGCGGCGCCGAGTTCTCGCCCGAAAACTGGGCCGAGGCGCTCTTCGTCCCGCCGGTCAAGCGCCCCCTCATGATGCGGTCCGCGGGCGCCTGGGAGCACCTCGGTTCCGGGCTCTCCCTGCCGTTTTCGGGGGTGCATGTGATCGATGCCACCAAGCAGTTCCGCATGCGCGCGCCCCTTCGCGCCACCCGGCGCAGCTTCGCCTTCCGGCCGATCCTCCTGCCGCAGCCCAGACCCACGCCGCGGCTTCCCGACCCATCCCGGGACAGCGGATTGGGTTGACAATTTCGCCAACGCGCGGCCAAGGTCCGGCGCTTTTCGCGAGCCCGGTCCCTCCTGTCGCTTATGCGCGCGGGTCCGTAGGCGCGCCACCTGAACTGGATCATGATGCGAAGCTATCTGGATTTCGAGAAGCCGGTCGCCGAAATCGAGGCGAGGGCAGACGAGTTGCGCGCCCTCGAGGCGAAGGGCGAGGGCTATGCTCTCACCGAGGAAATCGACAAGCTCGACGCCAAGGCGACGCAGGCGCTCAAGGACGTCTACGCCGCGATGACGCCCTGGCATAAGACGCTGGTCGCGCGCCATCCGCAGCGTCCGCACTTCAAGGACTACTGCGCCGCGCTGATCACCGAGTTTACCCCGCTGGCCGGCGACCGGGCCTTCGGCGAGGACGAGGCGATCGTCGGCGGCTTCGGCCGTTTCCGTGGCGAGGCGGTCTGCGTCATCGGCCAGGAAAAGGGCAACAGCACCGAGACCCGCATCCGGCACAATTTCGGCATGCCCAAGCCCGAGGGCTATCGCAAGGCGATTCGCCTGACCGAGCTCGCCGGCCGCTATGGATTGCCGGTTCTGAGCTTCGTCGACACCGCCGGCGCCTATCCCGGCATCGAAGCCGAGGAACGCGGACAGGCTGAGGCGATCGCCCGGTCGACCGAAGCCTGGCTCGGCCTGCCGACGGCGAGTGTGGCCCTGGTCATCGGCGAGGGCGGCTCCGGCGGCGCCATCGCGATCGCGGCCGCAAGCCGCGTCATGATGATGGAGCACGCGATATATTCGGTGATCTCGCCGGAAGGCGCAGCCTCGATCCTCTGGCGCGACACCGCGCGCGCGCAGGATGCCGCGACCGGCATGAAGATTACGGCCCAGGATCTGCTCCGCTTCGGTGTCATCGACCGGATCGTCAACGAGCCGGTCGGCGGCGCCCATCGCGACCCGCAGGCCGCGATCGCGCGCGCCGGCGATGCGATCTTCGCCGCCCTGTCCGATTTCAACGGCCTCGGCTCCGAGGATATCCTGCGCAAGCGCTCTGAGAAATTCCTGGCGATCGGGCGCACCCTGTAGGAGCTGCCGTAGGGTCAGCGGTGCAGGGCGCCGTTAAGGCGCCATTCACCATATGGCCAAGCGGAAGCGGCCTATGGTAAGGAACCCTCAAGGCTAACGCTTCTACAACCATGCGAGCGGCATAATTCGGCCGTGTTGCACAGTCAGACGTCGCGCTTCGGCCGACCGATCGATGGGATTGACGACGTGGCATTCAAGCAACTCGCGCTCGTGGCTTTTGTTGCATTGTCCCTGGGCGCCTGCGAGGACGACCGTTATCGCGGCTCCGCGCGCCACAACATTCCGATCCCGTCGGCGACCTACACGCTGATGGGCGAGAAGGGCATGAGCAAGGATCAGCCGATCCTGATTCGCTCCTACAAGAAGGAATCCGAGCTCGAGATCTGGAAGCGCAAGGGCAATGGCGAATACGCCCTGCTCAAGACCTTCCCGATGTGCCGCTGGTCGGGCCAGCTCGGGCCGAAGGTGCGCGAAGGCGACCGCATGGCGCCTGAGGGCTTCTACGCCATCACGCCGGGCCAGATGAACCCGAACTCGGCCTATTACGTCTCGTTCAACATGGGCTATCCCAATGCCTATGACCGCTCCTATGGCCGCACCGGCGCGCATCTGATGGTGCATGGCGCCTGCTCCTCGGCGGGCTGCTATTCGATGACGGACGATCAGATCGGGGAAATCTATGCGCTGGTCCGAGAGGCCCAGAACGCCGGCCAGAAAGCCGTGCAGATGCAGGCCCTGCCCTTCCGCATGACGCCGGCGAACCTCGCCAAGCACCGCATGGACCCCAACATCGCCTTCTGGAAGAACCTGAAGGAAGGCACCGACTACTTCGAGGTCACCAAGAGCGAGCCGCCGGTCGCGGTCGCGGGCGGGCGCTATGTCTTCAGCAGCGACAGCTCGACCTCCCAGGCCGTGCAGCAGAAGCGCCAGCAGGACGACGCACAGGTTGCTGCCCTGGTCGCCAAGGGCACGCCTGCGATCAAGCTGATCTATGACGATGGCGATTCGCACTCATCCTTCAAGCGCACGCTGATGGCGGCAGGCTCGGATTCGCTGAACAAGACCGCGACCTGGGCCTCGCGCGATGTCGGCGTCAGCCGCCCCGACGCGATCTCCAGCGGCCCGCGCGTCGTCGTCTTCGACGACAAGGGCAAGGCGAAGGCGACGGTCCGAGCCGATTCCGCCGACAACGATGCCGTTCTCGCAGCTGCGGCGTCCGCTACGACCGAGCCGGCCGCAGTTGAAGTCGCCAAGGTCGAGCCGGCCAAGGTTGAACCCACCAAGGCCGAGCCGGCAAAGGCCGAGCTGGTGAAGACCGAGCCCGGCAAGGCGCTGGCCACCAAGCCGGTCGGTGCCGCCGCCACGCAGGTCGCCAAGGTCCTGCCCGGCGCCGCCGCCACTGCTCCCATCGTCGCAAGCGCTGCTCCCGCGCCTGTGGCTGCGTCGGAGCCTGCTGCCGCCCCGTTCTACCAGCGTGCGCTCAGCTTCGTGCCGCTGCTCGGCGGCTCGACCTCAGCGCCGGCCGAGACGTCCACGCCGGTCGCGGCAGCGGTCCCCGATGCGCCGACCAATATCCGCGCGCCGCTCCCGCCCCGCCGCGCCAACGGGCTGCGCACCTCGCAGCTCGACCAGCCCGCCGCAGCCTATGCGAGCCAGCCCGCCATCCGCTGAGATTGCACGCATCGCGCGCCCCCCCGGCGCGTGATGAAAATGCAACGCGAGACGCGATTTGTTGCCTCTGCTTGTTTCGGATGCAACCCGACCGCGTAGATCGCCTGCTTTGCCCTGGGGTTAGGCAGGCTGCCAAAAACCTCATCTTGCTGAGCAAGATGATTCGATAGCTCCTTGGAGACGAAAGCGCGCCGCTTTTGCGTGAAACCTTTCGGACCCTGGACGGAGCTGGCGAATGGCCTTTGATTTCTTCCGTTACTCACTGGCCGGCGCGGCTTTGTCCGTTTCGGTTCTCTCCGGCGCGGCGCAGGCTTCGGACCTGCCCAGCCGCAAGGCTGCGCCGATTGCGCCGATCCCGCCCGCGATCACCTGGATCGACGTCGCGGTCAGCATCAAGGGGATGACCGACTATAATTTCCGCGGCATCTCGCAGACCGATCGCAAGCCCGCCATCCAGGGTGGCGCCGAAGTCCAGATCTACAACAACCTGTTCTACTTCGGCGTCTACGGCTCGAATGTCGATCTGGTCACTAGCCCCGATGCCGAGATCGACTTCTACGCCGGCATCCGGCCGAAATTCGGCGATGTGAGCTTCGATTTCGGCATCTGGCAGTATTATTATCCCGGTGAGAAGCGCTTCATCGACAGCGCCGGCGTGTTCTGGACCCCGCGCAACACCGACTTCACCGAAGTCTACGGCAAGGTCTCCTACACCTTCGCCGAGACACTGACGGTCGGCGCCAATGTCTTCTACGCCTGGGATTGGCTCGGCACCGGCGCGAGCGGCACCTATGCCTCGGTCACCGCTAAATACGCCTTGCCCTTCCTCGAGGGCCTCTCCGTTTCCGGCGAACTCGGACATTACTGGCTCGGCACCACCAATCTGGCGATCTGGTCGACCAACCCGCCGACAAACCTGCCCGACTACACCTACTGGAACGCCGGCCTGTCCTACACCTACAAGAACCTGACGGCCGACGTCCGCTATCACGACACCAGCCTGTCGAAGCGCGATTGCTTCCTGAACACCAGCGACCCGCGCGGGATCGTCAGCGGCAATGCCAGCTCGAAATGGTGCGGCCCGGCCGTCGTCGGCACGCTCTCCTTCGACATCACCGCCAGCAGCGTCGGCATCTTCGCCCCCGCCAAATAGGCCAAGTAGGCGCCGCGAGCAGCGGCAGGCCGCCTCCACGAAAAAGGGCCGCTCCCAGGAGCGGCCCTTTTGCTTATCTGCACGGTGTGAGCCGGCGGCTCAGATCCAGCCCATCAGTTCGCGCCTGACCACGGCCTCGATCGCGTCGATCCCCTCTGGCGTGTCGTTCAGACAGGGCAGGTAGGCGAATTTCTCGCCGCCATTATGGGTGAATATCTCGCGGTTCTCGCCGTCGAGTTCTTCCAGCGTCTCCAGGCAATCGGCCGAGAAGCCCGGCGCGACGATCGCCATCGACCTGGTGCCGCCCTGCGCCAGCGCCTTGACCGTCTCGTCGGTATAGGGCTGCAGCCACTCATCGGGACCGAAGCGCGATTGGAAGGTCAGGCGGAAGCGCTCCTCGGACAGTCCGAGCGCGGCGCGCAGCAGGCGCCAGGTCTTGTGGCACTGGCAGTAATAGGGATCGCCCTTGAGCAGGTATTCCTTCGGCATGCCGTGGAAGGAGCACAGGATCACCTCCGGCTCGAAGTCGAGCTTCGCCAGCGAGGCGCGCATCGAGCGGGCCAGCGCATCGATATAGGCGGGATCGTCGTGATAGGCCGGCGCGACGCGCACGGCCGGCTGCCAGCGCATCGTCATCAGCGCGCGGAAGGCGTGGTCGCAGGCGGTGGCCGAGGTCGGCGCGGCATATTGCGGATAGAGCGGCACCAGCAGGATGCGGTCGCAGCCCTGTTCCTGCAGCGCCTTGATCCGGCTCTTGGTATCGGGGAAGCCGTAGCGCATCGCCCAGTCGAAGACGACGCGGTCGCCCCATCCGGAGAGCCGCTGCGCCAGCTGCTCCGTCTGCGAGCGCGTGATCGTCTTGAGCGGCCCCTCATCGCGCTCATTGTTCCAGATCGTCGCGTAGTCCTTGCCCTTGCGACCCGGCCGCGTCGTCAGGATCACGAGGTTGAGCAGCGGCCACCAGAGCCAGCGCGACGTCTCGATGACGCGGCGATCAGAGAGGAATTCTCTGAGATAGGCGCGCATCGGCCAATAGCTCGTGCCTTCCGGCGTCCCGAGGTTCAGGAGCAACACCCCGACGCGCCCCTGGCGGATGGTCGGGTGGTCGGCGGGCAGCTTGGCCGCGCCTGAAAGTGTCGTCGGCAAGGTTTCGACTGTCATGGTCATGCTCGTCCTTTGCTTGTGATTTAGACGAGTTCCGGGTTTCGTCCAGTCGGGAGAGGCCAAATCCGGGCGAGGTGCGACACTGGCGAGCGCCGCCATGCACCTCGAATGCCCCGAGGCCACACGCTTGCGCAGCCCGCCGGACTGGCGGACGATCCGCTCCGCCGCGTCCAGCACGCCATCGTCCGAAAGGAACGGCCATGCCTCCGGTCAGCGCCAGGGCTCCCGCTCTCCAGGTCAAGAGCCGGGTCATTCACGCCAATGACGTCGTGGTCCCGATGACGCGCTATCCGATCAAGGTGCCCAAGGGCCTCGCCGCCGACGATCTGCGTATGCCGAAATTCGTCAAGCGCGAGGAGATGATGAAGCTGCGCAGCGGCCTCGACGGCAACAACCCCGGCCAGCTGGCCTCGGTCCGCGGGTTGGTCACGGCTGCCTTCTCGGTCACATTTCCCGACATCGAGCGCCAATGGCAGCGCGTCAACGCCGCCGGCAACCGCATTGCCTGGTCTTTCCGGGGCGGCGAGATCGTGCTGACCTCGACGATCTCGGTCCATGTCCTCGAGGAGGAACGGCCGGTAGCGAAGGACCGCCTGAGCCAGAAGAAGTTCGCGCTGATCTGGGAACACGAACTGCTTCATGTCCTCGACGACATCCAGATCATTCGCGACTGGCTGCCCGGAGAGCTGCCCAAGGACGACTGGGTCAAGAAATTCCTGATCGACGCGCAGGAGATGCCTGATACGACCTTCGACCACTATATCCGCAACGATAAGCTCACAATCTGGCTGCGCGACGGCCCATGGGCCAGCGAGCGCAACGCACGTCGGGAGCGCCGCGATTCCCCAGCCAATTACGCGGCGCTCAGCAACGAGATCAATACGATCCGCAGCCAGATGACCAACCGCTAGCCTCTCGTTGAGCGCTTGCCTGGGAACGCGCAAGGCGGCGATAATACGGCCTCCATCCTCCCTCGCCCGGGACCGTGCCCATGACCGACCTGACTCGCCGAAAAGCCCTCGGCGTTCTCGCCGCTCCGGCTGCCATGGCCGCGACCACGCCCGCCGGCATGGCGCAGACGCCACAGCCCGCCTTCACGCTCCTCCTGGTCAACGACATCTACAAGATGAGCGACGACAAGGGCCGGGGCGGCTTTGCCCGCGCAGCTGGCATCGCCAGAGCCGAGCGCGCCAAGGGTGTGCCGGTGCTGTTCTGCCATGCCGGCGATTGCTACTCGCCCTCGCTGATGTCGGGCTTCGACCAGGGCGCGCATATCGTGGCGATGCAGAACCTGATGGGGCTCGACGTCTTCGTGCCCGGCAATCACGAATTCGACTTCGGCAAGGAGAATTATCTCAAGCTGGTCGCGGCGCAGACCTACCCGACCTTCGCCGCAAATCTGCGCGACGCCGCCGGCAACACCCT
Organism: Allobosea sp. P1_B10; assembly: GCF_056406735.1. Classification (NCBI taxonomy): domain Bacteria; kingdom Pseudomonadati; phylum Pseudomonadota; class Alphaproteobacteria; order Hyphomicrobiales; family Alloboseaceae; genus Allobosea; species Allobosea sp. P1_B10. The sequence continues at coordinate 99,900 of NZ_JBFTZP010000005.1, read as the reverse complement.
GCCGGGTCACCGGGATTCGCAGATTTTTGAGCTCGGCGGCATCAAGGTCGGCGTCATCGGCACCGCCTTCGACCCGACGCCGCAGGTCTCCAACCCCGGAGACCTGAAGTTCTCCTCGACAATGGACGCGCTGCGCCGCGAGAGCGCGAGCCTGAAGCAGCAGGGCGCCGACATCATCGTCGGCGTGGTCCATGCCGACCGCCGGATGGACTACGAGATCGTGCGCTCGCGGCTCGTCGACGTCCTCCTGACCGGGCACGACCATGACCTCGCCATTGGCTATGACGGCAAGGTCGTGATGGTGGAGTCGAACGAGGAGGGCAATTACGTCACCGCGATCGACATCGCCGTCAGCATCCGCGGCGAGGGGGCCAGCCGGCAGGTCTCCTGGACGCCGACCTTCCGCGTCAACGATTCCCGCGCGGCGACGCCCGATCCGGCCATCGCCACCATCGTCAAGGGCTACGAGGCCGAGCTTTCCAAGGAACTCGACATCGAGATTGCGACGCTGGCGGCCCCGCTCGATTCCCGCACCGGCATCATCCGCACGCAGGAGACCGCGATCGGCAACCTCTTCGCCGATGCCATCCGCAGCGCGACCGGCGCAAAGCTCGCGATCACCAATGCCGGCGGCATCCGCGCCAACAAGCAGTATCCGGCTGGCCACAAGCTGACGCGGCGCGACGTGCTGAGCGAACTGCCCTTTGGCAATGCCACCGTCATGGTCGAGATCACCGGCCAGGATGTGAAGGATGCGATCGAGAACGGTCTCGCGCCGGCGCCGCAAGGCTCCGGGCGCTTCCCGGAGGTCTCGGGGTTGTCGTTCGAAGCCGACATCAAGCAGCCGCCGGGCCGGCGCGTCACCGCCATCACCGTCGATGGCAAGCCGATCGAACTTGCCGGCACATACACCGTGGCCTCCAACGACTTCATGCTGTCGGGCGGCGACGGCTACACCTCGCTCTCGCGCGGAAAGACCCTGATCGGCTTGACCGACGGCAAGCTGATGGCCAATGAGGTGATGGTCTATCTGCGCCGGCTGGGCACGATCGACGCAAAGGTCGAAGGGCGAGCCGTGCTGAAGTGACTGCTTATACCGAGGCCCTGGCGGCCTTCCTGGCCTCTCCCGCAGCACAGGGTTGGCGCCAGCTCGGCGTGTTCTCGAACGGCAGCGCCGCAGCCGCCGCCGCAGCCGTCGATCTCGACGCGAACTCGGGCGCCATCGTTGCGCCCAGCCCGGCGCGTTCGCTGGCAGCCCTGGCCCTGACCCCGCTCGACAACGTCCGCGTGGTCATCCTGGGCCAGGACCCCTACCCCACGCCCGGCCACGCCAACGGGCTGGCCTTCTCCTATGTCGGCCCGCCGCCGCTGCCGCGCTCGCTGGTGAACATCTATCGCGAGCGCAGCGACGATCTCGGCACGCCCGCACCACACGACGGGGACCTCTCGCACTGGGCCCGGCAGGGTGTGCTGCTGCTCAACACCGCCCTGACCGTGCGCGAAGGGGCGAGCAAGGCCGGCTCGCATCTGCGGCTCGGCTGGGGCGCGGTCACGGACGCCGTCATCGCCGCCGTCTCCGAGCGACGGCCGCATGTGGTGTTCATGCTCTGGGGCCTGCCGGCGCAGGCCAAGCGCCCGCTGATCGACGAAAGCCGCCATCTGGTGATCGCGAGCCCCCACCCCTCGCCGCTCTCGGCCAGGCGGGGTTTCTTCGGGTCAAAGCCGTTCAGCAGGGCGAATGCGTGGCTGGCGGAACAGGGCGAGCAGCCGGTCGACTGGTAAGCTGCCGTAGGCGCCGAACGCCGTCATTCCGGGGCTTAGCGCAGCGAAGAGCCCGGAACCCATGACCACGCGTTGCACGAGATGAACGCGGTTTCGGCGTCACGCTTGTTGATCTGCGGTGTCCATGGGTTCCGGGCTCGGGCCCTGCGGCCCGCCCCGGAATGACGCGCCGCCACCTACCCCACAGGCCGCTCGTCGGCGATGACCTTGCCATCGTTGGGCAGAGCGCCAAGCGGCAGGATCTCGACCGCGCCCTTGAGTTTTGTGATCTGCTGCAGGCTCAACGACATCGCGTCGACAAGTCCGGCCGGCTCGCCATAGATCTCGGCCTTCAGCGTCATCGTGTCGACCTCGTTGGCGCGCCCGACCACGAGCCTGAGCTTCGCGATCTCGGCATGACGCTTCGCGATCTCGGCGACCTGTTCGGGCCGGACGAACATGCCCTTGATCTTGGCGGTCTGGTCGGCCCGGCCCATCCAGCCTTTGATGCGCGAATTGGTGCGCCCGCAGGCGCTGACGCCCGGCAACAGCGCCGTGAGGTCGCCCACCGCCAGCCGGATCTGCGGATGGTGCGGATCGAGATTGGTGACCACGATCTCGCCGACCTCGCCCTCCGCGACCGGATCCCCCGTGCCCGGCCGCACGATCTCGACGATCAGGTTCTCGTTCAGCACCATCCCTTCGCGGGCGGAGGTCTCATAGGCGATCACGCCGACATCGGCTGTGGCATAGAGCTGGTAGGCGTCGATGCCGCGCTCGCGCACCCAGGCCTGCAGGGACGGCGGAAACGCAGCGCCGGAAACCACCGCGCGCTTGATGCAGGAGATGTCGACACCGCGCGCATCGGCCGCCTCGATCAGGATCTTCAGGAAGTCCGGCGTGCCGGCATAGGCGCTCGGCCGATAGGCGGAGATCACCTCCATCTGCTGCTCGGTATTGCCCGGCCCGGCCGGGATCACGGCGCAACCCAGCGAGCGCGCGCCGGAATCCATGATGAAGCCGCCCGGCGTCAGGTGGTAGCCGAAGGTGTTGAGCACGATGTCGCCTCGCCGGAAGCCGGCCGCGAACAGGCCGCGCGCTGCGCCCCAGGCATCGGCGATCGTGCCCTCGGGCTCGAAGATCGGCCCCGGCGAGGTGAAGAGCCGCCCGAAGGAGCCGGGCAGACTGGCGATGAACCCGCCGAAGGGCAGAGCAGCCTTCTGCAGCGCGGGCAACTCGGCCTTGCGCAGCACCGGCAGGCGCGCGAGCGCCGCGCGACTGGTGATCGCGGCGTGGTCGATGGCCCCCAGATGTGCGCCATAGCCCGGCGTCGACAAAGCCACCTCGAGCACGCCCGGCAGCCGCGCGAACAGGTCGGCCTCGCGCGCCTCGGCAGAGCGGGTCTCGAGGGGGTCGTGGTGCTCGTTGGATGACATCGCGATCACCTCTGACCTATCAATATATCGGTATCATTGGGGCAAGGCGCCCCACCGTCATTGCGAGCGCAGCGAAGCAATCCAGGAGACGTCGAGCGCAGGGCTGGATTGCTTCGCTGCGCTCGCAACGACGAAGCGAGACAAGTCCGCATCACGACAGCCAGCGCTTGCGGCGCTTGTAGCTCTTCACGTCGCGGAAGGATTTCTTGTTGCCCTCGGCGACGCCGAGGTAGAATTCCTTCACGTCCTCGTTCTCGCGCAGCATCGATGCCTCGCCGTCCATGACGACGCGCCCGGTCTCCATGATGTAGCCGTAGGTCGCATAGCGCAGCGCCATGTTGGTGTTCTGCTCGGCGACCAGGAACGACACCCCATCCTCGGCATTGAGCCGGCGTACGATCTCGAAGATCTCCTCGACGATCTGCGGCGCGAGCCCCATCGAGGGCTCATCCAGCAGGATCATTTTCGGCTTCGACATCATGGCGCGCCCGACCGCGCACATCTGCTGCTCGCCGCCGGAGGTGTAGCCCGCCTGCGAATTGCGGCGCTGCTTCAGGCGCGGGAACAGCTCGTAGATCTTCTCGAGGTCGCGCTTGATCGCGGCATTGCCGTCCCGGCGGGTGAAGGCACCGGTCAGCAGGTTCTCCTCGATCGAGAGGTGGCCGAAGCAGTGCCGCCCCTCCATCACCTGGATGCAGCCGCGCCGCACCAGTTCGTTGGGCGACATCCTGTCGACGCGCTCGCCCTCGAACACGATCGAACCCTTGGTGACCTCGCCGCGCTCGGCCTTGAGCAGGTTCGAGATCGCCTTCAGCGTCGTGGTCTTGCCGGCGCCGTTGGCGCCGAGGATCGCGACGATGCCTTTTCGCGGGACGGTCAGCGAGACCCCCTTCAGCACCAGCACGACGTGATCATAGATCACCTCGATATTGTTCAGCGACAGGATGGTGTCGCTGGTGGCGGCGGTGGCGGGCTGGTCGAGTGTGGCGATAGACATCCAAACCTCCAATCCTTCTCCCCTAGGGGAGAAGGTGGCTGCGAAGCAGACGGATGAGGGCTGCAAGGCGCCGTCCTCACCCGTCCTTCCCTCATCCGACCCGATTACGCCGGGCCACCTTCTCCCCCGGAGGGGAGAAGGGTCGAAAGCCTGGTCAGGACGACTTCTCGCAGGCTTCCGTCCGCTTGGGCCAGTTGCCGGCCTTCTCGACATAGTCCTTGGCGTTGGCCTCGATCAGCGGCCGCACCTCGTCCTTCAGCGGCTCGAGCCAGTCGCCCGGCTTGGTCCATTTGGTGCCGTCCCACTCGGCGACATACATCTTGCTGTGGCCGGAATGGTCGGTGCAGGAGATCGAGGTCGGCGTGGCAAAACCGTCCATGCCGATTTCCTTCAGGCGGGCCTCGGTGATGTTGAGGCTCTCCAGGCCGCGGCGCATGTCCTCGGCGTTGATCACCTTCTTGCCGGTGATCTTCTGCGCGTTGCGCATCGCCTCGACGACCAGCATCGAGTTGTAGACGCCGCGATTGTAGAGGTTTTCGCCGACCTTATCCTTCGGCGCCAGGCTCTTACCCTTCTCCACGACATGCTTGATGATGTCCTGGATCACGGGGAAGTTGGTGCCTGCCGCGTTCAGGTTGAGCGAGCGATAGCCCTTGGCCTCGGGGCCGCCGGCGCGCGCATCGTCATCGCCACCGGCCCACCAGACGCCGACCAGCTTGTTCATCGGGAAGTTGTTCTTCACCGCCTCCTTGACCGCGGTCGGGTTCATCGCGCCCCAGCCCTGGTTGTAGAGGTAGTCGGGACGGTCGCGGCGGATCGAGAGCCAGAGCGAACCCTGATTCTGCATGTCGGCTGCCGCCACCGGATAGAGCTTCAGCTCGAAGCCGTATTTCTTGGCGAGGTTCTCCAGAACCGGAATCGGCTCCTTGCCGAAGGGCGCGTCGAGATGGATCAGCCCGAGCTTCTTGCCCTTGAGCTTGTCCATGCCTCCGAGCTCATTGGCCATATGGCGCACCATCACCGAGGCGCCGTCCCAATAGGTGAAGGGCGGGATGAAGACCCAGGGGAAGTTGGTGCCGTCTGCCGAGGCCGAGAGGCCATACGCCATCGAGAGGATCGGGATCTTGTCGACATGGGCGCGCGGGATCGCGGCGAGCGTCGCGCCCGTCGACCAGGGCGAGTAGATGATCGGGTTCTTCGACTTGGCCTGCTCGTAGCACTCGATCGACTTCTTGGTGTCGTAGCCGGTCTCGCACTCCTCATAGACGATCTTGACGCCGTTCACGCCGCCGTCGCGCTCGTTGATCATCGAGATGTAGTCGCGCATGCCGTCACCGATCGGGATGCCGGAGCCCGAGAACGGGCCGGTGCGATAGGCGTTGTTGGGGAAATAGACGCTGTCCTGTGCGCTCGCCGGAGCAATGACGGCCCCCGCGGCGAACAGCGCTCCAAGAGCCGCGCCCTTCATCAAGCTGCTAGTCTTCATCTGTGTCCTCCGTTCGTTTCCTCCGGCCGGGCCCCTCGGCCCGCCCGGTCTGCCCATCGCCGGCGCTTCATCGTCGCCGGTCGTTCTTGTTGCCTCGGTCGTCTTCCTGGGCCCTCTCCGCTTCAGTAGGGGAACGGCCATGTCCGCAATTTCTGCTTTCCGATCTGCCAGAGCCGCGCCAGCCCGTGCGGCTCGACGATCAGGAAGGTGATGATCAGCGCGCCCACCAGCATGAAGGTGACGTGCTCGGCGGTGGCGCCCGACAGCGGCACGCCGATCGCCGGCAGGCCGAATTTCAGGATGGTCGGCAGGCTGGCGATGAAGGCCGCGCCGAAGAAGGAGCCGATCAGCGAGCCTAAGCCCCCGATGATGACCATGAACAGGATGTTGAAGGAGAGCCGGATGTTGAAGACGTCCGCAGCCTCGCCGCCGCCATACCAGAAGAAGATCATCATGGCGCCGGCGACGCCCGCATAGAAGGACGAGACCGCGAAGGCGAGCAGCTTGGCGTTGAGCAGCTTTATGCCCATCAGCTCGGCGGCGATGTCCATGTCGCGCACCGCCATCCAGCTGCGCCCGAGCTTGCCATGGACCAGGTTCGAGGCGAACCAGGTCAGCACCACGACGAGGCTGAGGCAGACGAAATAGCGGGTGGTGGGCGTTGCCGACGCGCCGGTGATCGGGATGTCGAACAGCAGGCGCTGCGGCACTTCGATCGCGCCCGAGGCATTGTAGTTGAACAGCCAGGGCACGCGCACGAAGGCCCATTGCAGGAAGAACTGCGCGGCAAGCGTCGCGACTGCCAGGTAAAACCCCTTGATCCGCAGCGAGGGCAGGCCGAACAGCACGCCGATCGCGGCCGAGAACAGGCCCGAGAGCAGCACCAGCACGATGATGTTCACGCCGGGAAAGAAGGTGGTGAGCTTGTAGGCGGCATAGGCGCCCACGCCCATGAAGGCGGCGGTGCCCAGCGAGATCAGCCCGGTATAGCCGGTCAGGATGTTGAGCCCGATCGCGGCGAGCGAGAAGACGAGGAACGGGATCATCACCGAGGAGGTGAAGAAGTCGTTGCCGATCAGCGGCACGCCGACGAAGGCAATGAGCAGGATGACGGCGATGCCGATCCTGTCCTGCCGCAGCGGGAACACCGCCATGTCGGCAGAGTAGGTCGATTTGAATTGGCCGGCTTCACGGTAGAACACGCTGTCAGCCCCTCAAATTCGCTCGATGATCTTGTCGCCGAACAGTCCCTGCGGCCGGAACAGCAGGAAGCCGAGCGCGATGAAATAGGCCAGCCAGCTCTCGATGCCGCCGCCGATCAGCGGGCCCCAGTAGAACTCGCCGAGCTTTTCGCCGATGCCGATGATCAGCCCGCCCACGATGGCGCCGGGAATCGAGGTGAAGCCGCCCAGGATCAGCACCGGGAGCGCCTTCAGCGCCACGATCTCGAGCGCGAAGGAGACGTCCGACCGCGCGCCCCACATGATGCCGGTGATCAGCGCCACGATGCCGGCGGTGAACCAGACGATGACCCAGATCTGGTTCAGCGAGATGCCGACCGAGAGCGCCGCCTTGTGGCTGTCGGCGACCGCGCGCAGCGCCCGGCCGATGCGGGTGTACTGGAAGAACACCGCCAGCAGCGCGATCATGATCGAGGCGATGACGGCAGCCGCGATGTCGATCTTCTGCAGCGAGACCAGGCCGCCCAGGATCTTCAGGTCGATGGCGCCGCTCGGCAGGTACAGTTGCTCGGTGATCATCCGCTTGGGATTGCCGCCGAACACGGCCTCGCCGAAGCCGATCAGGAAATAGGTGATGCCGAAGGTCGCCATGAACAGGATGATGTCGGGCTGGTTGACCAGCGGCCGCAACACGACGCGCTCGATCGTCACCGCCAGCACGAACATCACGCCCAGCGTCAGGATCACCGCCACGAAGGCCGGCACGCCCATCTCATGCAGGCCGACCAGCGTCAGTGCTGAGAACACCACCATGATGCCCTGCGCGAAGTTGAACACGCCCGACGCCTTGAAGATCAGGACGAAGCCGAGCGCGATCAGGGCATAGAGCACGCCGGAGACCAGCCCCTCCCAGACCGTCTGGGCGAGCAGGTCGGGCGCGGCGACCATCTGCTGGAACGGGTCGATGAAGATCTTGTAGAGCGTGCCTGAGCCATCGAGCTGCGCACCGACGATGGCCGCGACCACGATGGCGGCGAGGATCAGGCCGGCCTTGACCCAGCCATTGGCGAGCAGGTTAGGCGAAGGCCTGGCGGCGACGTCGCTCATGATCTTGCTCCCCGCTGCGACCAGCCGTCATTGCGAGCGCAGCGAAGCAATCCAGCAGGGCTCGCGCGACGGCTTCTGGATTGCTTCGGCGCTGCGCGCCTCGCATTGACGGGGAGGATGAATTGCGAAACAGCCATCAATGCGCCACTCCCAGATAGGCGTCGATCACCGCCTGGTTGGCCTTGACCTCCTCGGGGGTGCCGTCGGCGATCTTGCGGCCGTATTCGAGCACCACGACGCGGTCGGAGAGGTCCATCACCACGCCCATATCGTGCTCGATCAGCGCGATCGTGGTGCCGAACTGGTTGTTCACGTCGAGGATGAAGCGGCACATGTCCTCCTTCTCCTCGAGGTTCATGCCGGCCATCGGCTCGTCGAGCAGCAGGAGCTCGGGCTCCATCGCCAGCGCCCGGCCGAGCTCGACGCGCTTCTGCAGGCCATACGGCAATTTGCCGACCGGCAATTTACGGATGTGTTCGATCTGCAGGAAGTCGATGATGTCCTCGACCACGCGGCGATGCGCGATCTCCTCGGCCATCGCCGGGCCGTGCCGCAGCGCCTGCCAGAAGAAGCTGCGGTTCATCTTCAGCGTGCGCCCGGTCATGATGTTGTCGAGCGTCGACATGCCCTTGAACAGGGCGACGTTCTGGAAGGTGCGCGCGATGCCGGCCGCCGCCGCGCGATGCGGCTTCATCTTGTCGCGGCGCTGGCCCTTATAGGTGATGCGGCCTTCCTGCGGATGGTAGAAGCCGTTGATGCAGTTCAGCATCGAAGTTTTTCCGGCACCGTTGGGGCCGATGATAGCGCGCACCTCGCCCTTGCGGATGTCGAAGGAGACGTCCGAGATCGCCTTCACCCCGCCGAAGCGCAGCGAGATGTTCTCGACCGCGAGCAGCACCTCGCCCTTGCCCCGGACCGGTTCGCCGGTGACGTTCATGGCTGCCACGTTCATGCCGCCCTCGCCGGTGCTGGAGCCGTTGCCGGATAGATAGCGGCGTCGCGGACCTTGACGTTGGCCGAGATCACGCCCTTGCGGCCGTCCTCGAAGGTCACTTCCGTGGAGATGTCGGCGGCCTCCGAACCGTCATAGAGCGCGTTCACCAGCGGCGCGTAGCGCTCGGCGATGAAGCCGCGCCGGACTTTTTGGGTCCGTGTCAGTTCGCCGTCATCGGCATCGAGTTCCTTGTGCAGGATCAGGAAGCGCTTGATCTGCGCCCCGCCCATCAGCGGCTCGGCCGCTAGCGAGCGGTTCACCTCGTCGATATGCTTGGCGATCATGTCGTAGACCAGCGGGTGGCCGGCGAGCTCCTGGTAGGAGGCGTAGACGACATTGTTGCGCTCGGCCCAGTTGCCTACTGCGGTGAGGTCGATGTTGAGTGCGACGGTGGCGTAGTCCCGGCCCTGCCCGAAGGCCACGACCTCCTTGATGTTGGGATAGAATTTCAGCTTGTTCTCGATGTATTTGGGCGGGAACAGCTCCCCATTCGAGAGCTTGCCGACATCCTTTGCGCGGTCGATGATCTTGAGGTGCCCGCTCTCGTCGAAGAAGCCGGCATCGCCCGAACGGACATAGCCATCGGCCGTCATCGTCTCGGCTGTCTTCTCGGGGTCCTTGTAGTAGCCGCCGAAGATCGAGGGCGAGCGGTAGAGCACCTCGCCATTGTCATCGATCCGGATCTCGACCAGCGGCGCCGGCTTGCCGACCGTGTCGGCCTTGATCTCGCCATTGGGCTGCATGGTGATGTAGACGCCCGCTTCCGTCTGCCCGTAGAGCTGCTTCAGGTTCACCCCGATCGAGCGATAGAACTTGAAGAGTTCGGGGCCGATCGCCTCGCCGGCGGTGTAGCCGACCTTGATGTTGGTCAGGCCGAAGCGATTGCGCAGCGGCGCATAGATCACGATGTCGCCGAGCGTGTAGAGCAGCCGCGCCGACAGCGGCACGCTCTCGCCATTGAGGATCTTCTCGCCCCATTGCTTGGCGACGCCGAGGAAATAGTGGAACGCCTTGCGCATCAGCGGGCCGGCATCCTCCATCCGCACCATGGTGATGGTCAGCATGGTCTCGAAGACGCGCGGCGGCGCAAAGGCATAGGTGGTGCCGACCTCGCGCCGGTCGTCGACGACGGTCTCGGGCCCTTCCGGGCAATTCACGCAGAAGCCGGCCACGATGGCCTGCGCGTAGGAGAACACGTGGTCGCCGACCCAGGCGATCGGCAGATAGGCGATGACCTCGTCGCTCTCGTTGAGCCCGTCGAACTGGCAGCCGATCTCGGCGGCGGTGATGACGTTGAAATGGCTCAGCATCACGCCCTTCGGCCGCCCGGTGGTGCCCGAGGTGTAGAGGATGATGCCGAGATCGGTGCCCGCGCCCTGCTCCATCTCGCGCTCATGCGCGGCGGCAGCCTCCGGGCTCGCCTTCAGCGCGGCCCGCCCGCTTGCGATGACCTTGTCGATGTCGTGCAGCTTGCCGTGATCGTAGTCGCGCAGGCCTCGCGGCTCGTCGTACAGCATCTGCCTTAGTTGCGGCAGGCGCTCGCCGATCGAGAGCACCTTGTCGACCTGTTCCTGGTCCTGCACCACGGCGAAGACCGCCTCGGCATGGTCCAGCACGTAGGCCATCTCGTCAGCGACGCTGTCGGCATAGACTGGTACCGGGACCGCGCCGAGCCATTGCGCAGCAGCCATCGACCAGTAGAGCCGCGGCCGGTTGTAGCCGATGATCGCGATCTTCTCGCCGCGCTTCAGCCCGAGTTCCTGGAGCCCCTTGGCGAAGCTGCGGACCTCGTCCGCCACCTGCTCCCAGTTCCAGGACTGCCAGATTCCGAGGTCCTTGTGCCGGAACGCGATGCGCTGGCTGCGCTCCCGCGCATTGCGCAGCAGCAACTTCGGAAAGGTATCCGCAGGGCCGGCGCTTGCGCTTGCCACGATAGCCATCTCCACCCTTTACGGTCGCCATTCATGGCAGCGACCTTCGTTCGGGCCACTTCGGACCCTTGTTCTTCATGCAAGCCTCGCAGTGGCCCATCGTCATTGCAAGGGGGGACTTGACAGACGGAACAGTATTTGGTCGCTATGGTCTTGCAGAGGTCTATCAGGCAACCAAGTGCACGCGATCGTGAGAGCGCGTTGCGTTGTTTTCCCTGCGTCATCCCCGTCATTGCGAGTGAAGCGAAGCAATCCAGGCTGGCGTAAAGCGCTACGAAGCTGGATTGCTTCGCTTCGCTCGCAATGACGGATACCGAAATACCAGCGCTCGTCACGGCTCGTAGCGCGACAGCTTCTCGACATCGAGCACGGTGACGCTGCCATGGCCGACTTCCAGCAGGCCGAGATCGGCGAGCTTCGCCAGCCCCTGATTGGCGACCTGCCGCGAGATGCCGGCGAGCAGCCCGAGCTCCTCCTGCGAGATCGCCAGCGTCCGGTCCTGGCCCGGATAGAGCGTCGGGTTGAACAGCCAGGCGAGATTGCGCGCCAGCCGCCCGGTCGAGTCGAGCGTGCGTTCGGTCTCCGCCAGCGCGATGAACTGTGCCAGCCGCTCGTTGAACTGATGCACGAGGAAGCGGTTGAAGGCGGCGCTGTGCTCGAACAGCCAGAGGAAGGTCGAGCGCCGCATCAATGCGAGCCGCGTCTCGCGCAGCGCCACGAGTTCATAGCGGCGCGGCTCGGCCTTGATCACCGTGCCCTCGCCGAACCAGGCGCCGCCGCGCATGCCGGCAAGCGTCGCCGATTTTCCGGTCTTGGTGGTGGTCGACATCTTGACCAGCCCATCGGCGACACCGGTCCAGGACTCCAGCCGGTCGCCGACATGGCAGATATTGCTGCCCTTTCCATAGAGCTTCAGCGTGATGCCGCGTCGCGCCTCCTCGAATTCCGGCTCCGTCAGGTCATGCGACCAGGTCGCGATGCGGCGCAACTCTTCGGCTGAAATCAAGGCGGGTTCACCGGGCTGATGCAGGCTGCGAGATCTGGCGTGCCGCGCAGTATGGGCGCGGCAGCGCGAAACTCAAGGCGCGACGGCGACAGCAGGCCTCGCCCCGCAAGCGGCGCAGGCGGACTAGACTGATATTTCTCAGGCAGCGGCAGGACCATCTTAACGTTATGGCGAGACCATCCTGCCCCGTAAGGCATTTCGAAGTATTTTCAGGGCGATAACCGGGTCAGGGAGTTCCGGTCCAACAGCCGGGGCTCCTCAATCGACGCCGATATCCCTTTGATCTCCTTGCGGAGTGCTGACCGAAGCAGCGGCAGAGCCTATGCTGAGAGCGGCCCTCCATTGGAATCTCGGACCCGCCCGCAGATGTCGGCATCGCCGCGGTCGCGCCGGGAATCGTCGTCATCGCGCAAAGCTGAGGGACTGACATGGACCTGCTCGTACGCCTCTTCCTCCGTCTCGGCGTCCTCCTCGAACTGCCGGTCCAGCCAGCGCAGTCGCTGCGGCCGATTCCGGTCCCGGTGCGCAACCGCCCGGCGATCGGTCCACGCGCCCCGCATTGACCTGATCTACTGGCCAGCCGTGCTGCGCATCCCGGACGTGGAAAGAGCCGGCACGGCCGGCTCTTTCTGGCGTGGTCGGCTCAAGGCCGCTCAGTCGAAGCTGCAGACCCGGCGGTGACCGATGACCTCACCGAAACGATTGACGCGCTCGACCAGATCGCACCGGCGCACGGGCTCGTCATAGCCATAGGCGGGTTCGGCGTAGGCCGCGCGGGAGGAGGCTGCGAGCAGGCCGCCGACTGCGAGCGCTCCAACGATGCCGAGGCCGATGCCATGGCCGCGATGGAAGCGGGGGCGGGCTTCGGCGCCGCCGGCGCTGGCGAGGATGGCGGTGGAAAGGGTGAGGGCGGCGAGCGCTGCGGTCGCGGTCTTCTTGAAAGTCGTCATCGTCTTGGCTCCCATGATCCGTTTCGGGGCGAACCATTCGCCCGTCCATAATCATTGGTCGCAGCGGGCGCCCGGGAGGTTCAAAGGCGATCGCATATTTTTTGCGAGGCTGTTTCTGCCGCTGTCATCTGCTGCCGCCACGCCGCGGAGGCCGGTGAGGCCGGCCTAGTATTTGCGGATCACCGGAGGTTGCGGCAACCCCGGCACACGCGCCCCGCCCTCATACCCTCCAAAGGAGTGGCCGAAGTCGACGGGCCAGTCATAGGCCGGCGCGAAAATGTAGCAGTTCAGCCGTATCCGCTCCGCATCGGTCGGCGCCTCGGAGCAGGCGGCCCAATGCGAGCGCTTCCAGTAGGCACTGGCGCCGTACGGCCAGCACGCGCAGGCCAGGAGCAGGATGACGGCAAACGTTTTCAAAGCCGGCGGCCTCGGAGCCGGTCGAGGCCGGCAGGGTTTCGTTTCGCCCAAAGGCACATGAAAACCCTACCAAGGACTGAATATGCATCGGGGGCCGGTCGCGACCGGCCCCCGAGCTGGATTGGTTGGCTTCCCTATCGCTTCGTCGCGACCGGCCCGGGCTCAGACGAAGCGGGTCTTGAGCGCTTCGAACGACGCGACCTGCTCCGGGAGCAGCGCACGGCTGGCGTCGCGGCGCACGAAGACCTTGAACATGGCCTCGCCCGCGCCGTTGAAGAACTGCACGGAGCAGGAGCGCCGGCCATGAAACTGCCTGTCGACCAGATAGATCGCCGCGCAGTTACCCGCCTTGATGTGGCCTCCGATGGGGCTGTCGCCATGGATGTTGTAGTAGCCATGGCCGAAGGAACCGACCGGCAGCGAGCCCTCGCATTCGAGCACGATGTCGGGTGTATGCACGATGAAGAGCACCGTGCCCCAGGTGGCGAGCTGCTGCCAGAGCGCCTCGAAATGCTCGGCCGCGATCCCGACGCGCTGGTCCTCCGGCGCCTCCTTGAGTACGGCGAGCGTCGACACGCCGACCTCGCGGGCGACGGCCTCGATCACGCCATCGGGCTTCTCGGCCAGCATCTGCCTGACACGAGCCATCTTGTCGGCGTCAGGCGCCGCCATTTCCAGAACCGACATGGGTCCCTCTCCGCTCACTCGGCCGCCTGAAGGCGCGGATTGCTCTCGCTCAGAACGGTCTCGAAACCCTCGAACTCGGGGTGGCCGAGATAGAGCGGCGTCTCGCGCGGCTGGCCGGCCCGGCGATGCGACTCGCGGAACTGGTCGGACTTGGTCCAGGCCGTGAATTCTTCCTTGGAAGCCCAGGTGGTGTGGGAGGAGTAGAGCGTGTGGTCCTCCTTCTCCGGCCCCTTGAGCAGGTGGAAGGCAAGGAACCCCGGCATCTCGTCGAGGCGGGTCTTGCGCGACGACCACACCGTCTCGAAGTCGGCTTCCGCTCCCTTGACGACCTTGAAGCGGTTCATGGCGATGAACATCGATGTTATCCTTGTGTGACTTGAATACGGCCTGGCTGATTTCGGTATTCCGGGGCCCGAGCATTGCCGCCTGGGCCTGCTGAAGCCGCCTGCCTTCCAGCTCCGGCACCTCAACGTGGATCCCGACCTATCGCTCTTGACCCTATGTAGTAAAGCTGAATATCAACAGCGGCAACAGCGCTACTCTTGCTGAATTAGAATAATTAAAAAGAAGAATTACTTATACCGGAACGAAAGATGCTTGCGATGGAAGGCCACGACGCTGGTGCCACCGCTCCGCATCGCCTGATGCCCGACGGAGAACCGATAATGCACTGCCACCCAGCCGCCCTGCCCGGCCGCAAGCACCGGCTCGACCGGCGCGAGATCTGCGCCGCGCTCGTGCTGACGCTGCTGGCTGCCGGCGGGCTCGCCGGCCCCGACAGGCTGATCGGCCGCGCTGTCGCACAGACCCCGGAGCGGATCGTCGCTGCCGGTGGCGTCATTACCGAGGTCCTCTACTTGCTGGGCCTGCAGGACCGGCTCGTCGGCATCGATTCCACCAGCCAGTTCCCCGCCCAAGCGCTAAAGGACAAGCCCAATATCGGCTATGTCCGCGCGCTTTCGGCCGAGGGCATCCTGTCGCTGAAGCCCTCGATGGTCCTGGCGATCGACGGCGCCGGCCCCCCCGACGCAATCTCGCTGGTCAGCGAGGCCGGGGTGCGCCTCGTGCGCGTCTCTGACGATACCAGCCCGGAAGGCGTCGTCGCCAAGATCGAGCAGATCGGCGCGATAGCCGAAGCTGCCGAGCCCGCGCGCCGGCTGGCGGCACAGACCAAGGCCGGCTTCGACGAGGTCGCGACGCTGCGCGCCGCCCTGCCGGCGAAGCGTCGGGTCCTGTTCGTGCTCTCGCTCCAGAACGGCCGCGCTCTGGTCGGCGGCCGCAACAGCACGGGCGACGGCATCATCAAGCTCGCCGGCGGGATCAATGCCGCCGACATGATCGAAGGCTACAAGCCGATGAGCGACGAAGCCGTGATCGCGGCTGCGCCCGACGTCATCCTGATGATGAACAACGGGACCAACCACAACACCACGACCGAAGAGCTTTTCGCGATGCCTGCCTTCTCGCAGACGCCAGCTGCGGCGCGCCGTGGCCATATCCTGATGGACGGGCTCTATCTGCTCGGCTTTGGCCCGCGTACGCCTGCCGCCGCGCGCGACCTGATGGCGGCGCTCTATCCTGAAACCACGATACCTCCGCTCAAGACGGCAGCGCTTCAGTGACACTGGCCGCCCGCCCCGCAGAGCTTGCCGCGGTGTCGGCGCTCGCGAATTTTGCCGCAAATCGACGCCGGCAGGCGCTGACGGCCGTGATCGGCCTGAGCCTGCTCTGCCTCGTGCTCGGCATCCTCGCCATCGGCCAGGGCGCTGTCTCGATCGCGCCCGGCCGCGTCGCCGAGATCCTGATGGCGCGCCTCTTCGGCCAGGACGAACTGCTGACCGGGCGCGATGCGCTGGTCGTCCTCAACATCCGGCTGCCGCGCGTCCTGCTCGGCATGCTGGTGGGTGCAGCGCTTGCTGTCTCCGGTGCGCTGATGCAGGGGCTGTTCCGCAATCCTCTTGCCGATCCCGGCCTCGTCGGCGTCTCGGCCGGCGCCGGGCTTGCCGCGGCCACGACCATCGTGCTCGGTGACCGTCTGCTGGCCGGAACCGGCATGCGGCTGCCCTTCGCCATGCTGCCCGTCGGCGCCTTCTGCGGCGGGTTGATCTCGACGCTCGCGCTCTACCTGATCGCGACCCGACAAGGCCGCACCTCGGTTGCCACGATGCTGCTGGCCGGCGTCGCGCTCGGAGCGCTTGCGGGGGCCATGACCGGGCTGCTCGCCTACCTCTCAGACGACAGGCAATTGCGCGATTTGACCTTCTGGTCGCTCGGCAGCCTCGGCGGCGCGAGCTGGTCGAAGCTCATGGTCGTCGCCCCGATCATCCTGCCGCTGCTGTTTGCCGTACCGCTGCTCGCGCGCGGCCTCAATGCGCTGATGCTGGGCGAGGCGGAGGCCTACCATCTCGGCCTGCCGGTCCAGCGCATCAAGGGGCTCGCCATCCTGCTCGTCGCGCTCGCGGTCGGCGCTGGTGTCGCGACGGCCGGCGTGATCGGCTTCGTCGGCATCGTCGTGCCGCATCTGATCCGCCTCGTGATCGGGCCCGACCACCGCCTGTTGCTGCCCCTCTCGGCGATCGGCGGCGCAACCCTGCTGGTCGGCGCCGATATCGTGGCGCGCATGGTTGTTATCCCTTCCGAATTGCCGATCGGCATTGTCACGGCGGCGATCGGCGCGCCCTTCTTCCTGTGGCTGCTGCTGCGCCGTGCCGGTCACCTCGATGGCTGAGATTGTGAACCGCTCGTTCCTGGTCGGCGAGGGCCTGACCTTTTCAGTCGGTAGCAGAAAGCTCGTCGACGACGCCTCCCTGTCGATGCAGCCGGGACGGACCATCGTGCTGATCGGCCCCAACGGCGCCGGCAAATCGACGCTGCTCAAGCTGATGACCGGCGAACTGAAGCCCAGCCGGGGCGCAATCTCGCTCGACGACGAGCCCGTGGCCTCCATGCCCGGCTGGCGTCTCGCCTGCCGACGCGCCGTGATGGCGCAGCACACCAGGCTCGCCTTCCCGTTCTCGGTCTACGAGGTCGCGCGGCTCGGCGTCGATGGCATCGGCCGCGCCATGACCCGGCAGAAGCGCGAGACGATCGTCGCCTCCTGCCTGATGGCCGCCGGCGTGCTCGATCTTGCCGGGCGCAGCTACCAGACACTCTCGGGCGGCGAGCAGCAGCGTGTGCAGTTCGCGCGCGTTCTCTGCCAGCTCGAGGCCGGACGCAGCCTGGACCAGCCGCAGGCGCTGTTCCTCGACGAGCCGATCGCCAGCCTCGACCTCTGCCACCAGCTCGCCCTGCTCGACAAGGCGCGCGCCCTCGCCGCCGAGGGCCTCGCGGTGCTGATCGTCCTGCACGACCTCAACCTCGCCGTGACCTATGCCGACGAGCTCGTGGTGATGGACCAGGGACGCATCATCGCGAAGGGGCCACCTGCCGCCACGCTCGACGAGGCGCTGCTTCGCCAGGTCTTCCGGGTCGATCTCTCGCTCAGCCGCGCCCCCTCGCCGGGCCTGCCCTTCCTGCTGCCACAACAACGCCGCGACGGCAGCGCAGCGGCGTAACGCCCGCCAGCGCCCTTCCGTCATTGCGAGGAGCGCAGCGACGAAGCAATCCAGACGTCGTAGAGCTACCCCCTGGATTGCTTCGCTGCGCTCGCAAAGACGGCAAGCGTAAAGTGCCATCGCCCATGGATTTTGCTGCGGCCCCCGGCTACAGCCGATTCTTACGATGACGCCCCGGAGGAGAGATCATGCGTACCGTCCAGAGCAGCGCCCAAGCCATGGCCAACGGCACGCTGACCGCACGAAGCCTCGTGGAAGAATGCCTGGAGAAGATCGCCGATCCCGCCGGGGAAGGCGCCCGCGCCTTCATCTCGGTCTCCGCCGAGGCGGCTCGCACATCCGCCGACGCGCATGACGCCCTGCGCCGTGCCGGCCGGGCCGCCAGCCCCTATGCCGGCATCCCCTTCGGCGTGAAGGACCTCTACGACGTCGCCGGAGAAACCAGCATGGCCGGCTCGCGCGCGCTGGCGGGCAGCGCACCTACGACGCGCCACGCGCCGACGATCGCGCGCATGCTCGCGGCCGGCTTCATCCCCGTGGGCCGCACCAACATGACCGAGTTCGCCTATTCCGGCATTGGCGCGAACCCGCATTACGGCACGCCGCTGAGCCCCTGGGACCGGGCCGGCCGCCGCATTCCCGGCGGCAGCTCCTCGGGCTCTGGCGTCGCGGTCGCCGACGGCATGGCGGTCGTTGCGCTCGGCAGCGACACCGGCGGCTCGTGCCGCATCCCGGCGGCCTTCTGCGGCATCGTCGGCTACAAGCCCACGGCAAGCCGCGTGCCGCTCGACGGCGTGATCCCGCTCTCCTCCAGCCTCGATTCGCTAGGCCCGCTCGGCGCCAGCGTCGCCTGCTGCGCCATCGTCGACGCGGTCCTGGCCGGGGAGACGCCCACCTTCCCCGTGCCGCGCCCCGTCAAGGGCCTGCGCCTGGCGATCCCGACGCAGATCGTCCGCGACGGCATGGACGCCACCGTCTCGGCCGCCTTCGACCGCGCAATCAGCCAGTTGAGCCGGCTTGGCGCCGTCATCGAGGAGGTCGATTTCAGCCCGCTATCCGAAATCGGCAAGGCCACGGCCAAGGGCCACCTCACCGCTCCCGAAGCATTTGCCTGGCACCGCGACCTGCTCGCCGAAAAGGGCGATCTCTACGATCCCCGTGTCGGCAGCCGCATCGCCACCGGAGCCAAGATACTCGCAGCCGACTATGTCGACCTGCTCCAGACACGGCAGCGCATCGTCGCGGCGATGGACGCGCAGACCCGGGCCTATGACGCGGTGCTGATGCCGACCTGCCCGATCATCGCGCCGCGCCTCGACGAACTCGCGGAGGACGCCGAGTATTTCCGGCTGAATGGCCTGGTCCTGCGCAATCCGAGCCTCGGCAATTTCCTCGATCGCTGCGCGCTCAGCCTGCCCTGCCATGCAGCCGGCGAGGCGCCGGTCGGGCTGACGCTGATGGGCGAGACCGGCGGCGACCACGCTTTGTTTGCGATCGCGGCAGGTATCGAGGCGGCGTTGCGGCGCTAGCCTATCGCATCACTCGCGCAGATGGAGATAGGCGGCGTCGAACTCGCCGAGTTCGCAGAGCGCGTCCCAGTCCAGCAGCTTAAGCCGTCGCCCGCGCAGTTCGATCAGCCCGCTCTCGCGCAAGACCTTGAGCGTCTTGTTGGTGTGAACCGTCGAAAGCCCCAGCGCATCGCCGATCTCCGTCTGCGTCATCGGGAGCTCGAAGTGAATGCCGTCGGAGAGGCCGACAGCGCGCATCTTCGTGGCGAACTCGCAGAGGAAATGGGCCAGCCGACTCTGGGCGGAGCGGCGGCCGATGCCGACCATCCACTCGCGGAACACCGCCGCGTCGATCAGCGCCTCGCGCCAGAACGCTTCCGCGATCCGATAGGAACTGCGGCTCAGGCGCAGGACCGATTCATGCGGAATGAAACCGACGCGTGACACCGTCAGCGTGCCGAGGCTGTGGTCCATCTGCTCGATATGGAGCGAATGCAGGTCGGGAATATCGCCCGGGATGTGCAGCGACAGGATCTGGCGATTGCCGTTCTCCACGGTCTTGTAGCGGCAGACCAGCCCCTCGAGCACGAGGCAGCAATGCTTGGTCTTGTCGCCTTCGCTGATGATGTCGGTGCCGGCCTCGTAGCGCTTGATCGTGAGCGGAAGGTCGAGCAGCAATTGCCGCTCGGCGCTCGACAGCTCCGAAATGCTTTCCATCTTGCGGATCAAGGCGCGGAGATGTTCGGCGTCTGACATGACTGGTCCCGGTCGCGCTTCCTGATCGTCTCTAGCGAAGGAGGCGAAGCCAGCCTGTCTCCGGCGCAACAAATGGGCTGCCCGGGGCGAGCTGTCAAAATGCTTTATTAATCGAGGGTGTGCCTATCCCTTACCGAAGTGTAGGCCCGGTATCGAGTTCCCGCTATAGTTGCTGGCGGAGTGGCAACGCAGGAACGCACGATGGATCGGCTTGTCACTGAGTTCGTCAAGCTCTGGGTCGTCATCGACCCCATCGGCACACTCCCAATCTTCCTAGCAGTCACGGCCGGCATGAGCGCAGCCGCAGCCAGGCGAGTAGCGATTCGCGGAACACTCGTGGCCGCGCTCGTACTGGTCTTCTTCGTCGTCGGCGGACAGGTCTTGCTGACGGCGATGGATATCGAATTGAGTTCGTTCCAGGTCGCCGGGAATGTCGTCCTCTTCCTGTTCGCCCTGACGATGATCTTCGGAGAATCCAAACTCGAGGAGGACGAGAAGCTGATGCGCACCGGCGATCTCGAGCGCGCGGTCTACCCGCTCGCGATCCCCGGCATCGCCAATCCCGGTGCCATGCTGACGGTGATGACGCTGACCGACAATTCGCGCTTCAGCGTCGCCGAGCAACTCGAGACCATAACCGAGATCGTCGTGATCCTCGGCCTGCTGCTGCTCCTCTTGTTCGCGGCCTCGCGCATCATCGCCGTGATCGGCAATGCCGGCGCCAGCGTCATCAGCCGCGTCATGGGCCTGGTCCTTGCGAGCGTGGCCGTCGACGGCATCGTCCGCGCGCTGCGCCAGATTATCGCGGCCTGACGCGGAATCGGGCGCCTCGCCCGGGAATCCCCCGCGGCACGCGCCATCCCACCATGGTCCGGTGATGGCAAGCCAGAGCGCCAGCGTTCCCCAAGCGGCGAGCGCCCGCGCCTCGGCGGTCAGAGCTCCGGAATGAAGTTGACGTCGCTGATCACGAGACCCTCTCGCGAGGCCTCGGCCTCCACCATCGTGAATTCGAGCGCGCCATGGCATTCGGCGCGCCCCTGCCCCGACGGCGCGCCGGCGCAATGGCGCTCGAGATGGCCGATCATCTGCAGCGAAAGGCCGATATCGTCGATCCGGATGCTGCCGGTCGCGTCGCTCGCGAGCGCACCTTTGGCGCGGGTGAAGTTAGAGATCGTGACGTTCTCGACCCGGACGAAGGTGCCAACCCAGGCGGCCCTGTGCCCCTTCACCTTCGCGAGCGTGGCGACATGTGCGCCATCCTGCGCGACGGCACCAAAGGCCGCCATCATCATCCCCGCAACCATCCAGACACGCATCGCCGCCTCCTGACTCGAGCGGCGGGATGCAGCGATCCCGGCCGAGTCGTCAAGGCGGGCGAACGGCATTCCCCGGGGAACATGCCTCCAACGCAACGTGGGCGTAGCGAGGCTCCGGTCGATCGGGGTTGCGTCTCGTCGCTCCGTCGCCGATCATCGAGGGCAAGGCGCGAGTCGCGCCGGCCAGATCCAGCTCTAGGAGGATGGGGCCGATGTCGAACTGCTTCCCGATCCCGACGGCCTGCCTGGCTGCCGTCATTGCCTCGGGCTGCATGGGGCAATCGATGCCCGATGTCACAGAGGTCACCAAGCCCGCCACCGAGGCCTTCTCACGCCTGGGCTCATGGCGTCCCTGGCCGTCGGCCCAGCCCGAGCCGGTCGCGCCGGTCGCTCCGGTCGAAAGCGCCCCCCTCGCCGCCCCCTCGCCTCCGCCTGCACTCGCTCAGGCGCCGCGTGCCCAATCCCAGCCTCACCCCCTGCCCCCGCGGGTCAAACCCGTCGCATCGGCCGCTCGACCGGTCGCACGGCCAAGCCGCGGGCAGCAGGTTCCGGCGTCGATCTCCTGCCAGACGATCGCCAATCCCGGCCAGCGCGTCAGGATGGAGTGCAAGCCGAGCGACTAGGATGCCGGGGCCTGTCCCGGCTTGCGCTGGCGAAACAACGCGGCCCGCCCGCCATCGAAGACAGCACCGCTACTGCGAATGAAGGACGGCGCGGACCCGGCTGCGCGCTACGGCTCCAGTTCCGATGCTGGAGGCCGCAACTCCAATGACCGTCAAGACGCTCATCGTCCGCAAGGCGCGATGCTCGATCGCCCAGCCCGTTCTGGCGGCGACGAAGCCCTGGGGTCTCTACGTCCTGAAGATCGGCCGCAATCTCCACGAGGTCGGCCATTTCGAGACCCGCGAGCAGGCCCTCCGCCTCGCGCGGATCCTGTCCGATGGACGCGGGGATATTCGCACTGAGCAGATCGCCGGCGAGGCCGTCCACGCGGCCGGTGCTCTGCCGAACTAGCCGCGGAGCGGCAGCCTCAGGCGATCGAGTATGGGCCGTCCGCCTTCGATGATGTCCTCGGCGATCGCGCGTGCGGCTGACGCACCGTCCCCGCGCTTCAGGGCCTCGACCACCTCGTAGTGATGCGAGACCATCTCGCGCCCGCCCTGCATGTAGATCTCGGCAATGGCCGGGCCTGTCTGCAGCCAGAGACCGCGCAGGATACCGTTAAGCGTCGGCAGATTGGCGATCTTGGCCAGCTGGAAATGGAACATCTGGTTGAGTTCCGCGCCGCGTGCGCCGTCGCCACGGCTGATCGCCTCTTCGTTTTCCGCCAGCAGCCCCTCCAGCCTGGCGATGTCCTGCTTGCCGGCGATTGCGGCCGCCGTCTCGGCTGCAAGCGCCTCCAGCCGCACGCGGATGCTGCGAATCTCCAAATAGGCCGCCTCGGTCAGCAGCGGAATCTGGATGTTGCGAGCCGTCTGGAAAGTGACCGCATGGTCGTGGCTGAGCCGGATGATCGCATCCCGGACGGGCGTGACGCTCGTCCCGAGCCGCTCGGCGAGATCGCGGATCTTGATACGGTCGCCAGGCTTGAATTTCCCTGAGATCAGCGCGTCGCAAAGGGTCGCGTAGACGGTATTGCTCAGATTTTCGTGGTTGAGCACGGAAAGCTCTGTCATCCGCCCTGATCCTTCCTCCGGTCGTTGCAGTCTACGCATCGGCGTCGCCGGAAATCAAACCATGATGCATCAAGTGTGGGACTAGGTCAGTTCACGATGTCCGGCACCGACGCACCGACACTTCGCCCGCTGGCCCGCAAAACTCAGCGTCAGGCTGACGGCTTTTCCCGAATTTCTGCGGCAGCCCCGACTAGTGGCTCCCGCCGAGAATCCCGATTGACACATCCATATGAATACAACAAACAAGATGCATCATAAATCATGTCGCAGGCTGTGGCCCGCGATCGTGGGTGCGTCGGTAGAACAGGGATCACGAGGCCGGGAGCCGCAGTGCTGTTGCCCCGGGAGGCCTATCCGTCACGCGGGCGCAGGCTGCGCGCTGCGGGCGATGGCCTGACGACCCCCGATCCCTGTCGGTGCAGCCGCAAAAAGCGCTTGGATAACGGGAGAGACAACAATGATGAATCGTCGCGAGATCATGACCATGGCTGCCGGTGCAGCCGCGTCACTGACGGCAGTTCCAGCCGCCCGCGCACAGGCCCCGCGCGTCCTGCGGGTCGGCTGCACCCCGACAGGCTCGCCCTTCACCTATCTGAACCTGAAGACGCAGCAGATCGACGGCCTGATGGTCGACATCATCAAGGACATCGCCGCGCGCAAGGATCTGAAGATCGAGATCGTGCCGCTGGCCTGGTCTGCGCTGATTCCGTCGCTGACCGCCGGCCAGATCGACGTGATCTCCGCAGCGGTGTCCTACACCCCCAAGCGCGCCGAGATCGTCTCGTTCTCCAAGATCGTCAGCAGCTTCGGCGAGGCCTGCTTCGTCAAGAAAGACGACACCGCTGCCGCCTATGTCACGCGCTCCGATCTCAAGGGCAAGACCGTCGGGGCCCAGGCCGGCACCTTCTATTACGACAACCTGCTGAAGTCGGGCCTCTTCAAGGAGGTCAAGGCCTATGACCTGATCCCCGACATCGTCCGCGAGGTCGCCAATGGCCGCATCGACGCCGGCTTCGCCGACCAGCCCGTGATCGCCTACAACATCGGCGAAGGCACCTATAACGGCATCCGCATCGTCGAGAGCTACAAGCCCGTCGACATGGCCGAGCAGGGCATCATCGTCCGCAAGGACGAAGCAGCGCTCCTCGCGCAGGTGAACGCAGCCATCGATGCGATGATGGCCGAGGACGTCTTCGCCAAGCTTCGCAAGAAGTGGAAGATCTGACAGCGATGACGGAGTTTCTGCACGCATTTCTGGAGCGCGCCGGGCTGTACATGCCCTTCCTCCTGACGGGTCTGAAAATGACCATCGTCGTCACCCTCGGCTCGCTGGCCGTGTCGACGGTGCTGGGGGCGGTCTGGGCGGTCATTCGCTACATGGAGATCCCGGTGCTGTCGCCGATGGTGGCTGCACTGATCAACATGCTGCGCAGCATCCCGATTCTCGTGCAGCTCTACTTCATCTACTTCGTGGCGCCGTCGGTCGGACTTTCGCTGACGGCGCTGCAGGCCGCGATCATCGGCATCGGGGTCGGCTATTCCGTCTATCATGCCGAGAGCTACCGGGCGGCCCTGAAGGCTGTCGAGCGCGGGCAGATCGAGGCCGCGAAGTCCATCGGCATGAACTGGTGGCTGATGCTGCGGCGAGTGATCATCCCGCAGGCGGTGCCGATCGCCCTGCCGTCCTGGGGCAACCTGGCCGTGATGATGCTCAAGGACTCATCCCTGGCATCGACGATCACCGTGACGGAACTGGCTTTCCAGGGCCGTGTCCTCGCCAGCTCGACCTACGACAACTCGACGATCTACATCCTCGTCTCGCTTCTCTACATGGTCATCTGCCTTCCGCTGCTCCTGTTGGTCAGCAAGCTTGAAATCAGGTCGCGGCCGAACTCATGATCAAGATCGACAGCCTCAGGAAATCATACGGCGCTGTCGAGGTGCTCAAGGGCATCTCGACGGAGTTCGAAACCGGCAAGGTCGCCTGCATCATCGGCCCGTCCGGGTCGGGAAAATCCACCTTCCTGCGTTGCATCAACGGCCTGGAGGCTTTCTCGGGCGGCAAGATCTCGGTCGATGGCTGGCCTGTGGAACCGCACAAGAGCAGCATCAACCTGCTGCGCCGCGACGTTGCCATGGTGTTCCAGCGCTTCAATCTGTTCCCCCATCGCACCGCGATCGAGAACGTGATCGAGGGGCCGGTCTATGTGAAGGGCGAGAACAGGGCGCAGGCCACCGAGCGCGGCATGAAGCTGCTCGCGGAGGTCGGGCTCACCGGGCACGAGCACAAGTACCCGCCGGCCTTGTCGGGGGGGCAGCAGCAGCGCGTGGCGATCGCCCGCTCGCTCGCCATGCAGCCCTCCGCCATCCTGTTCGACGAGCCGACCTCGGCGCTCGACCCCGAACTCGTCGGCGAGGTGCTCGATGTCATCCGCCGCGTCGCCGCGACCGGCAAGACGCTGCTGATCGTCACGCACGAGATCCAGTTCGCGCGGGAAGTCGCCGACCGCGTCCTCTTCATCGACGGCGGCAACATCGTCGAGGAGGGCCCGCCCTCCGAGATCCTCGCCAATCCCAGGCAGCCGCGGACGCAGGACTTCCTGCGCCGGGTCTCGCACTAGACGCGCGGCGCGGGGGCGCGACGGCGGGCACGGCGCATGGCCGCGCCCACCCCGTCGATCCCGCGACGACGACATACCCAGTTCAGCAGGAGAAGAGTTTGTGGCTGCCGAGGGGCTGAACGCAGGGCAGATATCGTCAGCGCCGCAGATCGCACTGCCGCGAGCCCGCCAGATCGCACGGTCCGTCTTCGGATGGAGCGGCGAACCCATGGCACTCAACGGCGAGATCGACCGCAACTTCCGCATCTGCGACCAGGACGACCGGTTCGGGGTTCTGAAGATCAGCCACGCCGCCGAATTGCCATCCATCACCCTGCAGAATGCGGTGCTCGAGCATCTCGCGGCGCAGGATCCGGGCTGCCTCGTACCTCGCATCATCGCGGGGCTCGATGGCGTTCCGGTGGCGCGTGTCGACGACGAGATCGGCCAGCCCTGCTGCGTCAGGCTGCTGACCTATGTCGAAGGGCGACCGCTCCAGATGGCGGCAGCGGGGGCGGTCGATTTCGAGGCCTTTGGCCGCGCTATGGCGCGGCTCGATCTCGCTCTATCGAGCTTCGCGGGTACGACGACCGCGCCTGCCGGACCCTGGGACCTCCAGACCGCCCATCAGCTCGTCGATCGACTGGCGTATATCGAGGATCCCGATGATCGCGCCCGTGCGGCCGCGGCCTTTGCAGGTTTCGAGCGCCATCGCGGCGCTTTCCTGCGCATGCCGCTGCAGCTCGTCCATAACGATCTCAACCCGCACAATGTCATCGTGACGACGCACGCCGGCCAGGATGGTTTTGGCTTCATCGACTTCGGCGATGCCGTGCGGGCCCCCGCCGTCGCCGAGGTCGCAATCGCAGCGGCCTATCATCTTTGCCTCGAGGGAGATGCGCTCGCGCGGGTCCGCGCCCTCATCCGCGGCTACGAGGCGGTTTCGCCGCTCGGCGCGGCGGCCCACGCGTTGCTGCCGTCCCTGATCGGCCTCCGCATGGCGCAGTCGCTGACCATCAGCGCCTGGCGGGCAGCCCGGTCCCCTGCAAATCGCGACTATCTGCTGCGCTACCGCCAGTTCAACAGCCGGGCTCTGGCTCGCCTCGCGACGATCGAGACCGGCTCTCTGCTGGCACAGCCATGAAATGCGTGTCGATCGCTGAGCTTGCTTCCAGAATGGCCCCCGGCAAACCGAAGAGAGAAGTGCTGCCATGACGTCCCATCGCGACGAGCAGACCGCCCAACCTCCCGTCGATGCCGACTCACTGGCTGCCCGTCGGCGCGCCGTGCTGGGCCCGGCCTATCGCCATTTCTACGAGGAACCGCTGATCCCCGTTCGCGGCGAAGGTGTCTGGCTCCACGACGCCGCCGGACGCGCCTATCTCGACTGCTACAACAATGTCCCGTCGGTCGGTCACTGCCATCCAGACGTCGTCGCGGCGCTGGCGCGCCAGGCTGCCAAGCTCAACACGCATACGCGCTACATCCAGGACGAGATCGTCACCTATGCCGAGCGGCTGGTCGCGAAACTCCCCGATGCGCTCGACACGGTGATGTTCACCTGCACCGGAAGCGAGGCCAATGATCTCGCGCTGCGCGTGACCCGCGATGTCACGGGCGGCACCGGATTCATCGTGACCGCAAACGCCTATCACGGCGTCACGCTGGCCTTGGCCGACATGTCGCCCTCGCTTCAACCCGTGGCAGGCCATATCCGCGTCATCCCCGCGCCCGACAGCTACCGCGCCGAGCCCGGCATCGATCTCGCAGCGCGCTTTGCGGCCGATATCCGCGCCGCCGCCGCTGATCTCGTCGCGGCGGGGCACAAGCCTGCCGCGCTCATGGTTGACACGATGTTCGCCAGCGACGGCATCTTCCCCGTACCCGGCGTGCTGAACGCGGGCGCTGCCGCGATCCGCGAACTGGGTGGCCTGTTCATCGCCGACGAGGTGCAGGGCGGCTTCGCACGTTCGGGGCGCTGGTGGGGCTTCCAGCGCGATCCCGGTTTGACGCCCGACATCGTCACGCTCGGCAAGCCGATGGGCGCCGGCCACCCGATCGGCGCGATGGTCATCCGCGCCGACCTCGTGGCCGCATTCGGTGCCAGGCGCCGCTACTTCAACACCTTCGGGGGCAACACGGTCTCGGCCGTCGTCGGTCTCGCGGTGCTAGAGGTGATCGAACGCGAGGGACTGGTCGAGTCCGCGGCCGAGGTCGGCGCCCGCTTCGCCGACGCCCTGCGCGAGCGTGCGGCAAGCCACGTCAGGCTCGGCGATGTCCGCGCCGAAGGGCTCTATCTCGGGCTCGAACTGGTCGAGGACAAGGCGACGCGCACGCCCTGGGGCAAGGGCGCCGCCGATCTCGTCAACCGCCTGCGCCAGGAGGGCGTGCTGGTCAGCACCTCCGGCCCCGCTGGCAACGTGCTGAAGATCCGCCCGCCTCTGGTGTTCCGCACTGAGCATGTCGACCGCTTCATGCAGGCGCTCGATCGACTGCTGCCGGAGTTGTAGCCCCTCGCCTCCCGGAGGGAGCTGCCGGGACTCTCACCCCGGCCAGCCCGACCTCGGCTCTGCGCGCCCGCAATCGTCGGGTCCGCGAGCGCATTTTCCTCTAGCCCGCCCGTTACCTGGAGTACGCCATGTCACCTCGGCGCGAGTCCGTCCTCAGCAGCCCGAATCTTCCCGAATCCGCCGATGTCGTGGTGATCGGCGCCGGCATCGTCGGCATCACGGCGGCCTATAGCCTCGCCGAGCGCGGCCTCAGTGTCGTCGTCGTCGAGAAGGGCGAGGTCGCCGGCGAGCAGTCGAGCCGAAACTGGGGTTTTCTGCGCCAGCAGGGCCGCAGCCCGGCCGAGCTTCCGCTGATCAAGAAGAGTGTCGAACTCTTGGAGCGCCTGCAGAAGGATACCGGCTTCAACCTCGGCATGAAGCGCTCGGGCACGCTCTATGTGACGGACCTCAAGAATCCCCCGGAGGCCTGGCAGGGTTGGCTCGACACCTGCCGCGACCTCGATATCGACGTCTCGATGATGGATGCCGCCCAGGTCAATGCGGCGCTGCCCAGCAGCATCAAGTGGACGCACGGCATCCATACCCCAACTGATGGCTTCGCCGAGCCGGATCGGGCGGTGCCGTTCCTCGCCCGCGCGGCGAAGGACAAGGGCGTCGTCATCCTGCAGGGCTGCGCAGCGCGCCTGCTCGACATCCAGGCCGGGAAGGTCGCCGGCGTCCACACCGAGCTTGGCCTGATCCGGACCACCGCCGTCCTCTGCGCGGCGGGCGCCTGGTCGAACCTGTTCTGCGGCCGCCACGGCATCGATTTCCCGCAACTCGTCGCAAAAGCCTCGGTGCTGCGCACGGGCGCGGTCGCCGAACTCGCGCCCTTTGGCGGCATCGGCTTCCGTGATTTCACGATCCGCCGTCGCGACGATGGCGGCTACAACATCGCGCGGCCCATGGGCTGGACCTTCGAGCTGGTGCCCAACGCCTTCAAGTACATGAAGGAGTTCTGGCCGGCCTTCATGCAGCAGCGCCAGAGCATGAAGCTGCGCCTCAACGGCCGCTTCCTCTCCGAATGGAAGCGCCCCACGACCTGGGGCGCCGCCGAGGTCAGCCCCTTCGAGGAGACGCGCGTCTGGGACCCGGCGCCCGACAATGATGCGCTGGGCTACTCCTACAAGGCGCTGAAGCGCGCCTTCCCCCAGCTCGGCAACCTGCCCTGGATCGAGAGCTGGGCCGGCATGATCGACATCACGCCCGACGCCGCCCCCGTCATCGGCCCCGCCCCGCTCGACGGGCTGTTCATCGCGACGGGTTTCAGTGGCCATGGCTTCGCCATGGGCCCTGGCGGCGGCCGCCTCGCGGCGGACCTGATCTCCGGCTCGGAGCCGCTGACGGACCCCCAGCCCTACCGGTTCGAGCGCCTGAGCACAGCCCGGATTTCACGCGATCTGTCGCCGAACTGACGGCGCCAGCCAGATTTCACCACGAGAGACACACGATATGACCAAGCTGGTAGTTCACTTCGATCGCGCTCCCGAGACGACCGCCGGTCTCGCCGAAGGCTTCGCGGCGCAATTCGCCACCACCCGCGGCGCTTTGACCGTGGCGGCGGCGGAACGCTACCGCAGCCCCATCAACGCCGCCGCCTTCGGCAATGGCAGCGTCGCCGGCACAGGCACGGCTGAAGTCGCGACGACTGCGCACGTTTTCGTGCTGGTCGAGAGCGGCGCCGTGATCGTCGAGAGCGAAGGCGAGCTCTTCTGCTTCCAGCGCGGCCAATCCTTCGTGGCCGGCGCCGGCTCGCGCTTCACATGGCGGCAGGAGGGCGATGTCGACTTCGCCTTCAGCTGCTGCGCGGACACCCGCAGGCCCGGCAAGATCGTCCCGATCGTGCAGCAGGGCGGCCGAACGGTCTCGGCTCCCTATGCCGCGGAGCTGCTGCTGTCGCCGGAAAACCCGCAACAGGCCGGCCGCAGCGCCTTCACCGACAGCACGACGCGCTGGCAGGTCGGCGTCTGGAACTCGCAGAGCTTCGAGCGCAAGTCGATTCCGTTCCCGAAGGACGAATACATGTACATCCACACCGGCGCCGCCGAATTCCACGGCCCGGACGGCGAACGCGACGTCATGCCCGCCGGTTCGTCCTTCCTGCTCGGCTTCGGCACGACCTGCACCTGGAAGAACGAAGGCCTCGTCGACAAGACCTACTGCGCAGTGCTGAACAAGTGACGCAAGCGGGCGGCGGGCGGATGAAACCACCGCCGCCCCGCATCGAAACGGCAAGACGCAGCGACGGCGGATCGGCCAAGCCGGAACGGCAAGGTCGAGAGCGGCGTGAGCGCGAGATGAGAACGGGGTTCTGCCGGCACGGCGCCGCCAGGACGCAAACAAGCCGCCCGAACGCGGCTTGTTTCATTGTCAGTAATGGCGGCTTTTTGGAGCGCAACGCCCTCGTAGACGAACCTACTGCTCACTCGCGCTAGGGGGCGAAACCCTTCATCTCCGTAATCATCGTCGCGCTCGCGGCCCGTTCTTCTTCGGAGTGACGCAGATGTAATCTCGCTGTAATCGGCGGGAGTTCCTGGTGCCGGTAGACCAGGTGCACTCGACACCCTGGCCGCAAAGAGCCAGGTGCTGGGCGCAGGTCGTAGCGATGCTCCCTGCGGGAAGAGGCGCCGTGGACGGGAGGCTACGGCGCCTCTTTCCATACCCGAGGCGCGCGTATCCCGGGCAGCGGTGCCAGCGACGAGTGAAGAGAGTTCATGAGTGAGCCCGCGCAGAGCATGTCAGGAGGCAGCTATCAAGCGTGCGGAAGTTCAACTAGGCTCGACATTCTAGCCACGCATCGGCTTTAGGCCTCTGAGCTGCGCGAGTTCTTTTCGGCGGGGCTGGATGCAGCCGGTCACCTTGGTCGGCCGACGTCAGGAGACAGCCTTGTACAGAACCTTGAAACTGAAATCCGCTTTCATGCTTTTCGCGCTTCTGTCGGGCTTTCTTTCGCCTCTGGTGAGCGTAGGGCCTGCCGAAGCACAAGTACGCGCGTCCAGTGGGCGTGACATTTCACGCCAGAATGTGCGGAGCAGGCAGCAGCCGCATCGTGGCGGCGGACAACATGTCAATCGGGCTCACAGTCGACAGCAAGTTAATCGCCATCATTCGCGCGCCCAAGTCCATCATCCTCGTCACAATGTCCGCCCCCACACGCGACACAGCCGGGTCGTCGTGGTCCATCCGCGTCGCCACTGGCACCGAGGCGGAGCGGTAGGAGCCGGCGCTGCTCTGGGCTTTATTGCTGGCGCTGCCGCGGTATCACTGGCTGGCTCGCCCCCACGCGCGGGCTATTGCTGGTTCTATACGACCCCGCATCGGACAACTGGTTTCTGGGATTGGTGCCCGCGCTGATCGCGGGGGACCCA
This sequence comes from Allobosea sp. P1_B10, assembly GCF_056406735.1. Lineage (NCBI taxonomy): Bacteria > Pseudomonadati > Pseudomonadota > Alphaproteobacteria > Hyphomicrobiales > Alloboseaceae > Allobosea > Allobosea sp. P1_B10. The sequence continues at coordinate 68,620 of NZ_JBFTZP010000005.1, read as the reverse complement.
TTTGCGAATAGCCCCGAGTTGTGTGGACGCCCTCGGGTCAGATTTTCTGCTCCTTTTCAAACTCTGGCCTGCCCCCAACGAGGTGGTCCATTTACAGTCAAATGCATGGTTGGCTACGCGGCCGTGCTTGACGGCGCCACGATAGTTGCCGGCGCCGGCGGCTTGTAGCCGAGCGAGGAGTGCGGGCGCCTAGTGGTGTAGTTCTGGCGGCAACTCTCGTTGCCGGGCTTCGCTTCGGGAGGCTCGAGAACAGCTCACCGTTCAGGGGTTCGTCTCGGAGCTTGGAGTTGAAGCTCTCGCAGTATCCGTTTTCCTCATGACTGCCTGGCTCGATAATGTCCGCAGTCAGCGCCACCTCGCCGCCCGTCCCACCCGCACCTTGCGTTGCGTGGATCGATGCTGCCCCAGGACACGGAGCGCCAGCCGCTCCGACACACCGAACTTGATCATGGCGTCGTCGATGCAGCGACGGCGCCGATCGGGGCTTAGAGGTTTCCCAAGGCAGCTTCTCTCAGCATGAGCTTCTCGAGCGTTAGATGCGAGACGGCTTTGCGCAGCCGCTCGTTCTCCTTTTCCAGCTCCTTCAGACGCTTCACCTTGGTCGGACTTCAGGCCCGCCAAACTCTTTGCACCAGCGATAATAGCTCCAAGAGCTCGAACGCCCACTTCAAGAACGACACTTTTCAGAGGGCAGGCCAGTTATGGGTCGGTCACCTAGGCCAGCCACCAGCCCTGTTCCAGGCCGTCGACGATGAAGACGTCATTGACGCCGTTCGTGTCGCCGGGCACCAGCGTCGGGTCTTCGGAATAGAAGGTGACGAAGCGTCCATCAGCCGAGATCACCGGCGAGTAAACATCGTGGATCGCCTGGCTTCCGAGGTCATTCAGGCTGACGCGGCTGATATGTCCCGTCGCGATCGTATAAACGAAGATGTCATGTTTGCCGTTGGTGTCATTAGCAACGAGATTGGTCGCATCGGAGCCGAAGACGACATAGCGGCCATCCGCTGAAATCTTCGGGACCCAGCTATGGTCGTTGCTTTCAGTGCCGGCGCTGCTCTCGCTGATCCGTTTCGTCGTGCTCGTGGCTGTGTCGCGCAAGAATACGTCGTATTTGGTGTTCGTATCGTTGGCGACCAGATTGGTCGCGGTCGAGCCGAAGAAAACATATCGCCCGTCGGCTGACATCGAGGGGAAATAGCTTTCAAAATCCCCGGAGAACCCGTCGAGCGCGACGCTGATGAGCGCAGTATCGCCCGTCACCGTGTTGTTCACGAAAACGTCGAAAGTTCCGTTTGTGTCTGACGGGTGCAGGCTGGCGTCGTAGGAATCGAAGGCGATGTATTTCCCATCGTCGGACGTGGCCGCGTAGGCGATCAAGTTGTCCGCGTGAGCAAAGAAGGGGCTGGGAGCTATATGCGAGAGCGCATTGGTCTGGGTATCCAGCATGAAGACGTCGGGTTGATTGTCATCCCCACCGCCGCCCAGATTTGTCGCGTCGGAGACGAAGGTGACATATCTGCCGTTGCCGGACACGAATGGTGAGCCGTTATCTGCATTGTTTTCGGTTCCGTCGCCTGCAACGCTCGCGCGTCTCACCGTTCCGGTCGCGAGCTCGACGATGAAGACGTCGTTGTTGCCGTGGGTGTCGCCGCCAACAAGATTTGAGGCGGCCGAGGTGAAGACAGCAAACCGGCCGTCCGACGAGATGATCGGCTGATCGCTGGCGCCGTTGGCCTGAGTTCCGCTGCTCGCCACGCTGACGCGGTTCGTCGTCCCGGACTCGCGATCATGCACGAAGACGTCCCTCGTGCTGTTCGTATCGCCTGCCACGAGAGTCGATGAATCCGAACTGAAGATCACGAAGCGGCCATCGCCGGACGGTGCGGCCAGCATGCTGGCCCCGTTGCCCTGCGTGCCATTGCTGGCGACGCTGACCCGGGTAATGCTGGCCACGTCCGTGACCTCGATCGCGACGCTTCGCGTGCTGGAATTGCCTCGCGCATCGGTCGCAGTGATGTCGACGAGATAGGTGTTGTCCCGATCGCGATCGGCCGGCGCTTCGAAATCGGGGGATGCCCTGAAGCGCAGCGCGCCGGTATCCGCGTCGATCCTGAACAGGGCCGCGTCGCTATCGACTCCTGTCAGACTGAATTTGACGGCGCCTGCCGCGTTGGTCTCGGCCTGATAGACGACGCTGCTGGCTGCAACATTCTCCTTCGTGTTCGCGTTGCGCGCCGAGGTGAAGGCGAGCGGGGGCAGCAAGGCGAGCGGCCCGCCATAGCCTGACGTATCCCCACCCGCCAGGCTCGCGAAGAACGTCGCCACCGCGTCGTCGAGCCGGCTCGTCGCGGCTGCCGACGGATCGAAGAAGGCATAGCCGACGATCTGGCCGAGCACGGCGCCCTTGGCCTGCAGGGCGACGTTGTCGAGCCCCTCATTGGTGTAGAGTTCATTGAAGAATGCGATCTGGCTCTTCAGGTTGTCCATTGCGCCGGTAGAGGGCAGCCTGCCATAAACCTCGACATAGACCTCGTTGATGAAGTCGACCGTCGAATGCGCGCCGTACTTCTCGGCAAACCCCGTGTCCGGTTCGTTGGCGTAGCCGCGGCCGAGCGCTTCAAAGGGGCCGAGAGACGGATTCAACACCGCGCGGTCCCGGTACCAGATCAGTTGCCGGTCAGCCTCCGGTGTGAGGATATCGAGCCGCTCTGAGCTCGGCACGAGGCCCGTCACCACCTGCGAGACCGCGATTGCAGCTCCGGTCGTCAGCGCGAATTCCGACGACAGCTCCACGACATAGGCCGCGAAGGTGATGCCGGTGGCGACGATGGCGCTCGCCTCGGCCTCGGACAATTCCGCGCGTGCAATGGTACGGTATGCGGTCTGTATCTCGCGGGCGGTCGCCATCGTCGCTGTTTCCTTCGGGAAGGGCGGGCGGTACGGCATGGGCGCAGGCAGGCATCAGAGCGCGCTGATAACGGACCTCTCTGACTGGACTAGAGATGAAGACAATCGATCGGAACAGAATCTTAGACGGATTCACCAGGGTCTAAGATGCGCCAAGCGCCAAGGAAATCCAGCATCCCCGCGAAACGCACTGAATGATATCTTACTTTGACTATACTGTTTGGATCCTCGATGTGATATATGCGCCTCTCCCACAGCGTCTACGTTACGTTAGCCCCAGCGTGGCGACCGGCGGCTTAGATTGCCGGGCATGAGCGTTGGGCCCGCATCAGCTACAAGCGACACCGTTTCCCGCCGGCGATCACCACACACGCGTTGTGGCTTTGTTTGCGCTTTCGCCTCAGCCTTCGCCTGCTGGAGGGGATGTTGCTGAAGCGCGGCATTGCCGTCACCTACGAAACGGTGCGGCGCTGGGCGAGGACGTTCGGACGGGACTACGCCAGCCGCCTCAAGCGCAAGAGTTCGTCACGACGCCAAATGCGCCTCCTCGCGCCCGCCGGCAGCTAACGTGACAACGGCCGTTGAGGAGGCAATCGCGCTCCATCGTCATGAGGAACTCGGCTGCGCTGGTCAGCCATTCGGCCGGCCGCTCGGCAGCACTTCGAGGGGATGATCGACACGCTTTTTGCCGCCGTCTTCGAGCCGCCGAAACAAATGGACCGGCAGGCGCCCGAGCATCTCGGATCGCACCGCCACGCCTCGGGCTATTGGCGCGGCTTCCCCGGCCTTGAGCGGAGTGACGTCGATCACGAACAACTTCAAGGCCCTAGTACCGAAACGCACCGCACTGCATGGCGCGCCATGGGGGGACGCTCGCACGGCAAAGATTCTGTTGGATATCGGCTCACCATGTGGCGCGATGTTGCCTGGCCCCGCCGGAGCCATGCTTTGGGCCATTGAGATCAATCAGACCGTGTTGCGAGCCGATGCAACACGCATTCGCGCTCTATTCCGGCACGACGCGACCACTAAATCACTGATTACAATGAAAATTCTCTGGCGTCCCGGAAGGGATTCGAACCCCTGACCTACGGTTTAGGAAACCGTTGCTCTATCCTGCTGAGCTACCGGGACGCACGCAAGCCGGTCTCTAACACGGTCCTCGCGAGCGTTCCAGAGGTAAGCCCCTTCCGAGGACACGCGTCCGACCTTGCCGTGATTGGCAACCGGCGGATGACGAAAGAGCGCGCTGCGACGGCTGGAACGCCAAGGGCATGAACGCGTCGCCCGCGCCCGGTCACAGCCGCAAGACATCTCAGCAAACAACAGGGCCGCAGCCAGAGCGACATGTCTAGCCGTCAACCCGGTCCGACATCGACGTCGACGACAACCGCCTCACCTCTACGGCGGCCCGCCCGCAGCGACCACGAGTGCCGCACCGCGCGCAGTGGGATAGTGTCTTTTGGACCACCCCCGGGAATGACCTAAGATCCGAGCTTGCGCAGCCGGAACGTAGGTATGGTTTTGTACTGGATCGGTGGATCGCAACCATGCACAGAGGAGCGACCTTTCTTTGGCGAACTATCGCGCTGGAGAGAGTGATAACCTAGGATCGATTTTATGGCGTCCGACTCTCCCATCACCATCTCAGTCGTCGTGCCGGTCTATTCCGGCGAGGCATTCCTACCTGATCTCGTCGCGGAGTTGGAAAAGGTCAGAAGGAGTTGGCACGAACGCGGCGCGCCGATGGATCTTACCGAAGTGATCCTGGTCGACGATTCTGCGATTGATGGCTCGCCTGCGTTGGTGGATCGCCTGGCCAGCGACTATCACTGGGTCACAGCGGTCCATATGATGCGCAACTTCGGCCAGCACGCAGCGACCATCGCGGGGGTTCTTCACAGTTCAGGCGACTGGGTCGTGACGCTGGACGAGGATCTGCAGCATCCGCCATCAGAAATCGAGGCGCTGTTGCGAGTAGCAGTCCTCGAAGGAGGCGATATCGTCTATGCAAAGCCCGCGAGTGCGGTGCATGAGGCGCGCTCGCGCGACTGGGGCTCAAAGGGTTTCAAGCGGCTCATGGTGCTGCTCACGGGGAACCCGAACGTGGTTCACTTCAACAGCTTCCGGTTGCTTCGCGGTTCGCTCGCGCGCGCGGCCTCGAGCGTGTGCGGCTACGAGACGTATTTCGACGTCGCTCTGTCGTGGTTCACGAAGCGTATCAAGGTTCGTTCGATCGAGCTGAAGGACCAGCGCTTTATCAGCAGTGGGCGCAGCGGGTACAGCTTCTCGAGGCTCTTGACGCATGCGCGCCGCATGGTGATGTCCAGCCAGGTCAAGCTTCTGCGCCTGTTCGGCTTGATCGGGATGTTCATCGTCGCGGCCAGTCTGGCCGGAGCGGTCGCACTCCTCGCGCAGAAGATGTTCTCGCCTGAATCGATTGCCGTGACCGGCTGGACGTCCTTGATGCTTACGATCCTGTTCTTCGGAGGGTCGATCACCTTCATGAGTGCATTGGCGTTGGAATATCTGTCGACATTGGCGCTGGCCGCCCATGGCAAGCCAAATTTCTTTTCCGTCGATCGATCGATCGATGAGCCTCTCGCTCGCTATTTCAACTCTGAAGCGAGATGATTTTAATCGTCCGCCCGAAGCCCGGCGCCAGCCACGCGATCGCCCTGTTCGGGGTGGGCCTGATCGGGGGAGCCATTCTGCGTGCGCTGATGAAGCGCGGCGTTACGTCGCTTGCTGATCTGCCGCTGAATTGGAAGGATCGCCCTCAGCGGTCCCTGGACCTCCTATCCCTGACCCATGCTATCAATTGCCAGTTCGATCGAGCCCCGCTCGCGCGCCTGGACATCGTCTGGGCTGCTGGCAAGGCGGGCTTTGGAGCGGGCCGTGAGGAGCTGGGCGCCGAGTTCGAGGCTTTCAGGGATATCTCGAAATGGGCCCAGGAGCTTCCGCTCCATCTGCCGCCAGGTACGAGCCTGGGATTCCATATGCTGAGTTCGGCCGGAGGCTTGTTCGAGGGCCAACGCTTTGTCGACAGCACCACGCTTCCAAGACCCCATCGCGCTTACGGGGAAGCCAAGCTGGAGCAGGAAGCAACCGTAGAGGACCTTCGGAACACGATGGTCGCTCACATCTATCGCCCGAGTTCCGTCTATGGCTTCAGCCGTGAGGGCGGGCGCTCCGGCCTGATCAATACGCTGATCGAAAATGCAAAGAAGCATTCGGTCTCACGCATCTTCGGCGGGCTGGATACGGTCCGGGACTACATCCTGGCGTCCGATATCGCGGAGTTCGTTGCCAACAAGATCACCCAGCCTGAAACGGCTTCGCAAACGTTTCTGCTGGCGAGTGGCAAACCCGCATCTGTCAGCACAATAGCGCAGATCGTGACTAAAGTGGTTGGAAGTCCCCTCTATCTCAAGCTAGACGTTCAGCCATCGAACGCCAGTCACATCACGTTCCGGCAATCGGCGCTACCCGAGGGCTGGCGCCCCACCGATCTGGAGACTGGCATCAGGTTGGTCGCGCGTCAGCTTTCTCTGTCTTTCGAGACCGGGGCGAGGCGCTATCTCGCTGGGCCGACAGCCCGGCTACGCGAAGGTTGAAACGCTATGGATCCGCAGCAGGCGCAGACGGCAAGGACGTTCGACACCTACAAGGATACCTACTCGGATGCGGTCGATGCCTCCGTGTCTTTCACCGGCTTGTCAGCGGATTTCTTCACGCGGGTGAAGGCCGACTATATCCTCGACATCACGCGCGCTCAGCGAGGCGATCCGAAGCGCTTTTCGGCACTCGATGTGGGCTGCGGCGTCGGAAACTACCATTCCCTGCTCTCTCCGCATTTCGGGGCACTATCGGGTGTCGACATTTCGAGCGCCTGCGTGGAGACAGCGCGGGGGCGAAACGCGACGGTGGACTACAGGGTCTATGATGGCGTGACGCTGCCCTACGAAAGCGACAGCTTCGATGTCGCCTTCACGATCTGTGTCATGCACCATGTGCCGCCGTCTCAATGGCCCAATTTCGCCCGCGAGATGCGCCGCGTACTCAAGCCCGGCGGCTTGGCCCTCGTCTTCGAGCATAACCCGCGCAATCCTCTCACGATGCGCGCCGTGAACCAGTGCCCCTTCGATGCCGATGCCGTGTTGCTGCGCAGCGACACTTCGGAGAAGCTGTTCCGGGACGCGGGGTTTGATCGTGTCACCTCCCGCTACATTCTTTCGGTTCCTCCTGCGAACCGTTTTCTGCGCCGCATCGACCAACTCTTCGCCAGAATCCCGTTCGGCGGCCAGTATTATGTGGCGGCGACTGCGTGAGCCAACTCGCGAACTGGTTGAGAAAGCAGTCTTCATCCGACCAGCTTGTCAGCAAGGCGCTTCGATTCGGACTGGTTGGCGCCCTGAGCAGCGCCATTTTCTCAATTGTAACGGCGGCCTGCGTCAGGTTGTGGGGCATTGATCCCAAGCTTGCCTCGATAGCGGGCTATCTGGCATCGATGCCGGTGAACTTCGTGTGCAATCGGCGGTTTTCGTTCCGCTCCGAGGGCACGCTCACCCGCGATCTAAGCCGTTTCATCGGCCTTCACGCCGGTAATATCGTCCTGACATCGCTGTCGATGGGAGCAATCGTCGATATCCTGGGCCTACACTATCTCTTCGGCGTGGTCGCAGCCGTCGTCCTGGTCCCCCTGGTCAACTTCTTTGCCTTGAACTGGTGGGTTTTTGGCAGGACAGGCCTCAGTCGAGACTAACTGTCTTGACGTCACTACGGTCCCAGATCGCGACTGCGGTCTCGAGAACCGACCTCGGGATGAGGGGGGCAGGTTCACCCGCTTGCTTCGGCCAAATATCGAGAAGACCCGATCCCTCAGCCTATCGAAGCAGATTGAAGAACAACTTCGGCCCAGAGGGTTGGCCAATACTGGGCGCGCCAATCATTGCTGTCAGTTCCGCCACAACGGACGCGCCATTATCCGCGTAGCCTCGCCTGTCGACATAGATGCCAGCGAAGCCCAGCTCCTTGATTTTGGCGATTTGATCCGCCAGGGGCTTCGACGAGAGATCTCGGTAGAAATGGTCGGCCGCGCGTCCCCTCATCCCGCCGGAACTCCACCTCAGCCGCTTGGAATTCAAGAACCCGGTGAGATGATCATACGTTCCCAGCGCGTTCAACGGGCCCACCTCAGGAAATGCCAAATACGGCAACTGGTAAATCGCCGACCGCAGGGGAACGTGCGCTTCGATAGCGCGCATGAAATCACGATCTTGCTCGAAGACAGAACGGTTGGAGAAGGCGACAAACGATCCCGGGGCCGGCGTCTGATCGGCAAAAGCGACGGCTGTCAGAGCGAAAACCGCGCCGATCGATACCACACCGCGCCTGCGACGGAGCAATGCGTCAACTGAAAGCATTACGGAAAGTATCGCAAGGAATGCGATAAATATACTTATTCGATCCCATCCACGTATCATTGGAGAGACGAAAATAGCAAAAAGTACGTTGAGCCCCCCAACGGTCGCAATCAGTAAGAGCGAACCGGTCAGCAGCACAAGAAAACGCGCACGTTTATCAATGATGTGCCCCACCGATTGCCGGATGAAAGTTGCTCCCATCAGGATCAACCCGATCACCCCGATCAGTCCAATCGAGCCATTCGTATTTGAAAGTGGGAACTCCGCGGCATACTGATGGCCCATTTGAGCCAACGATGGAACCTGATGAAAATGATTGGGCATGATCATATGCATCAGTTTCAACGAGAACATTTCTGTCTCGCTCGCCACTCTTTGAGCAACATCCGGGTTTTTCCCGTGCTTAAGGGTGTACCAGACACTTGGAGCGACGTTGCAGGCGACCCCAACAGAAATCGCAGCGACACAAGATAATGCGGCGATCACCGGCCACCGACTTCGGGACTTCACCGCGCCAGCCAGGCCGCATATCACGATGACGATGACGCCAAAGAATGCGAAATACACGCCGAAGCAACTAGCGAGCGCCAGCGCGAGAAAAGCTTTTATGCAATTCGACCGGTTCGGCCTCTGGTCGAGACCGAGCGTCAAAAATCCGAGATAAACGTATAAAGGAACGACAAAATACCAAGTGTAAAATGTGTGCCCATAAAACATTCTCGCGAAATGGTACGGCGTGAATGTGAATAGAAACGCACCGATAATCGCCGTCATTCGCAGCAGGGAGAACCGTCGCAGAACTATGAAGGTGACGGCAAAAGTAACGGCGAACCCGAGCAGGAAGTAGGCGTTGGCAGCCTGGACGTATCCTCCGAGCGCCTTGCCCAGAAATTTTGCGACGAGCAGGTTTCCTGCGTCCGACCCCGGAAAATCAAACGATGGAGAGCCGAAAGGAAAACCGCTTCTCGGGTTTTCGTATATCCACCCTTCGATCACGCGCTCGGTCATCCAGTACTGCGCGAGCGCATCGCCAGCGTAAATATAGGGGTACGATAGGTTAGGGATCAGGCCACGCGGCCATCCCGTCATGACGATGCTCGCCACAAAGAAGCTGGCAACAGCTCCGAGGGCAGCGCAGATAACATCCCAGCCCATGGTCGGGAAACGGCTCAAATGTTCGTTGCGTAGAGCGCCAACGCGCCAACGCCCAAACACAGACTGAGGCCTACTAGACGACAATATCTCACCCCGGATGACCGCCCCGGCTCCGCCGAAGACAATTTTCTGATGAAGCGGGCGATCATGGCCGCGCGCCATTCATTGCGTATAGGGCCAAGCCCTCTACTCGGGAACCGGCACGATCAGTATTTCGTACGCGGCTACGGCGGCGTGATGGCGTATTAGCTCGCTCAGCGGGTTTCCAAATGCCGGCACCTAGGTCAAGGGACCCGGGCCACGCCGCGCTCGGCATCGATCGAAATGCATCGGCGCCACAGACCCGTTGCTCTATCGTGTTGAGCTACCGGGGCGCGCGGGAAACCGTGTAGCATGGGGGCATGCCGGTGAAGCCTCTGATCCTCGCTTTCGTGGCCGCTTCGTGCTGGCCGCTGCCCGCTCGGGCGGCCGAGGTCTGCGCCGGGTTCCCGGGCGACACGCAGGCGGTACGCCTTGCCGGGCTCGATGCCGCGGGCGATCCCATCCTGGCCGATGGTCGCAGCCTGCGTCTCGTCGGACTGGCGCCCCGCCAGGACACCGCCGAGGAGACGCGGTTCGGCGCCGGGATCGCGCATTGGCGGGACCGCGAGTTGAGGCTCGTCGCGGCCGGCGCGCCCGATCGCTGGGGACGTCTCCCCGCCCGGCTCATCGTCGCGGGCGATGGCGGGCAGGTCGAACCCCGCGATCTCGCCACGCTGATGATCGCGGACGGGGCCGCGACCCGTTTGCTCGAGGCCGCCCATTCCGGCTGCGGAGTCCCTGCCCCGGCCGTCAGGCAACTTGCGAGGGCGGGGACGCAGGCCCTCGCCCCCGCTCAGCAACCTGTCTCCGCCGGCTCACTCGATGGTCACGATGTCGCCGCCTTGAAGGCGCATATGGGGCGGCTCGTGGTCATCGAAGGGCGCGTCGCTTCCGTCGGCGAGCGGGCCCAGCGGACCTATCTGAATTTTTCCCGGCGTCGGGCGGAAGCCGGGGCCATTGTGATGCCCCGGAGGGTTTGGCGCGAGATGCAGGTTGCCGGCTGGACCAAGAGCGGGCTGAGCGGTAAACGGGTCAGGGCGCGCGGCATCCTTTCGGGGCAGGACGGCCTTCTGCTCGACGTGACGTCGGCGCTCGCTCTGGAGCTGATCGACTGAACCGCATGCTGATGCCCTGGCGACATCGATATCGTTCCGCCTCGATCCGGCTTGCCTTGCTGGCCGTGCCGGCGCTGCTTCTGGGCGGCTGCATCGGAGACCAGACCGCGCTGCTCGCGCCGGCCTCCTCCCAGGGCGAACTTGCTCCCCGCATCAGCCCGATCCAGCGTGCGGCCGATCGCGAGCATCAGCGCCTGCTTTCGGCCTTTGGCGGCGAGTATCGCGCGCCTGCAGCCCGCGCCGCCCTTGGCGAGGTCGTCCAGCGGCTTGCCAAGGCGAGCGACGGCCAGATCGGAGCCTACGAGATCACCATCCTGAATTCGCCGGTGGTCAACGCGTTCGCCCTTCCCAACGGCCGCCTCTATGTCACGCGTGGCCTGCTGGCGCTTGCCAGCGACACCGCCGAGATCGCCTCTGTGCTGGCCCATGAGATCGCCCATGTCACGGCCCAGCATGCCGTCGAGAGAGCCGAGAAGGAGGCGGAATCGGCCCTGGTCAGTCAGGTCGTGTCGCAGGTCCTGAAGGACCCGACGGCGGGCGCCGCAGTCCAGGCGGGCTCGCGGCTCTCTCTGGCGCGCTTTTCGCGGCAGCAGGAACTGACCGCCGACCAGATCAGCGTTCGCAACATCGCGCGTGCCGGCTACGACCCCTATGGCGCCAGCCGCTTCCTGGCGGCGCTGGGCCGCAATACCGCCTTCCGCAATGCGGGACAGGGCCAGAGCGCCGAGGACAAGCGCCTCGACATCCTGTCCAGCCACCCTTCGACGCCCGAGCGCGTCGCCGCGGTCACTGCAGCCGCCCGCCAGATCGGCGCACCCGGCATCGGCGAGAGTGATCCCCGGCAATGGCTCACCGCGATCGACGGCCTTGCCTTCGGCGACGATCCGCGCGACGGCGTGGTGCGGGGGCGGCGCTATCTCAACAGCGCCCTGCGCATCAGCTTCACGGCGCCCGAAGGTTTTTCGCTCGAATCCGCCCGTGACATGGTCATCGGCATCGGGAGCAATGGCAGCCAGGCCCTGCGCTTCGATTCCGTGACGCTGAAGCCCGACCAGACGCTGGCATCCTATGTCTCGTCGGGCTGGATCGACGGCGTGCAGACGGGCCCCGTGGAGACCCGCGAGATCGCGGGCCTGCCGGCGGCGGTCGCGACCGGCAAGGGTACGGATTGGGTCTTCGGGCTCGCAGCGATCCAGGCCGGCGACCGGGTCTATCGCTTTATTCTCGCGGCGCGCGGCGGCAGCGACCCCGCGCGCCCGATGCAGGCGCTGATCTCCAGCTTCCATGCGCTCACCCCCGGAGAGGCGCAGGCAGCCCGCCCGCTGCAGATCCGCATCGTCACAGCTGGGGCCGGTGATACCACTGCCAGCCTGGCCCAGCGCATGCAGGGCCAGGACCGGGCGCTCGAGCTGTTCCAGGTCCTCAACGGGCTCGACCGCAACCAGGCGCTCGTACCCGGTCAGCGCTACAAGGTCGTGGCAGAGTAGCCCCTCGTCGCGCCATCTTGGCGAACGGAGCGAAGCGATCCAGGTGGCGCCCATGGGCGTTGCATCCATCGCTTGCTCGCTGCGCTCATGCCAAAGCGACAAAAAACCCGGCGGTTGCCCGCCGGGTTCTGGAATTCTCGGTCAGAGGAGCCTGATCAGGCGGCCTCTTCCTGGATGTCGTCATTGTCGCTGTCGGCCTCGCCTTCGGCGACTTCGGCGACTTCGCCCTTGGCCGGGCGGCGCGGCGACTTGGCGAGCTGACCCTCGATCTTCTTGAGCGCCTCGGTCTCGGTCACATCGTCGACAACGGCGATCTCGCGGGTCATGCGATCGACAGCGGCCTCATAGAGCTGGCGCTCGGAATAAGACTGCTCGGGCTGGGCCTCGGAGCGATACAGATCGCGCACGACCTCGGCGATGGCAACGAGATCGCCCGAATTGATCTTGGCCTCGTATTCCTGGGCCCGGCGCGACCACATGGTGCGCTTGATGCGGGCGCGACCGGTCAAGGTGGTCAGGGCCTTGGCGACGCTCTCGGCGTCGGCGAGCTTGCGCAGGCCGACACTGGCAGCCTTGGCGGTTGGCACCCGCAGCGTCATCTTGTCCTTGGAGAAGCTCACGACGAAGAGTTCAAGCTTGAAACCGGCGACTTCCTGTTCCTCGATGGCCGTGATCTGGCCGACGCCATGCGAAGGGTAGACGACGAATTCGCCCGTCTTGAAACCCTGGCGCACAACAGCTTTCTTCATCACCGTGGACATGCCGTTACGACTCCTGACCGGACCGCTAAACGCGGGCTCGCGATTGTCCGTTCCCAGCCGGATGGCCGGAAACACTCTGCCTGATGCCTGAAAACCGGTTAGGGCCCGGTGCCACGCCTCACGCTTCCCTAGTCGGTCGTTTCATGCGTGCACCCGGCGACAACGAACGACTGAGCACCGGCAACGCGCCGGACGCTGGCCTCGTTCGTAACAAAGGGAGCGCCCCGTTTGTTGGACCTCGCAGGGGCATGCGGAACGAAATCGACTGTTTATATGCATAGCATAAAAAACACGCCGAATCAAAGGTAAACGCCGCTAGCCCGCGACAGCGTCCGCTGCAAGGCCTGATTGGTACCGCTCGCAAATCCTGACGCAGCGTCAGATATCAGTCGCCTTCGCCCGGCTCCGCCGAGAACTGTTCGAGCTTGCCGGCGACCCCATCGAACGCCTTGGCGTCGGGCGGCGCGTCCTTCTTCTGCGTGATGTTGGGCCAGCTCGACGCATATTTCGAGTTGAGCTGGAGCCAGCTTTCCAGCCCCGGCTCGGTATCGGGCTTGATCGCTTCCGCCGGACATTCGGGCTCGCAGACGCCGCAATCGATGCATTCGTCGGGATGGATGACGAGCATGTTCTCGCCCTCGTAGAAGCAGTCGACCGGGCAGACCTCGACGCAGTCCATGTACTTGCACTTGATGCAGTTCTCGGTGACCACATAGGTCATAGTCGCCAGTCCTTCTTCATCGGCTCGACAGCCTCATAAAGCCCCGACGCGTGCGGGTTTCAAGGCTGAATTGACCGCGCTTCGGAGCTGGAAGTCCTCCGGAAACGCTGCTGCGTAGATGGTTCGCCCGCGATCGGGTCGACCTGAACGCCTGCGGGACTTACGCGTCCGGCTCCTGCCCCGCAAGCGACGGATCGCCGCGTTCGCCCTCGTCCAGCCTCTCATAGAGCAGGCGGGCCTCCTCATAGGGCCCACGCCGCTCACCCAGCATCAGCAGCCTGACCACGATAGTGGCGTGCGGCAGAGCGAGTGTCAGGACGTCGCCGAGCTTGAGACCATGGGACGCGGCCTCGACCCGGCGCCCCTCGACCCGCACATGCCCGTCCTCCACCAGACGCACGGCTGTCGCGCGTGTCTTGGCGAAGCGCGCGAACCAGAGCCATTTGTCGAGGCGCTGACGATCAACGCGCAAGAGCCGCCTTTCCGTTCGCGCAGCCGGCGCCGGGCCGGCTGCCGCCTACTTCTTCTCGAGTTGGGCCTTGAGAGCCGCAAGCTTGGCGAACGGCGAATCCGGATCGGGCTCGCGATCGGCAGGCCGTGGCCGCGCCGGCTGCTGGAACCGCTCGCCGCCACGCTCTTCGCGACGTGGGCCGCCGGGACGGCCATCGCGCTTGAAGTCCGGCCGGGGTCCGCGACCCTGCTCGGGACGTCCCTGGTCCGGACGGCCTTCGCCACGACCACGCGGAGCACCATCGCCACGCGGCTGCCCGCCCTGGCGCGGTCTGTCGTCGCGCCGGGGCCCACGATCGGGCCGCGGAGCGGCAGCACCCTCGGCAGCGACGGCACCCTCGACCGGAGCCGGCTGGCCCGGGACGCTTTCGCGACGACGGTCGTCGGGACGGCCGCCACGATTGGGACGATCGCCACGGCGGCCACCGGGCTGACGCTCGCCGGGAGCGCCGTCGCGCGAACCGCGACCGGCCTGTTCGGGGCGACGTCCGCCCTGGTGGCGATGCGGCCGCCAGACCTCGATCAGCTCCGGCTCGGCTGGAGCTGCCGGAGCAGCGGCCTCGGCGGTCTCGGAAACCTCGCCCTCGACGGCTTCGGACTGCGCGGCGGGCTCGGCATCGGCAACCGGAAGCGCCGACATCATGTCGGCAGGCACCGGCTCGGCCGCAGCCAGTTCGGTTTCGGTCAGGATCGGCGCATCGGCCGTCTCGGCCGCAACCTCGGCAGGCGCGTCAGACCGCGTGGCCTCGGCTGCGACGGTCTCGTCGGCAGCAGGCTCATCGGTTTCGGCAGGTGCCGGGGCGTCCTCGTTCAACATCTCCGCGGTATCGGCCGGAGCTGCCGCCTCGGACGCGGCAACGGCATCCTCGGGCTTGGCGGCTTCTGCCTTGGGCTCGGGCGGCACAGCCAGCGCCACGGTGATCGCAGGGCCCGGGCGCTTCACCGAGACATAGCCGAGCGAGCGCAGGATCGAGGCAAAGTCCTCGCCGGCACAGCCGACGAGCGAGGTCATCGCGCCGGTCGCGACGAAACCGTCCTGATCGGCCGTGCCGGTCGGGGGCACGCCCTGGGTCAGGCCAGGCCGATAGGCGATCGCCGGGCGGATCAGGTCGGCCAGGCGCTCGAGGATGTCGACGCGTACGGCACGCTCACCGCAGACGCGGTAGCCGGCGGCGCGATAGAGCCCCTTGGGGATGGCCTTGTCGACCGGGAACGAGGTCCGTCCCGACGCCGCGAGATGGGCGATGTCGTCGAGCCCGGTCAGTTCAGGGGCGCCATGCTTCAGCGTCCAGAGCTGGGCGGCAAGCGCGCGCGGCGCCGGCTTCAGCAGCGCCGGCACATAGAGATGGAAGGCACCGAAGCGGATGCCGAGCTGGCGCAAGGCCGAGCGGCCCTCCTGGTCCAGCGCCTTCATCTCCTCGCCGACCTTGGCGCGCTCGAGCACGCCCAGCGATTCCGCCGCCTGATAGGCGATGCCGCGCGCGATCCCGGTGAGCGCCGTGGCGTCCTCCAGCAATTGCAGCGGCCCGAGCAGGCGGGTGATGTGATTCTTCAGCCAGAGCGAGAGCCTGGCCTCGACCTGTTCACGGGCCTGACCCGTGAAATTCTCCTCGACGAGAAGACGCAGGCGCGGCGCGATCGCCTTGTCGCCCGCGACGAGCCGCGCCACGGGTTCACCGACCCAGCGCAGCAACCCGTCATGGGAGAGCACGAAAGCGTCATCGCCGGCGAGCACGACACGCGCCGCGCGCGCCTCGATCTCGGCCCCAAGCGCCTTCATAGCCGCCAGGTTCAGGGCTTTCGCCTCCGGCCCGCCGGCTTTCGGGTCCGCTGTGAAGCGAAACCCCTGCAGCATCCCGACGTGCTGGCCCTCGACGAGCACATCGCCCGCCGTGGTGACCTCAGCCTCCAACATTGCATTCTCCCGCAAACGACGCATCAGCACACTCGTGCGCCGATCCACAAAACGGCTGGCAAGCCTCTCGTGCAAAGCGTCCGACAGTTTGTCCTCTACAAGACGCGCAACCCCCTGCCAATGCTCTGGCTCAGGCAACCAGTCAGGTCTGTTGGCGACGAAGGTCCAGGTCCGCACCTGACTGATGCGCGCCGAAAGCGTGTCGATCTCGCCATCCGTGCGGTCCAGAGCGGCCAATTGGGCCCGATACCAGTCGATATCGAGCCTGCCATGGCGCATCAGCCTCAGATAAAGCGTGGTCGCGAGGTCCGCATGCTGCATGGGCGCTATCTTGCGATAGTCGGGCAGGCCGCAAACTTCCCAGAGTCGCTCGACTGCCGCGCGCCCCTGCGCCAGTGGTTTTATGTCAGGGTCGCGCGCCAGAATTTCGAGCGTGGTCATGTCCTCGGCGATCAGCGCGCGAGTCAGGCCCTGCTCCGTCGGCTGTACATTGAGGCTGTCGAGAAGCCCCGCGACCGAGCGCAGGTCCAGATCGGTGTTGCGCCATTGCAGCTGCCGCACCGGCTCGAAGCGGTGATTCTCGATCGCGTCGACGAGTTCGGCATCGAAGGGCGGGCAGCGACCGCTGGTGCCGAAGGTGCCGTCGCGCAGATGTCGGCCGGCGCGCCCCGCGATCTGGCCGAACTCGGCCGGGTTGAGCTTGCGGAAATGATGGCCGTCAAACTTCTTGTCGGCCGCGAAGGCGATGTGATCGACATCGAGATTGAGCCCCATGCCGATCGCGTCGGTGGCGACGAGGTAATCGACATCGCCAGACTGGTAGATTTCGACCTGGGCATTCCGCGTGCGCGGCGACAGGGCGCCCAGCACCACGGCGGCTCCGCCCTTCTGGCGCCGGATCAGCTCCGCGATCGCATAGACCTCCTCGACCGAGAAGGCGACGATCGCCGAGCGCGGCGGCAGGCGGGTGATCTTGCGGTCCCCGGCGAACAGCAATTGCGAGAGGCGCGGGCGCGTCACCACGTTGACGCCGGGCATCAGCTGCTCGATCAGCGGGCGCATCGTGCCGGCGCCGATCAGCATGGTCTCGGCTCGGCCGCGACGGTTGAGCAGGCGATCGGTGAAGACATGGCCACGGTCGAGATCGGCCGCGAGCTGGATCTCGTCGACCGCGACGAAATCAACCGCGAGATCGCGCGGCATCGCCTCGACCGTGCAGACCCAGAAGCGCGGCCGCTCCGGCTTGATCTTCTCCTCGCCCGTGACGAGCGCGACCGCATCGGCCCCGACCTTGTCGACCACGCGCTGGTAGACCTCGCGCGCCAGCAGGCGCAGCGGCAGGCCGATCATGCCGGTGGGATGGGCCACCATGCGCTCGATCGCGAGATGCGTCTTGCCGGTGTTGGTGGGTCCGAGGACGGCGGTGACGCCATTGGCCCGGACGGAACGAGGCAGGGAGCGAGGTGAAATCAAGACGCGACCAATCGTGACGGCTCGCCCAGGCAGGGTGCGGCCTCTATATCAGATTCAGGAACGAGTCCCGAACGAAGCAGGCCCGAATCGCTGACTCCGGCAGAATCGGGTTCTGTTCTCCTCGCGAGGGCGAGGCCCATCGCGCAAGCGCTTACTTAGTCATGGCTCGCGGCGAAACGAGGGGTCGGACAGCGTTTACAGGCCGGAGCCGACGCGCCTCAGGCGAAGAACTCGGAAAACACCTGCGCCGCCTCGTCTGGCGCCTCGACATGGACGAAATGCCCGGCGCTTTCGCAGAAGCTGACCTCGACCTTGTCGAAATGCTCCGGCACGAAGGCCGCCCATTCCGATTTCAGGATCGGGTCGTGGCGGCCCCAATGCACCCGCGTCGGATGATGGATCCGCACCGAGGGGGTGGGGTGCCCGTCAATGGCCGCGAGCCGCAGGGCGTTCTGGCTGCGATACCAGTCGAAGCCACCGCGCAGGTTGCCCGGCTTCATGAAATTGTCGATCCAGAGCTCGAAGGCCGGCGTGAAGGCGTCCTTGCGATGGCACCAGTGCTGCAGGAAGTAGCCAATATACAAGGCGCAGCTCTCGCGGCTGAGCCCGACAAGTGCCTCGGCCATGCCGAGCTGCTGGAAGGACTGGTACCAGACCTCGTTGACATGCCCGTCATGGACCCAGCGCGCGCCGACATTGGAGGTCGCGCAGTTGAAGAACAGCAAACGGTCGACGAGGGAGGGATGCCGGCGCGCCAGGGCCTGCGCGGCATAGGAGCCGACATCGTGGCTGGCGACACCGACCGGGCCCAAATCCAGCATCGCCAGCAGGGCCGCCATGTCGTCGGCATGACTGTTGGCGCCGACATCGCTGCGCGGGTCCGCGGACTTGGCGCTGTCGCCGAAACCGCGCAGATCCGGCGCGATCAGGTGGAAATCGGGATGCAGCCGGTTGATCAGCGGCAGCCATGTCATCCAGAACTCAGGCCAGCCATGCAGCAGCAGGACCGGCGTCCCGCCCGCGCCAATCTCCGCAACATGCAGCATGGTGTCGCGCACCGCGATCTGGCGATGGCGCAAGCCTGGAGGCGTGGCAAAGTCACTGGACATAACGGCTCCGGATGCTGGCGTCGGCGCAGGGTAACGCTGCGTCGGCAGGAGCCGCAATCCGTCGCCGGCACATGGCACCAGTCCCGAAACGCTTCTCCACAGCTGCAACCCCAGCGCGAGCGCCAGGTTGCGACGACAGGAGAGCGCTCAGGCCGTCGCGGCCACGTTCAGTTGCCCTTGGTCGTGCTTGCCGTCAAGCCGGGGTCGACCTTGAAGCTCGAGGCCTCGATCACCGCGGTCCCGATCATCGTCTTCACCGAGATCCGCACCGGCACCATCACATTCGTGCCCGCGACGGGGGCGAGCCAGGTCGAGATTTCCTTGTTCTCGGCCATGAACTTGGTGCTGGGCCGAAGCGCCCTGTGTCCGGCGATCGGGACATAGCGCGCCTGGCAGATCGCGACGGAACCGCTATAGCCCTCCATCTTGACCTCGCGCGTGCCGGCATAGCTCAGCTTGATGTCGTAGCGTGCCGCACCGTCGAAGATCGGCAAGGTGCGGTTGCAGGCGCTGGCGCCGCCGCTCTTGCCCTCGACCGGCATCAGGAAGGCGCTCAAGGGGTCGATGACGTTGCGCTTGTGGCTCTCGGTCAGCGGCACGCGATCGGGCTTGGAATCGATCGGCGGCTCGATCTCGACGCCTGCGACGCTGCCGCCGTCGAGCGCCATGCGCACGGTGCGGCTCTCGCTCGAATTGGCGGAGTTGATCGCGAAGCTGGTGGCGACAGGCTTGCCGCCATTGAGGTTTCCGGTGGCGATGCCTGAGCCGCGCCCGCCTGTGAAGCCGCCGACCAGCCCGGTCAGCTTGGCCACCACGTCGAGCTTGTAGCCGGAACCGTCGATGCCGCCGGCGAGATTTGCGGTACCCAGCGTCAGGCCGAGCAGGGAAACCTCATATTTGGCGGCGAGCGAGGCGGCCTGCGCGGGCACATATCCGCCTGCCAGCATCGCAGCCAGAACCAAACCCGCCATGGACGGCGCAATGGCGGGTTTCATCCAAATCCTCCTGGCTGAAAAGCGTCCTGATCCGCATGCACTGCGAATCGGTCCGAATCGTGACTTGGCACGACATTTGGCCACGGACCTTGCTCGAACGTTAAAGCGACGGCTACACGTTTGCGCCATCGCGGGGCGCTCCGATTTTTTCTCGGCCAGTCTGGCGTCATTGGCCGGGTTCGTCTTGACGCCGCGTTCGGGCTTGGCTATGGAACCGCAACTTGAATTTGACCTCCGGTATTCATGTCCGGCACGTCACGTGTCGGCATTTTTGTTTGAACCAGCCGGTTGGATGTAAGGAACGATGCCATGTCCCGCCGTTGCGAACTGACCGGGAAAGCCACCCAGACCGGTCACCTTGTGAGTCACTCGAACCGTAAGACGAAGACCGTCTTCCGTCCGAACCTCGTGAACGTCACGCTGCAGTCCGATTCGCTTGGCCGCTCTGTGCGCCTGCGCATCTCGGCCAACGCGCTGCGCACCGTCGACCATCGCGGTGGTCTCGACGCCTTCCTGGTCAAGGCTCCGGCCGGCGACCTCTCGACGGGCGCCTTGACCCTGAAGCGCGACATCGAGAAGAAGCTCGCCGCCGTCTGAGCGGGTTTCGACCTCGTGACTGAACGAAGCGGCCGCAAGGCCGCTTTTTTCGTTTGTCCTATAGCTCTCGTCATTGCGAGCGCAGCGAAGCAATCGAGACCGAAGTGCGCTGCCGCCCCTGGATTGCTTCGCTTCGCTCGCAATGACGGGTCAGGCTGAGGCCAGCTCGAATTCCAGCAGGACAGTGCGCTGGATGAACGAGAAATTGTCGTCGGAGATCAGCGTCAGAACGGTCTTCGCTCCGTCCCGGTGGACGCAGAGACCTTCCATGTTGTCGATTTCCTGGCCCAGATCGGCCTCGATCAGATAGGGCCCGTCGAGCAACGCGCCGGGCTTCAGGCTCGCGCCCGCGATCCTGCGGATGCGCATGCCGACGCCGCGCAGCGGACGATACCAGCGTTCCAGCAGCACAATGTCGCCGCCCGGCAGGAAAGCCATGTCGGTGATGTCGTAACCGTCATGGCGCGCGACCTTGAACAGGCCGGGCTGGCGTCCGCCCAGAATCACGCCCAAAGTCGCCTCGTCCTCGGCGTCCGAGCGCTCTGAAATCGCAACGACTGCGCCGGCGAGCGGGTGGCCGGCCGGCACGACGGCAATCGCCTCCAGTCCGCGATTATTGGGCAGCCGCTTGACCTCGCGAGGCACGGCGACGATGCGGGCGCGTGCGGCGACGCCCTCGCGTCCGAAATCGAAGCGCAGGACGTCATGCGTGCGCTCGACGCCGAGATAGGCGACGCCGTCGGCTATCGCGAGGCTCTCGGTGTCGAAGTAGCGCGAGCGGTGCAAAGGGCGCCCCGACGCGCCCAGGATCGGCGCCAGCTGTGCCTCGTCGAGCCCGACGATGCGGCCGCCCTCGCTGCGGGCCTTCGCTGTCAGCCAGAAGCCGTTATCGGTGACCGCGACGAGGTCCGAGCCGTTCTCCGAGCGCCACAGCCCCGAGAATCCGCCGAAGCGCGGATGGTTGCCGGTGAGTACCAGGCCGCCTCGGAAAGTCAGCGCGCCGAAACGCGTCTTCTCGGGATTGCGCGGCTCGAAGCTTCTGACCGCTCGCGTCGAGATGACGACCGGGATCAGCGGCTGCTCGGGCGCCTGCGCCCATGCGCCGGCCGCGCCGAACGGGGCCGCGGCAAGCCCGGCCAGGACACCGCGCCGCGTCAATCTCATTGCAGGCGGCGCGACCCACGCGATTTCGACGGGAGCCCGGCATCGTCCTCGAAGAGCTCGGCCAGCTTCTCGGTCATCACGCCACCGAGTTCCTCGGCGTCGACGATGGTGACCGCGCGGCGGTAGTAGCGCGTGACGTCATGGCCGATACCGATCGCGATCAGTTCGACCGGCGAGCGGGTCTCGATCTCGGCGATGATATGGCGCAGATGCCGCTCGAGATAATTGCCGGCATTGACCGAGAGCGTGGAATCGTCGACCGGCGCGCCGTCCGAAATCACCATCAGGATCTTGCGCTGCTCGGGCCGCGCCAGGATGCGCTTATGCGCCCAGTCCAGCGCCTCGCCGTCGATGTTTTCCTTCAGCAGGCCCTCGCGCATCATCAGCCCAAGGTTCTTGCGCGCCCGGCGCCACGGTGCATCCGCCGCCTTGTAGATGATGTGACGGAGGTCGTTGAGGCGGCCGGGATTGGGCGTCTTGCCCGATTGCAGCCAGCTCTCGCGCGAAAGCCCGCCCTTCCAGGCGCGCGTCGTGAAGCCCAGAAGCTCCGTCTTGACGCCGCAGCGCTCCAGCGTGCGGGCGAGAATGTCGGCGCAGGTCGCGGCGACCGTGATCGGCCTCCCGCGCATCGAGCCGGAATTGTCGATCAGCAGCGTCACCACGGTGTCGCGGAAGTTGACGTCCGATTCCTGTCGGAAGGAGAGCGGCTGGTAGGGGTCGATGATGATGCGCGGCAGGCGCGCGGGGTCGAGCGCGCCCTCCTCCAGGTCGAACTGCCAGGAGCGGTTTTGCTGCGCCATCAGGCGGCGCTGGAGCCGGTTGGCGAGGCGCGCGACGACGCCCTGCAGATGTGCCAGCTGCTTGTCGAGATAGGCGCGCAGCCGCGTCAGTTCCTCGGCGTCGCAGAGTTCCTCGGCGGTGACGACCTCGTCGAACTTCACCGTAAAGGCCTTGTAGTCGGTCTGCGGACGGTCGTTCTGCTTGCCCTCTCGCGGACGCGGCGCCTCGCCGGCCTCCTCGGACTCAGACGATTCGTCCTCGTCTTCCCAGTCGCCCGCGGGAGCGTCGGTCGCCTCGGAGGCGCCCTCCTGCAGTTCCTCGGTCGCGTCCTCGCTGACCTCGGTCTCCGACCGGTCGCCCTGGCTCTCCTGCTCGGCTTCGCCGTCCTGCTGCTGCTGTTCCTCGGACGACTGGTCCTGGTTCTCGTCGTCCTCCTCGTCGTCCTGGCCTTCGCTGGTCTGCTCGGCCATGTCGAGCGAGGCCAGCATGTCGCGCACCGTGCGCGAGAAGGCGCGCTGGTCCTCGACGGATTTGGCGAGCCGGTCGAGGTCGCCCCCGGCCTTGGTCTCGATCACGTCGCGCCAGAGATCGACGAGCTTTTCGGCAGCCTTTGGCGGCTTCAGTCCGGTCAGGCGCTCTCGCACCATCAGGGCGAGCGCGTCCTCGAGCGGCGCGTCGGCGCGGTCGGTGATCTCCTCATAGCGGCCGCCGCGATGATAGCGGTCGTCGAGCATCGCCGTGATGTTGCCGGCCATGCCGGTCATGCGACGCGAGCCGAGGCTCTCGACCCGGGCCTGCTCGACGGCATCGTAGACGGCTCGCGCGGCGTCCCCCTCGGGGGCGGCACGACGGTGCACGGCGGCGTCATGGCAGGCCAGCCGCAAGGCCATCGAATCCGAATGTCCGCGCAGGATCGCGACATCCTCGGCGGTCAGCTTGCGCGGCGGTTCGGGCAGGCGGGCGCGCTCGCCCACCAGCGAGGGCTTGTCGGCAGCGAAGACGATTTCCATCTCCGGGCGGCGCGCGATCGCCTTCATCGCGCCAGAAATGGCGCGCTTCAGCGGCTCCGCTGGCGCTTCCTTGGTCTGACCGGGCTTGCGGTTGGAGATGCTCATAGCGCCTTCGTGAAATGATGCAGCGTGTGACCGGCCACCGGATAATCCGCCATCCGGCCATATTCGCGATACCCCATGCGCGGGTAGAAATCCGGCGCCTGAATGCTCATCGTCCCGAGAAAGACGCCCTTGGCGCCGTACTCCCGAGCTTCCTGTTCGGCCAGCGCCAGCAGCGCCTCGCCATGCCCGGCGCCGCGATGCGCCTCGTCGATCCAGAGCAGGTCGACATAGAGCCATTCCCACTTCAGTTCGCCGACGAGGCCCCCGACGATCGTGCCGGTATCGTCGCGCAGGCTGATCGCCACCGGCCTGGGATTGCGTGGCCCGACACGCGCCTGGTTATGCGCCGTCAAGCCGCGAAGGACCGCCTCGCGCGTCTCGTCCTGACTGGCTTCGACGGTGATCGCGGCCATCACAACTCCTAGCGCGAGCGGCCGTCGTAGACGGTCGGGCTCATCTCGCTCGGCTCGACACCCGCCAGGCAGCGCACATTGACGGCGACCGTCGGCGTGCCGTCGGGCATCGCGCCCCGCGAGAACGACTGGATCCCGCAGGTCTCGCAGAACAGATGCTGGAGCTTGCGCGAGTTGAACCGGTACTCGGTCAGCGCATCCTCACCCTTGTCGAGGCTGAAGGACGTCGCGGGCGCGAAGGTCAGCATGAAGCCGCGCATCTGGCAGTACGAGCAGTTGCAGGCGACGGTGCGGTCGAGATCGGCCTCGACCGTGAAGCCGACCCGCCCGCAATGGCAGCCACCCTGATAGCGCGCGCTCGCCATGTCCCTGCGCTTCCCCTCAGCTGAGGACCACGTTCACGGCGCTCTCCGGCAATTCCTTGCCGAAGGAGCGCTGATAGAACTCGGCCACCAGCGTGCGCTCCATCTCGTCGCACTTATTCAGGAAGGTCACCCGGAAGGCGAAGCCAATATCGCCGAAGATCGCGGCGTTCTCGGCCCAGGTGATGACCGTACGCGGGCTCATCACGGTCGAGAGATCGCCATTCATGAAGGCGTTGCGGGTCAGGTCCGCCACGCGCACCATCTTGTCGATGGTCGCCCGGCCCTCGGGCGTGCCCTGGAAGTGCTTGGACTTGGCGAGAACGATCGCGACTTCGTTGTCATGGGGCAGGTAGTTCAGCGTGGTCACGATCGACCAGCGGTCCATCTGGCCCTGGTTGATCTGCTGCGTGCCGTGATAGAGGCCCGACGTGTCGCCGAGGCCGACCGTGTTGGCGGTGGCGAACAGCCGGAAGCACGGGTGAGGACGGATGACGCGCTTCTGGTCGAGCAGCGTCAGCTTGCCCGACTGCTCGAGCACGCGCTGGATCACGAACATCACGTCGGGGCGGCCGGCATCGTACTCGTCGAAGACGAGCGCGATGTTGTTCTGCAGCGCCCAGGGCAGGATGCCGTCCTGGAATTCGGTGATCTGCTTGCCTTCCTTCAGCACGATCGCGTCCTTGCCGACGAGATCGAGGCGGGAGACATGGCTATCGAGGTTGACGCGCACGCAGGGCCAGTTGAGGCGGGCCGCGACCTGCTCGATATGGGTCGACTTGCCGGTGCCGTGATAGCCCGAGATCATCACGCGGCGGTTATGCGCGAAGCCGGCGAGGATCGCGATCGTGGTGTCGCGGTCGAAGCGATAATCGGGATCGAGGTCCGGTACATGGGCCTCGGTCTTGGAATAGGCCGGCACTTCCAGGTCCGAATCGATCCCGAAGGTCTGGCGCACCGACAGCTTCATGTCGGGCAGGGCCGGTGCGTTCGTCGTCGTCATTGTCTGTCTCCAGGCATGGGGCAAGGCCGGGGAGAGGTCCGGTTGTCCCAGAGCCGACCGAAAAGGGAGGCGTATCGATCCCTAGTTAGAGCGAAAGCGCGGGAGCGGCAATTCGCAAAGCTGTCAGGCGGCAATTCGCGGCAGGCATGCCGGACCCAGCTCCGGCAGCAGTCTCGCAAGCCACATGCCACGAGCAACGCGGCAGATCAGGATCGATTTCCGGCGCGGCCGGACAGACGATCTTCGATCAGCGCGACCGTCCGCGCCGCGCCGTCGCGTTCGATCGCCGGGGCGCCCGGCAGCCCAGAGGCCAATGCGGCCGAGACGGAACCGGCCAGCACTTTGGGCGTCAGCGGCTCCGCCCCCGCCAGGCGCAGGCACATCGCGAGCCCGGCCTTTGCCATTGCATCGGCCCGGATCGCCTGCTCGGTCTCGTTGCCGGCATCGAAGGGCACGACGATCGCGGGCCGCCGCGCCGCGACGAGATCGAGCACCGTATTGTAGCCGGCCTGGCTGATCGACAGCGCGCAAGCCGCGAGCAGCGCCGGGAAATCGGGCCGCGCCCATTCTACCGTGACGTGATCGGGAGCCGCGCTGCGCAAGCTCTCATACGCTTCTGGCGCCGTACCGCGCCCGACAAGGATGCGCCAGGGCCGGGACGGCCCGAGCAGCCGCGCGGCCTCGATGCAGAGGTTGAACAGCGGCAAAGCCGCCCCAGAACCTCCACCGGAGACGAGAATGTCCCTGGTCTCCGTGCCGCGACCCTCATCCTGAGGAGGCCTGTGGGGGGACGTCAGGTAACCCGTGTAAAGCAGCCGCCCCGCAAGGTCAGGCGAGACCGGCCAGGAGGCCTCCAGCGCCAAGAAGCGATCGTCGCCATGCACCAGAACGCCGTCGAAATGCGCTGCCAGCCGCCGCTCGGCCTCCGCGACCCGGTCGGCGCGGGGCGCGACCAGCACATCGCGGATCGAGGCTAGCACCAGCACGTCCGGATTGGCCGCCCTCGCCGCCGCGATCAGTCCCAGGAATTCATCCGCCAGCTGCCGGCGCCCGAAGGGGAAATGCTCGGTTATCACGACATCGGGCTTGAGGCCGGTCGCCAGTCCTGTCAGTGCGTCGAGCCGTGCCACGCGCCTGTCGGCGTCGATGGGCTGGCCGGCCTCGTCGAGCAGATTGCGGAAATCCACGCCCTCGACTTTGACCGGCGGCAGTTGGACGAAGCCAAAACTCTCCCCTGCCCCGCCCCGCAATGGCATCCCGCCACTGGCCAGCGAGACCTGATGCCCGGCCGCCGCCAGCGCCCGCGCCAGATGGCTTGCGCGCACCAGATGGCCGCTGCCGAGCAGATGCGTGACGGCAATCAGGATCCGCGCCATCAACCCCTCCCGGCCGAGTCGGCAAGTCGTGCATGGACCCGGTCGAGTCCCGCTGCCGCCGAAAAGGCGCTGGTCAGGCGCAGATGAGCGGCAGCGCCCAATCTGGCGCGACGCTCGGGATCGCCTGCGAGCTCGCCAAGCTTTCGGGCCAGCGCCGAGACATCGCCCGGCGCTACAAGAACACCCTCACGGTCGTCGCCAATAAATTCAGGAATGCCGGCAAAATCGGTCGCCACGATCGGCAGCGCCTGGCTTGCCGCCTCCATCACTACATTGGGCAGGCCGTCGCGATCGCCGTCACCCGCCTGTTTCGAGGGCAGCACGAACAGATCCGCCTCCCGCAGCGCGGCGATGACGTCGCCTTGCGCCTTGGCGCCAGCCCAGGTGACGCGCTCCGAGATGCCAAGCGAAACCGCCTGCTGCTTCAGCGCCGCGAGCTTTTCGCCGCCCCCGATATGCGTCAGCCGCCAGTTGAGCCCGGCGGGAAGCTGCGCCAGGGCCGCCAGCAGATCATCGAAGCCCTTCTTCTCGACGGCGCGGCCGACCGTGACGAAACGCACGGGGTCGGCGGCGTCGGCGCCATCGCGTAAGACCCGCGCAGGCGGGTCCGGAAAGCGAGAGAGCTCGAGCCCGTGATAGAGCAGTGCAACCTTGTCGGTCGCATCGGAGAGCCGTTGCAGCTCGGCATGCCCATCCTGTGTGCAGGTGACGCCCCATTGAGCGGCGGCGATCTTTTCACGCTTCTCCCAATCGGGCGTGGTCCAGATGTCCTTGGCATGGGCCGAAAACGACCAGCTCAACCCACGCAGCAGCGCGGCATAGCGGATCACTGAGGCCGGCGTGTGCAAATAGTGCACATGCAGGTGCGCGATGCCCGCCGGCAGTTCGCGCGCCATCACCAGCGCCTGGCCGAGCCGGCGCAGGCGGTTGCGCGTGGGGTCGCGGACGAGATCGCGCAGGAACACGAAGGCGAGCCGCGGCAGCGCCGGCCGGCGCAGGGCGCTGACGGCTCCGCGCCAGACACGGGCCGGCTCCTCATGCAGGTATTCCGGGAGATAGCTCACAGGCGCGGTGATCTGCCGGTGCATCAGATGGCGGTCGACATCGGTCGGCCGGCGCAGCGACCAGATCGCGAAATCCAGGCCGCGCTGCTGCAAGCCCAGCAGTTCCTGCGCGATGAAGGTCTCCGACAGGCGCGGATAGCCTTTCATCGCAATCGCGACGCGCGGCTCCGGAACGCTCATCGCGCGCCGATCAGCATGAAGCGCGTGTAGTTCTTGCTCGGCAGTTCGCCCGCGAACCAGACCTCGGACAGCCCGGCCTGCTCCCGGAAAGCGTCGAGAGATGGCACGCAGCTGCGATGGTCGGGCTCACGAACATAGTCGTTGGACTGCAGCAGCAGCGGCAGGCCGGCCGGCAGGCTGGACAGCCAGCCCGGCACGTCGTCGAGATGCTCGCAACTGGTGTTGATGACGAGGCCGGGCCGGACTGCCTCGGCTGCGAAATCCAGCGCCATCATATCGCGGGTCACCGCACGGAAGCGGTTCTCCCTGACATGACGCCGGTTCAGTTTTTCAGCGACGGGCGCGCAGCCGGGATCGATGTCCAGGCTGACGATCTCGGGGATGGCGAGCCTCTCGTCGTCGAGCAGCATCGCGCCGAGCACGCCGTACCAAGCGCCAAGCACCCAGACCGGCCCGGCAGGCTTGGGCAGCGCCTGCGCCATCGCATCGACCAGCCAGCGTTTCGAAGCGATCTGCTTGTGATTGAAGGCGATCCACAGCTCGGGTGGCATCTCCGTCCCGACGAGCTTTGCGAGGTCGCCGACGACCCTGTTGCCTGTCAGGGCCGCAACCCCGCGCAGGATGTCGAAGAAGGCATCGGGGGGCGTCTGACTGGTCATGGCATCGCTGGCGCGTGGGGTTAGGGCGGCGGACCATAGGCAAGCAGGCACGCGAAGGCCAGCGAGCCGACGCCTGGTTCACATGGTTGCGAGGCGTCGCCCGCGCCAATGCGTGACGGCCGGCACGGGCGAGCCCTTAGACGTCCTCGCCGCCCGCCTTGTCCGGTGCCGTAGCCTTCGGCGCGCGCTTCGCGCGCGGGCGACGCGCCCGCGGGGTCGGAGGCTGCGTCGGCTGCTCGCCATCCTCGGCAAAGGTCTCCGCGATCCCGACGGCTGAACTCGCCGGAACGGAGACGGCCGCGTCCTCCACGGCAGCCTCGCCGCCGCCTGCCGCCACCGGCTCTAGAACCGGAGTGGCGATGGCCTCGTCCCTGTCGTCGCGCTCGACCAGATCGGCCGCGCTGGCAAAACCATAGGCTGTCAGCGGCTTTTCGCGGCCCTTGATGCCGATCTTCAGCAGCGTGGTGCCGCTATAGCTGCGTCCGGCCGTGCGAACCGTGTCCTCCGAGACGACGAGATCGGCCAGGACCCGCCGCGTCGCCGATTCCAGCTGGCTTGCGATCATCACGGTCGCGCCGACCGTGATCTCCTGCCGCCCGATGCTGCCGTTCTGGATCGCGCCGGTGATCGCCTGTCCGGTGTGGATGCCGATGCCGATCCGCAGTGGGAGCGGCAGGGCGGCGCCGAATTCGCGGTTCAACGCCTCGACGGCGCGCAGAATGTCCCCTGCCGCGACGATCGCTGCCTGCGCCGCGTTTGCGGGCGTTCCCTCCAGGCCGAACACGGCCATGAAGCCGTCGCCGTAGAAGGCGTCGATGCGCCCGCCATGAGCCGTGATCGCCTGCGCCATCTCGTCGAAGAAGCGGTTCAGCAGGCCGATCAGTTCCTGCGGCAATTGCCGCTCCGAGAGCGCCGAAAAGGCCCGCAGGTCCGCGACGACGACCGTCAGGCCGCGCTTGCCGGCATTGGCTTCCGGCTCGTTGGCACGCGTCGCGCTGCCGAGCCGCGAGGCCAGCAGGATCTGGACCTGGACGTCCTGGCGCGGCCTGATCTGGCAGGCGAGCCTGACGCCGTCGGGCGCCGCGATCCGACGCAGCAGCCTTGCTTCGTTGGGGCCGGCGGGACCCAGCGCCTCGGCACCGTCCAGCACCAGCACGCGGCAGGTGCCGCAGCGGGCGCGGCCGCCGCACAGAGCCGCATGTGGAATGCCGAAGCGCCGGAACATCTCGAGCACCGTCAGGCCCGGTGTCATCTTGCGCACGCCGTGGCCGACGAAGCGCACCGTGATGCTGCGCGAGGTCCGCACCCGGATCTCGCGGATCGCCACG
The DNA here is from genome assembly GCF_056406735.1 of Allobosea sp. P1_B10. NCBI lineage: Bacteria > Pseudomonadati > Pseudomonadota > Alphaproteobacteria > Hyphomicrobiales > Alloboseaceae > Allobosea > Allobosea sp. P1_B10. Next base: position 38,921 of record NZ_JBFTZP010000005.1, on the reverse strand, counting down.
AAGCTGACGAAGCAACCCACCAGCCCGTAGAAGATGCCTTTGCCCCAGGTGACGTTCTGGTTGAACATCGTCACCGCCGAATCCGTGTAGACCTCGGGCGGCATCTGCATCAGCGCCGCCTCGCGGCCAGCGACCGCAAATCCGATCAGCGCCAGGACTGGTATCAGGATGGCGGCGAGCATGAACGGGTCGCGCCAGCGCTGGTAGCTGTCGCGCGAGCGCAGCGAGAAATGCAGGCCGATGATGCCGTGCACCCAGACCAGCAGCAGAAGCAGGCTCTGCGTCGTCGCCAGGCTTGGCCAGAGCCGGCGCAGCACGGCATGATAGCTCTCGTCGAGTTCGAAGAAGCGCCCCATCACCCGCGTCCCGACGATATGGTCCACGAGGAAGAGCGGGATCGCCAGCCCGAGCGCGATCTGCAGCATCTCGCGCACCGGCATGCGGAAGGTGCGCCGCTGCGCCACGCGCAACAGCGCAAAGAACGGATGCACGACCAGCGCGCCGTAGAGCAGCACGGTTCCCGGCCAGGAATGCCAGAGCCAGTAGCGCCAGCCCTGCACGGTCTCCATCGCGTGCACGCCGGCAATGCCGACCGCATGGTTGAGGAAATGCGTCGTCGCAAACAGCAGCAGGACGATGCCAGAGGCAAAGCGGATATCGCGGCTCAACGACGAGACCTGATCGATCCCCCCGCCCAATCCCTGCCTCTTGCCGCCAGTCGTCGGGGACAGGCTCATGCGGAGATGCGCCCCATCAATGGACCTTCTCGTCTTGCAGCACATGGTCGGCGAGGCGGTAGAGCCTTGCCGCCAGGTCGCGCGCCAGCGCCAGGCTGAAATCGGGGATCGTCTCGAGCAGCTCGAAGAACAGGTCCCTCGGAAGTCTCAACGTGGTGACGTCGCTCTTGGCGGTCACCTCGCCGAGATAGCCCTGGCCCGCCAGGATCGGCACGTCGCCGATGATGCTGCCCGTCGCCAGCAGGAAGCTCTTGCCGCGTCCCTCGCTGCGCTTGTGTGCGATCTCGACCTCGCCCTCCAGCACGACATAGACGCCTTCAGGCTCCTCGCCTTCGCCCACGATACGCGTGCCGGCGGAGTAGCGCAGCTTCTCGCCCATCAGCGCGACGAGCTTGAGCCGCGGCGCCGGGAGGGAATGGAAAAGCGGCAACCGCCTCAGGCAGCCGACATCCGTCTCGAGCGTCATGGTCTCGCCTCCATCCGTTCTGCGACGGGACGCGGCGGAGCCGTACCCGCCGCCGCCTCGTCGTCGCTCCGGTCGTCATCCTCGATCACGCCGGACGGCCCGTTGAAAACGACCCGCGGCGAAATGCCCGTCGCAAGAGTAGCATCCCCCAGAAGAAGGAACAGTGTCATCCCCGCGCAATGCTTGCGCAGGCGCTCGATCAGGGCCGTGGGATCCTTCGTCGTGGCGGCCAGGCCCGTGACGTCCAGCACCGCCACCTGCGGCACCTTGATCAGAGCCTGCGCCAGCGGCACCGCCAGCCTCAATCTGGCGGGCAGATAGCGCCCGCGAATGCCGCAATCGGTGTTGAGTCCAATTCGATAGAGCTCGCCGTCCAGCCCCGCTCGCTTCAGCGCGGCTCTCACGATGCCGGCGACCTTCTTGCCCGCATCGGCGACGCCATAGCCGGTCCGTCCGAACATCAGGTTGTCGCGCAGGCTGGCGCCGACCATCACCTTGTCGGGATCGTAGAAGGCGACGTCGCCACCGGCATCGGCCGGCAGATGGGCCTTGAAGCTCGCCCGGGCCCGCAGGAGCCGCCTTTGCAGGGGCTCGTCGAGCAGGTTGAGCCGATGCTTGGGCTCGATATAGCCGAGCGCGAGGGCGACCACGTCGCGCTCGGTCTCGGAATCGAGCGGCGCGCGCATGTCATGCTTGCTCAGCGTCGCCGACAGGTCGCGCAGCCTCTCCATGTCGAAGCCGGAGCCGAAGGAGTAGCGCTCGAACAGGGCATGGCCCTGCGGCAGGCCCGCGAAGATTTCGACGACAGTCGCGACGATGCGCGACCCGACATCGACGAGCGGCTCGACAAGGGCCTCGGCGGTCAGGATCGCATGCGCATAGGGCTCGAACAGCAGCGTCTCGTTGGCGAAGCGCGGGCCCATGCGGGCACCGAAAATCAGGTTCTCGGCGATCGACGCATTGGCATTGTAGCGCTCGGGATCGAAGGTCTCGATCAGCCCCGACAGCTTGCTGCGACTGAGCTCGTCGGCCACGGCGTGGCGCGCCAGCACGACCTGGTCCTTGGCCTCGGAGCCGAGCGAAGCCACCACCTTGCCGTCGAGGCCGAGTTCATAGACATCCTCGGCGCAGCCCAGCACGTCGAGGACCTCGCGGATATGGGCATCGAGCGAGGTCGCATCGCTCAGGCCCGCCCCCTCGTAATCCGTCCAGTCCGCTGTGAAAGCGAACGGCGTATTCCCCGAGCGGATCGCCTCGATGAAGCGCAGATGCTCCTCCTGCGGCACCTTGCCGGCGGGCTTTGCGTCCGGCCGGCGTCGCTTCAGCGGCAGCAGGATATTGTCGCGCAGCGTGCCCGCGATGATCTCCGTGTCGGTGCCCGCATAGCCGATCATGTGGCTGGCGCGCTCCACCGAGAGGCGGGCCAGGATGCAGGTGTCGATCAGAACGCGGCCGGAATAGGACATCGCCTGGCGCCCGATGATGCGACCCAGCATCTCGCGGGCGCCACCGGCCGGGCCGATCACGGCGACGGCGCCCGGGCGATGCAGCCGCAGGCTCAGCGGCGTCAGCAGGGGCTGCCCGCGATTGTCGAGCATCTGCACGGCGTCAAGCCGCATATCGCCCTGCTCGGGAAGGCGCTTCACGCCATCCGCCTCGTCGAGCACCACCGCCTCGTCGGTATTGAACTGCGCGATCACCTGCTCGTATTTGATCGTGACGTCGTTGCGCTGCTGGTCCCAGTCGATCAGCTCCTTGATAGGCGGCGGCAGGTCGCGATAGGCGGCGATCACCGCGACGAGCTGGCCGATGTCGAGCCGACCCTGCACCGCGAAGAAACCGCCCACCGCGTAGAAGAAGAACGGGGTGATCTGGGCGAGGAGGTTGTTCAGGAACTTGACCGCGAATTTGCGCTTGTAGAGCGCGTAGCGGATGTTGAAGAGGTTGCCGAGGCGGGCTGCGATGTCCGCCTGAACATAGGTCGTCGCGCCATGGCCCTGGATGGTCGGCCCGGCATCGACGATCTCGCCGATGCGCCCGGCAAGCTGGCGCGAGGCGATCTGGCGCTCGCGGCCCAGCCGCAGCTGCTCCTTGCGCAGGATCGGAATGACGATCGCCTGGATCAGCACGATCACCAGCGCGATCGAGCCCAGCCAGACGCTCTGCGCCATGATGAAGACCAGCGCCGTCAGCGCCTGGCTGAGCAGGAACACCGGCTGGATGAAGGCATCGCCAACGAAGCCGCCGATCGGCTCGACCTCGTCCTTGATCATGCTCGCGACTTCCGCCGGCTTGACCGCGCGGATGTCCTCCGGCCGGAAGCGCAGGAGCTGGCTGAACAGGTCGTAGCGCATGCGCCGCAGCATGCGCTCGCCCAGAATGCCCTTGCGCAGGTTGATGACGTATTTGAAGGCGCCGTTGATCAGCACAAGCACGAGAAAATAGCCGCTCAGGCCGAAGAGCAGCCCGAGCTGGTTGACCTGGAAGCCTTCGAACACTTTGTAGCTGGCGCCACCGAGCCAATTCGGCAGGTGCAGAGTGAAGTCGAGCAGCGTCGCCGTGGTCTTGCCGTCCTTGAACGCCCCTCCCTGGATGGCGTCATTGACGATGCGCTTGGGCACGTCGAAGGACGCCCAGTAGAACGGGATCGAGACAAGGATGATCGCGAGCACGATGAGCTGCTCGCCGCGGCTCTTCAGCCAGATGTAACGGAAGAGGTTGGTCTCCAACGGAAATCCTGTCCGGCGCGCCGGCTGCGCGCCCGTCTTCTTCTCGCAAGACAGCATATGTGTGTCAGCTTGTGGCTCAGCGCAATGCGAGACGGATGGGGGGCGGGCTTGCTCCAGCGGCAGCGGCATGGTTCGATCCCGGCTGGCTGGAGGATTTGATGTCGTTTCGCGGTCTGGACCGGTTGCATATGCTGATCCCGGCAGCGCTGGTCTTCGCCTGCCTGGCGGCTCCCGCGAATTCCCAGCCGGTCGATGCCGGCGATCTCGTCCTGAGGGACGATTTCGAGATCGGGCGCTTCGACCCGAAAGGTGGCCTGTTCTACAAGAACAATGCCGAGCAGCGCTCCGGCCGGGTCGCATTCCAGACCGGCAACGTCCATTCCGGCCGTGCCGCGCTGACCCTGTCGGTCCAGCCCTCCTGCAAGCTTGAGGCGCCCAATTGCAGCGAGCGCGCGGAGGTCTGGGAAAAGCCCGAGGTTCTGGCGCCCTATGACAAGCCGCTCTGGTACGGCTTTGCGCTTTATCTCGAGGACCCGGTTCCACAGGATGACGGGCGCTATGTCCTGGCGCAGTGGAAGCGCGAGATCATCAGCGGCGCCGAAGGCGACTACTCGCCCTTCCTCGCGCTCAGGCTCTATCAGGGCAAACTCGGCATCACCGTCGAGACCGACCTGATCGAATCTTTTCCGATCGGCGGGCCACAGCGCCCCGATGGCTGCCGTCCCGGGGAGGCCCGTGTGCTGAGCCGGCCGGGCGACGGCCGCCAGACCCGCGCGCTCGTCGCCATCGAAACCAACACCACCGCCGCCAACTATCCCGACTATTTCGATTCCTGCGCGCCCGGCATCAGCGTGACGCATCACGCCGACCTGCCCCCCGCGCAGCAGGGCTGGCTCGACTTCGTCTTCCGCGCGCAGCCGGGGCCGGGCGGCGACGGCCATATCGAGATCATCGCCAATGGCATGGCGATCGCGACCGTGAAGGGCCATATCGGCCATGTCGGCCCCGGACTCGACAAGAACCAGTACTTCAAGTTCGGCCCCTACCGCGCCCCGCATCACCAGGAGTGGAGCGTGAGCTATGATGATTTCCGGCGCGGCCCCCGTTGCACGGACGTCATCCGCGCCGGACAATGTCCAGCGCCATGACGGCAAGCCGAGGCCATTGGCAAAACTGCGCTTTCGACGTCTAGTAGCCTGCGCTCGGGGTAACGGAAGGCTCAGACCTTCCCTACATGTCGTTTGAGCGCGATAGGATGAGATTGCCCGTTCTTTCGGGCAACTTTTGCGGTTGTGTTGGCGTTGGCGAAACATGGACATCCTGCGGATCAGTGACCTGCGCATCGGCTTCACCGTTCACGGGCTGTCCCGCGAGGTCGTGAAGAGCGTCGACCTGCGCGTTCCGCAGGGCAAGACGGTCGCGCTGGTCGGGGAATCCGGCTCGGGAAAATCGGTGATCTCGCAGGCGATCATGGGGTTGCTGCCGCGCAATGGCGGCGTCACCGGCGGCGAGATCCTGTTCCGCGACCCCGAGATGCCCGGCAGTTCGATCGACATCGCCGGCCTTGAGCCGGAAGGCCGCGAGATCCGCAACCTGCGCGGCGGCCGCATCGGCATGATCTTCCAGGAACCGATGTCCTCGCTCTCGCCGGTGCACACCATCGGCAACCAGATCGAGGAGGCGCTGCAGCTGCACCGGCCGACGCCGAAGGCAGAGGCACGCGCGCTCATCGAGACCATGCTCAAGCGCGTGGGCTTCAAGGATCCGCACCGCGCCTACGGGCTTTATCCCTTCGAGCTCTCGGGCGGTCTGCGCCAGCGCGCCATGCTGGCCATGGCGCTGATCTGCCAGCCGGCCTTGCTGATCGCCGACGAGCCCACGACCGCGCTCGATGTCACCATCCAGGCCCAGGTGCTGGACCTGATGCGCGATCTCCAGGCCGAGATGGGCATGGCGATCCTGCTCATCACCCATGATCTCGGCGTCGTCGCCAACATGGCCGACGAGGTCGTCGTGATCTATCACGGCGAGATCATGGAAAGCGGCCCCGTCGAGGACATTTTCCGCAGGCCGCGGCATCCCTATCTCAAGGCCCTGCTCAAGGCCTCTCCGCATTTCGACATGGACGAAGGCGAACGCCTGGTCGCGCTTCGCGAGGCGCGGCCGCGCGCCGCTGTCGCCGTGCGGCCAGCGCCCCCCGAAGCCGCCGCCCCGCTGCTGAGCGTGCGCCACCTGCGCAAGACCTACACCACCGGCTCGCGCAAATTCTTCGGCAAGGGCACCCTGTCGACCCTTGTGGCGGTCGACGACGTCTCCTTCGACATCAGGCGCGGCGAATGCCTCGGCCTCGTCGGCGAAAGCGGCTGCGGCAAGACCACCGTCAGCAAGATCATCATGCGCGCGGTCACGCCCGAGCAGGGCGAGATCATCTTCGACGACGGCAAGTGCCGCACCGACATCCTCGGGCTCGAGGGCGAGGCGTTGCGCGCCTTCCGCCCGCGCGTGCAGATGATCTTCCAGGACCCGGTCTCGTCCCTGTCGCCGCGCATGACCGTGATGAACATCCTGCGCGAGCCGTTGGTGGTGCATGAACGTGGCGCAAGCGGTGCTCAGACGGACCGCGTCAAGGCGCTGATGGAGGATGTCGGGCTCGATCCCCGCTTCCTCAACCGCTACCCGCATTCCTTCTCCGGGGGCCAGCGCCAGCGCATCGGCATCGCGCGGGCCCTCGCGCTCGACCCGGAGTTGATCATCTGCGATGAGCCGGTCTCGGCGCTCGACGTCTCTGTCCAGGCGCAGATCCTCAATCTGCTCAAGGATCTGCAGGCAGAGCGCGGCCTGACCTTCCTCTTCATCTCGCACAACCTTGCAGTCGTGAATTACATGGCAGACCGCATCGCCGTGATGGCCAATGGCCGCATCGTCGAGATCGCGCCGCGCCACGCTTTGTTCAACCGGCCTGTGCATCCCTACACCCGGGCGCTGCTCAAATCCGTGCCCTTCGCCGATCTCGACCGCAAGCTCGACTTCAAGCTGGTAGCGCCCGGCGGCGCCTCCGATTCCCGGCACTGGGACGCAGCCTTCAGGCAGGAGCCCGATGGCCCGGCGCTTCAGCATCTGCCGCTCGGCGACGGCCATTTCGTCCTGGCGCAAGCCGGCGCTTCCCTCCGCGAGGTGGCCTGATGGCGCATGACCGCAACACCCTGACCCGACGCCGGGCCCTTTTGCTGGGCTCGGCCGCATTGGCCGCCACCGGCCTGCCGCGCCCTGCCGGAGCGCAGCCGGCGCCGGCGCAGTTCATCGACAGCCCCTTCCTCGCTGCGCAGGTGAAGGCCGGGACGCTGCCCGAACTCAGCCTGCGCCTGCCGAGCGTGCCCCGGATCGTCACCGTCGCCGGCGAGGGCAGGCAACCCGGCAAGCATGGCGGCACGCTGCGGATGCTGATGGGCGACCAGCGCGACATCCGCATGATGACGCTCTACGGCTACACCCGCCTCGTCACCTATGATGAAGACTTCGAGCTGGCAGCCGATGTGCTCGAGAGTTTCGAGGAGCGCGACGGCCGCATCTTCACGCTCAGGCTGCGCCCGGGCCATCGCTGGTCCGACGGCTCGGCCTTCACGACGGAGGACTTCCGCTACTGGTGGGACGATATCGCGAACAACAAGCGGCTTTCGCCGGGCGGACCACCCCAGGCGATGCTCGCGGGCGGGGAGCCGCCGGTTTTCGAAGTGATCTCTCAAACCGAGGTGCGCTACAGTTGGCCGAAGCCTAACCCCGTGTTCCTGCCCTCGCTGGCCGGTGCGCAGGCGACGACGATCTGCATGCCCTCGGGCTATCTCAAGCAGTTCCACGAACGCTACGCCGACAAGCTGACGCTGTCCTCACGGGTCAAGCTGGCGCGGGTTAAGGACTGGGGCTCGCTGCATGAGCGGATGTCGCGCAGCTATCGGCCCGAAAACCCGGAGCTGCCGACGCTCGACCCCTGGCGCAACATGACGCCGTTGCCCGCCGAACAGTTCTCGTTCCAGCGCAACCCCTTCTTCCACCGGATCGACCAGAACGGGCGACAGCTGCCCTATATCGACGAAACCCTGCTGACCATCGGCACCAATTCGCTGATCCCCGCCAAGGCCGCCGCCGGCGAGGCCGATCTGCAGGCGCGCTATCTGCGGTTCGACAACTACACTTTCCTGAAGGACGCCTCGAAGCGGATGGATTTCGACGTCCGGCTCTGGAAGCGGGCCGAGGGCGCCTATTTTGCCCTGATGCCCAACCTGAACGCGATCGATCCGGTCTGGCGCGATCTCAACCGCGACCTGCGCTACCGCCGTGCGCTTTCGGTTGCGATCAACCGCCGGGACGTCAACAAGGTCATCTTCTTCGGACTGGCCAAGGAGAGCGGAAACACGGCGCTGCCGGAAAGCCCGCTCTACAGTGCCGAGAACGCGCAGATGTGGATGGAGCAGGACAAGGCGCTCGCCAATCGCCTGCTCGACGAGATCGGCCTGACAAAGCGCGACAGCGAGGGCGTGCGCCTGCTGCCTGACGGGCGCCGCCTGGAATTCACCGTCGAGACCGCTGGCGAGAGCACCGAAGAAACCGACATCCTCGACCTCATCAAGCAGGACCTGTTCTCGGTCGGCATCAAGATCTATCCGCGCTCGACCCAGCGCGATGTTTTCCGCCGCCGTATCGTCGCCGGCCAGACCATCATGTCGGCCTGGTCGGGGATGGACAACGCACTCGTCGCAGCCGACATGGAGCCCGACGCGCTGGCCCCCACCTCCGCCTCGCAGTTCAACTGGCCGCGCTGGGGCCAGTATGTCGAGAGCGGCGGCCGCGAGGGCGAGAAGCCCGACCTGCCCGAGGTCCAGCAGTTGATGCGCCTCTACAATGAATGGCGTTCCAGCACGACCCATGCCCAGCGCCGGCTGATCTGGCAGGAGATGCTCAGGATCAACGCCGAGCAACTCTTCACCATCGGAATCGTCAACGGCACGCTGCAGCCGGTCGTGGTCTCTCGCTCGCTCCGCAACGTCCCCGAAAAGGGGCTCTACAGCTTCGAACCCGGCGCCTTCTTTGGCCGCTACATGCCCGACACCTTCTGGTTCGACCAGGCCCGGGCGAAAGTCTGAACCGTGCTGCTGCAATACATCCTCAAGCGCATCCTGGTGATGATCCCGACGCTGCTGGTCACCAGCGCGCTGATCTTCACCGTCATCAACCTGCCTGAAGGCGATTATTTCGAGACGCTGGCCGCCGAGATGCAGGCGCAGGGCGAGAAGGCCGACCTCTCCCGCATCGAGTTCCTGAAGAAGGAGTACGGTTTCGACAAGCCGCCGGTGGAGCGCTATTTCTGGTGGGTCGCCGGGTTGCTCCAGGGCGACATGGGCTATTCCTTCGAGTACCAGCGCCCGGTGCGCGAGATCGTTGGCGACCGGCTGATGCTGACCATGGTGGTCTCCTTCGTTACCATCATCTTCACCTGGATCGTCGCCTTCCCGATCGGCATCTACTCGGCCACGCATCAGTATAGCTGGGGCGATTACGGCCTGACCTTCATGGGGCTGATCGGGCTCGCCGTGCCGCATTTCCTGCTCGCGCTTGTCTTCATGTACTTCGCCAATGTCTGGTTCGGCACCTCCATCGGCGGCCTCGTCGACCCGCAATATCTCAACCAGCCGATGAGCTGGGCCAAGGTTCGCTCGATCGCCGAGCATCTCTGGATCCCCGTGATCATCATCGGCGCCGGAGGCACGGCGGGCATGATCCGCGCGGTGCGCGCCAACCTCCTCGACGAGTTGCAGAAGCAGTACTTCGTCACCGCCCGCGCCAAGGGCCTGCCGCCGGGCAAGGCGCTGCGCAAATATCCTCTGCGCATGTCGCTGAACTTCTTCGTCTCGGATATCGGCGACATCCTGCCCTCGATCGTCTCGGGCGCGGAGATCGTCGCCATCGTGCTTTCGCTCCAGACCACGGGACCGCTGCTGATCCGCGCCCTGCAGAGCCAGGACATGTATCTCGCCGGTTCCTTCCTGATGTTCCTGTCCTTCCTGACCGTGATCGGCGTGCTGATCTCGGACATCGCGCTGGCGATGCTCGACCCGCGCATCCGGCTGCAAGGGACGGCGACCAAGTGACGATGACCCTCGACAGCAAATCGGCTTCGTCGATGAAGCCCGGCCTGCCGCCGGACGGCGCAGCGCTGCCCCATACCGCCTCGACAGCGCCCTTCGAGCCGCACGCCGTCGAGGCGATGACGCCCGAGCAGGAGCGGGTCTATCTCGCCTCGCAATGGCAGCTGATGTGGTGGAAGTTCCGCAAGCACAAGCTCGCCGTGATCTCGGGGATAGTCATCCTGATCATCTATGGCATGGCGATCTTCGCGGAATTTCTGGCGCCCTATCACTACACCACGCGCAACACCGACTTCATCCGGGCGCCACGGCAGGAGGTCCACCTCTTCCACGAAGGCAGCTTCCTGGGCCCCTTCGTCTATCCATATACCCAGCGCCTCAACATGGAGAACCTGAAGCGAGAATACGACGTCGACACCACGAGGCCCCAGAAGATCCGCTTCTTCTGCCGCGGCGATACCTATGATTTCTGGGGGCTGATCCCCGGCAACCTGCATTTCGTCTGCCCGGCCGAAGGCGGCACGCTGTTCCTGCTTGGCTCCGACCGGCTCGGCCGCGACATGCTCTCTCGCATCCTCTATGGCGGGCGCATCTCGCTTTCGATCGGCCTGCTCGGCGTCCTCGTCTCCTTCGTGCTCGGCGTCATCATCGGCGGCATTGCCGGCTATTATGGCGGCAAGATCGACCTCGTCGTGCAGCGCGTCATCGAGATCGTTCAGTCGCTGCCGCATATCCCGCTCTGGCTGGCGCTGGCCTCGATCATGCCCCCCTCCTGGAGCCCGCTCCTGGTCTATCTCGGCATCACAGTGATCCTGGGGCTGATGGACTGGACCGGGCTCGCCCGCGCCGTACGATCGAAGCTGCTGTCGCTGCGCGAGGAGGATTATGTCGTCGCGGCCCAGTTGATGGGTGCCAAGCCCGCCCGCATCATCGGGCTGCATCTCGTGCCGGGCTTCATGAGCCACCTCATCGCTTCGGCTACGATAACCATCCCGAAGACGATTCTGGGCGAGACGGCGCTGAGCTTCCTGGGGCTTGGCCTGCGCCCGCCGATCACCAGTTGGGGCGTGATGCTCAACGAGGCGCAGAACATCAATGTGGTGGTGCTGTACCCCTGGTTGCTCTATCCGGTCGTGCCGGTAATCCTGATCATCCTCGCCTTCAACTTCCTCGGCGACGGCCTGCGCGACGCGGCAGACCCCTATCGCTGAGCGAGACCCCTCTCCGGCCCGAGCGGACAGCCGTTGCGCATCGCCTTCCATACGCCGCTCAATCCCTTCGACGATGGCCGCATCTCGGGCGACCGCCGCATGGCCCGCCAGATTGCCGACGGGCTCGCGCGACTCGGCCATCAGGTCGAGCCCTTGCTCGATGCCCGCAGCTACATGACGACGCCCGCCGACCTCGAAGCACTGAAGGCAAAGGCCTCCGCACGCGTCGAGGCGCTGGTCTCCCGCTGGCGCGAGGCGGATGACGCGCCACAGCTCTGGTTCACCTATCACAGCTACTACAAGGCGCCCGATCTGCTGGGTCCGGCGATCGCAGGCTCGCTCGGCATCCCCTATGTCGTTGCGGAGGCCAGCGATTCCCGACGCCGCGCCGACGGCGAATGGGCCGATGCCGTGGCGCAAGCGCGCGCAAGCTTTGCTGCCGCCGACCTCCATCTATGCTTCACCGGGCAGGACCGGGCCAGCATCGAGCCCTGGCTCGGCGCCGACGCCGTGGCTATCGCCCTGCCGCCTTTCATTGCCGCCAGGCCCGCCACCCATGCGACACCGGGTCATGGCGGCGCGCCACGCCTCGTCACGGTCGCGATGATGCGCAGCGGCGTGAAGCATGAGAGCTATCTCGCGCTTGCCCGTACGCTCGGTTCCCTTCTCGACAGGCCCTGGACCCTGACGATCATCGGCGACGGCCCGCTGCGCGGCGAGGTCGCAATGGCCTTCGCAGCGTTGCCGCCGGACCGCCTCGTCTGGCGCGGCGCGCTGGCGCATCAAGCGGTCGCGGCCGAACTGCCGCTGCACGACATCTTCGTCTGGCCCGGCCTCGGCGAGGCCTATGGGCTCGTCTATCTCGAGGCGCAGGCCGCTGGTCTTCCCGTTGTCGCCTTCGCCAGTGGCGGCGTGCCCGACACTCTCCAGGCCGGGGAGACCGCGTTTCTCGCCCCCGAGCGCGACGAGGCGGCGCTGGCGGAAGCGTTGGGCCTGCTGCTGGATGACCGGACGTTGCGGACACGCATGGGCGCGGCCGCTGCGCGCTTCATAGCGTCCGAGCGCGACATGGACACGGCCGCGGCACGTCTCGCAGAGGCGCTGTCCCTCGCCGAACAGGCCTTTCGGCGCCGAAAAGCAATCCTGACATGACCGACAGCGCGATCTGGAAGAACCTCGACGCCGAACTCGCGCACTGGCGCGACGGCGGCATCAGGCTGTGGCTGCGCGACGACGATGCCATCGCGGCAAGCCCTGCGCTCGATCGGCTGGCAGAGCTCGGCGAAGGTTTCGGCCTGCCGGTCCTGCTCGCCGTGATCCCGATGCTCGTGGAGCCCTCTCTCGCCGCTGCCCTCGAAGTCGCGCCGTCGCTTCTGCCCTGCCAGCATGGCTGCTGGCATCGCAACCATGCTCCCATCGGCGGCAAGAAGGCGGAATTCGGCCCGCAGCGCGCGAATGAGGCAATCCGTGAGGAGATTGCCCTCGCCCGCCGCGTGCTGGCCGAGCGGCTCGGCACCAACCCCCTGCCCGTCTTCGTGCCGCCCTGGAACCGAATCGACCCGAGGTTGGCTGCGCTCCTGCCGGAACTGGGCTTCTCCGGCCTCTCCTGCTTTCGCGGCTTTGCCCTCGGCGCGGCCGGCGGCCCGATACTGGTCAACACCGATCTCGACGTCATGGATTGGCATGGCGGCCGCGTCGGACGTCCGCTCGAGGCGCTGGTGAGTGAATTCTGCTCGCAGCTGGCGCTGCGGCGTGCAGCGGGCAGCACATCCACGACCTTCGGCCTGCTGCTGCACCACCGCGACCATGACGAGACGGCCTGGACGGCGCTAGCCGCGATTCTGACGCGGCTTTGTCCCCATCCGTCGGTCGTGCCGACCGACCCGAAGGCGCTTTTTTCAGCTTCGCCCCCGGCGTCCTGAACTCTATGACGCAGCGCACAGACTCGGCCGTGCGTGCGGACTTGGATCGCTCCGCGCGCCACGCTATAATCCCGTCAGACTAGCCCGTTGCGTAGGCCTTTGCACGCGGTCGTCTGGCCCTGACACCGGAGGACGCCGCGCCATGTCTCGCAATGTCGTCGAACTCCCCAGCGTCGAGCGTGCGCCGCGTCACCCGCATGCGCCCCGTGTCCTGATCTACAGCCACGACACCTTCGGCCTCGGCCATATCCGCCGCTGCCGCGCGATCGCGAATTCGCTGGTTGCTAGCTACCCTCATATATCAGTGATCATCGTCTCCGGATCCTCGGTGATCTCGAGCTTCCAGTTCGGCGACGGCGTCGACTATGTCCGCATTCCGGGCGTCGAGAAGCATAGCGACGGCCGTTACGGCCCCCACCACCTCAATCTCGATCTCAACGACACGATCCGGCTGCGCACCGACCTGATCAAGCAACTGGCGATCTCGTTCGATCCCGATGTCTTCATCGTCGACAAGGAGCCGATCGGCCTGCGCGGCGAGTTGATCCCGGCGCTCGACATCCTCCAGCGGCGCGGCGCGCGCATCGTGCTGGGCCTGCGCGACGTCCTCGACGAGCCCGAGAAGCTCCGGGACGAATGGCGCAACAGCGGCGCTCTCGACGCGCTCAACCAGATCTACGACGACATCTTCGTCTATGGGCTCGAAGGCGTGTACCAGCCTCTGCTCGGACTGCCCGATCCGCAGCTCTTTGCCGACAAGATCCGCTATACCGGCTATCTCAAGCGCGCTGTGCCGAGCCCGATGCCGCCCAACGGCTATCCACGCATCACCAAGGGACCCTTCATCCTGGTGACACCGGGCGGCGGCGGCGACGGCGCAGGCGTGATCGACTGGGTGATTTCGGCCTATGAGGCCGATCCGAGCATCGCTTTGCCGGCGCTGATCGTGTTTGGACCCTTCATGTCGCGCGAGCGCCGCAAGGAGTTCTCCGAGCGCATTGCGCGGCTGTCCAAGCTGGAGAGCCTCGGCTTCGAGCCGCGCCTCGAACTGCTCATGAACAGGGCACATTGTGTCGTCGCGATGGGCGGCTACAACACCTTCTGCGAGATCCTGTCCTTCGACAAACCGGCGCTGATCGTGCCGCGCGTCAAGCCGCGGCTGGAACAGGCGATCCGGGCCGACCGCGCCGAGCATCTCGGCCTGGTCAGCGTGCTGCACGACCCCTCTCAGAATGGCGAGGGCGAGCGCGATCCACTGGTGATGGCGGCCGCCCTGCACGCCCTGCCAAAGCGCATGCCGCCTTCGCAGGCCTTCGTCCCGAGCCTCCTGGACGGCCTCCCGGCCATCAGCCGCGCACTGGCCGACGATCTCGCCCCGCCGATTCGCAGCCGGATGCAGGCTCAGAACACCGCCCTCGGGGGCTGAAAGTCACGTCCGCATGGGGCTGCCGGTTTCCTCCCGGTGCCGCATGGACAAGCTGGCACAAACTTCGCAATATATCAGTTGTCGGGGACAAGGCCGCCATTCGTGCGGCGCCCGGGAGGAGATTTGCGATGACTGCGCTGCACTTCAAGAACTTTGCCCTGCTCGAGCCGGACCATGCCGAACTGCGCCAGGGCTATGAGCTCCTGGTCGAAGGCGAGACCATCCGCGAACTCTCCGACAAGCCGATCAAGGCCGCCAAGGCCGACGTCGTCGACTGCGGCGGCCGCACCCTGATGCCGGGCCTGATCGACAGCCACGTCCACGTCTTCCTCACCGAAGTCTATATCCGCAGCATGGAGAGCATGCCGCTGACGCTGATGACGGCGCGCGCCATCAACCTGATGCGCGGCATGATCGACCGCGGCTTCACCTCGGTGCGCGACACCGGCGGCGCCGACTGGGGCATCAAGGAGGCCGTCGACAAGGGCGACGTCGCAGCCCCGCGCCTGTTCATCGCCGGCCAGGCGATCGGCCCGACCGGCGGCCACAGCGACGCGCGCCGCCGCACCGATTTCGGCACGCGCTGCCAGTGCTGCAACGCCATGGCCTACACCATGAACGTCTCGGACGGCGTCTCGGCGGTGCGCAAGTCGGTGCGCGAACAGATGCGGCTCGGCGCCGACCACATCAAGATCATGATGTCGGGCGGCGTCGCCTCACCTTACGATCCGCTCGACTCCCTGCAGTTCAGCCTCGACGAGATCCGCACTGCGGTGGAGGAGGCAAAAGCCTTCGGCCGCTATGTCTGCGCCCATGCCTATACGCCCGAGGCCATCACGCGGGCCGCTCAATGCGGCGTGCGCGCGATCGAGCACGGCAACCTGATCGACGACGCCTCGGCCAAGCTGATGGCCGAGAACAACATGTTCCTCACCGCCAACCTCGTCGCCTATTACGCGATGAAGGAACGCGCCGCGGAATTCGGCATGACCGGCGACATGCTGGCCAAGAACGATCTCGTCATCGATGGCGGCCTGCGTTCGCTCGAGATCTGCAAGCGCGCCGGCGTGCCCGTGGCCTATGGCTCCGACCTGCTCGGCCAACTCCAGGTCGACCAGTCGCGCGAGTTCCTGCTGCGCCGCGAGGTGCTGTCTCCGATCGAGATCATCCGCTCGGCCACCACTGTCGGCGCTCAGCTCCTGCGCATGGAAGGCAAGCTTGGCACGCTCCGTGCTGGGGCCTTTGCGGACATGATCCTCGTCGATGGCGACCCGCTCAAGGACCTTGAGCTCTTCCAGGGCCAGGGCGCGCGCCTGCCGATGATCATGAAGGGTGGCAAGTTCCACAAGAACACGCTGCAGTGACCTTGCTGTTCCGGAGCGCCCCGGAGCGCTCCGGCCCGGGCCGACAACAGCCCGGATCGCTACAGAAGAACAGTCTTGACTGTTTTTAAGTGAGACCGCAGCTTGCGGTCCGACGAATTGAGGGGAAGGCTCGCGATGACACGCCAAAGGCGGCCGCGGACGAAGTCGAAGCACCAGATGCCCTTTGGGCATCTGGTGCCGCTAGCGCAGCGCGGAGGCGCGGCTTGAGCGCCGCAGCGCGCTCCGGCGCCGGCCGCCTTGCGCTCAACAGCGCAGCAGGCCTGTCGCTCGCCTTCATCCTGATGCCGCTGTTCTTCGTGACGTGGCTCGCCTTCTTCCGCCAGGAAATCCCGTCCTTCCCGCCGGAAGGCTATTCCGTGAAATGGTTCGCCGCCGCGGCGAGCAACAAATCCTTCATCGACGGCTTTATCCTCAGCCTCGAGGTCGGGGTGCTGGCGACGCTGATCGGGCTGGCTCTGGGCGTGCCCGCGAGTCTGGCGCTGGTTCGCCACCGCATCCCGCTCGGGCCGTTGGTCAATACCTTGCTGCTGCTGCCGCTGGTGATGCCGGGCATCGTGCTCGGCACCGCGACCTACGTCTTCCAGATCGAGACCGAGATCGCCACCGGCCTGCCGGTGCTGGGGTCGCTCGGCGGTCTGATCGCCGCGCACACGCTCGTGGTCGTGCCCTGGGTGGTCCGGCTCGTCACGGCAAGCCTGGCCGGCTTCGACCGCACCATCGAAGAGGCCGCGCAGAATCTCGGCGCCGGCCCGGTGACGACCTTCTGGCGGGTGACTCTGCCGAGCATCCGGCCCGGCATCGTCGCCGCCGGACTGTTCGGTTTCGTGACCTCCTTCGGCAATCTCGAGATGAGCCTGTTCCTGGTCGGTCCCGGCCGCACCACCTTGCCGATCGCGATCCTGCAATATCTCGAATGGAAGATCGATCCGACCGTCGCCGCCGCTTCTCTGATCCAGATCGTGCTGATCGCGGCGGCCATGGTCGTGACCGATCGCTACGTCAAACTGAGTCGGGTGGTTTAAGATATGGCGCGGCTCTCGATCGGGCATCTTCGCAAGACCTATGGCGATCTGACCGTCGTCGACGACGTCAATATCGATATCGCCGATGGTGAGTTCCTGGTCCTGCTCGGCCCCTCCGGCTGCGGCAAGACCACGACCTTGCGCATGGTCGCAGGCTTCGTCGCGCCGAGCGCCGGAAAACTCGTGATCGGCGAGCGCGACGTCACCAACCTGCCGCCGTGGAAGCGCAATTGCGGCCTGGTCTTCCAGAGCTACGCGCTGTTTCCGCATATGACGGTGGCCGAAAACGTCGCGTTCGGGCTGGAGATGCGCAAGGTGCCGCAGGCCGAGCGCGGCCCGCGCGTCGCCGAGGCGCTGCGCCTTGTCCAGTTGACCGGCTTTGACGGGCGCTACCCGCGCCAGCTCTCCGGCGGCCAACAGCAGCGCGTCGCGCTCGCCCGTGCGCTCGCCATGGAACCCGACGTGCTGCTTCTGGACGAGCCGCTGTCCAATCTCGACGCGAAGCTCCGTCAGGAGGTGCGCGTCGAGATCCGCGATCTCCAGCGCAAGCTCGGCCTGACCACGATCATGGTCACGCATGACCAGGAGGAGGCCCTGACCATGGCCGACCGGCTGGTCGTCATGGAAAAGGGCAAGGTCCGGCAGGTCGGCACCCAGCGCGAACTCTACGAGAACCCGGCCGACCGCTTCGTCGCCGGCTTCATCGGGCGCAGTGCCTTCCTCGACGGCGAAACCTCCTCGCCCGGCCGCTTCCGCACGCTGGGCGGGCTCGACATCGCCTGCGCGGCCGCGACCGCCCCCGGCAAGGCGACCCTGGCCTTGCGGCCCGAGCGGATCGCCGTCGGCGGCGACGCCGCGGGGCTGGCCAACCATTTCGCGGCAAAGGTCGAGCACGCCTCCTATCTCGGCGCACTGCTCGAGATCCATGTCGGCCTCTCCGCACAGGACCGCATGTTGTTGCAGATTCCGAACCGGCAGGGCGTCAGCGAGCCCCGGCCCGGCGACTCCATCACCATAGGTTGGGCCGAAGACGCCGGGCTCGTCTATCCCAGCGGGGCGTGAGCCATGCGGCCGACAAGCGAATCCATCCGTTTTTCGGCCGGGATCATGAGCTCAAATCTCGTCAGGCGTCCAAAAGGGGAGTTACCACGATGACGACATTCGACAGGCGCGACCTGCTCAAAGGTGCCGGCGCTGCCGCACTGGCGACCGGCCTGAACCTTCCGGCCTTCGCCCAATCGGGCGGCAAGGTCGTGATCGGCACCTGGGGCGGCGACTATGCCCGGCTGCTCAACAAGAACATCGACGAGCCCATCCTGAAGCCCAAGGGCCTCGAGATCGTGCAGGACCAGGCCGGCGACGCACCGCGCCGCGCCAAGATGGTGGCCGAGCGCCGTCTGCCGCGCGGCACCGTCGACGTGCAGGGCCTGTCCTCCTCGAACATGTTCGAGATGAACGAGGCCGGCGTGGTCGAGACGCTCGACTACTCGAAGATTCCCAATGCCAAGAACCTGCTGCCGACGATGAAATATCCGTATGGCATCGGGCACATCTACTCCGGCAACGTGGTGATCTATAATCCCAAGATCATCAATCCGGCGCCCAAGGGCTTCAAGGACTGGCTCGACCCCAAGCACGGCAACAAGATCGGCTTCATCGACATTCAGTACCAGGCCATCATGATCGCCGCCTCCATGGCAGCGACCGGCGGCAAGGACATGAACGACATGGACAAGGCCAAGGAGGTGCTGATGGCGGTCAAGAAGGCCGGCGCCCGCGTCTACCCGACCAACGAGGCCTTCGCCGCGGCGATGAAGAACGAAGAGGTCGGCATCAGCGCGATCTGGAAGGCGCGCGTCGTCCAGTGGCAGAACGCCGGCATCCCATGCGAGGCTGTCTCGCCGGTCGAGGGCATCCCGGCCTATGTCTCGGGCTTCGTGATCCAGAAGAACGCGCCCAACAAGGAAAATGCCTACGCCTATATGAACGCCATGCTCGAGAAGTCGGCGCAGGAGGCCTTCGCCGTCGACATGGGTTATAACGGCACCGTCACCGGCCTGAGCGTCGATCCCGCTTTGCAGAAGCGTATCGGCTTCACCCCGGACGAGGAAAAGACCATCCGCGACCTCGACTACGCCTTCCTCGCCAAGCAGGACTCGGCAATGAAGGAGTGGTGGGACAAGGTCTTCAAGGCGTGACGGTCGCAGCGGGCGCGATGGGCATGCACATCCGGGCTCTGCCGTCATGGCCGAATCTGCCCCGGCCAGCCGTGTCTTTCGGCGCGGATGGCGGGCTTTTGGCCGCCTTCCGCCGCGCTCGCTGTGTTTCGATCTCGGACCCTGCCCCGGCAGGCGTCCAGGAGGTGGATGGCCGGGACAAGCCCGGCCATGACGGAGAAGGCCATTGAGCACAGCCGCCCCCGAAGCGATTGCAGGCGCGCGCACCGGCCTGGCCGGTACGCTCGTCGTGCCCGCGACCATCTTCGTCGCGATCGGGCTGCTCGGCCCGATCGCGATCCTGTTCCGCTATTCGCTGAACCAGTTCATTCCCGGCCAGTTCATGGTCGACGGGCTGACGATCGAGAACTACGTCAAGTTCTTCACCGACAGCTATTATCTCAACGTGCTCCTGCGCACCGTCCGCGTAGCGGTGATCTGCACGGTTTCATGCCTGATCCTCGGCTTTCCGCTGGCCTATGTGCTGGCCCGCATGGAAAGCCGCTTCAAGAACCTGATGATCATGCTGGTCGTGCTGCCGCTCTTCGTCGGCAATGCGGTGCGCGCGGCGGGCTGGATGACGGCCTTCGGCAACAAGGGCGCCTTCAACGCCTCCCTAATGGGGCTGGGGCTGATCGACCAGCCGTTTGAGATCATGTTCACCGAGAACGCGGTGCTGATCGGAATCGTCGCGGTCAACCTGCCCTTCATGGTGCTGACGCTGCAGAGCGTGATCGAGGGCATACCGCGCAATGTCGAGGAGGCCGCCTTCAGCCTCGGCGCGGGCCCCTCAGCGATGTTCCGGCGCGTGCTCTGGCCGCTGGCGCTGCCGGGCATCCTCGCCGGCACGATCCTGACCTTCATCCTGGCGATGAACGCCTATGCCACCCCGGTGCTGCTGGGCGGCCCGAAATTCCAGATGATGGGGCCGCTGGTCTATGGCCAGTTCGCCCAGCAGAACAACTGGCCGTTCGGCGGCGCGATCTCGTTCATCCTGATGACCGCGACGATCCTGCTCACGGTGGCCGCGCATCTGATCGTTCAGCGGCGCTATCGCTGAACACCACCCTTGGCGTGCCGCCGTTTCACTGGCCAAGCGCCGCACCGCGCGTTAAGTCAGTGCCATGAGCTTCTCTGGTTCCCTCGTTCCGATCGCGGTCGGCGCCGTTGCAATCGTCCTGCTGCTGGGCCTGTTCAACATGTTGCGTGGCGGCAGCCCCAGCACCTCGCAAAACCTGATGCGCCTGCGCGTGGTCCTGCAGTTCGTCGCGATCATCGTGATTCTGCTGGTCCTCTGGTGGCGCAACGGCTGATCTCCACAGCCGACTGGAGGGATGCGACCTCTCGACCCCTCACCGTTCAAACCACTGATACACAACGGTTTTACGGAAACCAACGCCCGCGATACAGGCAATTTGCCGCGGTTTTGCCATATTCCCGACACGGGTCTATGTGCTTTCCTAACGCTGGTTCCGCCGACAAGAAGATAAGTCGCCCATGGGTCGCGTCGCGTTGTTCATCCTTGCTGGAATGCTGGCCGTGTCGCCCGCCTGGGCGCAATCGCCACAGCTCCCGGCAAGCGTATCGAGCTACGCACCGGCGACCAGCACCCCGATTCCATCCTGGGAAGCGCGCCTCGGCCTCACCGCAGCCAACCCCGGCGGGCGCGAGAGCGGGTTGCTGAATTTCAGCGGAGAGATGATCAGCCCTCGCGCCGTGACCCTGGACAACCGCTTCAGCGCTGCCTTCGTGCCGCGCTTCCATCTCGGCGCCAGCGCCAACTTCAACGGCACGCGCTACGCCTATGCCGGCGCCACTTGGACCGTCGATCTCAGCAAGGCCGTCTTCGTCGAGGCAAGCCTCGGCGCCGCGCTCAATGACGGCAAGACCGGTGGCGTGATCCCCGAGAACCGCCTGAATGTCGGTTGCAACACCGGTTCGCGCGAGGCTGCGGCGCTCGGCGTCCGGCTGAACGATCGCTGGAGCCTGGTCGCGACGCTCGAGCATTTCAGCCCGCTCGGCTGCTCCGACCGCGACAAGCCGCGCGGCCCCGCCAATTTCGGCGCGAAGCTCGGCTACAGCTTCTGACACGGCCACACGCGAAACGCTTTCGCTAGCGCTGCGCCGCGCTATAAAGCGGCATGGTCAAGCTCAACCGCATCTACACACGCACCGGTGACGACGGCACGACGGGCCTGACTTCGGGGCCCCGCCGCTCAAAATCCGATCTCCGGGTCGAAGCCTATGGCACGGTCGACGAGACCAATGCCTGCATAGGCCTGGCCCGCCTCCACGCCGCTACCGAGGACCCGGCGCTCGACGCGATGCTTGGCGCGATCAGCAACGACCTCTTCGACCTCGGCGCCGACCTCTCGGCGCCCGATGACGGTCAGCCGCTGGCCTTCGAGCCGCTGCGCATCGTCCAGAGCCAGGTCGACCGCATCGAGGCCGGCATCGACACGCTCAACGCCAGCTTGCCGCCGCTGCGCTCCTTCGTTCTGCCCGGCGGCACGCCCGCAGCGACGCATCTTCATCTGGCCCGCACGGTCAGTCGCCGCGCCGAGCGCCTGATGGTCGCGCTTGCCGCCACGCCGGGAGAGATCGTCTCTGCCCCCGCACTGAAATACATCAACCGCCTCTCGGACTTCCTTTTCGTCGCCTCGCGCCACCTCAATGCTAGTGCGCGGGGGGATGTGCTGTGGGTGCCGGGACAAAACCGCTAGAACCGGGCTACGACGCGTCGAGATCCACCCTGCCCTGACGAGATCCGCCAATGTTCGTGCCGCTGCATGATGGGGTTCCGCTGCGTTTCATGCGCGCGCCCTATGTCACCTATGCGCTGATTTGCACGTGCATCGGCATTTTCCTGGTCCTCTCCCTGCGAGAGACCGAACAGGCGCAGATCGCGATCGCAGCCGGCTTCGGCCTGATTCCATCGGTCCTGTTCGGCACCGCCCGCCTGCCCGAGGAGCTGATGCAGCTACCGCCTTGGCTGACGGTTTTCAGTAACGTTCTGCTTCATGCCGGGCTGGCGCATCTGGTCGGCAACATGCTGTTCCTCTGGGTCTTCGGGGACAACGTCGAGGACGCAATGGGCCATGCGCGCTTCCTGGTGTTTTTCTTCCTCTGCGGGCTGGCGGGCTCGATGGCACATGCCCTGATGAACCCGACCTCCGACCAGCCCCTGATCGGCGCGTCGGGCGCGGTGTCGGGCGTCATCGCCTCCTATCTGATGCTTTATCCCCGCGTCAGGATCTGGGGCCTGGCCTTCAACTGGATCCCGCTGCGCATCACGGTGCTTTATGCACTGGGCGCGTGGATCCTGTTCCAGATCGTCTCGGCCTTCCTGGATCCGGCTGGGCATGTCGGCTGGTGGGCCCATCTCGGCGGCCTTGCCGCCGGTGCGGCCCTGACCCCGATCTTCATCCATCGCGGTGTGACGCTGTTTGGACGGGTGGCCTGATGGTGATTGCCAAGCGCCCCGCGACTTTCACGGCGTTGACAAGCGCAAACGGGCGTCGTTACGGTCCCTCCGCATTCCAGCCGAGAGCCGTGATGCCGTCTTCCAGCCTATGAGCACGGCGCGGCCTTGCTGATATCTTTCCGTAAACGGTGAAATTGACGATGAAGATCCTTGTGCCCGTCAAGCGGGTTGTGGACTACAATGTGAAGATCCGGGTGAAGGCGGATGGGTCGGGCGTCGAGCTCGCCAACGTCAAGATGTCGATGAACCCCTTTGACGAGATCGCGGTCGAAGAGGCTCTGCGCCTGAAGGAAGCCGGCAAGGCGACCGAGGTCGTCGTGGTCTCGATCGGCCCGCAGCAGGCCGCCGAGACGATCCGCACGGGTCTCGCCATGGGCGCCGATCGCGGCATCCTGGTCAAGGTCGACGGCGTCGTCGAGCCGCTGGCTGTTGCCAAGCTCCTCAAGAAGCTGGTCGAGCAGGAGAGCCCGCAGCTGGTCATTCTCGGCAAGCAGGCGATCGACGATGATTGCAACCAGACCGGCCAGATGCTGGCGGCGTTGCTGGGCTGGCCGCAGGGCACCTTCGCTTCCAAGGTCGTGGTCGGCGACGGTTCGATTGATGTCACCCGCGAGGTCGATGGCGGCCTGCAGACGGTCGGCCTGAAGCTGCCGGCGATCGTCACCACCGATCTGCGCCTGAACGAGCCGCGCTATGCCTCGCTGCCCAACATCATGAAGGCGAAGAAGAAGCAGCTCGACGAGACCACCGCCGAAGCGCTGGGTGTCGATGTCAGCCCGCGGCTGAAGGTTTTGAAGACGACGGAACCGGCAGGCCGCTCGGCCGGCGTCAAGGTCGGCTCGGTTGCCGAACTCGTATCCAAGCTCAAGAACGAAGCAGGAGTTCTCTGATCATGACGACGCTGCTTCTCGCCAAACACGACAACGTCTCGCTCAACGAGGCCACCCGCAAGGCCCTGACCGCCGCCAAGGCGCTCGGTGCCCCCGTGCACGTCCTCGTCGCCGGCCACAACGCCAAGGCCGTGGCCGATGCCGCAGCCAAGCTCGACGGCGTGGAGAAGGTGCTGCTCGCCGACGATGCGGCCTATGAGCACCGCCTGGCCGAGCCGCTCGCCGACCTCATCGTCGCGCTCGCTGGCCCCTATGACGCGATCGTCGCGCCCGGCACCACCACCGGCAAGAACGTGATGCCGCGCGTCGCCGCGATGCTCGACGTGATGCAGGTCTCGGAAGTCACCAAGATCGTCTCGGCCGACACCTTCGAGCGTCCGATCTATGCCGGCAACGCCATCCAGACCGTTCAGAGCGGCGAGGCCAAGAAGGTCCTGACCATTCGCGGCGCCTCCTTCGCCGCCGCCGGCGACGGCAGCGCCTCGGCCCCGGTCGAGGCCGTTACGGCCTCCGGCAATGCCGGGCTGTCGAGCTTCAAGGGCGAGGAAGTCGCCAAGTCCGACCGTCCCGAGCTCGCCTCGGCCAAGATCATCGTCTCGGGCGGCCGCGCGCTGGCCTCGTCGGAGAACTTCGCCAAGGTCATCGAGCCCGTCGCCGACCGTCTCGGCGCGGCCATGGGCGCCTCGCGCGCCGCGGTCGATGCCGGCTACGCCCCCAACGACTGGCAGGTCGGCCAGACCGGCAAGGTCGTGGCGCCTGATCTCTACGTCGCGGTCGGCATCTCGGGCGCGATCCAGCATCTCGCCGGCATGAAGGACTCGAAGGTCATCGTCGCCATCAACAAGGACGAGGAAGCCCCGATCTTCCAGATCGCGGATTACGGCCTCGTCGGCGACCTCTTCACCATCATGCCGGAACTCGACGCCGAACTCGCCAAACTCGGCAAGTAGGCCAAACCGGATACCCCGTGACAACCGGGCCGCCTTTTCGGGCGGCCCGCATCGCTTCTGACAGTCGAGCGGTGCGCCCTAAGGATGGATCAAATTATGTCGGACCAGGCGATCAGGACGATCGGCATCATCGGCGCAGGCCAAATGGGCAATGGTATCGCCCATGTCGCGGCCGTGGCCGGGTTCGAGGTCAAGCTGCATGACCTCGCCGAGGATCGGATCAAGGCGGCTCTCGCCACCATCGACGGCAACATGGCCCGCCAGGTCTCGAAGGGCGCGATCGGCGACGAGATCCGCCGCAACGCCATGGCCCTGATCACCGCCGCCCCGACCCTCGACGGGCTCAAGGAGTGCGACCTCGTGATCGAGGCCGCGACCGAGAGCGAGGAGATCAAGCGCAAGATCTTCACCGCCGCCTGCCAGCACATCAAGCCCGACGCGATCCTGGCCTCCAACACCTCGTCGATCTCGATCACGAGGCTCGCAGCGGCGACCGATCGCCCCGAGCGCTTCATCGGCATCCATTTCATGAACCCCGTGCCGTTGATGCAGCTCGTCGAGCTGATCCGCGGCATCGCCACCGACGACCAGACATTCGAGCTCGCCAAGGATTTCGTCGGAAAGCTCCACAAGACCGTCTCGGTCTCCGAGGATTTCCCCGCCTTCATCGTCAACCGCATCCTGCTGCCGATGATCAACGAGGCCGTCTACACGCTCTATGAGGGCGTCGGCTCGGTCGACGCGATCGACACGGCGATGAAGCTCGGCGCCAATCACCCGATGGGCCCGCTCCAGCTCGCGGACTTCATCGGCCTCGATACCTGCCTTTCGGTGATGCAGGTGCTCCATGACGGCCTGGCGGATTCGAAATACCGCCCTTGCCCGCTGCTTGTGAAATATGTCGAGGCCGGCTGGCTCGGTCGCAAGACCAAGCGCGGCTTCTACGATTATCGCGGCGAAAAGCCCGTCCCGACGCGCTGATCGCACGTCGCGCCCGGCTCCTGCCGGGCAATCCCAGACATCGCATTCTGCGAGAGATGGTCGGCCCCTGGCTGGCCGTCTCTCTTTCGGCTGCCATGATGCCGCGTCCCCTTCACATTCCTGTCGTCTCGCGCTTACATTGATCGGGTAGCGGGATTCGTCCCGCTCCGATCAGCGGAGGTGCGATGGCGTGACGGCGCATGTAATGCATCCGATGGCGTCGCCGGACGGTTGTCCGGCCTTGGTGCTCAATGCCGATTTCCGGCCGCTGAGCTATTATCCTCTTTCGCTCTGGAGCTGGCAGGACACGATCAAAGCGGTCTTCATGGACCGCGTGAACATCGTATCGGAATACGACACCGTCGTGCGCAGCCCGAGCTTCGACATGAAGCTGCCCTCCGTCGTCTCGCTCAAGACCTATATCAAGCCGTCGCGGACCCCGGCCTTCACCCGGTTCAACGTCTTCCTGCGCGACCGCTTTGCCTGCCAGTACTGCACCGCCCGCGACGACCTCACCTTCGACCATGTCATCCCGCGCTCGAAGGGCGGCCTCACGACCTGGGAAAACGTCGTCGCCGCCTGCTCGCCCTGCAATTTGCGCAAGGGCGACAAGATGCCGGCTGCGGTCGACATGATCCCGGCGCAAAAGCCCTACGCTCCGACGGTCAACGACCTCCACCGCAACGGAAAGCTGTTCCCGCCGAACTATCTGCACGAGAGCTGGCTGGACTATCTCTACTGGGACTCCGAGCTGGAGCCGTGAGGTTTTCCCGCCCGCTGATCCATGGGCGGCACCGGGCGCAGTCTACCTGAGCTCTGCCTGCAGCCTCTCGGCCAGCCTCAGCGCCAGGGCGACGATGGTGATCGTGGGCGTATCGCTCCCGCCGGTGGGAAACACCGAGCTTCCCGCGATGAACAGATTGTCGACGCCATGGACCTTGCATTGGGCATCGACGACGCCCTTGCCGGGGTCGAGATGCATCCGGGTCGTGCCCATGTGATGCCAGCACCCCTCGACGGTCTCCGGCCAGCGGGCGGCGACATGGGCCTCCTTGTCGGCAACCAGAACCGCGCCGCGTTTCTCGAGTTCCGACACCACCAGGTCGTGCGTGTCCTCGAAATTCCGCTTGTCCTGCTCGGTCAGCCGCCAGTCGACACGAACCTTGCGCACACCCAGTTCGTCGCGCCTGTCTGACAGCATGATCCGGCTGTCGGGGTTCGGTATCGGCTCGATGATCGTCTCGATCTGGAAGTCGCGCGTGACGAAGTCGGGATTGAAGCGGTTGTCCAGAAGCGCCACGGCCAGTTGCGGGGCGGCCAGCAGCAGGCCCGGCAGGGCAGCAAGCGTCTGTCCCACGACCTCCTTCATCTGGAGCCCGAACCGCGCTCCGTTCCGGATGCTCTGGCGGATCGCCTTCAGGCGCTGGTAGGACTGCGAGACCGAATGGAAGTATCGCGCCATCAGGTAGGTGCGCGAATTCGCAAGCGACAATTGCCGTTGCGTGCCCTCCGTCGGCGCAAGGTGCGCGGCAACCCGGATATGCGGCAGGTTCACGCGGCGGCGCGTGAGCGCGAGGGAATTGTCGTAGAGGCGACGGTGGTGCCTCTGGTCGCGCAGGCGCGCGACGCCCATGCGCGTGCTCGGATGGTCCATGAAATAGCGCCCGACCACGTCACGACCATTGCCGAGCCCGGCCTTTTGCACCCGGTTCGACGCCAGCAGCAGGCGTGCGTTCTCGATCCCGCCGGAGCACAGCACCGTCGCGCGCGGCGAAATCGATAAGCGGTTGCCCGACAGCGTGGCGACGTCGATGCTCGTCACGGTCGAGGCGGCCTCGTCCGTGTGAAGCTCGGTGACGTTCGCGTTCAGGATCACGCGGATATTCGCGGCATTCTTGAGCCGCTCCCGATAGAGCACCCCGAAGCGCGCCGGCGGGCTCAGCAGGCAGACCGTGTTGTCGATAGAACTGTCGGTGAGGGGGAAGAACGTCACCTGGCTTGAAGCGAGTTCGTCGACCCAACTCGATTGATCGTAGTTGAAAGCGCCGAGTTTCAGGAGGTAATGGGACTTCTCGTAATAGGGCTGGAGGTCCTCGCGGGTGATCGGCCAGCCGCTGTTGGGAATCCACGGCCTCTCCAGCATGTCGATTTCATCGAGCGGCCTGCACCAGCCACCCCAGCAATTCGTGCTGCCCCCGAAAAAACGGCTTCGGCTCAGGTCCGGCCGCACGCAAGGCAGGCCGATCACCTCCCCTGCATAGAGCGACTGCGTGACCGCGTCCGACTTCAGGCCACCGGCCTCGAGGACGACCACCTTCGTCGACCGGTCGATGAACTGGAGCGCGAGGGTTATACCTGCGGCGCCGGCCCCGATGATGCAAAGATCGGCATCCAGGTTGGTTGCGTTGGGGAGGCTGCGCGCATCGATGAACATAGGCACATTGTTTCCACTGAAGGCACACAACCAATGCGAGGTCGGCAATCATCTGGGACGAGAATTCGAATTTGAGACACTCAAGAAAAACCAAAATCAGGATACTTACCCAACTATTTTAAATATGAATATAATACATATGTAAATTCAAGCACCTCCAGAATTACATGCCATTTGGCACTCATTAATTAGACGCTTATTGCGATGCGGCATCAACCGCTGGCATCGGGGCGTTTGGATTACTGTCGCGGCTGAGCGACCACTATTCTGAGGAATATCTGCGCAATCGCGCATGCGCTCGGGCGCCGGACTACCTCTCCTGCTCGCCGCACTGGCCGCGGCGGTCGCAATGGCCTAAGGCAATCGGGCTGCTCGCGCTGGCCTGCCTGGTCAGACTTGCGGCATCCTGCGGTCGAGCTCTCAGTCAGCTCCCGATGGAAGGCGGCCCCGCAGTGATGCGGGGCCGTTTTCGTTTCGGGCACCTGCCGCCCGCAGCAGAACGTTGCAATCCCTGGGGACCGTGGCTAGATACTTTGCATGTCATGTATCTTGCCGGATCGGCCGCGGGACGGCTCTGAAACTGCGGCACCCGCCGAGCGCTTCGGGCATCTGATCGGCAGCGTCTTCCGGCAGTGGCGACGCTATGTCGACGAGGAGTTCAAGGCTGTCGGCTTCACCGACGCGACCCGCACGCCGATCATCGCGCTGTTCGAGCACAAGGCTCCGATGCGGCAGAAGGACCTCGCAGCCAGGATCGGCCTGGATCCCTCCTCGCTGGTGCGTGTGCTCGATCTCCTGCGCAAGCGCGGCCTGGTCAACTGGGTCAAGGACCCTGAGGACAAGCGGACGAAATGCATCTCGATCACCGAGGAGGGCCAAAAATGGGCCCGCATCATCATCGAGAAGGGCATCGCGATCGAGCGCCAGTTCCTGGCAGAGGTCACCGAAGCCGAGCTGGCTGCGGCACGCGCCGTCCTGAAGAAGATCGCTGAACGGATTCCCGGTTCCTGATTGAGCCGGCTTCATCCGCCGCGTGCTGTCTCCAACCGGCAGCACCTCGCCTGGCGACCCGCAACGTGACCCGCTCCGAGACGACCCTTCAACGCACTATGTCCGACCCAGCCGCAATCCCGGATGTCGATCCGCCCAGGCATGTGCCCTTGGGCCTGCTGGTGCTGATTGCCTTCAGCGGCACGCTGGCAATGCACATCTTCGTTCCAGCGCTTCCGCAAGCGGCGGCGGCCCTCCACACCGACAGCCAGACCATCCAGCTGACCATCACCGTCTACATTCTCGGTCTGGCGATCGGGCAGTTGATCTATGGTCCGATTTCCGACGCCATCGGGCGGCGCCCCACAGTCCTGGGCGCACTCACCATCTACCTGGTCGGCTCGGTCGCGGCGCATTTCGCCCCCGACATCCAGTTGCTGATCGGCGCGCGGCTGATCCAGGCGCTGGGCGGCGCAGGCGGATTGGCGCTGACGCGGGCGATCGTGGCCGATACCGCCCGCGGCGCGAGCGCGGCGCGGAGCCTCGCCCTTCTCAACCTGATCATGCTGGTCGGGCCAGGCGCCGCCCCTGTGATCGGTGCGAATATCTCGGAATGGTTCGGCTGGCGGGCGATCTTCGCGGCGCTTGCGGGGATGGCGGCGGTCGCAATCCTGTTGTCGCTCAAGGGCCTGCCCGAGACGTCCCGTCCGAGCGGCAATCTGAGCCTCAGGTCCGCTGCCGGCGACTTTGCATCGCTGATCCGCAACCGCCGGTTTCTCACACCGACACTCGGCGGCTCGTTCGGCTCGACAGGCAGCTACGCCTATTTCGTCTCGGCGCCGTTCATCCTGCACACGGATATGGGGCTGGATGTCCGCGTCGTCGGATACTGGGTCAGCGCCACGCTCGTCGCGGCCGCATTCGGATCCCTCACAGCACGGCGGCTGGCGGGGCGGGTAGACGCTCGAAAGTCTCTGGTTTTCTTCGCCAGCGTTGCGGCGCTGACCGGGCTCGTCTTCATGACGGGCGCGCTGGCGGGCCTGCTGACGCCGGCAGCCGTCATCGCCATGAGCTGCATCGTTCTGTTCTGTTCCGGTGGACTGAGCCCAACGGCGATGGCTAGGGCGCTCGGCCAGGCCGGCAGGCAATCGGGCTCGGCCGCCGGCATATACGGCTTCAGCCAGATGGCGAGTGGAGTGATCTGCACCTTTCTCGTCGGGCTGTTCGCCGACCACGCCTTTGCCTGCGGCCTTGTCCTGACACTGGCCTACGGCTTCAGCCTGTTTCAGTTCACGCGCAAGACGGGCTGATCCAGCGCCTCAGCGGAGCTGCTTGGCGAAGTGGTGGCACGCGATCCGGTAGTGATGCCGCATGTAGAGACGGTGCGCCGCGCTGCGCTCGACGCCGACACCTGAATCGAGGTGGATGGCATCGCAGCCGAGCTTCAGCGCCTCGGCCTCGCTCCACACCGCAAGCTGGTCGGCGAACCCCTTGCCGCGCCACTCAGGCAAGGTCGCGACATCCACGATGTAAAGCGACCTCCCGAGCCAGAGCGAATGCTGCAGGCGATAACCCAGGACGGCCGCCGCCTGCGAGCTTCCAGGGGGAATGATGCCGACGAGGTGGTAGCCGTTGGGCCGAAGCGTGCCATCGATGAAGCGGCACATCTCCTCGGCCGAATATCGCGGCCACAGCACCTGAAGCGCGGGCACTGCAAGAGCCGTATCGGGTTCGCCGATGGCCACGACGGTCGATGCTTGCGTCATCAGATCTCTCCTCGCCCGATCACGACGATCTTCGGCTCGCCCCATGTGTCGCAAGCTCGCGAGGACGGTCCTAGGGCGTAGACGGAATGCCCTGCCGGCAAGATCGGCATGGCCCAGGCGAGGATCGATCGCCTATCCTGCCATCGATCGGTCATAGGCCTGCGCCGAGCAGGGCCTGTTCCGGAGGTCAGCGATGAGCAACTCGAGCTATGCAGACGGTGCGGCTTATGTGAGGGGCCAATTCGTCCCGATCGCGCAGGCGACGCTGCCAGTCACGGATTGGGGTTTTACGCGCTCGGATGTCGTGTACGACGTCGTCCATGTCTTCGATGGCAGCTTCTTTCGCCTCGGGGATCATCTCGACCGCTTCGAGGCCTCGATGGCGAAGCGTCGCATCAGGCCACCGGAGGACCGGGCCGCGATCGAATCCATCCTTCACCGCTGCGTTGCGCTGGCCGGCCTCGCGGATTCCTATGTCGCGATGGTCGCCTCGCGGGGAAAGCCGAAGATCGCGGGCTCCCGCCGTCCGGTCGACTGCGAGAACCACCTCATCGCCTACGCGGTGCCCTGGGTCGATATCGTGCCCCGGGATGTGCAGGAGCGCGGCGCGCATGTCTGGCTCGCCTCGAACCCGCGCGTGCCTGACGCCTCCGTGGATCCGACCGTGAAAAACTACCAATGGAACGACCTGACCTCGGGACTGCTCGAAGCACATGACGCCGGCTTCGACACAGCGGTGCTGTGTGATTCCGAGGGCTTCCTGACCGAGGGCCCCGGCTTCAACGTCTTCGTCGTCAGGGATGGCCGGGTCGTCACGCCCGACCGCGGCAGCCTGCACGGGATCACGCGGCAGACCGTTCTGGAGTTGTGCGCCGAACTCGGCATCGATGCGACCGTGGCACCGATCCACCGCGCGACGCTCGACGAGGCCGACGAGGTCTTCCTGGCATCGACGGCGGGCGGGGTCATACCGGCGGCGCGGATCGGGCATCGCATCCTCGGCAACGACCGGCCGGGCCCGATGACGCTGCGCCTGAAGCAGGCCTACTGGAGCAAGCATGAGGAGAGCGGGCACCGGACGCCGGTACGGCCGCTGGACATCGCGGCGGCAGGATAAGGCTTCGGCCCCGGGTACGACACCCTCCAGGGCGAGACACGCAAACGAGATCGAGGGCCCATGACATCCAACCGTCGCATTCTCGTCGGCCAGCTCTGGCACGAGGGCCACTCCTTCAACCCGATGATCACCGATCGCGAAGAGTTCTCACTCCTGCGCGGTCAGGACCTTCTCGACCAGGCCCGTCAGTCGCAGACGGCCTTCAGCGGCATCGTCAGGGCCGCCGACAGGCTCGGCTACGAATGCCTGCCGATCATCGGCGCAAGGGCGCGCCCCGGCGGACCGGTGGCACAGGAGCTGTTCGAGGAGATCCTCGCGGAATTCGTGGCGAAGGCACGCGAGGGCGGCTTCGGCGGCATCTGCCTGGAGTTGCACGGCGCGACGATCGCTCAGCGTTGCGTCGACACCGAAGGGGAGCTGCTCGAGCGGTTGAGGGAGGCCGTCGGCCCCGCCATGCCGATCAGCGTCGCGCTCGACCTGCACGCCTATTTCACCGAGCGGATGGCCCGCAACGCCACGATCATCACGGGTTACCGGACCCAGCCCCATGCCGACATGGTCGAGACCGGCGAGCGCGCGATGGCGTTGCTGGACAAGCTTCTGGAGGGCAGCCCTGCCCCTCGCGGCATGGTCACCTTCATCCCCTTCCTGCTGCGCGGCAGCGACGAGACTTCCGCCGAGCCTATGCGGACGCTCTGCTCCCGGGCCGATGAATGGCGCGCCAGGCCTGGGCTCATCGACCTCTCGATCTTCAACATCCACCCCTTCATCGACGGTCCCCGTGCCGGGCAGGCGGTTCTTGCCTATGACGATGGCAGCGGCATCGGCGAGGCTGCCTCGCAGGCGCTGGCCGAGGCCCTCTGGGACGCCCGCGATCGCTTTACGGAGGTCCTTCCGGGCGTCGCCGAGACGCTGGAGGCGGCCCGCAATGCCGAACGCCCCTATGTCCTCGGCGATCAGGGGGACCGTGTGCTCGGTGCCGGCCCCGGCGATTCCGTCGAGATCGCGCGGGTGGCGCTGGAGCGCTTCCCAGATCTTGCAGTCGCGACCGCAGTCTACGATCCCCAGGCCGTGGCCGCCGCGCAAGCCGCAGGCCTCGGCAGCGAACTGGACCTCGCCATTGGCGCAAGCGTCAACACAGTGCTCCAGCCACTGCAGGCAAAATGGCGTGTGAGGCGGCTCGGGCGCGCGCGCTTCGTGAATGAGGGCCCCTACATGGCTGGCGTAGAGGCCGATTTCGGCGACTACGCCGTACTGGCCTCAGGGGCCCTGAGTGTCGTGGTCACGTCGCTCGTTCCCAATGTCCATGACCCCGCCTTCTACGAGGCTGTGGGCCTGCCGGTCTCATCGCAGAAGGCCGTGGTGGCGCGCTCCGCCAATCACTACAAGCTGTCCTTCGCGAAATCGGCGACGCCTGTGACGGTCGACACCGCCGGCATGACAGCCTTCAGGCCGCAGGACCTGCCTTTCAGCGCGATCCGTCCGGTCCACCCTCTCGATCCCGTTACGTGGACATTTCGCGAGGGCTTCGTCAGGTTCTGAAAGCCGTACTGCGCAAGTCAGATGGCTTTGTGCGACGCTCCGACGGCGTCGGGCTCAAGCCCGGCGCGTCAACCCGAACAGCGCGAGCATCAGCAGCCCGAGCGATGCGATCGCGTTCCAGCCGGCGAGCGACAGGCCCAGCAGGCGCCAGGCGGCCTCCGTGCACGAGACGACCCGCGTCGTCTCCAGCTGCTTCATGAAGTCCTGCACGCCCGCCGCCACCGGCGCAGCACGGCCACCGCAGTCGCTGGGCCCGGCAAACCAGCCCCATTCGACACCAGAATGATAGATCCCGAGGCCGGTGCTCCAGGCCATGAGCGCAGCCAGCCCCAGCAGGACAAGCCATCGCAGCCGCACCGAGCGCGCCAGGACCAGCCCCGCCGCGGCAAGGCCGATGGCTGCATAATGCGGCAGGCGCTGCTCCAGGCAGAGCTTGCACGGCCTCAGCCCCCACACCAGCTCGAAGAACCAGGCTCCGGCGATCAAGGCGAGGCAGCCCAGCCCGATCCATAGGATCAGACGGGTCGATGTCACCGTGCGGCCGGAAAGCGGGCCCGGATCGAGTGTCGAGGATGTCATGGCTCAGCGCTCAGCAGGACAGGATCTGTCCGGAACCTGCTACCAGCTTGAGGCCGAAATAAAGCAGAATCAGTGCAGCGGCCGCGACGACCGCGATCACTTTCAGGCGACGCTCGATGAAATGGCGGATCGTCTCGCCATAGCGGCGCAGCAGGAAGGCGAGCGCAAAGAAGCGCGCGCCCCGCGCCAGCACGCAGGAGAGGATGAAGAAGCCAAGCCCGATATGGACGGCGCCGGCCAGGATCGTGACCACCTTGATCGGCGGCAGATGGGCCAGGCCCGATGTCGTGAGCAGGATGAGCGTCGTATCGGGACCGGCGCAGGCGCGCAAAGTCTCGAAAGCACCGAGTTTGCCGTAGAAGGCCAGCACCGGACGCGCCAGTGCCTCGAAGGCATAGTAGCCGATGGCATAGCCGGCGATGCCGCCAAGGGTCGAGAACACGGTCGCCACCAGCGCGAAGCGATAGGCCCGCGCGGGCCGGGCCAGCGCCATCGGCACGAACAGCACATCGGCCGGGATCAGGAAGAACGAACTCTCCACGAAGGCGACGATGGCGAGCCAGCGTTCGGCCCGCGGCCGGGCGGCGAGGGACATCGTCCATTCATAGAGGCGCTTGATCATGTCAGGTGCTGTAATCGGCCGCGCCTCGCCCGTCCATGCGGGAGCGAACGGCTTCGCATTTTTCCCGGCGGCAGCGGCTTTCGCGTTACGTTGCGCTCAACGCCGAAACATTGCGGCTGCCCGATTGACCCGGGATCGCGGTTCGCTATAGTCCGGCCGCCCGCAAGGGGCCCCTGTGGCGGAATTGGTAGACGCGCTCGACTCAAAATCGAGTTCCGCAAGGAGTGCTGGTTCGATTCCGGCCAGGGGCACCAACTCTTTCTTTCAGCAGTTTTCGGCAGCCCAACGTCTTCAACGGCCCGGAGATCTGCGCGCTTCGATCCCCCTCGCTGCGTAAAGGAAGCTCCGGTTCCAAGTGGGCCCTTCTTCAGCCTGTCCCTATGAAGTTCCGCACCTCGACATCGAGCGATTGAAGCGAGAGCAGTCAAGTTCAGGGCCTAGCGCGTCGCGGCCAGGCGGGCTTGTTCGGCGACATCAGGCGGTTCCCCAACACTGTCCGTAGACAGCCGTTGGGATCCGGACGGCTCAGACAAGCCAGATTCCGTCGCCCGGCGCGAACAGCGTTGCTTGCTGCAGCACGAATGGGGACGCCAGGAAGTCAGCCACCGTCGACCCACGCTCTCCCTGCGCGTTCTCCAGGCGGCCGGTCCAATGGTCGAACCCTTCCTTTTCAGGGTCGCGGTGCAGCCAGGTCTGGTACAGCCTCGTGACGAACTCGGCGTTCGAGGTCGAGGTCTTGGCCATCTCGCTCGCATTGATCATGGCGTTCGCGACTGCCTCGGTTGTTCCGCCACGCTCGAGATAACGCAGGAAATAGCCAAGGCCGGAATCGTCGGGATCCCGGCCGAGCAGCGCCTTGTAGAGCGCGTAGATTTGCCCTGTGGCGCCCATGAAGTCGAAGGCCAGCGTCCCATCCTCGAAAGCGAGCCGCTCGACTTCGCTCAGGTGATCGCTGCCGTCACGGTCGGCCACCCTGTCCTTGATCGACACCGGCCCGTTGGAGACGGTGATGTCGTAGTCGGCGCGCTGCCCCGTGAACCGGGCGGTATCCGTGCCGCTGCCGCCAGCCAGCAGGTCATTGCCGTGGTCCCCCTGCAGAAGGTCGTTGCCTTCCGAGCCGAGCAGGACGTCGTTCCCCGCGGCTCCATAGAGAAAGTCATCGCCACCGCGTCCGTCCATCGTCTCGGATTCGTCACTGCCCGAAATGATCCCCGATGCGTTGCCGCCAATCAGGCCGTTCGCAAGCACGACCTGCTTGATATCCGCACGAAGCGTTTC
This sequence comes from Allobosea sp. P1_B10, assembly GCF_056406735.1. Lineage (NCBI taxonomy): Bacteria > Pseudomonadati > Pseudomonadota > Alphaproteobacteria > Hyphomicrobiales > Alloboseaceae > Allobosea > Allobosea sp. P1_B10. The sequence continues at coordinate 3,034 of NZ_JBFTZP010000005.1, read as the reverse complement.
GATCTGTCCCTTGCTAAAGTGTCCCTTGATCGTGACCGTGGCTTGCTGAAGCGTCAGGATCAGGTCATCGCCGCTGCGCCTGCCTCCAAGCACTTGCGACATCGAATCGAGTCGCAACTGATCCGAACCCGCTGAATCCGTGATCGTGTCGCTGCCCAGATTGGCTGAAAGCAGCTTTCCGAGCCGGTAGTCGTAGGTGTCATTGTCGGCGCCGCCATTGAGGCTGTCATTGCCGCCGCCACCGATGAGAGTGTCGTCGCCATCCCCGCCGGTCAGGGTGTTCGCGGCGCTGTTGCCGGTCAGTACGTTGTCGAGTGCATTGCCGGTACCCGTGATCGCAGCGCTGCCAGTGAGTGTCAGGTTCTCGACAGCCCCCAGCACAGCCGTGGCGCTGGCGAGGCTGAAACTGAGCGAGGACTGAACGGTATCGACATCCGCAAAACCGCCAGCAAAGCTCTCGTCGACGACATCTCCCACATTGTCGACGATGTAGACGTCGTTGCCACGCATGCCCCGCATCGTGTCGGCACCGGCGCCACCGTCGAGGACGTTGTCCGCCGGATTGCCGGTCAATACGTTGCCGAGGGCATTTCCAGTCGCACGCAGCGATCCGAAGCCCGCCAGTGCCAGATCCTCGATGCCTGATGGAAGTGTGTAGTCGATGCTCGCCAGGACGCTGTCACGCTCGAAGTTACCGAATGTGATGACCGGCTCCCGAACGATATCGCCGATATCGTCGACCCAGTACGAGTCGCCGCCCTGGCCGCCTTCCATGAGGTCCGCGCCGAAACCGCCCACCAACTGGTCGTTGCCGGATCCACCCAGCAGAGTGTCGTTGCCGCTGCCTCCACCGAGATTGTCGTCACCCGCACCGCCATCGATGGTGTCGTCGCCCGAACCGCCTTCGATCAGGTCGTCGTCGCCAAAACCCCACAGGGTGTCGTTGCCGCCATTGCCGTAGATGACATCCCGCTCCTCACGGCCTTCGAACGTGTCCCTCCCATCCGTCAGGTCGAACGCCTCGATGGATATGAAGACGTCGCCGGTTGAATTGCCGAAGAAGCTCTGCAGGCTTGGCCTGTAGTTGATCCCATTGGGGTCCAGGTAGCGCGCGGTATCGAAGCCGTCGCCCCCCATCAGGATGTCGCGCTCGCCTCGCCCGCTGATGAAGATGTCGTTGCCGCCGCCCCCGATCATCAGGTCGCTGCCATCCCCACCGTCGAGAATGTCATCGCCCTCCTGTCCACGCAGATTGTCGTCGTCATTCCCGCCGATCAATTCGTCGTCACCACGGCCACCATAGAGCGAGTCTTCGCCATCGTTGCCGACCAGGCGGTTCTTGGCGTCGTTTCCGGTGATGGTGTCGTTTCCGCCGCCACCGATCGCGTTCTCGATCGTTACGCCATAGGCGATGGAGACATTGTTCGTGAGCAGCATCGGGATCGTGTCCGCCGACCTGATGCCGATGCTCGAGAAGTGCCCTTCGCGCAGGTCGATGACCTGGTGGGGGAACCGTCCGCCCTGCTCGAAGATTGCCGTACTCGCACGGAACTGGCTGGCATCGATCGTGTCGATGCCGCCGGTGTCATAGATCGCGAAGGAAAAACCATCCGGCTGTTCGGCAAAATCATAGGGATCGAGAACAAGACCGCGGACATAGTGCTCATTGTTGGAATTGAAGCCGTATGTCGTATCGCCGCGGCGCGTGACCTGATTCTTGCCGTAGATCGATTGGATCGCCGCAATATCGTGAAGAAGCGGCGTCGACGGCCCGCCATCGCCCTGCCTGAGCCCCTCCACGTCTGCACGATATGACATTAGCGAATACTGGCGCGTATCCTCGGGATAGACGCTGACCGCGTCTGGGTCTCCAACCTCACCGTTATAGGCGCCCGGATGAGTAAGCCCGAGAGCGTGCCCGATCTCGTGGAGGAAGACGACAAAGCGGCCCTCGTCGAACAGATCGGTGGCCTCCGTCCTCGCATACGTGTTCCTGTTGACCAGGACGGCTCGGAGATCGCCGGTCCAGGGCCGCATCTGCATCCTGCCGGAGATGCCCTCCGGGAGCGACGTGTCGAAGTTCAGGGTGATATTGGCGCTATCGGCCGAGGTGAAGCCGATCGGCTGGTCGATGAGCTCCCCCCACATCAGGAAAGCGAGCTCCGCGAACGCCTTCTCGGATGGGCTCATGGGCCCGGCGTCGAATGTGACGAACCTGTAGGCGTTGAGATCGGGTTGAAATCCCTCGCTATCACCGCTGGTCCGAAGATAGCGGATCACATCCGTCAATGGGGTCTCAGCCACCGATCCGCTCCATGCCTTACGTGCCGTAACGGAATAAAGCGTATCAACCATGATTAGGCAACCGTATTCACAGATCGATACTCTGATATCGTCCAGCGAATTCTGAATTCGACGCTTCGGATTTCGAGGAGCGCGCCAATGCGCTCACATCGATAAGTATAGCTACAGGCGGCGCCCATCCACCGGGCGCGAGCATGCCTGGAAGGAGATCTCGGGGAGCCATGCGGACATGACGCCGACGGGGCACCCCGGCCTGTTGCCGCTCAACCGGGTACAGTTGAACCTGCGCGCTTGCTCACGCTGAACGGGATAGCTGTCTCGCGGTCCGCTTCAGTTCAGGCCGCAGCCTCCACGCCAGGCGCGCCGGCGAACAATTGTCGCCTTTGGCGAGCGTGCACGCCTCGTGCTGCGACGGCATATGTTTGGAGCCGCGTGTACGGAGGAAAACGCGACTGATTTTCGCGAGAACTCTGGCGGCTGGCCATCGACGATAACGGCGCCTTTAGCACAAAACCCCCGCGGGCTTTCGCCGGGCGGGGGTTTTGAGTGTGTGTTTTGTGATTTGGTTGCGGGGGCCAGATTTGAACTGACGACCTTCAGGTTATGAGCCTGACGAGCTACCGGGCTGCTCCACCCCGCGATATGGCGCCGGTTTTGTGCCGGGCTTTGAACGGCAACGCGGCGCTGGAGCTTTCGCTCCAACGCCGCGCGCTGTCTATCATATGTGAAG
>NZ_JBFTZP010000004.1:0-476486 GCF_056406735.1 Allobosea sp. P1_B10 | reverse complement strand
GAGCGACCCCGTCTGCGCCTTCAGCTTGCGCCACTTCGAGACGCAGGRCGGGCTGATCTTCAGCGCCACGCCGATCGAGCGGATGCTCTCACCGGCATCGAACCGCGCCAGAGCCCGCTCGCGGAGATCTTCAGAGTAAGGTCGCGTCATCTCTGCCGGCCGCCTTCTCCCGGCAGACATCTTGAACCACGATCAAGCTGATTTGCGAATCCCGATTCCGATAAAACTCAGCGCGCTCTAGCGGGCGCCTCAGGCGTCGGGCGTGTCGCCGACCGCCGATTCGTCACGTGCGACTTTGTCCTCAGTGACCTCCTCGGGCTTGCGCCGGAAACCCGTCGCCAGCACGTAGAGCTCCGAGGAATCCGAGCGGCTCGCCGCCGGCTTGACGTTGCGGACCATCGTGAAATCGCGCTTGAGCTGCTTCAGCAGCGCCTCGCTCTCGCCGCCCTGGAACAGCTTTGCCAGGAAAAAGCCGCCGGGAGCCAAAATGCCTTCGGCAAATTCGAGCGCCGCCTCAGCCAGCCCGATGATCTTGAGGTGGTCGGTCTTCTTGTGGCCGGTGGTGTTGGCCGCCATGTCCGACATCACGCCATGGGCGAGGCCGCCGAGGCGCTCGGTCAACAGGGCAGGGGCCTCCTCGGACATGAAGTCCATCTCGATCAGGTCGACGCCGGGGATGGGGTCGACGGCCAGGAGGTCGATGCCGACGATGCGGCCCTTGCCCTGCTCGAGCCCGATGCGCTTGGCCGCGATCTGGCACCAGCCGCCGGGTGCGCAACCGAGATCGACCAGCCGCTGCCCCGTCTTCAGGAACTTGTAGCGGTCGTCCATCTCCTCGATCTTGAAGGCGGCGCGCGAGCGGTGGCCGAGTTCGCGGGCCCGCTTCACATAGGGGTCGTTGAGCTGGCGCTCGAGCCAGAGCTGCGAGGAATGCTTGAGCTTTCCCGCCTTCTTGACCTTGACCCGCATGTCGCGGGCGCCGGCGACCTTGGCCTTGCCCGAGGATGCGGATTTGCCCGTAGAGGCGGACTTGCCCGAGGTCCCGGATTTGCCGCCCGATTTGCCGACGCTCACGTCTGAATTCCCTTGGCTTTTCGCCGATATGTCATGCCCGATGCCTAGACGGCCTGGCGTTACGCCTGCCGGCGCCGCCACCAGGCGCGGTCCTCGTGCATCATCCGGAGCAGGATGCCCTCGCGCAGGCCGCGATCGGCGATACGCACGCGATCGCTGGGGAACGCCCGGCGGATCGCTTCGAAGATGGCGCAGCCCGCCAGCACGAGATCGGCGCGCTCGCGGCCGATGCAGGCATTGGCTGCGCGAGCGGCATAGTCCATTTCGATCAATTGGTCGATGACCGTCAGGATATCCTCCTGGCGCATCCAGAGTCCGTCGACGACGCGGCGGTCATAGCGGGCAAGCCCGAGATGGACGCCGGCCACTGTGGTCACTGTGCCCGAGGTGCCGAGCAGGTGAAATCCCTTGGCGCTGCGTGCGGCCGCGGCCTTCCTGGCGAAGGGCGCCAGCGCCTGCGAGCAATCCTCGACCATGCGCTCGAACAGTTCGCGCCCGACATCGACGCCGCCATAGCGTTCCGCCACCGTCACCACGCCGACGGGCAGGGATGCCCATTCGCGGATGCGGGCGGCAGGGTCGCGCGCTTCGTTGCGCCCGCCCATCCAGACGATCTCGGTCGAGCCGCCGCCGATATCGAAGACGATGACGCCGTCGGCCGCGGGATCGGCGAGTGCCGCGCAGCCGGAGACTGCGAGCGAGGCCTCTGTGCGCTGGTCGACGATCTCCAGTTCGAGATCGGCATCCGCTGCGACGCGCCGGACGAAATCGAGCCCGTTGGTCGCGGCCCGGCAGGCTTCTGTCGTGACGAGGCGTGCACGGGTGACGCCGCGGTTGGACATCTTGCTGCGGCAGATCTTCAGCGCCTCGATCGCGCGCTCCATGGCGGGCTCGGCCAGGCGGCCGCTCGCCGCCAAGCCTTCGCCCAGCCGGACGATCCGCGAGAACGCGTCGACGACGCGAAAACCATGCTGCGCAGGGCGGGCGATCAGCAGGCGACAGTTATTCGTGCCAAGGTCCAGAGCGGCATAGGTCGGGGGCGGCTGGCGCTGGCTTGAGTAATAGGGGGGCGAGGCCGTATCGGCGCGGAAGATCGAAGTGCCGATCGCACGCGATTCGACACCATCTTCCCGCACAGGCGCCGCGATCGCGACGTCCTGGTCCTGCCGGTCCTCGACCGCCACCGCTCTTATCCCCTGACCGTCCGCTGGCGCTCGGCGCCACGGGCGGGAGCCGGACATTGCGTCCAGCTGCCTCTTTCCGCCCAAGCGTAACAACAGCGCTATGGCGGTGCCAAGCAGAACCTTCTGTCTGTACATGGCGCGAGTGCGCTTGCCGGGTGCCGCGGGTTGCGGCAACTCTCCTTGTAGAGGCCGCGGACAAGCCGGCCGAGAGGTGAGGACACCGCATCGCATGGCCACCGCACGCCACATACTCGCCATCGACCAGGGCACGACCTCCTCCCGCGCGATCGTGTTCGACTCCGCATTGCGAGCGGTCGCCAGTGCCCAACGCGAGTTCCAACAGCACTTCCCAGCCTCGGGCTGGGTCGAGCACGAGCCGGAGGATATCTGGGACAGCGTGCTCCAGACCTGCCGGGAGGCGATCGCGAGGGCAGGGCTCGGTGCGTCCGACATCGCGGCGATCGGGATCACCAACCAGCGCGAGACGACGCTGGTCTGGGACCGGCGGACCGGTAAGGCGATCCATCGCGCCATCGTCTGGCAGGACCGGCGCACCGCGGCGCTCTGCGCGGAACTGGTCCAGGCGGGGCATGAGGCAGAGGTCACTGAACGCACCGGCCTGCGCATCGACCCCTATTTTTCCGGCACGAAGATCGCATGGCTCCTCGATAACGTGCCCGGCGCACGTCGTCGCGCGGAAGCCGGCGAACTCGCCTTCGGAACAGTCGATTCGTTCCTGCTCTGGCGGCTGACCGGCGGGGCAGTCCACGCCACGGACGCCACCAACGCGGCGCGTACCATGCTGTTCGATATCAGGCGCGGCGTCTGGGACGAGGGTCTGCTGGCGCTGCTCAAGGTCCCTGCCTCGCTACTGCCGGAGGTGCGGGACAGTGCCGGGCTGTTCGGCCAGACGGTGCCGGCCCTGTTTGGCGAGGCCATCCCCGTGCGCGGGATCGCCGGAGACCAGCAGGCGGCGACGATCGGGCAGGCCTGCTTCTCGCCGGGGATGGTGAAATCCACCTATGGGACCGGCTGCTTTGCGCTGCTGAACACCGGCTCGACGCTGGTCGCCTCGCGCAACCGGCTGCTGGGCACCATCGCCTATCAGTTCGGCGGCGTGCGGACCTATGCGCTGGAGGGCTCGATCTTCATCGCGGGCGCGGCCGTGCAATGGCTGCGCGACGGGCTCGGGCTGATCGAGTCCGCCTCCGTGACCGGGCCGCTGGCGGAGGCGGCCGATCCCGCGCAGGACGTCTATCTCGTGCCGGCCTTCGTGGGGCTCGGTGCGCCGCATTGGGATGCGCAGGCTCGCGGCGCCATGTTCGGCCTGACGCGCAATACCGGGCCGCGCGAGTTCGCCCGCGCCGCACTCGAGAGCGTCTGCTACCAGACGCTCGATCTGATCCAGGCGATGCAGGCCGACTGGCCGGCGCTCGGCGACAGCGGCGCCATCCTGCGTGTCGATGGCGGCATGGTCGCGTCGGATTGGACGATGCAGCGCCTCGCCGACATTCTCGGCCTGCCGGTGGACCGGCCATCCGTGCTGGAGACGACCGCCCTTGGCGCGGCCTATCTCGCTGGCCTCGACGCCGGTTTGCTGCCTGAGCCGGATCGATTTGCCGATCAATGGCGGCTGGAACACCGTTTCGTGCCGGCAATGGCCGCCAGCGAGCGCGAGCGCAAGATCGCGGGGTGGCGCGACGGCGTGAGGCGAACGCTCTCGCGAAACTGAGGACGAGCGGCGATTTTCGGCCCGCGCGACCGGAGATGAAAGCCTTCGTTTACCGGTCGCGATTACCCAACGCTATATGTGCTCCAGCCGATCCCACGTCTCTCAAGCGACGCAAAAAGATGTCGCTATAAATTCTGTATTTATTGCGGCATGCGCAGTGGTTGTGTCGATAATTTCGGTCACGCCTCAGGATAGCCAAGAACAATTGGCGTTGATCTATCCGCCCTGGACTTCTTCTTCCGAAGCTTTGGTCAAGGCGGCGGCCTCGGGTGATGATCTCGTCGGCCTTGGACGCTTTCCTTTTATTGTCATCGTGGCGCCGCGTTACTCGGGTAAAACGTCTCGCCGGCAGCACGATGGCGCACTCCTGTCACTGGCCGCCAACGGCTTTGGCGGCTGTCTCAAGGCATCGGCGAAGGTGGTCTCGTGAACGCTCGCTTCAACCGCTTGCGGCAGGCTGTGGCCAATGCCCTGCTGCTTCTGGTCATCGCGCATGTGCCGCTTCTGCTGATCCTCGGAAGGCTGCTCGGCGCCGGCAACAGCGCCGCGATAACAGTCGCTGCCGGCGCGATCGCAGCCGTCCCGCTGACGCTGCGCCTGCTCGGCCGACCCGTCGCCGTCGTCGCGGTCGCCCTCTCTATCGCGCTCGTCAGCCAGGCGATCCTGCTGGTCTACCTCTTCGCCGGCCATCCCTGGCAGGTCGAGATGCACTTCTATCTGTTCGCGGTGCTGGCGATGCTGGCGGGGTTCTGCGATGTCAGGCTGCTGATCGGCGCGGCGGCCGCGATCGCGATCCATCACCTCGCCTTCAACGGCCTGCTGCCTGACGCGCTCTATCCTGGCGGCGCCAATCTGGCGCGGGTGTCTGTCCATGCGATCGTCGTCATCATCGAGACCGCGATGCTGGTCATGATCAGCCACATGATCCGGCTCAGCTTCGACGAGGCCGACCGCGCCGACATGCTGGCGCAGGAATCCGTCGCAAAACTCCAGGCGGCCGGGACGATCCTCGAGGCCAGGCTCGATGCGACCAAGAGCCTCGCCGACCATCTCGGAACCTCACTGGAGACCTTCAAGAGCGAGATCGCGCAGCGGCTCCAGCGGTTGGGCAATGCCTCGGCGACCCTGAAGGACACGGCTGAGAGCCTGTCGGCCGCGGCACAGAAGACGACAGGCGAGACCTACGCCGCGACCTCGGCCGCCGAGGCTGCGCATCGCAAGGTCGGGCAGGTCGCAGCGCTTGGCCAGAATTTCCTCGATACGATCTCGGAGATCGGAACTCACGCGGCGCGCTCGGCGGCAATGGGCGCGCAGGCCGTCGCCGACGCCGAGGAGACGACGCTGGCGATCGACGAACTGAAGGCGGTTTCGCAACAGATCGGCGACGTCACCGCGATCATCGCCAATATCGCGGCCCAGACCAACCTGCTGGCGCTGAATGCGACCATCGAGGCGGCCCGTGCCGGCGAGCATGGCCGCGGCTTCGCCATCGTCGCCAGCGAGGTCAAGAGCCTGTCGGGCCAGACCACGCGCGCCGTCGGCACGATCGCGTCCATGGTCGAGAGCATCCGCAAGTCGAGCGGCCGCTCGGCTGTGGCGCTGACCTCCGTCGCCAGCGCGATCGACAACCTCAACGACGCCGCCAGCAACATCTCGCATGCGGTGGATGAGCGTATCCGCGCCGCAGCCGACCTCGCCGACAGCGTCGGCCATGCAGCTGTCAATGTCAGCCAGGTCACGACTGCGATCTCGGCGATCGATGTCGTCGCCGACGAGACGGCACAGGGCGCAGTGTTCCTGCGTGCCGCAGCACTGGAGATCGCCGAGCAGATGGCGGCGATCCGTCATGACGTCGAGAGCTTCTCGGCCGATCTCGCCGAGAGCGGCCAGCACGACATGCTGGCCGCGGCTTCCGATCTGGAGCGTGTCCCGGGCTACCGCAGCGCGGTCTGACCCGGAAACGCCACTCAGTCGACGATGCGCACCGCGCCCTTGGCTGCGCTGCTGGTGTGGGCGGCATAGGCGCGCAGTGCCGTGGTGACCTTGCGCTTGCGCGGCGCGGCCGGCTTCCAGCCATCCTTGCCCTTGGCGTCCATGGCGGCGCGGCGACGGGCGAGTTCCTCGTCCGAGACCTGCAGCGAGATGCCGCGATTGGGGATGTCGATGGCGATGATGTCGCCGGTCTCGACGAGGCCGATCGCGCCGCCCTCGGCCGCTTCCGGCGAGACGTGGCCGATCGACAGACCCGAGGAGCCGCCCGAGAAGCGGCCATCGGTGACGAGCGCGCAGACCTTGCCCAGGCCCTTCGACTTCAGGTAGCTCGTCGGATAGAGCATTTCCTGCATGCCGGGGCCGCCACGCGGGCCTTCATAGCGGATCAGCACGATCTCGCCGGCTTTGACCTTGTTGTTCAGGATGCCGTCGACGGCGGCGTCCTGGCTCTCGAAGATCACGGCGGGGCCGGAGAACTTAAGGATCGAGGCGTCGACGCCGGCTGTCTTCACGATGCAGCCGTCGAGCGCGATGTTGCCGTAGAGCACCGCGAGGCCACCATCCCTGGAATGGGCGTTCGCGAGGTTGCGGACGACGCCCTTCTCGCGGTCGAGGTCGAGTTCCTCGTAGCGGCGATCCTGGCTGAAGGCGACCTGGGTCGGCACGCCGCCGGGAGCGGCGCTGTAGAACGAGTGCACGGCCTCGCTCTTGCTGCGGACGATGTCCCAACGGTCGAGCGCGTCGGCCATGGTCGGGGCGTGCACGGTCGGCAGATCGGTGTGGATCAGCCCGGCGCGGTCGAGCTCGCCGAGAATGGCCATGATGCCGCCGGCGCGATGGACGTCCTCCATGTGGACGTTGGCGACCGAGGGCGCGACCTTGCAGACCACCGGCACGCCGCGCGAGAGGCGGTCGATATCGGCCATTGTGAAGGGGATCTCGGCCTCATGGGCCGCCGCCAGCAGATGCAGCACGGTGTTGGTCGAGCCGCCCATGGCAATGTCGAGCGTCATCGCGTTCTCGAACGCCTTGAAGCTCGCGACGTTGCGCGGCAGCACCGAGGCATCGTCCTGCTCGTAGTAGCGCTTGGCGATGTCGACGATCAGGTGGCCGGCCTCGACGAAGAGGCGCTTGCGGTCGGCATGGGTGGCGAGCACCGAGCCGTTGCCCGGCAGGGCGAGGCCCAGAGCCTCGGTCAGGCAGTTCATCGAGTTGGCAGTGAACATGCCCGAGCAGGAGCCGCAGGTCGGGCAGGCCGAGCGCTCGATCACATCGACCTCGGCGTCCGAGAGCGAGCTGTCGGCGGCGGCGACCATGGCGTCGACGAGGTCGACCTTCTTGAGCACGCCCTCGGCGATGTACTTGCCGGCTTCCATCGGGCCGCCGGAGACGAAGACGGTCGGGATGTTGAGGCGAAGCGACGCCATCAGCATGCCGGGCGTGATCTTGTCGCAGTTCGAGATGCAGACCATCGCGTCGGCGCAATGCGCGTTGACCATGTATTCGACGCTGTCGGCGATGATTTCGCGCGAGGGCAGGCTGTAGAGCATGCCGTCATGGCCCATGGCGATGCCGTCATCGACCGCGATGGTGTTGAATTCCTTGGCGACGCCGCCGGCCTTCTCGATCTCGCGAGCGACGAGCTGGCCGAGGTCCTTCAGGTGGACGTGGCCGGGGACGAACTGGGTGAAGGAGTTCACCACCGCGATGATCGGCTTGCCGAAATCGGAATCCTTCATGCCGGTGGCGCGCCAAAGCCCGCGCGCGCCGGCCATGTTGCGGCCATGGGTGGTGGTCCTGGAGCGATAGGCGGGCATGTCGGCGTTTCCGTCTTTGCTGGGCGTCGGGGGGCGAGTTGCACGGGAGGGAGAACTCCCGGGTACGCACCTCGTTAGGACCCGTCTAGCAGACGGTATTGGAACCGATCAAATCTGATCGACGCCGAAGCGGCATTCACAACCCGACCATGCAGCCCCGACATTGCGGATCCGTGATTACAGGACCCGTCATTGCAGACCCTTCATTGCAGACCCGTCATTGCGAGCGCAGCGAAGCAATCCAGAAGCGGCAGCGCGCTACGTCCCCCTGGATTGCTTCGCTTCGCTCGCAATGACGGTGGGCGAACAGCGGCAGCGCGCTACGTGCCCCTGGATTGCTTCGCTTCGCTCGCAATGACGGGAGGTGATCCGCGCCTATGCGACGACGGTCGGCGTCGTGCGGCCGGTGCGCTGCTCGAGTTCGCTGACCTCGGCGGCGGCCTTGACCAGCGGAGCCAGGACATCGGCGGGGTCGAGGGAGTGCCGGGCCGGGTCGGGCTCGAAGCGTTCGAGATAGATCCGGATCGTTGCGCCCTTGGTGCCGGTGCCCGACAGGCGGAAGACGATGCGGGCGTCGTTCTCGAACAGGATGCGGATGCCCTGCTTCTCTGTCACCGAGCCGTCGACCGGGTCGGTGTAGGCAAAGTCGTCCGCAGTCGCGACCTTCATGCCGGCGAGGCTTTTGCCCGGGAGATCGGCGAGCTTGCCCCGCAGCGCGCCCATCAGGTCGGCTGCGGCCTTGCTGTCGATGTCCTCGTGGTCATGGCGCTGGTAGTAGTCGCGGCCGAAGCGCTGCCAGTGGTCGGCAACGATCTCTGCGACGGACTGCTTGCGCGCCGCCACGATCGAGAGCCAGAGCAGCACGGCCCAGACGCCGTCCTTTTCGCGGATATGGTTGGAGCCAGTGCCGGCGCTCTCCTCGCCGCAGATCGAGATCATGCCGGCGTCGAGCAGGGTGCCGAAGAACTTCCAGCCCGTCGGCGTCTCGTAGAACGGCAGGCCGAGCCCCTTCGCGACGCGGTCGAGCGCGCGGCTGGTGGGCATCGAGCGGGCGACGCCCTTCAGGCCAGCGGCATAGCCCGGCGCGTGCTGCGCATTGGCTGCGAGGATCGCGACGCTGTCGCTGGGCGCCACGACCTGGCCGCCGGGGCCGACGATCAGGTTGCGGTCGCCGTCGCCATCGGACGCCGCGCCAAAGGCGATGCCCGCATCGCCGGCCAGCGCCGAGATCAACTCGGCGGCATAGACAGGATTCGGGTCGGGATGCAGGCCGCCGAAATCGGGCAGGGGCGTGGCGTTCATGACGGTCCCGGCCGGTGCCCCAAGGCGCTGCTCGAAGATGCGCGTCGCATAGGGGCCCGTGATCGCGTTCATCGCGTCGAAGCGCATCCTGAAGCCGGAGCGCAGGAGAGTGCCGAGCGCCTCGAAATCGAACAGCTCCTCCATCAACGCCACATAATCATCGACGGGGTCGATGATCTCGACGACCTGACCGCTCTCGAAGCTGGTTTTGCCGATGACGCCAAGGTCGATCTCGAGCCCCTGCGAGATCTGGTACTGCGTCATCGTCTTGGTGCGAGCGAAAATCGCCGAGGTGACTGCGGGCGTTGAGGGTCCCCCATTGTCGCCGTTGAACTTGATGCCGAAATCGCCGTCCGGCCCGCCGGGATTGTGGCTGGCGGACAGGATGATCCCGCCCTGCGCCCTGCGCTTGCGAATCACGGCCGAGGCTGCCGGCGTCGAGAGCAGTCCGCCCTGACCGACGACGATCCGGGAGACGCCGTTGGCGAGCGCCATGGCGACGATGGCGGCGACCGCGACATCGTTGTGAAAGCGCCCGTCGCCGCCGACGATCAGCGTGCCGCCCTTGAGCTCCGGCACGGCGTCGAAAATCGCCTGCACGAAGTTCTCGAGATAATGCGGCTGCTGGAACACCGGCACGGCCTTGCGCAGGCCCGAGGTGCCGGGCTCCTGGTCGAGAAAGGCCGTGGTGGCGACGGTGGAAATGCGCAGTGAACGCGGCATGGCAGGCTCCGAGGGCGGCAATCGCCCGTCGGTTATGTCAGGCGCATCACCCACTTGCCAATGCAGTGGCGCAATTTCATGGCGGCGCTGGGCGCGAAACGCCATGCGCCGCTGGCGGACGCGGCCGGCGCCGATGCGCTATCGCTCGCTGACGGGCTGACGCTAGGTTTGTCGAGGGATCGCGTGGCGTCCGAGACGGCGCAGATTCGCGGGACGGGGCTGGAGACGCAGATGCTGGCAAATCGGGGCGATCGCGGGCCGGCGTCGCAGCGCAGATGAGCGCGCCGGGCCGTTCGACGACGTCGATCGTGATGGCTCTTGGCACGGCGCAGACCGTGTCCTGGGCATCCACCTATTACCTGCCGGGCGTGCTGGCGACGCCGATGGCGCGTGATCTCGGCATCAGCACCATGATGGTGTTCGCGCCCTTCTCGGCGGCAATGGTGGTCTCGGCCGTGGTCGGAGCCTGGGCCGGGGTGATGATCGACCGCCATGGCGGCCGCGGCATCCTGATGGCGTCCAATCTGGTGTTCGCCGCCGGGCTCATCTGCATGGCGTCGGCCCAGGGGCCGGCGATGCTCTGGCTGGGCTGGCTGATCGTCGGCTTTGGCATGGGCTTTGGCCTGTACGAGGCCGCCTTCTCGGCGCTGGCCTGCATCTTCGGCAAGGCGGCGCGCTCGCCGATCACCGGCATCACGCTGATCGCGGGCTTTGCCAGCACCGTCGGATGGCCGCTCTCGGCGCTGATCGAGGCGCGCTATGGCTGGCGCGTCAGCTGCCTCGTCTGGGCGGGGCTCCAACTGTGCCTCGCCTTGCCGTTGAATGCATGGCTTCCCGCGGGCAACCTCGCGGCCGCGCAGGCTGCGAAGGCACCGGCGATTGCTGTCGCGCAGGACGGATCGGGCCAGCCGGCGAAGGGGCGCACCCGGCTGACGATGATACTCCTCGGCTTCGTGTTCACTGTCACCTGGTTCTCGAGCACTGCGATGGCGGCCCATCTGCCGCGCCTGCTCGAAGCAGCAGGCGCAACGACGGCCGTGGCCGTCGGCGCGGGCGCGCTGATCGGCCCCGCGCAGGTGCTGGCGCGGATCTTCGAGTTCACGGTGCTGCGGCATTTCCATCCGCTGGTCTCGACGCGGCTGGCGACGCTGACGCATCCGATCGGAGCCGGTATCCTGCTCTGGTTCGGAGCCCCGGCTTCCTATCTCTTCACGGTGCTGCATGGCGCGGGCAATGGAGTCCTGACCATCGCCAAGGGCACGCTGCCGCTCGCGCTGTTCGGGCCTGCCGGCTACGGGGCGACGCAGGGGCTGATCATGGGGCCGGGACGGGCGCTTCAGGCCGCGGCGCCGCTGCTCTTCGGCTATGCGCTCGATCGCTATGGCGTCGGCGCGGTCTGGCTGACGACCGGGCTCGGATTGTCCGCCTTCCTCGCATTGCTGTTCGTCCGGGCAGGCGCGCGCCGGGACGGGGCTCACTGATGCGCGCGCTCGCGACATGCGGCATCGTCGCCGCGGCCCTTCCGCATCGCGGCGCTCTGCGCTACCTCGCAGCGCCATGACAACAGATTTCAGCTTCCACCTGCACGGAACCGACGGCGCGGCCCGCACCGGCGAGATCCGCATGCCGCGCGGCACCATCCGCACCCCCGCCTTCATGCCGGTCGGCACCGCCGCCACCGTCAAGGGAATGTATCCCGAGCAGGTCCGCGCGCTCGGCGCCGATGTCGTGCTGGGCAACACCTATCATCTGATGCTGCGCCCCGGCGCGGAGCGGGTCGCGGGGCTCGGCGGGCTCCACAAATTCATGAACTGGCCGCACCCGATCCTGACCGATTCCGGCGGGTTCCAGGTGATGTCGCTGTCGAAGCTGCGCAAGCTGACCGAGGAGGGCGTGACCTTCCAGTCGCATATCGACGGCTCCAAGCACATGCTCAGCCCCGAGCGCTCGGTCGAGATCCAGAACCTGCTCGGCTCCGACATCGTGATGCAGCTCGACGAATGCGTCTCGCTGCCCTGCGAGCACAAGGTCGCCGAGAAGGCGATGCACCTCTCGCTGCGCTGGGCCGAGCGCTGCCGCAAGGCCTTTGGCGATCCCGCCGGCCGCGCGCTGTTCGGCATCGTTCAGGGCGGCGAGGTGCCGGCCCTTCGCATAGAGAGCGCGCGCGAACTCGCGGCGATGGGCCTCAAGGGCTACGCCATCGGTGGGCTGGCGGTGGGCGAGCCGCAGGACGTCATGCTGGCGATGATCGAGACGGTCATGCCCTATATGCCCGACACCAAGCCGCGCTACCTGATGGGCGTCGGCACACCCGACGACATCATGCAGGCGGTCTCGCGCGGCGTCGACATGTTCGACTGCGTGATGCCGACGCGCGCCGGCCGCCACGGCCAGATCTTCACGCGCTTCGGCCGGATGAACCTCAAGAACGCCAAACATGCCGACGATTCCCGGCCCGTCGATCCACAATCGTCCTGCCTGGCGGCCAACGGCTATGCGCGCGCCTATCTGCACCACCTCGTCAAATCCGAGGAGATGCTGGGCAAGATGCTGCTGACCTGGATCAACCTGTCCTACTACCAGGAGCTGATGGCAGGGCTGCGTGCCGCGATCGCAGCAGGACGGCTCGCAGATTTCATAGCCGAGACCAAGGAAGGTTGGGAGCGGGGCGATACGGGCGGCGACGTGGCGTGAGCGATCCGGCTATCGTTCTTCTGCTCGCCAAGATGGCGACGGCGAGCGGCATCATCGTCGGCTGCTCACTGCTGGCCGAGCGTTCCGGGCCCGTCGCCGCCGGAATCATCGCAGCATTCCCGATTTCGATGGGCCCCGTCCTGGTCTTTCTGGCGATGGACCACGACAGCGCCTTCATCGCCGGCAGCGTTCTCGGCGTGATGACGGCCACACTGGTCCATTCCATCCTGATCCTGGTCTATGTGCTGCTCGCCCAGCGCCACAGCACCCTTGTCAGCCTCGGCTGCGCGCTGCTGGTCTGGTGCACCGTATTGACGCTCGTGCGCGCGCTCGACCTGACAGTCCTGCCGCTGGCTGCGCTGACGGTGCTGAGCTACGGCGTCTGCTATCTCGTAATCCGGCCCTATATGAAGGCTCGCCCCAGGACGCCGCCGCCGGTGCCGTGGTTCGCCATCCCGTTGCGTGCGGGCTGCGTGGCGCTGCTGGCGGGAACTGTCACGCTATTGAGCCAGACGCTGGGTCCGATGGTGTCGGGGCTGATGGCTGGCCTGCCGATCGTGCTGTCGAGCCTGATCGTCATCCTGCAGCCGCGCATCGGTGGGCCTGCGACAGCGGCGATCATCGCCTATGCGGCGCTCGGCATGGCCGGCGTCGGGCTGGCGCTGGGCGTCACGCATCTGATCGCGGTGCCGCTGGGCTCATGGGCGGCGCTCGGTATCGGCCTGGCGCTCTGCATGGGCTGGAGCCTCTCCCTCGCGCGGCTGGCGCGTCGGCCTGCGCCATGAGGCGATGAACAAGCCCCCGATGATCAGCACGAATCCCACGAGTTGAACCGGGCCGGGGATCTCACCGAGGATCGGGATCGCGAGCAGGGTTCCGGCCACCGGGATCAGGGGCGGGAAGCGGCCGACCACGGCGGCGCCCAGCACATGCGAGGCCCAGCCCCAGATCCAGAGCCCGACGATGATGTTCAGCACGCCCTGGAACAGGGCGTTCAGGCCCAGGACCCACCAGGGAGCGATATCGAAACCCCGGAAGTAGAACAGCGCGTAGAAGGGGAGGTATGCCATCGAAAGGACCGAGACGATCGCTGCGGCCTTGAGGCCATCGACCTTCCAGAGCTGGACCAGCAGCGGATAAAACCCCCACAGCACGCCGACGACGAAGAAGCAGAGGTCGCCCCGCAAGGTGCTTTCGCCCGTACCGCTTCCGCCCGCGATCGCAAGACAGGCAAGGCCGGCCACCACCGTGACGACGCCGGCGATCAGGCGCCGCGACAGCACGGCCCCGAACAGCACCACGCTTCCGGCGATGCCGATCAGGGTGACCGTGCCCGGGCCGATGGTCGCGCCGTGCGCTGCCGGAGCCATGGTAAGCCCCGTCACCATCAGATAGGTCATCGGCACGCCGCTGGTCACCGCCAGCCAGAACCCGCGCTTCCAGCCGACGCCGCCGCAACTCGCCAGTCCCGGCCGCAGGAAGATCGGCAAGAGCAGGAGGCCGGCCGTGCCGAAGCGCAGCGCCAGCAGGTCATGCTGGGTCAGGCCGTTGAGGATTGCGTAGCGGCTGAGGGAGAAATTCAGCCCGAAAAGCAGGACCGTCAGGAGCATTCCGGCGACGGCCAGCCGCCAGCGTCGGCGCTCCTTTGCGGTGGCGACGCTTGAAAGGGGGACGATCTGGTGCATGCTCAAGGGATAGCGCCGAACGCCGGCGCTGCGTTACGCGACTGGGCGCATGGCCCCCGCGCGTTGATTGCTGCAATGCAATAAAATCGAAGCCGTCGTTGGGACCGCAATTGCGCCCGGTTTCCGCCTTCGTCGCGCCCGGCGAGCCGGTTTTTCTGGTTGCGTCCACGGGAACGCAACAATGACCGAACCTCTCTCACTAGCGACTGCCGCGCGCCTGGTGCGCGGCCTTGGTAGCCAGATCGCGATGTCGGTGGCCGTTTCGGTCGGCGTTGCTGGCGTCTTCGCCGTGCCGGGGCTGCTTTTCCCGAAGAAGGAAGCGCTGGTCGTCCTGGCTCCGGTCGAGCGATCGCAGGCCAGCGCCTGGCTGGCCTCCGCTCCGGTGGAGGGGAAGATCGGCGACCGGCTGCATGCCGCATCGGTGGATGGATTGGCGTCGCCGCGCACGGGCTTGATGGCGCCGGCCGCGTTGGTGATGCCGATGTCGACAGGCTGGCCGCAGCCCGCATTCGCAGAGCCTGTCCGAGTTGCTGTGGTTCAATCTGAGAAGCCGGCGCGGGTTACACTCGCAGACGCCGCTCCCGTCCGCCGCCCCGCAGTAGCCAGCGAACGTCCGAAGCCTGCAATCGTGCCTGCCACAGCGCCCGCCAGCGCGCCCATCGCCATCGCCGCAGCGAGTGACCCCGTCGTGGAAGACGTCGAGCCGACGCTGCTCGGCAGGGTGGTCTACGCGCCGGTCATTCGCGCGACCACCCTGGTATCGAGCGCAGCCGGCATGGTCGGTTCGGCCGGCTCTTGGACCGTGTCCCAGGCCACCGGGCTGCTGCCGCGCTGGTGACGCGGCAGCACTTTGGCTGTGTGCTCAGGCGAGGGCCTTCAGGGCGTTGCGGCCGGCATAGACGGCCTGCGCGCCAAGCTCTTCCTCGATGCGAAGCAACTGGTTGTACTTCGCGGTCCGGTCTGAACGGGCCAGCGAACCGGTCTTGATCTGCCCGCAATTCGTCGCGACCGAGAGGTCGGCGATGGTCGAATCCTCGGTCTCGCCCGAGCGATGCGACATCACGGCGGTGTAGCCGGCGCGCTGTGCCATTTCGACGGCGGCGAGGGTCTCGGTCAGCGTGCCGATCTGGTTGACCTTCACGAGGATCGAGTTGGCCGTCTTCTCCTTGATGCCGCGCGACAGGCGCGTGACGTTGGTGACGAAGAGGTCGTCGCCGACGAGCTGGCACTTGGAGCCGACGAGATCGGTCAGCGCCTTCCAGCCTTCCCAGTCGTCCTCGGACATGCCGTCTTCGATCGAGACGATCGGGTAGCTGCCGACCAGCTTGGCGAGATATTTGGCCTGCGCCTTTGGATCGCGGGTTTTGCGTTCGCCTTCATAGACATAGGCGCCGTCCTTGAAGAATTCGGTTGCAGCGCAGTCGAGTGCGAGCGCGATGTCCTCGCCCGGCTTGTAGCCGGCGGCCTCGATCGCCTGCATCACGAAGTCGAGCGCCGCTTCCGCCGACTTGATGTTGGGCGCAAAGCCGCCCTCGTCGCCGACATTGGTGTTGTGGCCGGCGTCGTGCAGCTTCTTCTTGAGCGTATGGAAGATCTCCGAACCCATGCGCAGGCCTTCCGAGAAGGAGGGCGCGCCGATCGGCATGATCATGAATTCCTGGAAGTCGATCGGGTTGTCGGCATGGGCGCCGCCATTGACGATGTTCATCATCGGAACCGGCAGGACGCGGGCCGAGGTGCCGCCGACATAGCGATAGAGCGGCAGGCCGGCCGCTTCCGCCGAAGCCTTGGCGACGGCGAGCGAGACGCCCAGGATCGCGTTGGCGCCGAGGTTGCTCTTGTTGGGGGTGCCGTCGAGCGCGATCATCGCCTCGTCGATGGCGACCTGGTCCTCGGCGTCCATCGCCACCAGCTGCTCGGCGATCGCGACGTTCACGGCTTCCACGGCCTTGAGCACGCCCTTGCCGCCATAGCGGCTCTTGTCGCCGTCACGCAGCTCGACGGCCTCATGCGCGCCGGTCGAGGCGCCTGACGGCACGGCGGCGCGGCCCATGGAGCCGTCTTCGAGCACGACATCGACCTCGACGGTGGGGTTGCCACGCGAATCGAGAATCTGGCGGCCGATGATGTCGATGATCGCGGTCATGGAATGCTCCGGGGGCGGAAGAATGGGAGTGATGGCGCGGTTCTAGCCAAGCCTGCCGGCTAACGGAAGGGGCGGGTGGTGTTTGGGACGTGCTGGCGATAAAAGCCGGGTCAAAATCAGAGCCCTCATCCTGAGGAGCGCCACAGGCGCGTCTCGACGGATGCTCCAGTGGTTTCGGAACCGCTGGCAGCATCTTCGAGACGGGGCGTTCGGCTCCTCAGGATGAGGGCTCGCGGTACCCAGAGAGAGCAGACATGACCCTTGACGCCTCGACCCTTCAACTCGGCCAGAACAGCGCGCTGCCGGCGTCGCCGGAAGAGGCGCGCCTCGACCGCGTACCGAATACCAATGCCGGCACTAATTACCTCGCGCGCTTCACCTGCCCGGAGTTCACCTCGCTGTGCCCGGTCACCGGCCAGCCGGATTTCGGCATCCTCGTGATCGACTACCTGCCCGGCGACTGGCTGGTGGAATCGAAGTCGCTGAAGCTCTACCTCGCATCGTTCCGCAACCACGGCGCCTTCCATGAGGACTGCACCGTGGGCATCGGCAAGACGCTGGTCGACCTGCTGGAGCCCGAATGGTTCCGCATCGGCGGCTACTGGTATCCGCGCGGCGGCATCCCGATCGACGTGTTCTGGCAGACCGGCGAGGCTCCCAAGGGCCTCTGGGTGCCCGACCAGGGCGTCGCGCCCTATCGCGGGCGCTAAGGCCTCAGCGGCGTCGCGATCCCGCCAGTGGCAGGATGCGCGGCGCCATGATTCCGAGCAGGCCGATGCCGGCGGCAAAGAACAGGATCGCACCGCTGGTGCCCAGCAGATGCAGGGCAGTCCCCATCAGCACTGGCCCCAGCGCATGACCGCAGAACAGCGAGCAGGCGAAGAGTGACATCGCCGAGCCGCGCGCGGTCGGCGCAAGCTCGGTCGCCTGCGCCTGGAAGGTGCCGTGCATCAGGAAGAAGCCGAAGCCGTTCAGCGTGAAGAAGACCAGCGCCGTCCACCAGGGCAGGCCCGGGATGGCAAACAGCGCGTAGCCGCAGGCCATCAGCAGGCCGCCGGAAACCGTCATCATGGCCGGGCCGAGACGCTCGACGAGAATGCGCGTCAGCAGTCCGTAGAATATCCCGCCGATGCCGGTGCCGGCGATGACGAGGCCCGCAAGCGATGAGCCGATGCCGCTCCGCTCATGCAGGATGGCGGCGACAAAGGGCGGCATACCGAAGATCAGACTGCCCTCGACGATGACCAGTGCGTAGATGATTTTTGTGCGCGGATTCGAGAACACCGTCGCATAGCCTGCAACCGCGCCCTTGAAGCTGAGCGGAGGACGCTCGGCGATCGGTCGTGGCTTCAGCACGAGGATCACGAGCAGCCCCGCGAGGGCCGCGATAGCGCCGGCGACGACGAAGACGCTGCGCCAACCCCATTGCTCGGCGATCAGCCCCGAGCAGGCAGCGCCTGCCATCTGGCCGACGATCATGAGCACGGTGAACCGGCCGAGCATGACCTGGCGTTCCGCCATCGGGGCGCGGTCGCCGATGGCGGCCATCGCGATGGGGATGACACCGCCCGCGAAGATGCCGGACACGGCCCTGACCCCGCTCAGCGATTCGAACGACAGCACCGAGGCCGCGATCACCGACATCACCGCGAGCAAAGCGAGGCAGACCGATATCGTCTTCAGCTTGCCGGCCGAGTCGGCGATCGGACCGAGGAACGGCTGGCCGAGTGCATAGGAGAACGAGAAGGCCGTCGCCATGGCCGCCACCTGCACGACGGAGCGCCCGAACTCACCCGCCAGCGTCGGGACGAGCGGGTCGACCAGGCGCATGGTGAAGGTCGAGGCGAAGCCGCAGGCGCCGAGGACGAGGATGAGCGAGCGGAGCGAGGCGGGCGGTGGCGCGGCGGCCGAGCTTTCAGACATAGGTCAGCGTAGGTGTGGCCTGGGCCTTGGCAATGGCGTCGAAGCGCTGCAGCTGTGCGATCAGCGCAGGGAACTCGGCCAGCGGCACCATGTTGGGCCCGTCCGAGGGGGCATTGTCGGGGTCGGGGTGGGTCTCGATGAAGACGCCCGCGACGCCGACGGCGACCGCGGCGCGCGCCAGGACCGGCACGAATTCGCGCTGTCCGCCCGAGGACGAGCCCTTGCCACCCGGCTGCTGCACCGAATGGGTCGCGTCGAAGATCACCGGCGCGCCGATCTCTGCCATGATCGGCAGGCTGCGCATGTCGGAGACCAGCGTGTTGTAGCCGAAGGAGGCGCCGCGCTCCGTGAGCATCACATTGGGATTGCCGCTTTCGGTGATTTTCGCAGCGACGTTGACCATGTCCCAGGGCGCGAGGAACTGGCCCTTCTTGATGTTCACGACCCGGCCGGTATTGGCGGCCGCGACGAGCAGGTCGGTCTGGCGGCAGAGGAAGGCCGGGATCTGGAGGACGTCGACGACCTCTGCGAGCTGCGCGCATTGGCTCGCTTCATGCACGTCCGTCAGGACAGGCATGCCGGTGCGTTCGCGGATTTCGGCGAAGACGGGCAGAGCGGCGGCAAGCCCCATGCCGCGCTGCGCCCTGGCGCTCGTGCGGTTGGCCTTGTCGAAGGACGTCTTGAAGACGATGCCGATGCCCAGCGAGACCGAGATCTCTTTGAGTGCGAGCGCCATCTCGAGCGCATGCTCGCGGCTCTCCATCTGGCAGGGGCCTGCGATCAAAGCGAGTGGCAGGGCGTTGCCGAATCGCACCGGAGCACTGAGGTCGGCGCCGATCGTGACGATGGCATTGGCAGTCATGGGGTGCTCCCGGCAGAGAATGGCTCCCGGCCTTATGTCGGCGGGGATGGCGGGGTCAAGCAAAGCAGTGGGCTGTGGCGACAAGTTGAGCGCCGCGACAGCAATCGCACTGGCGGAGCGGCCGAGAGGCCTGTAAATTCGTCGACGAAGCACTATCTCGTGGCAAATGCAGGAACTCAGCTTGAGACTCTCAGGAGCGACGACCGGGACGACGGGACCCAGCGCAGAGCTTCGCGCAGGGCAGCCGCCGCTCGCTCAACCGTCGCCGCTTGCCATGGCCGACAAGCCCAAGCGCCCGGCACCGCCCGCCGATGGTGGTCGCGATGCAGGGACCGCGGTTCTGACCCGCACCCGGACACGCAAGCCGAATCTCTACCGCGTCCTGCTTTTGAACGACGACTACACCCCGATGGAGTTCGTCGTTCACGTTCTGGAGCGATTCTTCAACAAGGACCGCGCTGAGGCCACATTGATCATGATGCATGTGCATCAGAACGGTGTCGGCGAGTGCGGTGTCTTTACCTACGAGGTTGCCGAGACCAAGGTGACACTCGTGATGGATCTCGCGCGCAAGCACATGCACCCGCTGCAATGCGTGATGGAGAAGAAGTAGCCTTGGACGTTCTGACCCTGGATTTCTCGACCCTTCTGATTTCGGAATAGGAGCGCTAGCCGTGCCGAGTTTCTCGCGCAGTCTCGAACAGGCGCTTCACCGGGCCCTGGCGCTCGCAAATGAACGCCACCACGAATACGCCACCCTTGAGCATCTGCTGCTCGCACTGGTCGACGATCAGGATGCTGCTGCGGTGATGCGTGCCTGCAGCGTCGACCTCGACATGCTCAGGCGCAATCTCGTCGACTATATCGACGCCGAATTGACCAATCTGGTCACGGACGGCCGCGACGATTCCAAGCCCACGGCCGGCTTCCAGCGCGTGATCCAGCGTGCGGTCATTCACGTCCAGTCGTCGGGCCGTGAGGAGGTGACAGGCGCCAACGTGCTCGTGGCGATGTTCGCCGAGCGCGAGAGCCACGCCGCCTACTTCCTGCAGGAGCAGGACATGACCCGCTACGACGCGGTCAACTACATCAGCCACGGCATCGCCAAGCGCCCCGGCGCCAGCGAGCCGCGCCCGGTGCGCGGCGCGGAGGAAGAGCCCGAGCAGCAGCGCGATTCGCGCGCCGCCGACCAGGGCGGCAACGCCGACGACAAGGACAAGAAGAAGAAGGAAAGCGCGCTCGACGCCTATTGCGTCAACCTCAACCGCAAGGCGCGCGACGGCCGCATCGACCCGCTGATCGGCCGCGAAGCCGAGGTGCAGCGCACGATCCAGATCCTCTGCCGTCGGCAGAAGAACAACCCGCTCCTCGTCGGCGAGCCCGGCGTCGGCAAGACCGCCATCGCCGAAGGGCTGGCGCTGAAGATCATCCGCGGCGAGGTTCCCGAGGTGCTGGAGGATGCGACCGTGTTCTCGCTGGACATGGGCACGCTGCTCGCCGGCACGCGCTATCGCGGTGATTTCGAGGAACGCCTGAAGCAGGTGATGAAGGAGATCGAGGCGCACCCCAAGGCGATCATGTTCATCGACGAGATCCACACGGTGATCGGCGCTGGCGCGACCTCGGGCGGGGCGATGGATGCGTCCAACCTGCTCAAGCCCGCGTTGGCTTCCGGCGGGCTGCGCTGCATCGGCTCGACGACCTACAAGGAATATCGCCAGTATTTCGAGAAGGACCGGGCGCTGGTGCGCCGCTTCCAGAAGATCGACGTCAACGAGCCGTCGGTGCCGGATGCCATCGAGATCCTCAAGGGCCTGAAGCCCTATTTCGAGGAGTTCCACAAGCTCCGTTACACCAACGACGCCATCAAGGCGGCGGTGGAGTTGTCGGCGCGCTACATCCATGACCGCAAGCTTCCGGACAAGGCGATCGACGTGATCGACGAGACCGGCGCTTCGCAGATGCTCGTCGTCGAGAGCAAGCGCAAGAAGGTCATCGGCGTGAAGGAGATCGAGGCTGCGATCGCCACCATGGCGCGCATCCCGGCCAAGACCGTCTCCAAGGACGACGCCGAGGTCCTGCGCAATCTCGAGACCGAGCTGAAGCGTACCGTCTACGGCCAGGAGAAGGCGATCGAGGCTTTGTCCTCTGCGATCAAGCTTGCCCGCGCCGGCTTGCGCGACGGCGAGAAGCCGATCGGCAGCTACCTGTTCGCCGGCCCCACCGGCGTCGGCAAGACCGAGGTCGCACGCCAGCTGGCCTCGTCGCTCGGCGTCGAGCTGGTCCGCTTCGACATGTCGGAGTACATGGAGCGCCACACCGTCTCGCGGCTGATCGGTGCGCCTCCCGGCTATGTCGGCTTCGACCAGGGCGGCCTGCTGACCGACCAGATCGACCAGCATCCGCATTGCGTGCTGCTGCTCGACGAGATCGAGAAAGCCCATCCCGACCTGTTCAACATCCTGTTGCAGGTGATGGACCACGGCAAGCTGACCGACAACAATGGCAAGCAGGTCGATTTCAGGAACGTCATCCTGATCATGACCACCAATGCCGGTGCGGCCGACATGGCCCGCAACGCCTATGGCTTCACGCGCTCCAAGCGCGAGGGCGATGACACGGATGCGATCAACAAGCTGTTCGCGCCGGAATTCCGCAACCGGCTCGATGCGGTGGTCTCCTTCGGCCATCTCCCGAAGACTGTTGTGGCGCGCGTCGTCGACAAGTTCGTGCTCCAGCTCGAGGCCCAGCTTGCCGACCGCAACGTCACGATCGAGCTCTCCGACGAGGCGCGCGAATGGCTGGTCGAGAATGGCTATGACGAGGCCATGGGCGCCCGCCCGATGGCACGGCTGATCCAGCAGACGATCAAGACGCCGCTCGCCGACGAGGTGCTGTTCGGGCGCCTCAAGAATGGCGGCGCGGTCAAGGTCGTGGTCGTCCAGTCGGAGACCGGCATCAAGGTGCTCGGGCTGGAGTTCCCCGATGGGCCGGTGAAGCCGAAGCCCGAGAAGGACGTCGCCAACGCGGCCGAGAAGCGCGAGCGCAAGCCGCGCGCCAAGGCTGCGCCTGCGAAGGCCGCGACGGCAACCCCGCCGCGCCGCAGCCCCAAGGCTGGGGAGGGCGGCAAGCCCCCCGGCCCGACCGAGCCGACCAAGGCCCAGCGGCCCGTGCGCTCGGTCCCGAAAGTTCCGCTGACCAAGGCCTGATCCCGTGTTCTTCAAGCGTAAGCCAGCCAGCGCGCTGGCGCAGGGAGCCGAGGCTCCCGACCATGACCTCTCCATGCCGAAGCGCAAGCTCGGCTGGCTGGAGAAGCGTGACCGCCGCCGCCGCCGCCGCAAGGTCTTCGAGGAGGTACTGGGCTGGATCCTGGTCCCGGCCATGCTGTACCTGATCTATCTCGGGGTGAAGTCGGTTGGCGGTATCCCGAAGGAACTCGTCGATTTCGGCAACGAGCTGATCGGCATCGCGATGAAGGGTAGCCGCTAGGCCGCGCTGAACCGGAGGCGGCGACTAGGCTCGGCTCCTGCAGGGGCCGCAGGTCTGCTGCGCTCTGAGCGTTCTCGGCTTCTGCGGCCGATCCGTCTAAGAACCGCTCCAGCCGCCATCAGGCGCGCCCTGTCATCGCGCTAGAGAGCCTGAGTTCCCGGCTTGCAGATTTCATGACCGTATCGCCCGATTGGAGCTGGCAGCGCGTCGCGCTGGCTGGAATGCGCGATGCGCTGGCCTATCCCGCCTGGATCGTCTGCTTCGGGCTGGTGGGCATCGGCTCGCTGGCGCGCGATGTCGGCTATCCCGTCGACGTCGCGGTGCTCTCGACGATCCTGGTCTGGGCCGGGCCGTCGCAGGTGATCTTCTTTGCCTCCATCGCAGCGGGCGCGGCCTGGAGCGCGATCGCGATCGCGATCGGTTTCGCCTCGCTGCGCTTCCTGCCGATGACGATCGCGATCCTGCCGCTGCTGCGCCGGCCCGGACAGGGCCTGCTGATGCAGCTGCTGCTCGCCCACTACGTCGCGGTGACCGCCTGGAGCGAAGGCCTGCGGCGCCTGCCGGCGATCCCGGTGCCGCAGCGCGTGGCCTATTTCCTCGGCTTCGCAAACACCTGCATGGTGTTGAGTTCTCTGGGAACTTTCGCTGGCTACTACCTCCTCGACGAACTGCCTATCCCGCTCGCGGCAGGGCTCCTCTGCCTCACGCCGATCTTCTTTCTGGCCTGTCTGGCGGCAGGCATACGCGGCCGGGCGGATGTCGCGGCGATCGTGCTGGGGCTCGGGCTGGCGCCCATCAGCGAGCGCCTGATCGGCGGCGGCTTCGACCTGATCGTCTCGGGCGTCATCGCCGGCAGCATCGCCTTCGCCATCGGCAGCAAGCGGAAGCGCGCGGCATGACGCAACCGATCGCCTGGCTCGACGGCCCGCTCTGGCCCTATCTCGCTCTGCTGCTGTTCGCCTTCCTGCCGACCGAGATCTGGCGCTGGCTCGCCGTTGCCTTCGCACGGCGCATCGATGCGGATTCGCCGGTGCTGGACTGGGTCAGGGCGGTCGCCACTGCCCTGCTGGCCGGTGTCGTCGCCAAGCTGATCATCACGCCGCCGGGCGCGCTTGCCGCAGCGCCGCTGGCGGTCCGGATCGGCGCGCTCTCGCTGACGCTGGTGATCATCCTGTCGCGGCGCAGCCTCGTCATTCCGGCAGTGCTCGCGGGCGAGGCGGCGCTGATCGCTGGCGTCTGGCTGTTCGGCTAGTTCGCGACAGGGTCCCCTTGGCCGGGGGCCGGGACATGAGTGAGCTTGTCGGGATTGCGGATGATGTAGATCGCCGCGACGCGCTCGTCCCTGATCTCCAGCGCGGTGACCTGCAGTGTGTGGCCGCGCTCCAGGCTGACATAGCCGGGCATGCCATTGACCAGGATCGGCCGGTACGTCGTGGCGGTCTCCTCCGCCCGCGTCGCCTTGCGGAAGATGCCGCTGAAGAAGCGCGCGATCTTCTCGACGCCGAGGATCGGGTTCAGCACGGAGTTGATCTTGCCGCCGCCATCGGCATGGAGCGATACGCCTTCCGCCAGCAGGGCGCGCAGGGCGCTGGCGTCGTCGCGGTGGGACGCCTCGAAAAACGCCTTCGCAAACCGCGCGCTGGCCTCGGCCGACAATGGGTTTCTGGGCGGCAGGTCTATGCGGACATGCTGCCGCGCACGGCTGGCGAGCTGGCGGCAGGCGGATTCGCTGCGCTCGAGCATGCGGGCAACCTCGCCGAACTCGATGTCGAAGATGTCATGCAGCAGGAAAGCAGCGCGCTCCAGCGGAGAGAGCCGTTCCAGCGCCAGCATCAGGGCTATGGGTGCGTCGAGGTCTTCGTCGCTGGACGGCGTGTCGGCGAGCGAGGCGACCAGCGGCTCCGGCAACCAGGCGCCGACATAGAATTCGCGGCGGCTGCGCGCGGATTTCATCTGGTCGAGGCAGAGCCGTGTCACCACCCGCGCCAGCCAGCCGCGGGGGTTGTCGATCGTGCCCGGCTTGGCGTCGTGCCAACGTAGCCAGGCGTCCTGGACGATGTCCTCGGAATCGCTGACCGACCCGAGCATGCGATAGGCGAGGCGCATCAGAAAGCGCCGTTGCGTTTCGAAGGCGTCGCTGCCGGTTGCCGCCTCGCCTGGCATGTCAGGCCGCCGCTACGGCCGGGGTGCGCCGGCGATCCTGCGGATGGCGCGTCTGGAAGCCGGCATTGATGCGGTTCCAGAGGTTGATGGTCCCGATCGCGACCGAGAGCTCGACGCACTCGGCCTCGCTGAAATGCTGTCGCAGCTCGGCGTAGTCTGCATCGCCGGGCGCGCCGTTGGGCAAATAGGTCAGGGCTTCAGTCCAGGCCAGTGCCGCCTTCTCGCGCGGGGTATAGAGCTCGGATTCGCGCCAGGCGGTCAGCAAATAGAGCCGTGCCTCGGTCTCGCCGGCCTTGCGGGCGTCGCTGGTGTGCATGTGGAGGCAGTAGAGGCAGGAGTTGATCTGCGAAGCGCGGATCTTGACCAACTCGAGCAGGGCATGGTCGAGCCCGCTCGTCTCGACATAGCCGGACAGTTTCATCACGGCGTCGAAGGCCGGCTTGTTGGCCTGGAAGTGATTGAGGCGTTGGGTCATCGTCATCTCCATTGGTGTCGATGGAGACAAGACGAGCCAGCCAGGCGGGCTGTGACATCGCCCTGCTATTTTTCCAGCGCAGCCCGGATCTTCTCGGCATTGGCGGCAAGCACGTCGGGCTTTTCCATTGCGCCGGTATGGGGACGCAAGGCGATGCCGTCATGGCGCGGCATGACGTGGACATGCAGGTGGAAGACGACCTGCCCGCCGGCGGCCTCGTTGAACTGCTGGATGGTGACGCCATCGGCATCGAAGGCGTTCTTGACCGCCTGCGCCAGCGTTTGGGTCGTCAATGCGACCGCCTTCAGGGCCTCGGCGGGTGCATCGAGGACATTGCGGCAGGCCAGCTTGGGAAGGACCAGCACATGGCCGTCGGCGCGCGGCATGATGTCCATGATCGCGATCGTGTCGGCGTCCTCATAGACCTTGTGGGAGGGCAACTCCCCCCGCAGGATCTTTCCGAAGACATTGTCGGGATCATAAGCTGTCATGGCAGTGGTGTCCGTCTGAAGGGTCAGGCCTCGCCACCCTTGCGGAACGGGCTTTCCGCCGCAAGGGCCTCCTGGGCCTGATCGATCTGTGCGCGCTCGTGCACGAGGTAATTCGCCACCGCGCGGCGCAGGCCTGGGTCGGCGAGATGATGCAGCGAGCGCGTGATCACCGGGCGATAGCCGCGCGCCAGCTTGTGCTCGCCCTGCGCGCCGGCCTCGACGCGGACGAGCTTGTGGGCGATCGCGTAGTCGATGGCCTGGTGGTAGCAGAGCTCGAAATGCAGGAAGGGGTGGTCCTCGATGCAGCCCCAGTTGCGGCCATAGAGCGTGTTGGCGCCGCGAAAATTGATCGCGCCGGCGATATAGCGGCCGGCGCGCCTGGCCATCACCAGCACGATACGCTCGCCCATCGCCGCGCCAACGGCCGAGAAGAAGGCGCGGTTCAGATAGGGGCGCCCCCATTTGCGGGCGCCGGTGTCCTCATAGAAGGAATGAAAGTCGTCCCAGACGCTTTCCGTGAGGTCCGGGCCCGACAAAACCTCGACCGTGATGTCATGCGACAGGGCCTCGCGGCGCTCGCGCTTCAGCGCCTTGCGCTTGCGCGAGGCGAGCGTGGCGAGAAAATCGTCGTAGGAGCCAAAGCCTTCGTTGTGCCAATGGAACTGGAGGTCGTGACGCTCGATGTAGCCGGCCTCGATCAGGGCGGACGCATCGGGGTCCTGCACGAAGGTGACATGCACCGAGGAGGCCTCGGTCTGGTCGCGTAGCGCCTCGAGCCCGCCAATCAGGCCGGCGCGGGCCTCGTCGGCGCGCAGACCTTCAGCGACAAGGAGCCTGGGGCCGGTCGCCGGTGTGAAGGGGGCCGCGACCTGGAGCTTGGGATAGTAGCGCCCGCCGGCGCGCTCATAGGCATCGGCCCAGCTGTGGTCGAAGACGTATTCGCCCTGGCTGTGGCTCTTGAGGAAACTCGGCGCGGCGGCGATCAGGGCGCCGTCCGCATCCTCGACAAGGAGATAGGCCGGCGACCAGCCGGTGCGGCCACCGATGCAGCCGCTTTCTTCAAGCGCCCGCAGAAAGGCGTGCGAGACGAAGGGGTTGTCGAGATCCGTTGCCATGCCGGAATCGGCTTGGTCGATGCCAGTATCAGGCGCGGTCGAAGCCAGGGCCGCGTGCAGGGCGTGGGGGTTGGCACAGGCGTTCCAATCCGCCGCCGGGACCGATGCCAGCGATGTCGCGACGCGCACTGTGAGAGCGTCGCGTCGCGTATCGCTCAAGGGAGGAAGCCCTCGAAGACCATCTGGTCGGCGTGAAGGGCTGCGCGCGCGCGCTCCTCGGGGGTGCGCACAGTCCAGCTGATCACCGGCAGCCCCAGCGCCTCGCGGCAGAGATAGGGCGCGGCGCAGGGCAGGTCGGAGACCTTCCAGGAAATGAAGTCGGGCTGGCTCTCGCCGAAATGCAGCAGGTTGGCGAGCGCGTGGCGCTGGGCCTCGTCGAGATGGGTGGTGTCGCTGTCCTGGCTGTAGTCGCTGCGGGCGACGATGCCGCGCGCGAGTTCCGGAGCCAGTTCGCGCAGGGCGGCGACGATGACGGGATCGAAGGATTTCAACACGATCGGCTGGCCGGAGTAACCCTTCAGGATCTCCGCCGTGCGCCGGGCCAGGGTCAAATCGCCGTTGAAGCGGCTCTTGATCTCGATCACCAGCGGCACGCGGCCGCCGATGGCGTCGAGGAAGCCCGGTAGCGTCGGGATGCGATCGGCGCTGCCCTTCAGGCCGATTTCGGCGAGGTTCGCAGCCGTCAGCCCCACGACGTCCCCAGTCTCGCCGGTCAGCCGGTCGAGCACGAAATCGTGAAACACCACCGCCTGGCCGTCGGCGCTGAGCTGGACGTCGCATTCGATGCCGAAGCCGTGCGCGATCGCAGCCTCCGCCGCCGAGATGCTGTTCTCGATCAGCCCGGCGGCGCGGTCATGCAGGCCGCGGTGAGCGATCGGGCGGGCGACGAGCCAGCCCAGATCGCGCTTCGGAGCCCCGCCTGGCATCAGGCGATCTCGAACATAGCCTCGACCTCGACCGCGGCATCGGCCGGGAGCTCGGCGACGCCGACGGTCGAGCGGGCATGGCGGCCCTTGTCGCCGAGCACCTCGACCATCAGGTCGGAGGCGCCGTTCATGATCGCGGGCAGGGCTGCGAAATGCGGGGTGGCGTTGATGAAGCCGCCGAGGCGCACGCAGCGCGTGATCCGGCCGAGATCGCCGCCGAGAGCGGCCTTTGCCTGGGCGAGGACGTTGATGGCGCAGAGGCGAGCCGCTTCGAGGCCGGCTTCGTTGAAGATCTCGGCGCCGAGCTTGCCCTTGTGCTTGTCGGAGAGCTTGCCGTCGAGGCCGAAGCAGATCTGGCCCGAGATCACGAGCAGGTTGCCGGTGATGACATAGGGGACATAGTTGGCCACCGGCGCGGCCGGCGCGGGCAGGGTGATGCCGAGTTCGGCGAGTTTGGTGTCGATCGCGTTCATTGGGGTCCGGCTCCATGTCGGCAGCAAGCCCCTTCATGACTGACGGTCGCGGAGCCCGCAAGCATCCGGCCATGTTCGGCGCTCAGTCCAGCCCGGCGTCCGCCCGGCTGTCGGGTCCGCGCCATCATGCCTTGTTTGCGCCATTGCCGCGTTGCACCTAGATTCGTCGAATCCCACAGCAGAACGGCAGACGTCATGAACAAGCTTGGTTTTGGTCTCGCGGGCCTTCTGGGCACCGCGACGATCCTGGCGACGGGGGCAGCGTCGGCGCAGGTGCAATCGACCGGCCGTGTCGTGCTGGCGCCGCATCGCGCTGTCTACGATCTGGTGCTCGACCCCTCCAAGCCGGCCAAGAACATCGAGGCGGCGCGCGGACGCATCGCCTTCGATTTCACGGGCGACGCCTGCGAGGGCTACGCATTGTCGTTCCGGCAGGTCACGCAGCTCAACAGCAGCGAAGGCGGCCCGCGCACGATCGACGCGCGCACGACGAGTTTCGAGGCCGGCGACGGCGCCAACTACCGCTTCAAGACCGAAAGCTCGACCGGCGGCCCGCCGGAAGTGATCGACGGCTCGGCGGAAAAAGCCGGCGTGGGCTACGAGGTCAAGCTGCGCGCGCCGAAGGTCGAGACGCATCGCGAGCCGGCCGACGCGCTGTTTCCCAATGCGCAGATGAAGGCGGTGATCGAGGCCGCGCGCGCCGGCAAGAACACCCTGAACGTGCGGCTCTATGACGGGGCCAACAGCGGCAAGGAGGTCTACGACACCCTGTCCGTGATCGGGAAGCGCATCGAGGGCAAGCCGGCCGAGACACCGCTGCAGACCGCCGCCTTCGAGAAGATGGCGCGCTGGCCGGTGACCATCTCCTATTTCAAGGTCGGCTCGGGCGAATCGACGCCCGCCTACACGATCTCGTTCGAGCTCTACGAGAACGGCGTCACCGGCGCGGTGAAGCTCGACTATGGCGCGTTCGCCCTGCGCGGCACGCTCACGCGTCTGGATCTTCTTCCGACCCAGGCTTGCGCGAAGTAGCGCCGGCTTCCTGACGGCGTTGGGGCAGGCGCAGGCTGAGTCCCTTGCCGATCGCGGTATCGCCGAAGCGCGCCCGCAGCTTGTCGAGCGCGCCCTCCATTGCCTTGAGCCGCGGGGTCGCGATATCGGCGAGGTCGCCATGGTCGGCATCCTCAGGCGCGCTGAAGTCGCTCGCCCCGATGCCGATCAGCCGGTATCGGCGGCCATTGCATTCACGCTTCAGGAGCTCGCGGCCGGCGGCGAAAAGGCGCGCGGCAAGTTGCGTCGGCTCAGGCAGGCGGCTGGCGCGGGTAATCGACTGGAAGTCCGTGCCCTTCAGTTTCAGGGTGATGGTTCGCCCTGCAAGCTGCTGATCCTTGAGTCTTTTCGAAGTCTTCTCGCACAGGCGCCAGAGCACGGGTTCGAGTGCGTCGAACTCGGCGAGGTCGATGTCGAGCGTGGTCTCGCTGGAGACGCTCTTGGTCTCGTGGTCGGGCGTGACCTTGCGCTCGTCGATGCCGTTGGCGAGCTTCTGCAAGCGTGGCCCATCTTTGCCCGCGAGGCGAAAGAGCCTCTCGACGGGGGCATCCCGGAGGTCCCCGATCAGGCGGAAGCCGGCCTCCGCGAGTTTTGCGGCGCTGGCCTGGCCGACGCCCGGGATCAGCCCGACCGGCTTGCCGGCGAGGAAGGCCACCGCCTCGGCCCGCCCGATGATCGAGAAGCCGCGCGGCTTGTCCATGTCGGAGGCGACCTTGGCCAGGAATTTCGCATAGGACAGGCCGATCGAGACGGTGATGCCGATCTCTGTCTCGATGCGCCGCTGGAACCGCGCCAGGATCAATGCCGGGCTGGCGTGATGCAGCAGTTCCGTGCCCGACAGGTCGAGGAAGGCCTCGTCGATCGACAAGGGCTCGACCAGGGGCGTGAGCTCCTGCATCAGCCGCCTGACCTGCCGCCCGACGGCGACATATTTCGCCATATCGGGCTTGACCACGACGGCCTCGGGACAGGCCTTCAGCGCCTTGAACATCGGCATGGCCGAGCGCACGCCATAGGTCCGGGCGATGTAGCAGCAGGTCGACACGACGCCGCGCTTGCCGCCGCCGATGATGACAGGCTTGTCGAGCAGGCTCGGGTCGTCGCGCTTCTCGATGGCGGCATAGAAGGCGTCGCAGTCGATATGGGCGAGGCTGAGGGTATCGCGCTCGCGGTGCCGCAGCAGGCGTGGCGAGCCGCAGGCCCGGCAGCGGCGGAGCCCCGCTGCCGCGTCATCATGGTCCGCCAGGCAATCGCGGCAGAGGGTGCGCTGCATCGGGGCAACGCCGGGCGTGGTCACGGCATGTCGCTCGGCGGCGGGCCGGAGAGGGCGGCGCGGGCCTGTGCGATTATTTCCGGATTCAGGCTTAAGTTTCCGGCAAACTCAAGCAGCAGCGAATCGTTGCCGGCGATGTGGTCGAGGACGGCGGCGAGGAAGCCGGGCTCCTGTGCCGCGGCGCGCAGGGTGGCGGGTCCAAGCCCGGTTGCGGCGAGAAAAGGCTCCAGCCGTTCGGGTTCTGCAGCGAGGAAGCCTAGCGCTCGAAGTGCCAGGGCCTCCGCGTCATCGGCGTTGAATCGTTTTTGCATTTGTTTTGCCTTCCGGGGCGAGGTGCCGGCGAATCGCGGTTCGAGTTTGCGTTTCGTCAACAGCTCGCATGCTAGCTTGCTGATTGAAACGAGGCTGCCAGCTTGGACTTGGTGGGATCAAGCCTTCCTGTGTCCGTGGCGCGAATGAAGGGCGGCATCATGAAAACTGTTCTGATCGTCGAGGACAACGAGCTCAACATGAAGCTCTTCAACGATCTTCTCGAGGCGCATGGCTACGCCACCTTGAAGACCGCCGATGGAATCGAGGCCATCGAGCTGGCGCGGACCCACCATCCCGACCTGATTCTCATGGACATCCAGCTGCCGGAGGTTTCCGGGCTGGAGGTCACGAAATGGATCAAGGAAGACGACACCCTAAAATCCATTCCCGTCATCGCTGTCACGGCCTTCGCTATGAAGGGCGACGAGGAGCGGATCCGCGAGGGGGGCTGCGAGGCCTATCTTTCGAAACCGATCTCGGTGGCCAAGTTCCTCGAGACGGTCCGCGCCTACGCTGGCGCCGCCTGATCCTCCGAAAGCAGGTCCATGTCAGCGCGCATTCTCGTCGTCGACGACATCATCACTAATGTGAAGCTGCTGGAAGCGAAGCTTTCGGCGGAGTATTTCGATGTCGTGACGGCCCTGACCGGGGCCGATGCGCTTGCGATCTGCGAGCGCGGGGAAGCCGATATCGTCCTCCTCGACGTGATGATGCCCGGCATGGACGGCTTCGAGGTCTGCCGTCGCCTGAAGAACGGCGCAACCACCGCGCATATCCCGGTGGTGATGGTGACCGCGCTCGACCAGCCCAGCGATCGGCTCAAGGGGCTCGATGCCGGCGCCGACGACTTCCTGACCAAGCCGCTGGACGACACCGCCCTGTTCGCACGCGTGCGCAGCCTGGCGCGGCTGAAGTCGATGACGGACGAACTGCGCAACCGCGCAATGGCGTCGCGCCGCCTGGGCATCGCCGACCCGCTGGCCGCCGCCGCGACCGAGACCGGGCTCAATGGCCGCATCCTGGTGATCGAGGATCGCCCGACCGTCACCGACCGGCTTCTGACGGCGCTCTCGGCGTTCCATGTCGTCGAGGTCGAGGCCGATCCGCACCAGGCGCTGATGAGGGCAGCTGAAGGTGACTTCGACAGCGTCCTGATCAGCCTTGACCTGAAGGACTATGACGGCCTGCGCCTGTGCAGCCAGTTGCGTTCGCTCGAGCGGACCCGCAACGTCTCCGTGCTCCTGCTCGGCGAGGCCGAGGATCGCACGCGGATCCTGCGCGGGCTCGAGATCGGGGCGCATGACTTCCTGATCCGTCCGGTCGACCGCAATGAATTGCTGGCCCGGGTGCGCACCCAGGTTCGCCGCAAGCGCTTCACGGAAAGGCTTCGCGAAAGCGTGCAGTCGTCCATGGAAATGGCGGTGATGGACCAGCTGACGGGCCTGTATAACCGTCGCTACATGGACAGCCGCATGGGCGCGATGTTCAACGAATCGGCGTTGCGGGCACGCTCGCTGGCGCTGCTTGTGCTCGATGTCGACCACTTCAAGATGGTCAATGACAGCTGGGGCCATGATGCCGGCGACGAGGTTCTGCGGGAGTTCGCCGACCGTGTGCGCGCCTGCACGCGCGGCATCGATCTCGTAGCCCGCATGGGCGGGGAGGAGGTCGTGGTCGTGCTGCCAGACACCACCCTCGACGCAGCCTTCGCTGTGGCCGAGCGCATTCGCCAGCGCGTCGATTCCGAGGCCTTCGCGATCCACCGCAACACGCGCACGATCCCGGTGACGGTCTCGATCGGCGTCGCGAGCCGCCGAGCGGGCGATGAATCGCCGGCCGACATGATGAAGCGTGCAGACGATGCGCTTTATCGGGCAAAGGCTGCAGGCCGCAATCGGGTGATCGTCGCGACAGCGGCCTGACGGATCGGCGCCTTAATCTTAGCAGGTAGGGTTAACGCACTGACGGATATGGTGAATCAATCGTTTACGGTTGATTCGCAAGTTTACGCCTGTAGGGTCCCGTCTAACGCAGCGGCACAGCGCCGCTCTCAGACGCCCCTCGGGTGCTCAGGTCCGCCGCATCTCCTGGGAAACCGGAGGGCTGGACCGGTCGGTGACGGATATTCTGGCCTCCTCAGAACCGTCGCCGGCCGGTCACCCTCTCGGGGCAAGCCGCGCTACGGGAAGTAGTGCGAGTACAGCGTCGGCAGGCCGTAGCCGAGGCCGGCGAACGCAGCCAGCAACCCGACAAGCATCAGCACGGCGCGAACGCGGCTGAGTGCAAAGCGAGACGAATCGGCTTCCACCATCAGCTTCAGGAACCGACGCAGCGGGCCATGGCCGGGCGCGTGGGTCTGGGCAGGCTCGTCGCCACTGTTCAAGCGAGATCCTCGTGCAGAGGAGGGCAGGGAGAGGCTGTGTTCACAAGGGCCACCGCACAGGACGGCCGCGCGACTTGCGTGGCCTCAGGATGGCTGAATTTAGTGAGTGCCGCCACCAATTCCAGTGGGCTTCGCCCAAAGTCGATTGCAGGCCGTCTCGTCCCGACCGGCGCGCAGCGCTGCGCGCATACAAAAAAACCGCCCGGGGTGCGGGCGGTTCTTTAAATCTTCGTCACGCCTGAGGCGCGCCCAGGATCACTTGATCTTGGTTTCCTTGAACTCGACGTGCTTGCGCGCGACGGGGTCGTACTTCTTCTTCGACATCTTCTCGGTCATCGTACGCGAGTTTTTCTTCGTCACGTAGAAGAAGCCGGTGTCGGCGGTCGAGAGCAGCTTGATTTTGATGGTCACGGCCTTGGCCATGGGATTATTCCTCGAGCCTTGCGGGCGGGTAAGGCCCTCATAAAAGAAAAATGGCCGGGCGGACCCGGCAAACCGTCGGGTGGGGGAATGCCGCAACGGGCCGGCGAAGTCAAGAAAGAATGGAACAGTCCAGATCGGTTTCCGCTGCGGAGGGCGAGATAGCCCACCACGCGGCAGGGGATGGTGCGCTCACAGCTCCTCGCGCACGAAGCTGCCGTTCTTTTCCCAGAAGAAGGGCACCGGGAGATAAGGCGCGAAGCCACGGGCGATGCGATCCTCGACCTCCCGCAGAATCACCTGAGTGATCGTCGGCAGGTCGAGCGCCTGCGCCTCCTTGAAGCTGACCCAGACCAGTTCGACAAGCTCCGAGTCAGGTCCCGTGACGCCTTCGACCTTTCCGGCCAGCGTGTTGTAGTCGAGCGTGAAGAAGCGCGTGTCGAAGCGCTTGGGGCGGCGCGGCGGGGTGATGGCACGCGCCACGAAGGTCACGGCGCCGAGATCGGGGAAGATGCCGTGGCCCGCGAAGTCGCTCCAGCTGCCGGGCGGCACCCGCTCGGGCGTGCCGAGGTCGCTCGCCCCGAAAAGCAGGCCTGTCTCCTCGAAGGTCTCGCGCAAGGCCGCCAGTGCCAGGGCGCGTGCCTTCTGGCTGCTGGGGCGAACCGAGCGCTTCATCAGGCGGTCCTCGCAGATCTGCGCCAGGGCTCCCGTGGCGGACATGCGCCGGTCGCCGGGGTCGACCCGGCCGCCTGGGAAGACGAACTTCCCGGGCATGAACTTGTGGCCTTCATGGCGCTTGCCCATCAGCACGCGCGGCGTCTTGGCCGAGCGGTCGATGATGAGCACGGTGGCTGCATCCTTGGGACGGATATTGGTCGCGACGCGGACGCGCTCGGCCTTCGTCAGGATGACGGCGTTGTCGTTCATCGTTTCACCGTGGGCGTGGGCGTGGGCTGTCGTTCTGGCTGGTCGGGTTCACCACCGAAGCCGTGCATGCGCAAGGCCCATTGCAGGCCGACGACACCGCCCTTGACCGGCTGCATCAGCAGCAGGGAGAGCACGACGGTCAGCGCGGGCCAGATCGCCATATGCAAGGTCATCGACCAGTCGGCGTATTTCTCTGCCAGCAGTAGGCCACCCACGATGATGTGGCCGACGATGGTGATGACGATATAGGGCGGCAGGTCGTCGGCACGCTGGTGGTGCATCGCCTCGCCGCAGGCCGCGCAGGCGTCGACGGGCTTGAGGAATCCGCGAAAGAGCTTGCCTTGGCCGCAACGCGGGCAGCGGCCCATCAGGCCACGGCCGACAGCCTCGCGCCAATTGCGCTCGGCGGGGCGCCCTACGGCATGATTGAACTCGACCGACATCACCGCTTCTTGCCGCCCTTCTTGCCGCCCGTCCTGCTCTTGGACTTGCCGCCCGGCTTGACGAAGGTCGACTTCGCCCGGCCACGCCCTGGAAGTGGGGGGCGTCCGGGGCGGAAGCCAGAGCGGCCCGGTGTCACACGTCGCCCCTCGGACAGGAGTTCGAAGCGCAGCGCGCCGGCGACGGGTGCGGCCTCGACCAGCTTGACATGGACACGGTCGCCCAGCCGCCAGCTTTCGCCGCTGCGCTCGCCAATCATCGCGTGCGCGGCCTCGTCGTAGCGATAGTAGTCGGCACCCAGCGTCGAGGCCGGGATGAAGCCGTCCGCCCCTGTGCCGTCGAGCTTGACGAACAGGCCCGCCTTGTTGACGCCACCGATGCGCCCGTCGAAGGACGCCCCGATCTGGTCGGCGAGGAAATGCGCGATCAGCCGGTCGGTGGTCTCGCGCTCTGCGGCCATGGCGCGGCGCTCAGCCGCGGAGATCCGGGTCGAGACCTCGCGCAGTTCGGCCAGCGTCGTCGACTTCGGCAGGCCGTCATCGCCGAGCTTCAGGGCGGTGATCAGCGCGCGATGCACGATCAAATCGGCATAGCGCCGGATCGGCGAGGTGAAGTGCGCGTAGCGGCGCAGGTTCAGGCCGAAATGGCCGTAATTCTCCGCGACATACTCGGCCTGGGCCTGGGTGCGCAGCACGACCTCGTTCAGGAAGAGCTCGTTCTCCGAACCCTTGATCATCGCCAGGATGCGGTTGAACAGCACCGGCCGCAGCGTGCCCTCACGCGGCAGCTTAATGCCGATCGAAGCCAGGACCTCGCCAAGCGAGCGCATCTTCTCGAGCGAGGGCTCGTCGTGGCAGCGATAGATCAAGACGCTGCCGGCCTTCTCCAACGTCTCGGCGGCCGCGACGTTGGCGAGGATCATGAACTCCTCGATCAGCTTATGCGCGGCCAGGCGCTCGGGCACGATCACGCGGTCGACCGCGCCGTCGGGCTTGAGGACCAGCTTGCGCTCGGGCAGGTCGAGATCGAGCGGCTGGCGAGCATCGCGGGCCCGCGACGCGATGCCATAGGCCGCCCAGAGCGGCATCAAGATTGAATCGCGGATCGGGCTGGTGGTGTCGTCGGGCTGGCCGTCGATTGCGGCCTGAGCCTGCTGGTAGGAGAGCTTCGCCGCCGAGCGCATCAGGATGCGGTGGAACGAATGGCCCTTCTTCGAGCCGTCCGACTTGAGCACCAGCCGCACCGCAAGCGCCGGGCGATCCTCGCCGCCACGCAGCGAGCACAGGTCGTTCGAGATCCGCTCGGGCAGCATCGGCACGACGCGGTCGGGGAAATACACCGAATTGCCGCGCTCCAGCGCCTCGCGATCGAGCGCCGAGCCCGGCCGCACATAGGCCGCGACATCAGCGATGGCGACGGTGACGACATAGCCGCCGGGATTGTCCGGGTCCGCGTCAGGCGCAGCATGGACCGCGTCGTCATGGTCCTTCGCGTCTGCCGGATCGATCGTGATCAGCGGCAGTTCGCGCCAGTCCTCGCGGCCCTGCGTGCCGGCGGGGCGCACGGAATCAGCCTCTGCAATCGTCGCCGGCTGGAAGACATTGGGAATGCCGTGGGCGTGGATCGCAATCAGGCTGACGGCGCGCTCGGACTTGATCGAGCCCAGCCGCTCGCGCACATGCGCCTCGGGCGGGCCGAAGCGGGTCTCATTGCGCAGGGCGACGGAGACGAGGTCGCCATCCTGCGCCTCGGCGGTGCGGCCCTTGGGGATCAGCGCCTCGCGGCCTTGCGACTTCTTGTCGATCGGGATCAGGCGGCCGGAACCATCGGGCAGGGCACGGAAAATCCCGAGCACCTGCGCCTTGCCCTTGCCCATCAGCTTGAGCACGCGTCCGGAATAGGTGAAGCCGTCGACGCCTTTCAGGCGAGTCAGCTTGAGCAGGACGTGGTCGCCGACACCCGGCGCCGAGGAAGAGGCGTGGCGCTTGGCGCGGAACTCGCGCGGCCGCTCGATCAGGATGCGCGGTGCCACGCCCTGATCTGCCTCGTTCCATTCCAGCGGGGCGGCGAACAGGTCGCCGTCGCGATCCTTGCCCTTGATCTCGCTGAGCAGAACCGGAGGCAGGGCGCCGTGGGGATGGACCGGGCGCTCCTTGCCGTCGCCGCTGATCTCGCCCTCTTCGGCAAGCTCCTTCAGCAGGCGCTTGAGCCAGATCTTGCCGCCGCTATCCAGCCCGAAGGCGCGCGCGATCTCGCGACGGCCGACCTCCCGGCCTGCCACGCGTTCGGATTCGATGAAGTCGAGGATCGCCTCGCGGCTCGGCTCAGGCGCGGACGATGACACGATAGCGGCTCTTCACTTGATGGTCTGGCGATTGAAACACCGCCCTTATGTGGCATGCGAGCCGGCCCGGCGCCAGAACCGCGACTGCAGGAACGGTCTGCGCAGACGCCGCTGGTCCGAAAGGCGAGGCGAAATGCAAGAAGGGCCGCCCTTGCGGGCAGCCCTTCCATTGTCGAACCGCGGCCCGGCGAACCGGACCTAAAGGCGCGAAAACTCACGCGGAATAGAACCCCCACTGGGAAAGAGTCCAGGTCCGCCCGCTTTGCTCCAGCGGTTGATGACAATGAGACACTGGATCACCTCCTTTCAGTTGTTACCGACAAGATGGAGGCTATGGCGATTCTGCCGGTGACGTAAATGTCAAAAAATATGCTGCGCTGCACGAAAGAAATGCCAGTGCCGCCGGCCGATGGCCCTCCCACACCGCTGGCGCCTAATTAGACAGCAGTCGTTTTGGCTAATTAATGGGCATCGGCGCGTTGCGTGCAGTATCTTTGCGTGCGTCGCGCGCTTTCGTGCAGGAAATGCGGCAGCGGCGCGCCTGACGACAGACATTTGCGGGGTCGTATCGGTGGTCCGGTACGTTGGCACGTGGCTTGCCAGATAGCTCGACAGGCCAGAAGGCGCCGTCGGCGTTCGCTTCGGAGCCGCCACAACAAAGATCCTTCGGGGGACATCCGTGAACAATACTCGTCGCGTATTTTTGGGCGCTGCCCTGGCTGGCGCCACCTTCCTCGGCTCGTTCCTCCCGGCAGCGGCGCAGGAGACCATCAAGGTCGGCATCCTGCACTCCCTCTCCGGCACGATGGCGATCTCCGAGACGACGTTGAAGGACGTCATGCTGATGCTCATCGAGGAGCAGAACAAGAAGGGCGGCGTGCTCGGCAAGAAGCTCGAGGCCGTCGTCGTCGATCCCGCTTCGAACTGGCCGCTCTTCGCCGAAAAGGCGCGCGAACTCATCGCCAAGGACAAGGTCTCGGCCGTGTTCGGCTGCTGGACCTCGGTCTCGCGCAAGTCGGTCCTGCCGGTGTTCAAGGAGCTGAACTCGATCCTGTTCTACCCCGTCCAGTACGAGGGCGAGGAGAGCGAGCGCAACGTGTTCTACACCGGCGCCGCGCCGAACCAGCAGGCGATCCCCGCCGTCGACTACCTCGCCAAGGAAGAGAAGGTGCAGCGCTGGGTGCTGGCCGGCACCGACTATGTCTACCCGCGCACGACCAACAAGATCCTCGAAGCCTATCTGCTCGCCAAGGGCGTGGCCAAGGAGGATATCATGATCAACTACACGCCGTTCGGGCATTCCGACTGGCAGACGATCGTCTCCGACATCAAGAAGTTCGGCTCGGCCGGCAAGAAGACCGCCGTGGTCTCGACCATCAATGGCGATGCCAACGTGCCGTTCTACAAGGAACTCGGCAACCAGGGGATCAAGGCGACCGACATTCCGGTCGTGGCGTTCTCGGTCGGCGAGGAAGAGCTCGCCGGCATCGACACCAAGCCGCTGCTCGGCCATCTCGCTGCCTGGAATTACTTCCAGTCGGTCAAGACGCCCGAGAACGAGGCCTTCATCAAGCAGTGGAAGGCCTACAAGAAGAACGATAAGGCCGTCACCAACGACCCGATGGAAGCCCATGTCATCGGCTTCGCCATGTGGGTGAAGGCTGTCGAGAAGGCCGGGAGCTTCGACCCGGACAAGGTGATCGACGCGCTGCCGGGCATCG
Source organism: Allobosea sp. P1_B10 (assembly GCF_056406735.1). Lineage (NCBI taxonomy): Bacteria > Pseudomonadati > Pseudomonadota > Alphaproteobacteria > Hyphomicrobiales > Alloboseaceae > Allobosea > Allobosea sp. P1_B10. Next base: position 437,349 of record NZ_JBFTZP010000004.1, on the reverse strand, counting down.
AGGCCGCCAACCTGACCGGGGGTATCTCCAAGATGCTGCCGAACCACCACATCACCAAGCCCGTGCTGATCGGCGAGATCAAGGCCGACGGCCAGTTCGACGTGGTTTCCAAGACCGGCCTCGTCGCCGGCGACGCCTGGTCGAAGGAGCTCGACGGCTCCAAGGACCTGGTCGGCGACTGGGTCGAGAAAAAGTGCGGCAACTTCAACACCAAGACCGGCAAGTGTGGCGGCGCCTGACCAGCTGCGGCGCTTGAGGATTTGAGGGGGGAGGGGCGGCACGCGCGGATAAGCCCGGTCGCCCCTCGTAATTCGCCTGAACAGGCATCCAGCTACCAGAAACAGGCGCGGGGAACCCTCTCCCGGAGGGAGAGGGCAGGGTGAGGGGTCGGCCGGCCGATATCTGGCCGCGACCTCACAGCTGCAAACCTGCGCCCGTCGGGTCGAATGGCCCACACCTCACCCCTGCCCCTCTCCTTACAGGAGAGGGGTTCCCCGCGGCCTGCCGCCGATGATGAGCTCATGCTTTTAGTGACCCGCCTTCTGCGCGCGCTCCTTCTCCTGATGCCGCTGGTGCTCGCTCCGGGCGCCGTGCGCGCCCAAGGCGCAGACGAGGCCTTCACCCGGCTCGGCGCCGATAGTTTCTCCGACACCAACCGCGCCATCGAGATCCTGATTTCGGGCGCCCATCCGCAAGCCGCCGTGATCATCGAGGCGTTGGCCGAGGGCCGGCTGCTGGCCGGTGCCGGCGCGGTCGTGGTCAAGGCCAGCGACGGCAAGCTTCTCGATGCAAGAACCGGTGCCGCGCTCGCCTCCGAGCCGCCCGGCCTGAGCGCGGTGCGGCTGAACAACGGCGTGCGCCGCAACATCCAGGCGGCGCTCGGCGGGCTCGGCCTGCTCAATCCCGATGTCGGGAAACGCATCGCAGCGGCAGAGGCTGTATTCAAGTCGCGCGACGTCAGCGTGCTGCCGGTGCTCGAGACCGCCATCGGTAAGGAGACCGACGCCAGGGCGAAGGCCGCGCTGCGCCAGGCCCAGGCCGCGATCCTGATCGCCAAGAGCGACGCGCCGCCGTTCGACCGGCTCGCCGCCATCGACGTGCTGCGCGAACGCGGCGACCAGGATGCGCTGGCGACACTGCGCTCGCTCCCGGGCAACGCCGTTCCCGCGCTTCAGGAAGCGCAGGCGCGCGCCATGACCGAGATCGAGGGCAAGCTCGCGCTGTGGCGCACGGCCCAGAACCTCTGGTACGGGCTTTCGCTGGGCTCCGTGCTGCTGCTGGCTGCCATCGGGCTGGCGATCACCTTCGGCGTGATGGGCGTGATCAACATGGCCCATGGCGAGATGGTGATGCTGGGCGCCTACACCACCTTCATCGTCCAGGAGGTGATCCGCGCCCGCTTTCCAGGCCTGTTCGACTATTCGCTGGCGATCGCCCTGCCGCTGGCCTTCCTTGTCGCCGGGCTGGTCGGCATCGCCATCGAGCGCGGCGTGATCCGCTTCCTCTACGGCCGGCCGCTGGAGACGCTGCTGGCGACCTGGGGCATCAGCCTGATCCTGCAGCAGGCGGTGCGGACCGCCTTCGGTCCGACCAATCGCGAGGTCGGCGCGCCGAATTTCATGTCGGGCGCCGTCGATATCGGCGGGCTCGCCATCACCTGGAACCGCCTCTGGATTATCGTTTTTGCCGCATTGGTCTTCTGCGCGCTGCTGGCGATCCTGAAGCTGACGCCGATTGGCTTGCAGATGCGCGCGGTCACGCAGAACCGGCGCATGGCCTCGGCGATGGGCATCCGCACGGGGCGCGTCGACGCGCTGACCTTCGGGCTCGGCTCGGGCGTGGCGGGGCTTGCGGGCGTGGCGCTCTCGCAGATCGACAATGTCAGCCCCAATCTCGGCCAGAGCTACATCATCGATAGCTTCATGGTCGTGGTCTTCGGCGGCGTCGGCAATCTCTGGGGCACGCTGATCTCAGCCATGACGCTGGGCGTCGCCAACAAGCTGCTCGAACCCTATGCCGGCGCGGTGCTCGGCAAGATCGCGCTGCTCGTCTTCATCATCCTGTTCATCCAGAAGCGCCCGCGCGGCCTGTTCGCGCTCAAGGGCAGGGCGGTGGAAGCATGATCACCCGCTTCCTCATCGATGGCATGGACAAGCGCGGCCTGTGGTTCCTGGGACTGATCGCGGCAATTGCGGTGCTGGTGCCGCTGTCCAACCTGCTGCTCCCTGTCGGCTCGGTGCTGCATGTGCCGACCTCGACCATGTCGCTGTGGGGCAAATATCTCTGCTACGCGCTGCTGGCGATCTCGCTCGACCTCGTCTGGGGCTATTGCGGCATTCTCTCGCTCGGCCATGGCGCCTTCTTCGCGCTCGGCGGCTACGCCATGGGCATGTATCTGATGCGCCAGATCGGCTCGCGCGGCACCTATGGCAACCCGATCCTGCCCGATTTCATGGTGTTCCTGAACTGGCAGGAGCTGCCCTGGTACTGGTACGGCTTCTCGTCGTTCCCCTTCGCCATGCTGATGGTCCTAGCTGTTCCGGGGCTGCTCGCCTTCGTGTTCGGCTGGTTCGCCTTCCGCTCCCGCGTCACGGGTGTCTATCTCTCGATCATCACCCAGGCGCTGACCTACGCGCTGCTGCTCGCCTTTTTCCGCAACGATATGGGCTTTGGCGGCAATAACGGCCTGACCGATTTCAAGGACATCATTGGCTTCAACGTCCAGGCGCAGACGACGCGGGCCGCATTGTTCGCGATGACGTGCGTCATGCTGATCGCCGGTTTCCTGATCGCGCGCGGCATCGTCTCGTCAAAACTCGGCAAGGTCGTGATCGCAATCCGCGATGCGGAATCGCGCACCCGCTTCCTCGGCTACCGGGTCGACCGCTTCAAGCTCTTCGTCTTCACCGTCTCGGCCTGCATGGCGGGCGTGGCGGGCGCGCTCTATGTCCCGCAGGTCGGCATCATCAATCCCAGCGAATTCGCTCCCGCCAATTCGATCGAGACCGTGATCTGGGTCGCGGTCGGCGGGCGCGGCACGCTGGTCGGCGCAGCGCTGGGTGCCGTCGTGGTCAACTACGCCAAGACGGTCTTCACCTCCGGCTTCATGGCGCCGTACTGGCTGTTTGCGCTCGGCGCGCTCTTCGTCTTCGTCACCATATTCATGCCCAAGGGCATCCTGGGCACGGCGCAGCAGTTCAGGGACAGGCGCAGCAAGCCTGAGCCTGTCGCTTCCGTTGCACCGGCCCCGGCGGAGTGAGGCCATGAACGCTCCAACCCCCGGCGCCCTGACCTCCTCGCTGCTCTATCTCGACGGCGTCAGCGTCTCCTTCGACGGCTTCAAGGCGATCCGCGGCCTGTCGCTGGTGATCGCGCCCGGCGAGATGCGCGCCATCATCGGGCCCAACGGCGCCGGCAAGACCACGATGATGGACATCATCACCGGCAAGACGAAACCCGATGTCGGCACGGTGATGTTCGGCGGCTCCATCGACCTGACAAAGCTCGACGAGGCGGCCATCGCCAATCTCGGCATCGGGCGAAAATTCCAGAAGCCGACGGTGTTCGATTTCCACACCATCGAGGACAACATCCTGCTGGCGCTGAAGGCGCAGCGCACGGTCTCCCGGACGCTGTTCTGGAAAACGGCCGCCGCCAACCAGAAGCGCATCGACGACATCCTGGGGATCATCAAGCTCGGCGATGCCCGCCACCGGCTCGCCGGCTCGCTCTCGCATGGCCAGAAGCAGTGGCTCGAGATCGGCATGCTCCTGGCCCAGGACCCGAAACTGCTGCTGGTCGACGAGCCCGCCGCCGGTATGACCGATGGCGAGACGGCGCAGACCGCCGTGCTGCTGAAGGAGATCGCGCGCGACCATTCGGTGATCGTGGTCGAGCACGACATGGGTTTCATCCGCGAACTCGGCGTGAAGGTCACGGTGCTGCATGAGGGCTCGGTGCTGGCCGAAGGCCCGCTCGACCAGGTCAGCGCCAATGAGCGCGTCATCGAGGTGTATCTGGGACGATGAAGATGGTGTGCACCGGCTACCCCGTCATTGCGAGCGCAGCGAAGCAATTCAGGAGGGCTCGCCCGGCGGCTGCTGGATTGCTTCGTCGCTCCGCTCCTCGCAATGACGGACCGGTTGAGGCCGCATCATGCTGAACGTCGAGGCCATCGATCTCCACTACGGCGCGGCGCAGGCGCTGCGGCGCGTGTCGGTGACGGCCGAACTCGGTAAGGTGACCTGCGTCATGGGCCGCAACGGCGTCGGCAAGACCACGCTGATGCGCGCCATCGTCGGGCAGCAGCCGATCAGCGGCGGCAAGATCACCTTTGGCGGCGAGGACATCTCCACGTTGCGCACCGAGGACCGGGCGCGGGCCGGCATCGGCTTCGTGCCGCAAGGCCGCGAGGTGTTCCCGCTGCTGACGGTCAAGGAAAACCTCGAGACGGGTTACGCGCCGCTGGCGCGAAAGGACCGCTTCATTCCCAATGACCTGTTCGACCTATTCCCCGTGCTCAAGTCTATGCTGGGCCGACGCGGCGGAGACCTCTCGGGTGGCCAGCAACAGCAACTCGCTATTGCGCGGGCGCTGGTCACCCGACCCAAATTGCTGGTTCTCGACGAGCCGACAGAGGGCATCCAGCCCTCGATCATCAAGGATATCGGCCGCGCCATCGACTACCTCCGGCAGCGCGGCGACATGGCGATCGTGCTGGTCGAGCAGTATTTCGACTTCGCGCGCGATCTCGCCGACACGATGTTCGTGATGGATCGCGGCGAGGTCGTGCTGTCGGGACCGATGGCGGAGCTCGACGGCGCGCAGGTTCAGAGATTGATTCAGGTCTGACGGCCAACACCCTGAACTGGAATCGATAACCGGGGCGTGCGCCTTCGTCATGGTCGGGCTTGTCCCGACCATCCACGTCTTCGTCCCACTGGTCGAAATGCGGTGGCCAAGGCGTGGATGCTCGCCACAAGGGCGAGCACGACAGGCTTGGTTCTGCCGCTTCCCCCCGTCCTCAAAACTCCAGCGGCGCGTTGTCGATGACCTCCTTCATTACGAAGAACGTGCGCGTCTGGCGCACGCCCGGCAGCTTCAGCAGCTTTTCCGCATGCAGCTTGTTGAAGTCGGCGAGGTCGCGCACGCGGATCTTCAGGACATAGTCGAAGTCGCCGGCGACGACATGGCAGTCGAGCACCACCGGCAGGTCCCTGGCGGCCTCCTCGAAAGCGCCAAAGCTGTCGGGCGTCGAGCGGTCGAGCACGACGCCGACGATCGCCAGCGTGCCGCGCCCGACCTTGTGCGGATCGATCTGCGCCCTGACCCCCGTGACATAGCCCTCGGCGAAAAGCCTCTGGATCCGGCGATGGCAGGTCGCGGCGCTGGTGTTGACCCGCTTGGCGATCTCCGCATTGCCCATGCGCCCGTCGGATTGCAGCAGGCGCAGGATTTTGAGGTCTGTGCGGTCCAGTTCTGCCGTCATGAAAGGATCTTCCGAAACCAAAAGGCTTTTTGTCGCTGTAGCCTATCAAAACTCAATGTGACTGAAAGGCATACAAAAATACAAGCCCGATTTCGGGAGCACCTTTCAAAGGTGTTTTGCTAGCTTTTGCAGGTCAATCCACGAGGGGAACCCGCAATGCTTGCCAAGTTCGAACGCTATCCGCTGACTTTCGGCCCGTCTCCGATCGAGAAGCTGTCGCGGCTCTCTGCCCATCTCGGTGGCGCGGTCGAGATCTTTGCCAAGCGCGAGGATTGCAATTCCGGGCTCGCCTTCGGCGGCAACAAGCTGAGGAAGCTCGAATATATCGTGCCGGACGCGATCGCGAGCGGGGCCGATACGCTGGTCTCGATCGGCGGCGTTCAGTCCAATCACACCCGGATGGTCGCGGCTACAGCCGCCAAGATCGGGATGAAGTGCCGGCTGATCCAGGAAAGCTGGGTGCCGCATGAGGATGCGGTCTATGACCGCGTCGGCAATATCCTGCTGTCACGGGTCATGGGCGCCGAGGTCCAACTTGTCGACGAAGGTTTCGACATCGGCATCCGCGCCAGCTGGGAGAACGCGCTGGAGGATGTGAAGGCCAAGGGCGGCAAGCCCTACGCCATTCCCGCCGGCGCCTCCGTCCACAAGTTCGGCGGCCTCGGCTATGTCGCCTTCGCGGAGGAAGTTCGCGCGCAGGAGGCCGAGCTCGGCTTCACATTCGATTTCATCGTGGTCTGCACGGTCACGGGCTCGACCCATGCCGGCATGGTCGTCGGCTTCGCAAGGGATGGCCGACAGCGCAATGTCATCGGTATCGACGCCTCCTTCACGCCCGCGCAGACGAAAGCCCAGGTCCTCGACATCGCGCAGAAAACCTCGGCGCTCGTCGGCGGAAAGGACATCACGGCCGACGATATCGTCCTGAACGAGGACTATGCCTATCCCGTCTATGGCGTGCCCTCGAAGGAGACCATCGAGGCGATCCGGCTGTCGGCGCGTCTCGAAGGCATGATGACCGACCCCGTCTATGAGGGGAAATCGATGCAGGGCATGATCGACCTCGTCAGGAAGGGCTACTTTCCGGCGGGCTCGAAGGTTCTCTACGCCCATCTCGGCGGCGTGCCGGCGATCAACGGCTACAGCTACACCTTCCGGAACGGTTGACGGCGATGGCGGTCGTCGTCCTCGTCGAATTCCCCGCGGCGGCGCCGGGGCTGCGCGAAAACCTGCTCGGGAGACTGGCGCCGCTGACCCTGCGCGGCACGGTCAGGCTGAGCTTTGTCGCGACCGAGCGGGTGGGGGCCGACGCGCCCGCCCGGGAGATGCTGGCGCTCGGTTTTGGCGACGCGGAAGCGGCCGGAGCGCTTGTCACGGCCTGGTGCGCTGCCCCCGAAATCCCTGCATCGGTGACGTTGCGGCTGATGCAGATCGAGCCGGTCTGGTCGATCGAGCCACTCGCTTTGATGTTCCCGTGAGGTGCTGATCGACTTGCTCAATGGCATCGGGCGGGGCATGAACGCACGCTTCCCGACACCACATGAGACGGTCGGGGTCATCGGAGCTCGAGTGATAATGCAGCTTGGAATGATCGGCCTGGGCCGGATGGGTGGCAATATCGTGCGGCGGCTGATGAAGGCCGGGCATGATTGCGTGGTGTATGATCGCGATCCGAAACCCGGCGAAGCGCTCGCCCAGGACGGCGCGGTGGTGGCGTCGGATCTCAAGGACATGGTCGCGAAACTGCAGGCCCCGCGCGCCATCTGGGTCATGCTTCCGGCCGGAAAAATCACCGAGGCTACGCTCGCCGAACTCGCCGGACTGGTCTCGCCCGGCGACACGCTGATCGACGGCGGCAACGCCTTCTGGAAGGACGATGTCCGGCGCGGCAAGGAACTCGCGGCCAAGGGCATCCACTACATGGATGTCGGCACCTCGGGTGGCGTCCACGGCCTGGACCGCGGCTACTGCCTGATGGTCGGCGGCGACAGGGAAGCCTTCGACCGCCTCGAGCCGATCTTCAGGACGCTGGCGCCCGGCAAGGGGGACATCGAGCCGACCCGCAACCGCGAGGGCCGCAACCCCCGCAGCGAGGAGGGCTATCTGCATTGCGGCCCGGTCGGCGCCGGCCACTTCGTCAAGATGGTCCATAACGGCATCGAATACGGCATGATGCAGGCCTTCGCGGAGGGGTTCGACCTGCTCCGCAACGCCTCGGCCAAGGAAGGCCTCCCGGCGGAATACGGCTTCGACTTCGACGTAGCCGAGATCTCGGAAGTCTGGCGGCGCGGCTCGGTGGTGACCTCCTGGCTGCTCGACCTCACGGCCGATGCGCTCGCCGCCGACGAGGAACTCTCCGCCTATACCGGCAACGTTTCCGATTCCGGCGAAGGGCGCTGGACCGTCGATGCGGCGGTCGAGACGGCGACACCCGCTGAAGTCCTGACCTCGGCTCTATTTGCCCGCTTCCGCTCGCGCACCGACCATACCTTCGGCGAGAAGGTGCTGTCGGCGATGCGCGCCGGCTTCGGCGGCCATGTCGAGCCCAAGAAGTCCTGATCGCGATGTCTGATAATTCGGTACCAAGCGGCCCGGCCGTCATCGTCCTCATGGGCGTCGCGAGTTCGGGCAAGACCTCGCTGGGCGAGCGTCTGGCCGAGCATCTCGGCTGGCCGTTTCGCGATGCCGACGCGTTCCATCCGCCCGAGAACGTCGCGAAGATGTCGAGCGGCACACCCCTCAACGACGAGGATCGCAAGCCCTGGCTCGCTGCGATCGCTGCCTGGATCGACGAGCTTCGCGCCGCCGGTCAGCACGGCATCGTCACCTGCTCTGCGCTGAAGAAAGCCTATCGGCGTGTCATCGTGGGTGATCGCCCGGATGTTGCGCTGGTCTATCTCAAGGGCTCGCGCGAGCTGATCGGCGCGCGCATGGCGCAGCGCCAGCACCATTTCATGCCGACCGCGCTGCTCGACAGCCAGTTCGCCACGCTTGAGGAGCCCGGCGCAGACGAGCGCGTGCTGGTCGTGCCGGTGGAGATGTCGAAGGACGAGATCGAGCGCACGGTGCTGGCAAAGCTAGGTCTCGGCTGAAGGGCGGCTCTGCCCGCCGTCATTGCGAGCGAAGCGAAGCAATCCAGAAGGGCTCGCTCGACGGCTCCTGGATTGCTTCGCTTCGCTCGCAATGACGAGAACTGTGGGCGGCGGCTAAGTCACCTCGAACCAGGTCCAGAGGCCGTGGTCGAATCGCTCCAGAACTGTCGACGAGACCAGCCAGCGGCCTGAATTGTCGGCGATGAAGGCGATGTGGAGCTTTCGTCCCTCTGGAATCTGCACCGTGTCGAGGAAATAGGGCTCCCAGCCGTCATCGAGCGGATGGAGAAGGCGGAAGGCATGGCCGTGGACATGCAGCGGCTGGATGAACGCAGTCAGGTTCTCGATGGCGAGCACCACGGGCGCGCCACGCTTGACGCTGAACAGCGGCTTTGAATCGGCAGCGCCGATCGCGCCATTGATGCGCCAGGGTTTTGCGAGGTCCACACCGGCAAGGTCGAGCTTGAACTCGGGCGTGATGGTCGCGCCGCCCGAGATCACGATCTCGGCGCGCCTGGCATCCTGCAGGCGCACCGCGGCGGGCAGTGTCGGATTGGGTTTGAGCGCGGCCGGCGCCGTCGAGGCCGGCTTCCTGGCGCCCTCAGTCACCAGACGCACGAGCGGCACGCCAGCGCCGATCAGCGCGGTCACGCTGGCGGTGGCGCCTGCCTCCTCGGGCATGTCGACCACGAGGTCGTAGCGCGTGCCCGGCGCGAAGGGCAGTTGCGCCCGGACCGGCTCGAAGGTGTCGGTCGGCTGGCCATCGACCGCTACGACATGAGCCTTCACGCCATCGAAGCGCAGCCGCGTGATGCGGGCGTTGCAGGCGTTGGCGAGGCGCAAACGGACGCGCGCGCCAGGCGCTACTGCGACGCGCTGGGGCGGCGGGCCGCCATTCACCGTCAACCAGCTGCCGAGCCTGCCGGCCGCGGCGGCTTCGGGCGAGGCCGCGACGAACGGTTGCACGACATGGTCGTTGCCGAGCAGCCAGTCGGTGACGAGGACTGGCAGATCGAGATCGACGACGAGCGGCTCGGCCTCCTCGACGACGAGAATGCCCGCCAGCCCCCGGCCTGAGGGCTCCGAGGACCCGCCGATCACGAGCGGCCGGTACAGGACTGTGCCGGAATCAGTCGGCTTCAACCGGTATTCGAAGCTGGCGCCCGGTGCGACGACCGGCTGGCTGAATCCGCCGACGCCGTCCATTGCGGATTCGCCGCGCAGGCCCTGCCAGTGCAGCGAGAGCGGAAGCGTCGTCCGGTTCTCCAGCTTGAGATGCAGCGTATCGCCCTGCCTGATTCGCAGGGCCGGGCCCGGCGTCTTGCCGTCACAGGCCCAGATTTCGGTCTCGGGCGCAGGAGAGGGGCGCAGCCGTGCCTTGCCGGGTGCTGCGACGAGCGAGCGGGCGGCGGATTCGGCGCCGCGTGCCTCCGGCGCCTTGGCGGTCACGGTGCCGGTTTGCGCAGGCGCCGGGCCGGTCAGGGCCAGCGCGGCCGCGGCGCCGAGGCCTGCCAGCGCCGTGCGGCGCGTCGGGGCTTCGGTCTGGGAGGCTGGGCTGGTGGCGAGGCGCTTGATCATGAGGACGGGCATAATCGCTGCTGTCGCGTCTGGCGAGAGGCGCTTGCGCGGCCCATGCTCCCCTGCGATTTCCGGCGTGTCATGGCGAGCTTCGCAGAAACGTCGCATTTTTTTGCTGCATGGGCCGTTCGAAATGCGTATAGCACCGCGTCCCAATGATGCCGGCGCAGCGCAACCGCGCGCGGCGCAGCGGGTCGGCGGGCGTGGCGGAATTGGTAGACGCACTGGTTTTAGGTACCAGCGGCGAAAGTCGTGGGGGTTCGAGTCCCTCCGCCCGCACCACGCAAGCGGCGAGAACGCATCACGGCAGCTTTTGTCGATGTGTCTATCGTCCGCTGAAGACATGGATTTTCGCGAGCGCGATGACGGCAGACCCGGCATCGCGCTTTGGATATTTGAAGTAACGAGCTGTTGGCGGATCAGAAAATGAACGTGACCGAAACCCTGTCCCAGGGCCTCAAGCGCGAATTTCAGGTGGTGCTGAACGCCGCCGACCTCAAGACCAGGCTCGACGACGGCCTCAATGGTCTGCAGGGCAAGGCCAAGATCAACGGCTTCCGCCCCGGCAAGGTCCCGGTCGCGCATCTGCGCCGGCTCTATGGCCGCTCGGTGATGGCCGATGTCGTTCAAAACGCGGTCAACGAGGCCAACCAGAAGATCGTCGCCGATCACGGCCTGAAGCTCGCCTTTGAGCCGCAGATCAAGTTCCCCGAGAACAAGGACGAGATCGAGGCCGCGATGGAGGCCAAGGGCGATCTCGCCTTCACGGTCGCGCTCGAAGTGCTGCCGAAAATCGAACTCGCCGACCTCTCGGACGTCTCGCTGACCAAGCCGGTCGCCGAGGTTCCGGACGCCGATATCGATTCCGCGCTGGAGCGCATGGCCACCCAGAACCGCACCTTCGCGGCCAAGGGCGAGAAGGCCAAGGCCGAGACGGGCGATCGCCTGACGATCTCCTTCGTCGGCACGCTCGAGGGCAAGCCCTTCGAAGGCGGCACGGGCGAGGGCATCTCGCTCGACCTCGGCGCCGGCCAGTTCATCCCGGGCTTCGAGGAGCAGCTCGAGGGCGCCAAGACCGGTGAGACCCGCACCGTCAAGGTGACGTTCCCCGAGAACTACGCAGCCCAGCATCTCGCCGGCAAGCCCGCCGAGTTCGAGGTCACCGTGACCGAGATCCAGGCTCCCGAGGCGCTCAAGATCGACGAAGAGCTCGCCAAGTCGTTCGGCATGGAATCGCTCGACAAGCTCAAGGATGCGATCCGCGAGCAGATCGGCCGCGATTTCGGCCAGCAGTCGCGCCGCAAGCTCAAGAAGGGCCTGCTCGACGCGCTTGACACCAAGTACACCTTCGAGCTGCCGCCGACCCTGGTCGAGCAGGAGTTCGCCAGTGTCTGGAGCCATGTCGAAGTCGACATGAAGGAAGCCAAGAAGTCCTTCGAGGACGAGGGCACCACCGAGGACGCCGCCAAGGCCGACTACCGCAAGATCGCCGAGCGCCGCGTGCGCCTGGGCCTCGTGCTGGCCGAAATCGGCGAGCAGGCCAAGGTCCAGATCTCGGATGACGAAGTGACGCAGGCACTGGTCGAGCGCGCTCGCCAGTTCCCGGGCCAGGAAAAGGAAGTCTGGGAGTTCTACCGCAAGAACCCGCAGGCTCTCGCCGAGATCCGCGCGCCGATCTTCGAGGAGAAGGTCGTCGACCACCTGCTGACGCAGGTTAAGGTCGAGGACCAGAGCGTGTCGCGCGAGGCGCTCTACGCCGATGACGACGCCGAGGAGACCGCTGGCGAGGCCAAGCCGAAGAAGGCTGCTGCCAAGAAGGCCAAGAAGACCGAAGCCAAGTCCGAGGACAAGGCTGACGACGCCTCTGCCTGAGGTTGCGGAAACCTTAATTCAAAACATTCGCGCCGCCTGGTTCCGGACCGGGCGGCGTTCCCTTTTCAGCCGCGTTTGTCGTGCTTATGTGGGTGTCTTCCGAGACAGCCGCTGATTCTCTCTTCCGCCCTAAACCGGCGCCCGCCATCAAGGACATATTTCATGCTGCGCGATCCGATCGAGACCTACAACAATCTCGTCCCGATGGTGGTCGAGCAGTCGAGCCGCGGCGAGCGCGCGTTCGACATCTATTCGCGCCTGCTGCGTGAGCGGATCATCTTCCTGACCGGCCCGGTCGAGGATTATTCGGCCTCGCTGATCGTGGCGCAGCTGCTCTTCCTCGAGGCTGAGAACCCCAAGAAGGAAATCTCCTTCTACATCAACTCGCCGGGTGGCGTGGTGACCTCGGGCATGTCGATCTACGACACCATGCAGTTCATCAAGTGCCCGGTGACGACGCTCTGCGTCGGCCAGGCCGCGTCGATGGGCTCGCTGCTGCTGACCGCCGGCGCCAAGGACATGCGCTTCGCGCTGCCCAACGCCCGGATCATGGTCCACCAGCCTTCCGGCGGCTTCCAGGGGCAGGTGACCGACATCCTGATCCACGCCCGCGAGGTCGAGAGCCTCAAGCGCCGGCTCAACGAGATCTATGTGAAGCACACAGGCCGCTCCTACGCCGACATCGAGGCAGCCCTGGAGCGCGATAATTTCATGACCGCCGAGCAGGCCCGTGATTTCGGCCTGATCGACAAGGTGATCGAGCAGCGCGCGGACGAAACCAAGGCTTGAGCGACGCTTTCTATCGTCCCGCCTGCCCATATGCCCCGTTGGCTGTGGGTTGGCGGGAGGCTCGCGAGAGCCCATATTGCATGAGGACCGGCCCCATGTTTGCATGGGGACTCGGATGAGCGGACAGGCGCTTCACTTCGGTCCGATTTTGGGTGTCGAACGTTTTCGGATGTACCGATACGGGGCGTTAACCCAAAAATCGTGATCTGGGCGCTTATTGTGACGGAGAGACGACGGTTGCATCCGCCCAGGCTGATGTGGACATCCGGCTCCGAGAATGGAGATGGACGATGAGTAAGGTCAGCGGCGGCGATTCCAAGAGCACGCTCTACTGCTCCTTCTGCGGCAAGAGCCAGCATGAAGTGCGCAAGCTGATTGCGGGTCCGACCGTGTTCATCTGCGATGAATGCGTCGAGCTCTGCATGGACATCATCCGCGAGGAGTCGAAGTCCGCGCTGGTGAAATCCAAGGACGGCGTGCCGACTCCCAAGGAGATCCGCAAGGTCCTCGACGACTATGTCATCGGGCAGGACCACGCCAAGAAGGTGCTCTCGGTCGCGGTTCACAATCACTACAAGCGGCTCTCGCACGCCTCGAAGCACAACGATGTCGAGCTGGCGAAGTCGAACATCCTGCTGATCGGTCCGACCGGATCGGGCAAGACGCTGCTCGCGCAGACGCTGGCCCGCATTCTCGACGTACCCTTCACCATGGCCGATGCGACGACGCTGACCGAAGCCGGTTATGTCGGCGAGGATGTCGAGAACATCATCCTCAAGCTGCTCCAGGCCTCCGACTACAATGTCGAGCGGGCGCAGCGCGGAATCGTTTACATCGACGAGATCGACAAGATCAGCCGCAAGTCCGACAATCCCTCGATCACGCGGGATGTCTCGGGCGAAGGGGTGCAGCAGGCGCTGCTGAAGATCATGGAAGGCACCGTCGCCTCCGTGCCGCCGCAGGGCGGGCGCAAGCATCCCCAGCAGGAATTCCTGCAGGTCGACACCACGAACATCCTGTTCATCTGCGGCGGCGCGTTCGCCGGACTGGACAAGATCATCGCTTCGCGCGGCAAGGGGACTTCGATCGGTTTCGGCGCCAGCGTGCAGGCGCCCGACGAGCGTCGCACCGGGGCGATCTTCCGTGAGGTCGAGCCCGAGGATCTGCTGAAGTTCGGCCTGATCCCTGAGTTCGTTGGTCGTCTGCCCGTTCTGGCGACGCTGGAGGATCTCGACGAGGCCGCGCTCAAGACCATCCTGACCGAGCCCAAGAACGCGCTGGTGAAGCAGTACCAGCGCCTGTTCGAGATGGAGGACACCGAGCTCACCTTCACCGACGAGGCTGTCAGCCTCATCGCCCGCAAGGCGATCGAGCGGAAGACCGGTGCGCGCGGCCTGCGTTCCATCATGGAAGGCATCCTGCTCGAGACCATGTACGAGCTGCCGGGGCTGGAAGGCGTCGAGCAGGTCGTGATCGGTCCCGAGGCCGTCGAGACGAAGTCGCGCCCGCTGTTCATTTACTCCGAGCGCGAGGATGAAGCGAAGTCTGCGTCGGCCTGATCGCCGTCAGCGACAGTGATACCTGCGAACGCGCGCCCCTTGGCGCGCGTTTTGCGTTCGCTCTGACGATGAAATATCACATCCGGGATATCAGGATGATTTTGCTTCATTCTGCTCTGGACGCATGAAAGACCTCGCTTGAAAGCCGGCGAGGAAGTCTCCACTTTAAGTTCACTTGCGAGAGTCGCATGCCTGTCGAGGGTGCGATGCGCGAGGGTGGCCAGAGTGAATTGTCGCCTTGGCCGCGTACGTCAGGTCGTTCCGCCCATCTTGGGGTTGGGCCTGGCGCAACCATAAAGGAATCGTCATGACTGGCTCGGCGCCCCGCGCTCCTTTCGTCCCCGGCGAGACCGGCATCTACCCGGTGCTGCCGCTGCGCGATATCGTCGTTTTCCCACATATGATCGTCCCGCTCTTCGTCGGCCGCGAGAAGTCCATTCGCGCGCTGGAAGAGGTGGTCAAGACCGACGGCCTGATCCTGCTCGCAACGCAGAAGAACGCCGGCGACGACGATCCAGAGACCAAGGATATCTATGAGATCGGCACGCTGGCCCGCGTGCTGCAGCTGCTTAAGCTGCCCGATTCGACCGTCAAGGTTCTGGTCGAGGGCGTCGGCCGTGCCAAGGCGACCTCCTATGTCGCCGACGAGGCGTTCTACCAGGCCGAGGCCGTTGGCGTCGCCGAGGAAGAGGGCAAGAAGGTCGAGGTCGAAGCGCTGGGCCGTTCGGTCGTCAGCGAGTTCGAGAGCTATGTGAAGCTCAACAAGAAGATCTCGCCCGAGATCGTCGCTGCCGTGTCGCAGATCGACGAGCCTTCCAAGCTCGCCGACACCGTCGCCTCGCATCTCGCCGTCAAGATCGCGGACCGTCAGGCCGTGCTCGAGATCACCAACGTCGCACACCGGCTTGAGAAGGTCCTCTCGCTGATGGAAAGCGAGATGTCGGTGCTTCAGGTCGAGAAGCGCATCCGCTCGCGCGTCAAGCGCCAGATGGAGAAGACGCAGCGCGAGTACTACCTCAACGAGCAGATGAAGGCGATCCAGAAGGAGCTCGGGGACGGCGAGGAAGGCCGTGACGAACTGGCCGAGCTGGAAGAGCGCATCGCCCGCACCAAGCTCTCCAAGGAGGCCCGTGACAAGGCCGTCGCGGAGATGAAGAAGCTGCGCCAGATGTCGCCTATGTCGGCGGAAGCCACCGTCGTGCGCAACTATCTCGACTGGATGCTCGGCATACCGTGGAACAAGCGCTCGAAGATCCGCAAGGACCTGCCGGCGGCGCAAGCCGTGCTCGACGACGATCATTACGGGTTGGACAAGGTCAAGGACCGGATCGTCGAATACCTCGCCGTGCAGCAGCGGACGAACAAGCTCGCTGGTCCGATCCTGTGTCTGGTTGGCCCTCCCGGCGTCGGCAAGACATCGCTCGGCAAGTCGATCGCCAAGGCGACGGGTCGCGAATTCGTACGGATGTCGCTCGGCGGCGTGCGTGACGAGGCCGAGATCCGCGGACATCGGCGGACCTATATCGGCTCGATGCCCGGCAAGATCATCCAGTCGATGAAGAAGGCCAAGACCTCCAACCCGCTCATCCTGCTCGACGAGATCGACAAGATGGGCCAGGACTTCCGCGGTGATCCGTCGGCGGCCCTGCTGGAGGTGCTCGACCCCGCGCAGAACGCCACCTTCAACGACCACTACCTCGAGGTCGATTACGACCTTTCGAACGTGATGTTCGTGACGACGGCCAACACGCTGAACATCCCGCCGGCCCTGCTGGACCGGATGGAGGTGATCCGCATCCCCGGCTATACCGACGAGGAGAAGACGCAGATTGCCCGCGGTCACCTGATCCCGGCGGCAATCAAAAAGCATGGTCTCGATTCGAAGGAATGGTCGATCGACGATGCCGCTTTGGAGACCCTGTTGCGCCGCTACACGCGCGAAGCCGGCGTGCGCAATCTCGAGCGCGAGCTCTCCAACACCATCCGCAAGGCGGTGAAGGATATCGTGCTGGAGAAGCGCAAGACGGTGACGATCGACCCGCAACTGCTCGAGGAGTATCTTGGCCCGCCGCGCTATCGCTATGGCTTGGCCGAGACCGAGGACCAGGTCGGCGTCGTGACAGGCCTGGCCTGGACCGAGGTCGGCGGCGAGTTGCTGACGATCGAAGGCGTGATGATGCCCGGCAAGGGCAAGATGACCGTCACGGGCAACCTCAAGGACGTGATGAAGGAATCGATCTCGGCGGCGGCATCCTATGTCCGCTCCCGCGCGCTCGATTTCGGCATCGAGCCGCCCTTGTTCGATCGCCGCGACATCCACGTCCACGTTCCCGAAGGGGCGACCCCGAAGGACGGGCCTTCGGCCGGTATCGCGATGGCGACCACCATCGTCTCGATCCTGACCGGCATCCCGACGCGCCGCGACCTTGCCATGACCGGTGAGGTGACGCTGCGGGGCAGGGTGCTGCCGATCGGCGGCCTGAAGGAGAAGCTCCTGGCGGCCCTGCGCGGCGGCATCAAGAAGGTGCTGATCCCGGAGGACAACGCCAAGGATCTGATCGACCTGCCAAAGTCCGTGAAGGAGGGCATGGAGATCGTCCCGGTCTCGCGGATGGAGCAGGTGCTCGAGCACGCCTTGATGCGCCAGCCGGTGCCGATCGTCTGGGAAGAGGATCTCAACGCGCTGCGGCCGAAGGTCGGTGACGACGACGCAGCCGGCGTGATCGCTCACTAAGGCGAATCGACCGAGAGACCCGAGCCGTCGGCGCCCAAGCGCCGGCGGCTTTTTTATTGGGTCCGGCCGGGCGTTCGGGGATGGCGCACTTGTACAGACGCGAGCCGCATCAGCATGGCTGGCGGCGTCTGCCGGTGTCGTTGAGCGAATTGGGGGATGTGCGGGCATGGTGGGCGGTGACGGGCTCGAACCGCCGACCCTCTCCGTGTAAAGGAGACGCTCTACCAACTGAGCTAACCGCCCGGACGGCTCCGTTTAAGGCCAAGCGGGGCTGTCGCGCAAGGGTGGCTGAAGGCCGCGGCCCGGTCATGCCCAGAATCCGATCCACCCTGTGCATGGCTGCGGGCAAGGGCGGGGCGCAATCGAGGCTGCGTTCTTCCCCAGCGCTCGAAATGAATGACGGGAAAGTCGTTTTGCCAGCGCTTGCCGCTTGACACTTTCGGCCCCGCGCCATAATCCCAACCCCGCTGAGGGCGGTGCCCTCTCTGCCCTGCGCGGGCGTAGCTCAGTTGGTTAGAGTGCCGGCCTGTCACGCCGGAGGTCGCGGGTTCGAGCCCCGTCGCCCGCGCCATTTCACCGTTAACGTATATGCGTTCTGGTGGTTTGCTACAGGTTTTGGCCTGTGTCTGTTGCCGTCGGAACCGCCCTGCGCGGGCGTAGCTCAGTTGGTTAGAGTGCCGGCCTGTCACGCCGGAGGTCGCGGGTTCGAGCCCCGTCGCCCGCGCCATTTCACCGTTAGCGTATTTCCCGTTCTGGTGGCTCGCTCCAGGCTCTCGCCTGTATCGCTTGCCATCGGGACCGCCCTGCGCGGGCGTAGCTCAGTTGGTTAGAGTGCCGGCCTGTCACGCCGGAGGTCGCGGGTTCGAGCCCCGTCGCCCGCGCCATTTACCTTCCCCCAATCGCGACCATGGATGACCGCCGCGGACAGCCTCCGCAGGCCCGTCGGACCCTTGTGCGGCGCCCTCGATTCTCCGGGGATTGCCGGGATCTGAAAGCCGCCTAATCTCCCGCCCCGGGGCGCCGTTCCGGCGTGGGGAGATCGACATGCCAGCAAGACTAGCAGCGTTATTCGTAGGGGCCTGCCTGTGCCTGTCTCAGGCGGCGGGGGCTGCCGAGATCAAGGTGCTGACTGCCGGCGCCTTCAAGCCGATCGTGCTCGCTGTGGCCGGCGCCTTCGAGCAGGGCAGTGGCCACAAGCTCGTCATCGACAACGATACCGCCGGAGCCCTGCTGCGCCGCATCGGCGAGGGTGAAGCGTTCGATGTCGCCGTGCTGACGCCGGCCGCGATGAAGGAACTCGTCGGGCGCGGTCGAATCGCCGGCGGGACGCCAGTCGACCTCGCCAGGACATCGGTGGGTGTCGCGGTGAAGCAGGGTGCGCCGAAGCCCGACATCGCGACCGTCGCCGCCTTCAAGGCTGCGCTGCTGGCCGCGCGCAAGGTCGCCTATATCGACCCTGCCGCCGGAGGCTCGAGCGGGATCTATTTCGCCGGGCTGCTTGAAACCATGGGCATTGCCGACGCAGTCAAGGCCAAGGCGGTGCTGGTGCCCGGAGGGCTGGTTGCACAGCGTCTCGTGACAGATGAGGCCGATCTGGCGGTCCATCAGATCAGCGAGATCCTGGCCGTCCGGGGCGCGGTCCTCGTCGGCCCGCTGCCTGCGGAAATCCAGAGCTACACGACCTATACTGGCGGCATCGCTGCGGCCAGCGCGCAGCCGGACGCGGCCCGCAGCTTCCTGGCCTTCCTTGGCAGCGACGCTGCCAGGCGCATTCTGGGCGAGAAGGGCATGGAGGCCGCGCCGCATTGAGGGCACGGCCTTGGCGGGACATCGCAGGCCCCGCTACCAGGGTCGGCGCGGCCCGGTGTCGATATGGATCAGGCCGTTCCAGTAGACCTTGTTGCCGCCGACCTCGGGCAGGCTCCGCGCCCATTCGAGAACGACGCGCGGGCGCACGCCCGGCACGCGGAAATCCATGGCTTCGCAGCGCTTGTGATAGGAGCCGCGCCGGGCGCGCCAGGGCGGCCGCCAGGTCGAGGTGACCTTCGCAGCGCCGTACTTGTCGACGATCTTGTTGAGGATCTGCTTCAGCTGCGGTGGCAGGCAGGCGATCGACGTTCCGGGATCGGTCGAGATGCCCGGCCGTTCCGGCTTCTCATTGGGGTCGAACTCCGGCTCGGCGCCGGCTTTCTGGCCGGGCGCGAGCTTCGGCCATTCCGGCCCCTCGCCCTCGTCGGGCTCGGAGACGGCAGGCGAGGTCGGGCTGTCCTGCGCCGGAGGCGGCGCGGGCGCCGGGGCGGGCGGTGCCACCACGATCGCAGGCATTGCGGAGGCGGGCGGGAGATCGAGATCGAACGGGCGATGAGGGGGCAGGGGAGCGCGCACACTCTGGCCGTCCTGCTGGGCGGCGACGTCGGAGGCATGGAGGACGCAGGCGAGGGCCAGCGCCATAGGCAAGGCGAAGACGGAGGCTTTCACTGGGCGTCAGGGCGCCGGAGGAAAGAAGACGGCGCGCGTCTCGGGGCCGACCAGCGGCGCCTGCGGCGACTTGGCGCACAAGGCCATCAGGCCGGCGGGCGCGGCGAGCACCTTCTCGAGGTCGAGCAACGGACGCTGGCCCAGGCCAGCGTAATATCCCGCCAGCCAGAGCGCGAGCTGGTTGCGGTCGTCCTCGCGCATGGCCACGAAATCCGAGCAACTGCCGCCGGTCATGTCGATGGGCTCGGCCTGGGCACCGGGGGCGGGCAGCCAGCCCGCGCAGGCCATCAGGGCCAGAAGGGTGAGACGTCGCATCCGCTGCATCGTGCGGCGCCTTTCTTCAAAAGCGGCCAGGCGCCGCAGGAGATCGATTCGCCGTTACTGTGTCGCGGCGGTGGGGACAGGGCCAGCCCGTCCGCGCCCATATTCGCAAAAGTGAGGGATTCGTCGATAGGATGCGGGAACAGCGGAACGCGAATGTGCTTTTTGTGTTAGCCCTGCACCCCATTCAACCCGCTTGCGCGATTGTGCGGCGCGGCAGAGTCTTGCTTCATTCTAATCCAGGGTCTAATCGACTGGCCAACGTGCCGTTGCCGGCGCGACCAAGCGGGATCGTCCATGCAAACTCTCCCAGTACCATCCCTGCTGAATGATTACCTGCCATTGGTGATCTTCATCGCCGTGGCCGCCGTCATCGGCCTGGCCCTGCTGATCGCGCCGTTCGCGATCGCCTATTCGAAGCCGGATGCTGAAAAGCTCTCGGCCTATGAATGCGGCTTCAACGCTTTCGACGACGCGCGCATGAAGTTCGACGTCCGGTTCTATCTGGTCGCGATCCTGTTCATCATCTTCGACCTCGAGGTCGCCTTCCTGTTCCCCTGGGCCGTCGCGTTCGGTGGGCTCGGCTGGTATGGTTTCTGGTCGATGATGATCTTTCTCGGCGTCCTGACCGTCGGCTTCATCTATGAATGGCGCAAGGGCGCGCTGGAGTGGGACTAATCGTCGGATCGCAAGCCTGAGCTTGGCGACACATCTGGCGGTTACGACTTCACGAGGGACTAAAGAATGGCAATCACAGCGATCGACCGCGGCGACCCGCTCGTCGCGCCCGCGCCCAAGGGCCTGCTCGGCCCCGATGGCCTGCCCGTCGGCGCGCGCGATCCGTTCTTCACCGACATCAACAACGAACTGGCCGACAAGGGCTTTCTCGTCACGGCGACCGACGACCTGATCAACTGGTCGCGCACGGGCTCGCTGATGTGGATGACATTCGGTCTCGCCTGCTGCGCCGTCGAGATGATGCAGCTTTCGATGCCGCGCTATGACGTGGAGCGCTTCGGCTTCGCCCCGCGCGCCTCACCACGCCAGTCCGACGTGATGATCGTCGCGGGCACGCTGACCAACAAGATGGCGCCCGCCCTGCGCAAGGTCTACGACCAGATGCCGGAGCCGCGCTACGTCATCTCGATGGGCTCCTGCGCCAATGGCGGCGGCTACTACCACTACAGCTACTCGGTGGTGCGCGGCTGCGACCGGATCGTGCCGATCGACATCTATGTGCCGGGCTGCCCCCCGACTGCGGAGGCGCTGCTTTATGGCGTGCTGCTGCTGCAGAAGAAAATCCGCCGTACCGGCACGATCGAGCGCTGAGGGTCTGACATGAGCGATCTCCTTGCTCTCGGCGAAGACATCAAGGCCGCGCTCCCGGGCGCGGTGACGGATGCTGTCGTCGCCTTCGATGAGCTGACGATCCATGCCGAGGCGGCTTCGATCGTCGAGGTTCTGAAGACCCTGCGCGAGGACAAGCGCTTCCGGTTCGTGAACTTCACCGATATCGCGGGCGCCGATTATCCGGGCCGCGAGAAGCGCTTCGACGTCGTCTACCACATGCTGGCGCCGTACTCGAACACGCGCATCCGCGTGAAGGTGCAGACCGACGAGGCCACCCCGGTTCCCTCCGTGATCGAGGTCTACCCGGCCGCGAACTGGTATGAGCGCGAGGCCTATGATTTCTACGGCATCCTGTTCTCGGGCCACCCCGACCTGCGCCGCATCCTCACCGATTACGGTTTCGAGGGGTATCCGCTGCGCAAGGACTTCCCGCTGACGGGATTCGTCGAGGTCCGCTACGACGACGAGCAGAAGCGCGTCGTCTACGAGCCCGTGAAGCTCAACCAGGAATTCCGCAACTTCGACTTCCTCTCGCCCTGGGAAGGCGCGGACTATGTGCTGCCCGGCGACGAGAAGGCGAAAGCGAGCTGACGCCATGGCGCAAAGCAAGCCAGTGTCGGGCAGCTGCCTCTGCGGTGCGGTCAAGTTCCGTGCCGTGGTGAAGGCGCCGGAAATGGACGTCTGCCATTGTTCGATGTGCCGGCGCTGGAGCGGCGGTGCGTTCATGGCCGTGCCATGCGGCGAGATCGAGATTGCCGACCCGTCCGAGCTCGGCGTCTACGTCTCGTCCGACTGGGGCCAGCGCGAGTTCTGCCGCGCCTGCGGCTCGAGCCTGTTCTGGCGCATGCGCGATGGCAGCGATTCCGTCGTCTCGCTGCAGGCGCTCGACGACGTCTCTGGCCTGACCTTCAAGGCAGAAATCTTCATCGATGAAAAGCCGGCGCTCTACGCGTTTGCCGGCGAGCGGCCGCGTCTGACCAGGGACGAGTTCCTGGCCCATGTGGCGGCAAAGCAGGGCGGCACGGCATGACCGAGCACAACATCCGGAATTTCTCGATCAATTTCGGCCCGCAGCATCCGGCTGCGCACGGCGTTCTGCGCCTTGTGCTGGAGCTTGACGGGGAGGTGGTCGAGCGCGTCGATCCGCATATCGGCCTGCTGCATCGCGGCACCGAGA
The DNA here is from genome assembly GCF_056406735.1 of Allobosea sp. P1_B10. Classification (NCBI taxonomy): domain Bacteria; kingdom Pseudomonadati; phylum Pseudomonadota; class Alphaproteobacteria; order Hyphomicrobiales; family Alloboseaceae; genus Allobosea; species Allobosea sp. P1_B10. The sequence continues at coordinate 414,911 of NZ_JBFTZP010000004.1, read as the reverse complement.
AGCTGATCGAGGCCAAGACCTATCTGCAGGCGCTGCCCTATTTCGACCGGCTCGACTATGTCGCGCCGATGAACCAGGAGCATGCCTATTCGCTCGCGGTCGAGAAACTGATGGGCGTCACGGTCCCGCGCCGTGGCCAGCTGATCCGCGTGCTGTATTCCGAGATCGGCCGCATCCTGTCGCATCTGCTCAACGTCACGACGCAGGCGATGGACGTCGGCGCGCTGACGCCTCCGCTCTGGGGCTTCGAAGAGCGCGAGAAGCTGATGATCTTCTACGAGCGCGCCAGCGGCTCGCGTATGCATGCGGCCTATGTCAGGCCCGGCGGCGTCCACCAGGACCTGCCGGTCGCGCTGATCCATGACATCGCCGAATGGTGCGATCCGTTCCTGAAGGTCTGCGACGACCTCGAGACGCTCCTCACCGACAACCGCATCTTCAAGCAGCGCAACGTCGACATCGGCGTGGTCGACCTCGACACCTGCTGGAAGTGGGGTTTTTCGGGCGTGATGGTGCGCGGCTCGGGCGCGGCCTGGGACCTGCGGAAATCGCAGCCCTACGAGTGCTATGACGAGATGGATTTCGACATCCCGATCGGCAAGAACGGCGATTGCTACGACCGCTACCACATCCGCATGGAAGAGATGCGCCAGTCGGCTTCGATCATGAAGCAGTGCTGCGCCAAGCTCCTGGCGGCCGATGGCGGCGGGCCGGTGTCGTCGCTCGACGGCAAGATGGTGCCGCCCAAGCGCGGCGAGATGAAGCGCTCGATGGAAGCGATCATCCACCATTTCAAGCTCTATACCGAAGGCTACAAGGTGCCTGCCGGCGAGGTCTATGCGGCGGTTGAAGCGCCCAAGGGCGAGTTCGGCGTGTATCTGGTCTCGGACGGCACCAACAAGCCCTATCGCTGCAAGATCAAGGCGCCGGGCTTCGCTCATCTCCAGGCCATGGATTTCATGTGCCGCAAGCACATGCTGGCAGACGTCAGCGCGATCCTGGGCTCTCTCGACATCGTCTTTGGTGAGGTGGACCGCTAATGTCCGTCCGGCGTCTCGCACCCGATCATATCCAGCCTGCCTCCTTCGCCTTCGATGCGGCGAACGAGAACTGGGCCGACCAGCAGATCGCGAAATATCCTCCCGGCCGCCAGGCCTCGGCTGTCATTCCGCTGCTGTGGAAGGCGCAGGAGCAGCATCATGGCTGGGTTCCGCGCGCTGCCATCGAGGCTGTCGCCCGCAAGCTCGACATGGCGCCGATGCGCGTCATGGAGATCGCGACCTTCTACACGATGTTCAACCTGCAGCCGGTTGGCCAGCACTTCATCCAACTCTGCGGCACGACGCCCTGTGCGCTGCGCGGCGCCGAAGCGCTGAAGAAGGTCTGCGAGGATGTGATCGGCCCGCAATCGACCGTCACGGCCGATGGCAAGCTGTCCTGGCTCGAGGTCGAATGCCTCGGCGCCTGCTGCAATGCCCCGATGGCGCAGATCAATTTCGACTATTACGAAGACCTGACCCCCGACAATTTCCGCGTTCTGCTGGACGATCTTCGCCAGGGCCGGCCGACCAAGCCCGGCCCGCAGGTCGATCGCTGCTGCTCGGAGCCGCTGGGTGGTGGCGAGACGCTGAAGGATCCAGCCCTCTATGACGGCACGGTGATCGGCGCCGGCGACTGGCAGGCCCGCATCGTCGAGCAGCGCAAGGCTGCCGCTGAAGCCGCTGCCGCCAAGGCTGCGGCGGAAGCCGCCGCCAAGGCCGAGGCCGAAGCTGCCGCCGCTTCGGTCAAGGCTGGACCGACCGACATCGCCAGCGCGCCTGCAGCTGCGGCTGCGACGCCTGGCCGGCCAAATCCGTCCTCGACGGCACAGCCATCCAACGCCGCGCAGGATACCCCGTCCGCGACGGGCGGGGCGATCAAAGACGCGTCGGGCACCAAGCCCGCTCAAGCCTCGCAGGGCGATGCGCCCAGCGACAAGCCGGTGAAGTGAGGCGATAACGATGCTTGCTGATCGCGACCGCATTTTCACAAATCTCTACGGCCGGCACGACCTGTCGCTGAAGGGCGCCATGGCGCGCGGCGCCTGGGACGGCACAAAATTCCTGCTCGAGCAGGGCCAGGACTGGATCATCGACGAGATGAAGAAGTCCGGCCTGCGCGGGCGTGGCGGCGCCGGCTTCCCGACCGGGCTGAAGTGGTCCTTCATGCCCAAGAAGAGCGACGGGCGGCCGAGCTATCTCGTCGTCAACGCCGACGAGTCCGAGCCGGGGACGTGCAAGGATCGCGAGATCATGCGCAACGATCCCCATACGCTGATCGAGGGCTGCCTGATCGCCTCCTTCGCGATGAATGCGAATGCGGCCTACATCTACATCCGCGGCGAATACATTCTGGAGCGCGAGGCGCTGCAGCGCGCGGTCGACGAGGCTTATGCTGCCAACCTGATCGGCAAGAACAACAAGCACGGCTACCCGTTTGATCTCTATGTGCATCACGGCGCCGGCGCCTATATCTGCGGCGAAGAGACGGCGCTGCTGGAAAGCCTCGAGGGCAAGAAGGGGATGCCGCGGCTGAAGCCGCCATTCCCGGCCAATGTCGGCCTCTATGGCTGCCCGACGACCGTCAACAACGTCGAGTCGATTGCCGTTGCGCCGACCATCCTGCGCCGTGGCGCGAGCTGGTTTTCGTCGCTCGGCACGCCGAACAATGTCGGAACCAAGCTGTTCTGCGTCTCGGGCCATGTGAACAAGCCCTGCAACGTCGAAGAGGCGATGGGGCTGACCTTCCGCGAACTGATCGACCGCCATTGCGGCGGCATCCGCGGCGGCTGGGACAACCTCAAGGCGGTCATTCCCGGCGGCTCGTCGGTGCGCATGGTGCCGGCCGAGCAGATCATCGACACGCCGATGGATTTCGACTCGCTGTCGAAGCTGAAATCGGGTCTCGGCACGGCGGCCGTGATCGTGATGGACAAGTCGACCGACATCGTCCGTGCGATCGCGCGCATCAGCTATTTCTACAAGCATGAGAGCTGCGGCCAGTGCACGCCGTGCCGCGAAGGCACCGGCTGGATGTGGCGCGTCATCAGCCGCATGGCCGAGGGCAGGGCGCAGAAGCGTGAGATCGACATGCTGCTCGACGTCACCAAGCAGATCGAGGGCCACACGATCTGCGCGCTCGGCGATGCCGCAGCCTGGCCGATCCAGGGCCTGATCGCGCATTTCCGCCACGAGATCGAACAGCGCATCGACGACTATGCCGCCAACCCGCATTCAGAGCCGGTTCGGCTGATGGCGGCGGAGTAAGGCGATGACGGAGGGTGGATTTTATTTTCTGATTTTCTTGGACCTCCTTCGTCGAGCTGGAGAAGTATTCTTTTCGGTTGTTGTTCCTGGGTTGTGGATTTTTGCGTTCGGTTTGATGATCAAACGCTTAGGCAAGCCTCTCTGGTGGGTATTGTTCTTTGTTCCATATTATATTTTGAATATTTTTCAGCACTTTAAGTTTTTCTATTTTCATAACTTGAATTCAATTTATGTAATTAGCTTTCTTAATTTGATATCTCTTGGGTTGATGTTTGTGATGTTTCGTCGACCCTTGCAATCGAGAGATGCGCGATGAGTGGCGTAAGCGAAAAGCATTCGTCAGAAGAGGGGCGTTGGCCTAAGCCGGTTCGGCTGATGGCGGCGGAGTGAGATCATGACCAAACTCCTCATCGACGGCATCGAAGTCGACGTTCCTGCCGACTACACCGTGCTCCAGGCCTGCGAGGCCGCGGGCGCAGAGGTGCCGCGCTTCTGCTTCCACGAGCGGCTCTCGATCGCCGGCAATTGCCGCATGTGCCTCGTCGAGGTGAAGGGTGGCCCGCCCAAGCCGCAGGCCTCCTGCGCGATCGGCGTGCGCGATCTGCGTCCGGGTCCCAATGGCGAGCCTCCGGTCGTCTCGACCAAGTCGCCCATGGTCAAGAAGGCCCGCGAGGGGGTGATGGAGTTTCTCCTGATCAACCACCCGCTGGATTGCCCGATCTGCGACCAGGGCGGCGAGTGCGACCTGCAGGACCAGGCCATGGCATATGGCGTGGACAACTCCCGCTATGCCGAGAACAAGCGCGCGGTCGAGGACAAGTATATCGGCCCGCTGGTAAAGACCTCGATGACGCGCTGCATCCAGTGCACGCGCTGCGTCCGCTTCACCACGGAAGTCGCCGGCGGCTCCGATCTCGGCGCAATCGGTCGCGGCGAGGACATGGAGATCACCACCTATCTCGAGCAGGCGATGACCTCGGAGTTGCAGGGCAACGTCGTCGATCTCTGCCCGGTCGGCGCGCTGACCTCGAAGCCTTACCAGAACAAGGCGCGGCCCTGGGAGCTGACCAAGACCGAATCCATCGACGTGATGGATGCGGTCGGCTCGGCGATCCGCGTGGATTCGCGCGGCAAGGAAGTCATGCGCATCCTGCCGCGGCTGAATGAGGCGGTGAACGAGGAGTGGATCTCCGACAAGACCCGCCACATCGTCGATGGCCTGCGCACGCAGCGGCTCGACCGGCCCTATATCCGTGTCGACGGCGCGCTGCGCCCTTCGAGCTGGACCGAGGCTTTTGCCATGATCGCGGAGAAGCTCGGGGCTGCCAAGCCGGAGCGCATCGGCGCGATTGCCGGCGACCTCGCTGCGGTCGAGGAGATGTTTGCGCTCAAGGCACTGATCGCCTCGCTCGGCTCGRCCAATCTCGACGCGCGCCAAGACGGCACGAAACTGCATCCGAAGTTTGGCCGCGCGTCCTACGTCCTCAATGCCGGCATCGCCGGGATCGAGGATGCGGATAGCCTGCTCATCATCGGCGCCAATCCGCGTCGCGAGGCGCCGATCCTGAACGCCCGCATCCGCAAGCGCTGGCTGCGCGGCGACTTCAAGATCAGCGTCATCGGCGAGCGCGCCGACCTGACCTATGATTACGACTATCTCGGCGCCGGCACGGAGACGCTGGCCGAGTTCGTCAAGTCCGCAACGGCCGGCAAGGCCAAGCCGATGGTGCTGGTGGGGCAGGGCGCTCTGGCCCGCACCGATGGCGAAGCGGTGCTGTCGCTGGCTGCCAAGGCGGCGCAGTTGCTCGGCGCATCGGCTGAGGGCTGGAACGGCTTTGGCATTCTGCATACGGCGGCTTCGCGCGTCGGTGCGCTCGATCTCGGCTTCGTGCCGGGCGACAGCGGGCTGGATGTCGCCGGCATGGTGGCGCCCGGTGCGCTCGACGTTCTGTTCCTGCTCGGTGCCGACGAGATCGAGGTCCCGGCCGGGGCCTTCGTGATCTACCAGGGCACGCATGGCGACAAGGGCGCTCACCGCGCCGACGTCATCCTGCCGGGCTCGGCCTATACCGAGAAGTCCGGCACCTATGTGAACACCGAAGGGCGGGTGCAGATGACCGATCGCGCCACCTTCCCGCCGGGCGATGCCCGCGAGGATTGGGCGATCCTGCGCGCCCTGTCGGCAGCGCTGGGCAAGACCTTGCCCTTCGACTCGCTTGCAGGCTTGCGCAAGGCGCTTTACGAGGCGCATCCGCATTTCGCGGCGCTCGAGGTTCTGCCGGTCAACGATGCCGCGGGGCTCGGCGCTCTCGCCGGCGTCGGCGGCGCCACGGACCGGGCCGGCTTCACCTCGCCCGTCAGCGATTTCTACCAGACCAACCCGATCGCGCGCGCATCCGCCGTGATGGCCGAATGCTCCGCACTGGCCTCCGGCCGGCTGCGGCAGGCGGCTGAGTGAGAGGCCTCGCCATGAACTGGGATCTTGTCCTCGACATCGCGATCATGCTCGGCAAGAGCCTGCTCCTGCTCGTCTGCCTTCTGGTCTTCATCGCCTATATCCTGCTGGCCGATCGCAAGATCTGGGCGGCGGTGCAGCTGCGGCGCGGCCCCAACGTGGTCGGGCCCTTCGGCCTGTTCCAGAGCTTCGCCGACCTGCTGAAATTCGCCTTCAAGGAGCCGATCATCCCGTCGGGCGCCAACAAGGGCGTGTTCCTGCTGGCGCCGTTCATCTCCTGCCTGCTGGCGCTGGGCGCCTGGGCGGTCATCCCGGTCGCCGAGGGTTGGGCCATCGCCGACATCAATGTAGGCGTGCTCTATATCCTGGCGATCTCGTCGCTGGGCGTCTACGGCGTGATCATGGCCGGCTGGGCCTCGAACTCGAAATACCCGTTCATGGGCGCGCTGCGCTCGGCGGCGCAGATGGTGTCCTACGAAGTCTCGATCGGCTTCGTCATCATCACCGTGCTGCTCTGCGTGGGCTCGCTGAACCTCACTGCGATCGTCGAGGCGCAGAACACGAGCTGGGGCATGCTGCGCTGGTTCTTCCTGCCGCTGTTCCCGATGTTCGTGATCTTCTTCATCTCGGCCCTGGCCGAGACGAACCGCCCGCCCTTCGACCTGCCGGAAGCAGAGTCGGAACTCGTCGCCGGCTTCATGGTCGAGTACTCGTCGACCCCGTATCTGCTGTTCATGCTGGGCGAATACGTGGCGATCATGACCATGTGCTCGCTGACCACGATCCTGTTCCTGGGAGGCTGGCTGCCGCCGTTCCCGGTGGCGCCGTTCACTTGGCTGCCGGGCGTCTTCTGGTTCGCGCTCAAGGTCTGCCTGGTGTTCTTCATGTTCGCCATGGTGAAGGCCTTCGTGCCGCGCTATCGCTACGACCAACTGATGCGCCTGGGCTGGAAGGTGTTCCTGCCGCTCTCGCTGGTCTCGGTCGTCGTCGTGGCGCTGGTGCTGCAGCTTACGGGATGGGGGCCGGTGCCGTGATGACAGTGCTCTCGTCCACACCGCTTTGGTCGACGCATAAGGATTTTGCGCGATGAGTCTCGCTCAAGCCGCCAGGGGCCTGCTCCTCAAGGAGTTCGTCAGCGCGTTCGCGCTGTCGATGCGCTATTTCTTCAAGCCGAAGGCGACGCTGAACTATCCGTTCGAGAAGGGTATGCTCAGCCCGCGCTTCAGGGGCGAGCATGCACTGCGCCGCTATCCCAACGGCGAAGAGCGCTGCATCGCCTGCAAGCTCTGCGAGGCGATCTGCCCGGCGCAGGCCATCACCATCGAGGCCGGCCCGCGCCGCAATGACGGCACCCGCCGCACGACGCGCTACGACATCGACATGACGAAGTGCATCTATTGCGGCTTCTGCCAGGAAGCCTGCCCGGTCGATGCGATCGTCGAGGGGCCGAATTTCGAGTTCGCGACCGAGACCCGCGAGGAGCTGTTCTACGACAAGGACCGGCTGCTCGCGAACGGCGCGCGCTGGGAACGCGAAATCGCGCGCAACATTGCGATGGACGCGCCGTATCGCTGAGTTTTTTCGGGTCCGTCCGCGCGGTTGTGACTGCCGGCGGGCCTGACTATAGACGCTCCAAACTGCGCGCGACTCTCTTGTCGGGCGTGATTGAAACGAGAGCCGCCCCTCAGGGGCGGAAAGGCTGACCCGAGATGAATGCCGCAGCGGCTTTCTTCTATCTGTTTGCGGGCGTCACCGTCGCTTCGGCGTTCATGGTGGTGACGTCGCGCAACCCCGTTCATTCGGTGCTGTTCCTGATCCTCGCCTTCGTCAACGCGGCGGGCCTGTTCATGCTGCTCGGCGCCGAGTTCCTGGCGATGCTGCTGATCGTGGTCTATGTCGGCGCGGTCGCGGTGCTCTTCCTGTTCGTGGTGATGATGCTCGACGTCGATTTCGCCGAGTTCCGCCAGGGCTTCCTGAACTACCTGCCCATCGGCGCGCTGATCGGGCTGATCTTCCTGGTCGAGCTGCTGGTCGTCGTCGGCGCCTGGGTCATCGACCCGCAGATCGTGCGCACGCCGGTCGCCCCGATCCCCGGCAACATGACCAACACCGCGGCGCTGGGGCAGGTGCTCTACACGCAGTATGTCTATTACTTCCAGGCCGCCGGCCTCGTGCTGCTGGTCGCGATGATCGGAGCGATTGTGCTGACATTGCGCGAGCGCACCGGGATCAAGCGCCAGCATGTGCCCACACAGAACGCCCGGACCAAGGCCGCCGCCATGGACGTCCGCAAGGTGCCGTCCGGCGCCGCCCTGCCGGAGGAGACCGTCTGATGATCGGACTGGGTCATTATCTCGCCATTGGTGCGATCCTTTTCACGCTCGGCGTGCTCGGCATCTTCCTCAACCGCAAGAACGTCATCGTCATCCTGATGTCGATCGAGCTCATCCTGCTCTCGGTCAACCTCAACTTCGTGGCATTTTCGAGCTTCCTGAACGACATCGTCGGGCAAGTGTTCGCGCTGCTGGTGCTGACCGTCGCCGCTGCTGAGGCGGCCATCGGCCTCGCCATTCTCGTCGTCTACTTCCGCAACCGCGGCACGATCGCGGTGGAAGATATCAACATGATGAAAGGCTGAGGCGCCAAAGCGCCCGGATCCGCCCCATGTATCACGCGATTGTCTTCCTCCCTCTGATCGGATTCCTGATCGCCGGCCTGTTTGGCCGGCTGATCGGGGCTCGCGGCTCGGAGATCGTCACGACCTCCCTGCTGATCGTCTCCGCCATCCTGTCCTGGGTCGCGCTCTTCAGCGTCGGCTTCGGCTCCGGCACTACCCGCATCCAGGTCGCGACCTGGCTCGCCTCCGGCGGGCTCCAGGTCGACTGGGCCTTCCGCGTCGACACGCTGACCGTGGTGATGCTCGTCGTCGTCAACACAGTGTCCTCGCTCGTGCACTTGTATTCGATCGGGTACATGCACGAGGATCCGCATCGGCCGCGCTTCTTCGCCTATCTGTCGCTGTTCACCTTCGCCATGCTGATGCTGGTGACCGCCGACAACCTGGTCCAGATGTTCTTCGGCTGGGAAGGCGTGGGCCTGGCGTCCTATCTGCTGATCGGCTTCTGGTACCAGAAGCCCTCGGCCTGCGCGGCCGCGATGAAGGCCTTCATCGTCAACCGCGTCGGCGACTTCGGCTTCCTGCTCGGCATCTTCCTCGTCTTCGTGCTGACCGGCACCGTCGCGTTCGACCAGATCTTCCCGCAGATCTCCGGTCTGACCACGCAGACGTTCCGTCTCCTCGGCTATGAGTGGAACGCGCTGACGATCACCTGCCTGCTGCTGTTCATGGGCGCGATGGGCAAGTCGGCGCAGTTCCTGCTGCACACCTGGCTGCCTGACGCGATGGAGGGCCCGACTCCGGTCTCGGCCCTGATCCATGCCGCGACGATGGTCACCGCCGGCGTCTTCATGGTGGCGCGCCTGTCGCCTATCTTCGAATACGCGCCGGTCGCGCTCACCGTGATCATCGTGATCGGCGCCACGACGGCCTTCTTTGCCGCCACCGTCGGTCTCGTGCAAAACGACATCAAGCGCGTCATCGCCTATTCGACCTGCTCGCAGCTCGGCTACATGTTCGTCGCGCTCGGCGTCGGCGCCTATTCGGCCGGCATCTTCCACCTGTTCACGCACGCGTTCTTCAAGGCGCTGCTGTTCCTCGGCGCCGGCTCGGTCATCCATGCGATGCATCACGAGCAGGACATGCGGAAGATGGGCGGGCTGCGGAAATACATCCCGATGACAGCGGCCGCGATGACCATCGGCACGCTGGCCCTGACCGGGTTCCCGCTCTTCGCCGGCTACTTCTCCAAGGATGCGATCATCGAGAGCGCCTATGCCTCGGTTGGCCATAGCGGCTTCCCGGCGTCCTATGCGTTCGTGCTGCTGGTGCTCGCAGCCTGCATGACCTCGTTCTACTCCTGGCGGCTTTACTTCATGACTTTCGAAGGCAAGCCGCGCTGGGGCGCCGATGCTCATGCCCATGATGTTCACGGCCACGCCGCGCATGGTCACGACGATCATGCCCACGCGGCCCATGCTCATGACGACCACGGCCACGGGCATGGCCATGACCACACGCCGCATGAGAGCCCGGCGGTCATGATGATCCCGCTGGCCCTGCTTTCGCTCGGCGCCATCGCTGCGGGCTTTGCCTTCAAGGACGCCTTCATCGGCCACGGCTACGAGCACTTCTGGAAGGCCTCGCTGTTCACGGGCAAGGACAACCACATCCTGCACGAGATGCACGAGGTTCCCGGCTGGGTCATCGCCTCGCCTTTCGTGGCGATGGTCATCGGCTTCGTGCTGGCGTTCTACATGTACGTGCGGCGCCCTGACGTCCCCGGCAAGATCGCCGCGGCCAACCCGGCGCTCTACAAGTTCCTGCTCAACAAGTGGTATTTCGACGAGATCTACGACTTCCTGTTCGTGAAGCCGGCGATGTGGCTCGGGAAATTCCTCTGGAAGAAAGGCGACGGCTTCGTCATCGACGGCATGGGCCCCGATGGCATCTCGGCTCGCGTCGTCGATGTCACAAACCGCGTCGTTCGCCTGCAGACGGGGTTTGTCTACCACTACGCTTTCGCGATGCTGATCGGCGTCGCGGGGCTGGTGACCTGGTATCTGCTGGCGCGCGGGTGAGATGATGTTCGGTTTCGGTATCCTCACCGGTCTACTGGTCCTGCCGCTGGTCGGCGCGGCCTTCATTTTGGCGCAGCGTGGCGACGAGGCTTCGGTCGCGTCCAATGCGCGCTATGCGGCGCTCGCCTCCACGATCGCGACCTTCGTGCTGGCGCTGGTGGCGTGGGGTCGCTTCGACTCCGCCAATCCCGGCTTCCAGATGGTCGAGACCCATGGCTGGGTTTCCGACGCGATCAAGTTCAAGCTCGGCGTCGACGGCTTCTCGTTCCCCTTCGTGGTGCTGACCGCCTTCCTGATGCCGTTCTGCATCCTGGCGTCGTGGACCTCGATCACGAAGCGCGTGCGCGAATACATGGTCGCGTTCCTGATCCTCGAGACGCTGATGATCGGCGTGTTCGTGGCGCTCGACCTCGTGCTGTTCTACCTGTTCTTCGAGGCCGGCCTGATCCCGATGTTCCTGATCATCGGCATCTGGGGCGGCAAGCGCCGCGTCTACGCGTCGTACAAGTTCTTCCTGTACACGTTGCTCGGCTCGGTCCTGCTCCTGCTGGCGCTGATGGCGATGTACTGGAATGCCGGCACGACCGACATCCCGACGCTGCTCGCCCATCATTTCCCTGCCGGCATGCAGACCTGGCTGTGGCTTGCCTTCTTCGCCTCCTTCGCAGTGAAGATGCCGATGTGGCCGGTCCATACCTGGTTGCCCGACGCGCACGTCGAGGCGCCGACCGCCGGCTCGGTGATCCTGGCCGCGATCCTGCTGAAGATGGGCGGCTACGGCTTCATCCGGTTCTCGATCCCCATGTTCCCGGAGGCGTCGCAGTATTTCGCGCCCTTCGTGTTCGCGCTCTCGGTCATCGCCATCGTCTACACCTCGCTGGTGGCGCTGATGCAGGAGGATATCAAGAAACTGATCGCCTACTCGTCGGTCGCGCATATGGGCTTCGTCACCATGGGCCTGTTCACGTTGACCGAGCAGGGCATCCAGGGCGCCATGTTCCAGATGGTCAGCCACGGGCTGGTCTCGGGCGCGCTCTTCCTCTGCGTGGGCGTGGTCTATGACCGCATGCACACCCGCGAGATCGCCGCCTATGGCGGACTGGTGAACCGGATGCCGGTCTACGCCGTCATCTTCATGGTCTTCACCATGGCCAATGTCGGCTTGCCGGGCACGGCCGGCTTCGTCGGCGAGTTCCTGACGCTGTTGGGCGCTTTCAAGGCCAATCCCTGGGTTGCGCTGATCGCGACGTCAGGCGTCATCCTGTCGGCGGCTTACGCGCTGTGGCTCTACCGCCGCGTCGTGTTCGGCGAGTTGGTCAAGCCCGAGCTCAAGGGCATCACCGATCTCAACAGCCGCGAGATGGTGACGCTGGTCCCGCTCGTGCTGCTGACGATCTGGTACGGCATCCGCCCGGGCACGATCCTGGACGCGTTTGCCGCACCGACTGAAGCCCTCATCAAGAATTATCAGGCCGCACTCACCGCCGCGAAAACGGCGATGCTGGTGGTCCAGTAAGGTCGAGACATGATGACCGTCCCCGCTCTCGGCCCCGCTCTGCCGGAAATCATCCTCGCCCTCGGCGCTATCGTGATGGTGTTGATCGGCGCCATCCAGGGTGAGCGCTCGACGCGCCTGCTCGAAGGCTGCGCCATCGCTCTCTTTGCCGTGGCGCTCGCCGTGGTGCTCTCGGGCGAGGGCAAGCAGATCACCTTCAATGGCGGCTTCATCGCCGACGCCTTCTCGCGCTTCATGAAGGTGCTGACGCTGATCGGCGCCGCCGGCGCGATCATACTGTCGTCGGAGAGCCTGCGCCGCGACGGCTCGATGCGCTTCGAGTATCCGATCCTGGTCGTGCTCGCGACGGTCGGCATGATGATGATGATTTCGGCCAACGATCTCATCAGCCTCTATGTCGGCCTCGAGCTGCAGTCGCTCGCGCTCTACGTCGTCGCCGCCTTCGATCGCGACAACGCCAAGTCGACGGAAGCCGGCCTGAAGTACTTCGTCCTGGGTGCGCTGTCCTCGGGCATGCTGCTCTACGGGGCGTCGCTGACCTATGGCTTCACCGGTACGGTGAATTATGCCGGCATCGCGGCGGCCGTGCAGCATGGCCACCCCGGCCTCGGGCTGATCTTCGGCATCGTCTTCATAGCTGCCGGCGTCGCCTTCAAGATCTCGGCCGTGCCGTTCCACATGTGGACGCCGGACGTCTATGAAGGCGCTCCGACCCCGGTCGCGGCCTTCTTTGCCTCGGCGCCTAAGATGGCCGCCATGGCCATGATGGTGCGCGTCTTCGTCGGCGCCTTCCCGGGCGCGCTGCACGAATGGCAGCAGATCATCATCTTCATCGGCATCGCCTCGATGGCGCTGGGCGCCTTTGCGGCGATCGGCCAGACCAACGTCAAGCGCCTGCTCGCCTACTCGTCGATCGCCAATATGGGCTATGCGCTGGTCGGCCTCGCTGCCGGCACGGTCGGCGGTGTGCAGGGCGTGATCGTCTACATGGCGATCTATCTCGCCACCACGCTCGGCGCCTTCGCCTGCGTGTTGATGATGCGCCGCGACGGCAAGGCCGTCGAGAACATCAACGAACTCGCCGGGCTTTCGCGGACCAATCCGTGGATGGCCTTCGCGCTCGCTATGATGATGTTCTCGCTCGCCGGCATCCCGCCGCTGGCCGGGTTCTGGGCGAAGTTCTACGTCTTCCTCGCCGCCATCGATGCCAAGCTCTACACGCTCGCCATCGTCGGCGTGGTCACCAGCGTGATCGGCGCCTACTACTACCTCCGCCTCGTCAAGGTGATGTATTTCGACGAGCCGAAGCCGGCTTTCGAGACCGTTGGCGCTGGTGTGCGCGGCGTGCTGCTGGTCTCTGCGCTCTTCGTGCTGGCGCTGTCGCTGGCACCTGCGCCCCTGCTCAACTCGGCGGCGGCGGCGGCGAAGTCGCTGTTCTGAGCGACGATTGCTGATCTTGGGCGTTCGAACCGCTGACCGTCATTGCGAATGCAGCGAAGCAATCAAGCTACGTTGCGCTCCGCCTCTCTCAGCATTGCTTCGCTACGCTCGCAATGACAAGGGCTGCGATGCTCGGTGATGGCGCCCGCGCCGCAGGCTATCGCCTGATCGTCCGCGACGAGGTCGCCTCCACGATGGAGGAGGCGCGTCGCGCGCTCCATCAGGGAGATCCCGGCCAGCTCTGGATCGTCGCACGCCAGCAGAATGCGGGACGTGGGCGCCATGGCCGGCAATGGCGATCGCCGCCGGGAAACCTCTATGCCAGCCTCCTGCTGGTCGCGCCTTGCGAACCGGCGGTCGCACCACAGCTCGGCTTCGTCGCAGGGTTGGCCCTGCATGATGCCGCCTCGCGCGTTCTTGGGGCCGCCGGCACCGGGCTGAAGCTGAAATGGCCCAATGATCTTCTGCTCGACCGCGCCAAGACGGCCGGGCTCCTGCTCGAAGGCGAGAGCCGGGCAGGGCGGCTCAATGTCATCCTTGGTATCGGCGTCAATGTGGCCTCGCATCCCGAGGGAACCCCCTATCCCGCGGCCTTCCTCAAGCAGCACCAACCCAAGGTCAGCGTCGAGGCCTTGCTGGCGGCTCTGAGCGATTCCTGGGTCGCACGTTTCTCTGCGTGGTCGCTGCCGGGCGGCTTCGGACCCATTCGGCAGGCCTGGCTGGAGCGCGCGGCCTTCCTCGGCGAGACGATCACGATCCGCCTGCCTGAGGGGGCGCTCACCGGGGTTTTCGCGGGGCTCGACAGTCAGGGCCGCCTGGAACTCGACACGCCGGATGGCCGTCGCACGATCGACGCAGGCGATTTGTATTTTGGTCAGGCCGAGCCGCCGACCTCACCGTCATAGCGAGCGTAGCGAAGCAATCCAGCCTTTGCAGGGCTCACGGTCTCCCCGGATTGCTTCGCCACGCTCGCAATGACGCGTCGAGGTCCGCTCACTCAACCTTCGCGGGCTATGGAGACCTTGCTGTTTGCGTGTTAGGGCTCCCGCATAAAATTCCAGCGCATCGACGCTTTCCACTTGTCCAGTCAGGATTCTACGTGACCCGTTCCAGCGACCAACTCGTCTTCGTTCCTCTCGGCGGCCTCGGAGAGATCGGCATGAACGCCGCCCTCTACGGTTTCGGGCCGGAGGGCAGGCGGAAGTGGATCCTGGTCGATTGCGGCCTGTCCTTCGCCGGGCCCGAAGTGCCGGGCGTCGATATCGTGCTGCCGGATCTGCGCTACATCATCGAAGAGCGCGCGAACCTGCTCGGCATCGTGATCACCCACGCGCATGAAGACCATATCGGCGCGCTCGCAGCGCTGTGGCCCCAGCTGCGGGCTCCGGTCTACTGCACGAAGTTTGCCGCCGGCCTGCTGGCAACCCGCCGCCTGTCCGAGCCGGGCGCGCCGCAGGTGCCGATGCATGTCGTGGCCCAGGGCGGCAGCATCAAGCTCGGGCCGTTCGACATCGAGTTCGTGCCGGTCGCGCATTCGATCCCGGAATCGAACGCGCTGGCGATCCGCACGCCGGTCGGCCTCGTTGTCCACACTGGCGACTGGAAGATCGACCCGACGCCGCAGGTCGGCCTGCCGACCGACGAGAAGCGCCTGCGCGAGCTCGGCGATGAGGGCGTGCTCGCCCTGGTTTGCGACTCCACCAATGTCATGCGCGACGGCACCAGCCCGAGCGAGGCCGATGTCGCGGCCAAGCTCAAGGAACTCGTGCATTCGGCCACCGGCCGCGTCGCCGTCACCACCTTCGCTTCGAACGTCGCGCGCCTGCGTGCCGTGGCCGAGGCCGCGATGGCCGACCAGCGCGAGGTCGTGGTCGTCGGCCGCGCCATGGACCGGGTCATCGATGTCGCGCGCGAGTGCGGCTATCTCGACGGCATACCGGCCTTCCGCTCTGCCGACACCTATGGCTACCTGCCGCGCGACAAGGTCGTGGCGCTGCTGACCGGCAGCCAGGGCGAGCCGCGCGCCGCGCTCTCGCGCATCGCTTCCGATGATCATCCCGAAATCACGCTGACGCCGGGCGACCGGGTGATCTTTTCGTCGCGCACCATTCCCGGCAACGAGAAGGCGGTCGGCACCATCCAGAATGCGCTGGCCCGCGACAATATCGAGATCATCACCGACCGTACCCATCTCGTGCATGTCTCCGGGCATCCGCGTCGCGAGGAGATGGCGCGGCTCTATGGCTGGCTCAAGCCCAAGATCGTCATTCCCGCCCATGGCGAGGACCTGCACCTGTCGGAGCACGCGACCTTCGCGCGCGGCCTGGGCGTCAAGATCGTGGTGCGCGCCGGCAATGGCGACGTGATCGCAATCACGCCCGACGGCGCCAGCAAGATCGACGAGGTCACGCACGGCCGGCTCTACCAGGACGGTACGCTGCTGGTGAATGCGCTGGAAAAGACCATCATCGAACGCCGCAAGCTCTCCTTCGCGGGCATGATCTCGGTCGCGGTCGCCATCGACGCCAAGGGCGGCCTCGCCGGCGATCCCGAGATCGCCGTCCTGGGCCTTCCGCCCCGCACCCGCGACGGCACCGATTTCGACGAGTATGTCGCCGAGGCCGTGTCCGAACTGATCGACGGTATCCCCAAGGCGCGTCGGCGCGATCCCGAGGCGCTTCGCAACGCCCTGGAACGCGGGCTGCGCAGCGCCGTCAACGAGGAGTGGGGCAAGAAGCCGCTGGTGCATGCGCTGGTGATTGAGGTTTAGAGTAGCGCGGTCGAGACAGAGTTCGGCGTCATCCCGGGCCGAAGCGAAGCTTCGTCCCGGGATCCATCCTAGAGCGTCGTTCTACCCTATGATGGACCCCGGAGCTGCGCTGCTACGCAGCTTGTCCAGGATGACGGGATGTTTCCGAACCAGGCTTTGAGCTGCGAACTGCGGAAGAGAAAACATGATCGGACGCCTCAACCATGTCGCCATCGCGGTGAAGGATCTCGCGGCCGCAACCGCGCTGTATCGCGACACGCTGGGCGCCCGGGTCTCGCAACCTCTGCCGCAGCCGGAGCACGGCGTCGTCGTCGTCTTCGTCGAGCTTCCGAACACCAAGATCGAGCTGCTCGAGCCCACCGGCCCGGACTCACCGATCGCCAAGTTCCTCGAACGCAATGCCGATGGCGGCATCCATCACATCTGCTACGAGGTGGACGACATCCTGGCTGCCCGCGACCGGCTCAAGGAGCAGGGCGCCCGCGTGCTGGGCTCCGGCGAGCCGCGCATCGGCGCCCATGGCAAGCCTGTGCTGTTCCTGCACCCGAAGGATTTTTGCGGCACGCTGGTCGAGCTCGAGCAAGCGTGAGCGACGGAGAAGCAGGCGTGATTACATTTTTCGACCAGCCGGAGGCGGGCTCAACTCGCCCCTTCAGCGCCGCGACGCGGGCTGGCGGCCTGATCTTCGTCTCGGGTCATTCCGCGCCGCATGATCCCGAGCGTGGCCTGTTTCGCGGCGATACGCCCGCCGACGAAGTCCGCAACTCACTGGCCAAGATCGCCTCGATCCTCGCTGAAGCTGGCTCCAGCCTCGAGCGCGTCGTCCAGATGACGATGCTGATCACCGATCCGGCCGACTATGCCGCGTGCAATGCGGAGTATGTGAAGCACTTTCCGGGTGGCCTTCCGGCACGGCACACGGCGCGCTTCGGCGTGCCGACGCAGGTGCGCGTCGCTTTTTCATGCATAGCGCTCGCGGGCGATGTCGCGCAGGACGCGCGCTCGTGACCGTCGCTGGCGGACTGGCGGTGTATTTCGTGATCTGGTGGACGGTGCTCTTCGCCGTGCTGCCTTTCGGCGTGCGCAGCCAGGCGGAAACGGGTGACGTCGTCGATGGGACAGAACCCGGAGCCCCTGTGCTGCCTGGACTGGTTAGGAAGGCGCTGATCACCTCTGTGATCGCCGCGATCGTCTTCGCTGGTGTCTGGTATCTGTGGGCCGTGCTCGAACTCTGAGCGTCTCGCCACAAGCGCAAAGCTTGTTGGGAAGGCACAAAGCTTCCTGGGGTACCTTCCAAAAGAAAAAGGCAAGGCCCATGCCTTGCCTTTGGAAGTCTGTTTTTACCGCAGTAGAGGCACGCATCTGGTCGCGCGCGACTCTTCTACTAGGCGGGCGTTTATTCCTCCCAAGACCTGGTCCGCGGCGCTTCGTGTGAACAAAGCGTCTCCAGCGCCATATGATTAGCGGATTGTAACATGCCTGTCACCACTTTAGGCACGCCTCGCCTCAACTTTTTGCAAATTTAATCTTCGATGCACTTGTGCGGTGCAACAAAATGCGAATCTCAGTGCAAACGCGCCTTGTTCCGGCCAAAGGATGCCGCTAGGCGAGAGATGATCCAGCCGGACCCGCCGGTTGCCAAGGAGATCGTCTATGCTGCGCAGCTCTATCGCCGCCCTTGCCGTCATTGCATCGCTCGGCTTCGCCCAGGCGCAGGCTCCCGATCCCAGCAACACGCTGGTGCTGGAGACCAAGAATGGCCCCGTTACGATTCGCCTGCGGCCGGATCTGGCCCCCAAGCACGTCGCGCAGATCAAGGCGCTGACGAAGCAGGGCTTCTATGACGGCATCGTCTTTCACCGCGTCATCGCCGGCTTCATGGCCCAGACGGGCGACCCGACCGGCACGGGCACCGGCAAGTCGGAGCTGCCCAATCTTCCCGCGGAATTCAGCCAGACCCCCTACAAGGTCGGCTCCGTCGGCATGGCGCGTTCGCAGTCGCCGGACTCCGCGAATTCCCAGTTCTTCATCTGCTTCGAGGGCTGCGGCCCGCTGACCGGCCAGTACACGCTGTTCGGCGAGGTCATCTCAGGCATGGACGCCGTCCGCAAGATCAAGACCGGCGCGGCGGGAAGCGGCCAGGTGACCGGGCCCGACAAGATCGTCAAGATGCGCCTCCAGTCGGACGCAAAGTAAGTCCGCGCAAAGCGGCAGGGCAGGGTCATGAACGGCAGTCGCGGCATTCTTCTGGGCCTGTGCCTGCTCCTGGGGACTGGCTCCGCCTGGGCCCAGGACACCCATGACCTCGGTCTGCCGCCGCAATCGGGCTCGCAGTATCCGGTCCTGCCGCCGCCTTCGGGCTCGCAATATCCCGTGCTCCCGCCCGAGTCCGGCCAGCGCTATGCGCCGGGCATCGGCGGACGCTTCGGGCCGAGCCAGCAGCGCCCGGCGGTACCGCGCGGGATTCCCGGGGCAGGCGAGATCGGCCTCTCCGGTTCGCTCTCCCCGACGACGCCGAGCCTGCCGGAGCATGAAGTCGGCAAGATCGCCGAGATCGCGCCGGCCCTGCGTCGCTGCTGGGAGCCGCCGCATCTCGACGGTCCTCATGCCGGCGCCATGGCGACAGTGCGCTTCTCGCTGCGGCGGGACGGTTCGCTGTTCGGCCAGCCCCGCGTCACCTGGGGCACCAAGGGCAGCGATCCCGCATTGCAGGAGCGCTTCACGCAATCTGTCGTCGCCGCAGTCAGGGCCTGCACGCCTCTGAGGTTGTCGCAGAGCCTCGGAGCGAGTATCGCGGGGCGACCATTCTCTATTCGCTTCCACGGCCGTGCGCCGTCCAATGAAAGGCAGATCTGATGTCACTCGATCCTGAGAACACGCTGGTCATGGAAACCACCAAGGGCAAGGTGGTCATCAAGCTGCGTCCCGACCTCGCTCCCGGCCATGTCGAGCGCCTGAAGCTGCTGGCTCGCGAGGGCTTCTATGACGGCATTGTCTTCCACCGCGTCATCGACGGCTTCATGGCCCAGGTCGGCTGCCCGCATGGCACCGGTACCGGCGGCTCCAGCCATCCCGACCTGAAGGCCGAATTCAACGCTCAGCCGCATGTCCGCGGCATCTGCTCGATGGCCCGCTCGTCCAACCCGAACTCCGCCAACAGCCAGTTCTTCATCGTGTTCGACGATGCCCGCTTCCTCGACAAGCAGTACACTGCCTGGGGCGAAGTCGTTGAAGGCATGGAGAATGTCGACAAGATTAAGCGCGGCGAGCCCGTGCGCGATCCCGACACGATCGTCTCGATGAAGGTCATGGCGGACGTCGCCTGATCGCATCCGGTGGACGTAGCACTTTTTGACTTCGACCTACCCGAAGACCGCATCGCGCTGAGGCCCGCAAGCCCGCGCGATGCGGCGCGTCTGCTTGTCGTCAAGCCGGACGCACCTTCGCCCTTCGAGGATCGCGGTATCCGCGACCTCGTCGAGCTGCTGCAGCCGGGCGATGCGCTCGTGCTCAACGACACCCGCGTGATTCCCTCTCGGCTCTACGGCCGGCGCTACCGCGGCGAGACCTCCGCCCGCATCGAGATCATGCTGCACAAGCGCGAGAGCGCCGATCGCTGGCTCGCCTTTGCGCGGCCCGCCAAGAAGCTGAGCGTTGGCGAGACCATCACCTTCGGCGACGACAGCGAGAGCATTGCGTGCGAGCTCGGTCGCCTCCAG
Organism: Allobosea sp. P1_B10; assembly: GCF_056406735.1. Lineage (NCBI taxonomy): Bacteria > Pseudomonadati > Pseudomonadota > Alphaproteobacteria > Hyphomicrobiales > Alloboseaceae > Allobosea > Allobosea sp. P1_B10. The sequence continues at coordinate 395,008 of NZ_JBFTZP010000004.1, read as the reverse complement.
GCCGAAGTCGTGGCCAAGGGCGAAGGCGGCGAGGTCGAGTTGCGCTTTGCCTTTTCGGGCCCTGTGCTCGACGAGGCCATCGCCCGTTTCGGCGAGTTGCCGCTGCCGCCCTATATCGCGGGCAAGCGCGCGACCGACGAGGCCGATGCCCAGGACTACCAGACCATGCACGCCCGCGAGGACGGCGCGGTCGCGGCGCCGACAGCGGGCCTGCATTTCACGCCCGATCTGGTCGCGGCGCTGGAGGCACGCGGCGTCACGCGCCATTTCGTCACCCTGCATGTCGGGGCGGGGACCTTCCTGCCGGTCAAGGCCGAGGATACGCAGGAACACCGCATGCATGCCGAATGGGGCAGCGTGTCTGAGCAGACGGCGTCGGCACTGAATGCAGTCCATGCCAAGGGTGGGCGGATCGTCGCTGTCGGGACGACATCGCTGCGGCTGCTCGAAAGCGCTACCGGCGCGAACGGTGTCGTCGCTGCGTTCTCCGGCGATACCGCAATCTTCATCACGCCGGGCTATCGATTCCGCGCCGTGGACCTGCTGCTGACGAATTTCCATCTGCCGCGTTCGACGCTGTTCATGCTGGTTTCGGCCTTCAGTGGTCTCGACATCATGAAACGCGCCTATGCCCATGCAATCGCTGAGAAATATCGATTCTATTCCTATGGTGACGCCAGCCTGTTGCAGCGGGCCGAGCCGGCAGTCCATCCGACCCGCTGATCCGGCTCGCAATCTTGCCGCGAAAATGCTACCCGGCACCCTAACAGGGAACTTCTACTGATCATGGCCGATATCTTTCGCGAAATCGATGAAGAGGTGCGCCGCGACAAGGCGGCCGCCATCTGGAGCAAGTATGGCAACGTCTTCATTGCGGTCGCTGCGATCGCGGTGATCGGCGTCGCCGGCTGGCAGTACTGGCAGCATCGCGAGAGCCAGGCCGCGCAGGTCGTTGGCGCCCGCTTCGAGGCGGCGCTGAAATCCTCGCGCGACGGCAACGGCGCCGAGGCCGAGACGATCCTCAAGGAACTCGCTGAAACCGCTCCGGCCGGCTATCGCCAGATCTCGCGCTTCCGCCTGGCAGCCGAGACGGCCAAGCGCGAGGGCGCTGCAGGCGTCGCCGCGTTTGAGGCGCTCGCCGGCGACGGCTCGCTCGAGCCGCTCTATCGCGAACTGGCCCGCCTGCGCGCCGGCACGCTGAAGGTCGATCTCGCGCCTTACGCCGATGTCCGCACGACGCTGGAGCCACTCGCCACTGCACAGGGCATCTGGCGGCATTCCGCCCGCGAAATGCTCGGCATCGCCGCGCTGAAGGCCAATCTGTTCGAGGATGCCGGGCGCTGGTTCGATGCGATCGTGACCGACCCGCAGGCTCCTGCCGTGCTGCGCCAGCGCACCGATCTCTATCTCGCCGTGGTGCGCGGCGGACCCGTCGAGACCAAGAACTGAGCAACGCTTAAACACACCGAGCTACGCTTAAACACATTGCATCGTCATCCCGGGCGACCGCAGGGAGACCCGGGATCCATTCCTGAGCGTGTCCAGGCTATGGTTCCGGAATAGGCACCGGATCAAAGCCGCTTCGCGGCTTGTCCGGTTCGACGGCTGCACAGGATTAGTTGGAAACGCATGACCGCAATCGTCGCCATTATCGGCCGCCCCAATGTCGGAAAATCGACATTGTTCAACCGACTCGTCGGCAAGAAGCTCGCGCTCGTCGACGACCGGCCAGGCGTCACCCGCGACCGTCGCGAAGGCGATGCCGCGCTCGGCCATCTGCGCTTCAAGATCATCGACACCGCCGGCCTCGAGGAAGCCGACAAGGAGTCGCTCGCCGGCCGCATGCGCGCCCAGACCGAGGTGGCGATCGAGCAGGCCGATGTCATCCTGTTCATGATCGACGCGCGGCTGGGGCTCACCCCGATGGACCAGCCCTTTGCCGACCTGGTGCGCCGTTCCGGCAAGCCCGTGATCCTGCTGGCCAACAAGGCCGAGGGCAAGAAGGGTCTGGACGGCATTTTCGAATCCTACGCGCTGGGTCTCGGCGACCCTGTGCCGTTCTCCGCAGAACACGGCGAAGGCACGTCCGACCTGCTGGAGGCGCTGGCGCCTTTCGTCGATGTCGAGCCGGAAGAGGAAGAGGCGTTCGACGAGAGCTATGGCGATAAGCGCTGGGTCGAGGCGCCCGCGGCCATCACCGACGAGGAAGCCGAATACAGCGACCCCAGCAAGCCGCTGCGCGTCACCATCATCGGCCGCCCCAATGCCGGCAAGTCGACGCTGGTGAATCGCATGATCGGCGAGGAGCGCCTGCTGGTCGGCCCCGAGGCCGGCATCACGCGCGACACGATCTCGGTCGACTACGAATGGCGTGGCCGTCCCGTCAAACTCTTCGACACCGCCGGCATGCGCAAGCGCGCCCGGATCGAGGAGAAGCTCGAGAAGATGTCGGTACAGGACTCGCTGCGCGCGATCCGGTTTGCCGAGGTCGTGGTCGTGCTGCTGGATGCAACGATCCCGTTCGAGAAGCAGGACCTCACCCTGGTCGACCTGACCGAGCGCGAAGGCCGTACGGTGGTCATCGGCCTCAACAAATGGGATCTGGTCGCCGACAAGCACGGCCTGCTGGCCGAGCTCAAGGAAAAGGCGACCCATCTGCTCGCGCAGGTGCGCGGCGTGCCGATCATACCGCTCTCGGGTCTCGCCGGCGAAGGCATCGACCGTCTGATGCAGGCCGTCTTCTCCGCCTACGACGTCTGGAACCGGCGCGTCTCGACCGCCAAGATCAATCGCTGGCTAGAAGGCGTGCTTTCGGCCCATCCGCCACCAGCCGTGGCCGGCCGGCGCATCAAGATCCGCTACATGACGCAGGCCAAGGCGCGTCCGCCGACTTTTGCGCTGTTCGGAAACCAGCTCGACCACCTGCCGGTGTCCTACACCCGCTACCTGGTCAACAACCTGCGCGAGGCCTTCGAGCTGCCGGGCACTCCGATCCGCCTGTATACGCGCGGCGGCGAGAATCCCTACGACAAGAACAAGCGGGCGGGATGAAAGTCGGTGTCGTCGGGGCCGGGATTTCCGGCCTCTCCACCGCCTGGGCGCTAAACAAGCGCGGCCATGATGTGACGCTGATCGAACAGGCGGAGCGGATCCCCAATCCCTTCGCCGCCTCAGGCGATCAGCATCGCATCATCCGGCGAGCCTATGGCGGGGAAGACGGCTACGCCCGCACGATTACCGAGGCCTTCGAGGCCTGGGACGAACTCTGGCGCGATCTCGGGCGCCAGCATTACGCGCCCTGCGGCGTGCTGGGCATCTCGCAGACCGAAGGCGACGAGGGCGAGGAACATCGCCACGGCCTCGACCGCCTGAATTCGCCCTATGCGCTGTTCGATGCGCCGGAAGCTGCGCGGCGCTATCCGTTCCTCGATGCCGCGACCTTCCGCTACGCTTATCTCAGCGCCGAGGGCGGCGCGTTGTTTCCCGCCCGCATAGCCGCCGACATGGTCGCTCTACTGCGCGAGCGCGGTGTCGCGATCCGCGAGGGTGCGGCAGTCGAAGCGATCGACGCCGATTCCGCGACGCTCGTCCTGACCGGACAGACGCTCGCCTTCGACAGGATCGTCGTCACGGCCGGAGCCTGGGCGCTGCGCCTCCTGCCGGAGCTTGGAGACGTGCTGACGACCCATCGGACAGCGGTTGCCTACCTTGACCCACCTGACGACCTCAAGGCGGCCTGGCGCGCTGCGCCGGTGATCGTCGATGTCGGTGGAACGGTCGATGGCTATGTCCTGCCGGCGATCGACGGCACCGATCTGAAGGTCGGCGCCGGCGTCCACAGGCGGGCGATGGAGCCCGATGTCGATCGCGCGCCACGGCCGGGCGAGGGCGAGGTCATCCGCGACTACTTCTCGCCGCCCTTCGCGCGGATCGCGGAGTACGGCGTCAAGCGCGTCGCGAGCTGTGCCTATACTTTCACGGAAGACCGGAAGTTTCTGTCGCGCCGGATCGGCGGCGTGATCGCGGTCTCGGCCTGCTCGGGGCATGGCTACAAGTTCGGCTCCGCCGTCGGACGCCGGGTGGCTGCCGCAGTCGAGAGCGGGGACGATGCCGGGCTTCTGCGCTGGTTGCGGGCGGAATAGGGCGCGCAGCCCGGTGGCGCCCGGGGAGGGGCGCCGTGCATGTCCTGAAAACAGTCCCAGGTCCGCGTTTCGCTGCGCGTGGGACTGAAGAGGCCTACGCCGGGCGCTGAGGCGTCAGGACCTTGCCCTGCGGGAAATCGAAGATCTTTCCCGTCTCGTTCCATGCCGGCGAGGCCAGCTCGACCAGGTGCGGTGTGAGCTCCTCCGGCGTGCGCAGGGTCATCGGATCCTCGCCTGGCATCGCCTCGGCCCGCATCCGGGTCCGCAGCGGGCCCGGATTGACCAGCATCACCTTGAGCGGCGTCGTCACGGTCTCGGCGGCATAGGTGCGCGCCATCGCCTCGACGGCGGCCTTGGAGATCGCATAGGGCCCCCAATAGGCGCGGCAGCTATGGGCAGCGCCCGACGACATCACGATCACCCGAGCCGATGGCGAGGCCTGAAGAGCGGGCTCCACCGATTTCAGCAGCCGCCAGTTGGCCGTGACGTTGGTGTCGAAGACTTTTGTCCAGTCCTTCGAGGTCGCGTGGGTCAGCGGGGTCAGCGGCCCCAGGATGCCGGCATTGGCGAGCAGGATGTCGAGCCGGCCCCAACGCTCGAGCAATGCGGGCCCGAGCTTTTCGATAGCGGCCTCGTCGCCGAGATCGACGGGGACCAATGTCGTGGTGCCGCCGACCGCGTTGATCTCGTCGTCAAGTTCCTCGAGCCCGCCGGAGGTGCGGGCGAGGGCGACGACATGCGCGCCGGCCGTGGCGAAGGCCAGCGCTGCCGCACGGCCGATGCCCCGCGACGCCCCGGTGACGAGCGCGATGCGCCCTTGCAAAGGCTTGGTCATGTGTTCCGCTAGCTCGCTTTGTTCAACCGCGAGGCATGGCGGGTCTCCGTGGAGGACCCGCCTCTGCTCTTCCTGATGTCGCGTGGATCAGCCGGCTTCGGCAAGCAGCGAGATATGCTGCTTGGCGCTCTCACCGACCATGTCGGTCAGCGAGGTCGGGTAGTCGCCGGTGAAGCAGTGATCGGTGAACTGCGGCCGGACGGGGTCGCGACGCTCATGACCCATGGCGCGATAGAGGCCATCGACCGAGATGAAGGCGAGCGAATCGGCTCCGACGAACTCGCGCATCTCCTCGAGCGAATGGGTCGCGGCGAGCAGCTTCTCGCGGTCCGGCGTGTCGATGCCGTAATAATCGGGATGGGTGATCGGCGGCGAGGAGATGCGGAAATGCACTTCCCGGGCGCCGGCCTCGCGCATCATCTTCACGATCTTGAACGAGGTCGTGCCGCGCACGATCGAGTCGTCGACCAGCACGATGCTCTTGCCCTCGACGACCGAGCGGTTGGCCGAGTGCTTCAGCTTGACGCCGAGCTCGCGGACCTTCTGCGTCGGCTCGATGAAGGTGCGGCCGACATAGTGGTTGCGGATGATGCCGAGCTCGAAGGGAATGCCGCTGGCCTGCGAGTAGCCGAGCGCGGCCGGCACGCCGGAATCCGGCACGGGCACGATCACGTCGGCATTGGCCGGGGCTTCCGCCGCCAGCACCGCGCCCATCGCCTTGCGGCGCTCATAGATGCTGCGGCCCTTCACGATGGAGTCCGGCCGGGCGAAGTAGATGTACTCGAAGATGCAGGGGCGCTCGACCATCGGCGGGAAGGGTTTGTGGCTTTCGATGCCGCTCTCCGAGATGACGACGACTTCGCCATTCTCGATCTCGCGGACGAACTTCGCCCCGATGATATCCAGCGCACAGGTCTCGGAAGCCAGGATCGGGCAGCCGTCGAGATCGCCCAGCACCAGCGGGCGAATGCCGAGCGGATCACGCGCGCCGATCAGCTTCTTGTTGGTCATGCCGACGAAGGCATAGGCGCCCTCGATCTGGCGGATGGCCTCGACGAACCGGTCGATGAAGCGCGGCTTGCGGCTGCGCGCCACGAGCTGGAGCAGAACTTCGGTGTCGGAGGTTGACTGATAGATCGCGCCGTCGCGGACCAGGTTGCGGCGCAGCGTGAGGCCGTTGGTCAGGTTGCCGTTATGGGCGACTGCAAAGCCGCCGCCATGCAGTTCGGCGAAGAGCGGCTGGACGTTGCGCAGGATGGTCTCGCCGGTGGTCGAGTACCGGACATGGCCGATCGCCTGCGAACCCTTGAGCTGGTCGATGACCGAGGCTTCCGAGAAGGCATCGCCGACGAGCCCGAGGCGCCGCTCGGAATGAAAGCGCGTGCCGTCGAACGAGACGATTCCGGCGGCTTCCTGGCCGCGATGCTGCAGGGCGTGCAGGCCGAGCGCGGTCAGCGCGGCTGCGTCGGCATGACCATAGATGCCGAATACCCCGCACTCCTCCCGCAGCCGGTCGGCATTGGGGTCGAAGGCGGTATCGGTCTCGATCTGCGGCTTCATCGCGGGCTCCATGCGCTGAGACAGGGCTTTCATCTACGCGCGAATTAGGGACGGGTTGGGGCAGGCGTCGTGGGCCTGGTGGAATCGATCACGCGCTGGAGCGCCTGACGGTCGTTGGCATTGGGGACTTCGGTGCGACGCTGCGGATCAGCCGTGGGGCTAGCCGGGGGACGCGGCTCTTCCGCAGGGGCCTCGGTCGGCTCGTCGCCGGTCTTGGGCTTCAGCATCTTCTTGATGACGTCGGAGTTGATGTCCTGCGGCAGCATGGTCAGCAGCGTACGGCCGGTTTCCTCGAGGATCGGCTTGGCCTTGGCTTCCTTGGCCCATACCGGCTGCAGCTTCTCCGGCACCAGGGCGGTAAAGAACAGGTAGCCGATCACGGCGAGCAGCAGGCCACGGCCGGCGCCGAAGACGAAGCCGAGCGTACGGTCGAGCGCGCCGATGCGCGAATCCAGCACGAAGTCCGAGATGCGCGCCGTCAGCAGCGAGACCACGATCAGCGTGACCAGGAACAGCGCCGCGATCGAGGCGATCAGCGCGATCGTATCGTTGGGGATGTACTGCTTGGCGATAGGCAGAAGCTGTGGATGGAAGATCCAGGCGACCGCAGCAGCGGCGACCCAGGATGCGATCGCTAGCACTTCGCGGGTCAAGCCGCGCACGGCTGCGAGCAACGCCGAGATCAATACCACGCCGATGACGACGAGATCGAGGATGGTGACTGGCATTGTAAAGCCGCTTCGCTAGGAATTCAGGAAGGCCGGCATTACATGGGCTGGCCGTATCGGTTTTGCTATACGCGCTCCGCGCGTCTGCGTCACCATTGTGACTCAGTCATTTCACATCCCTGCGAGGCGCGCGGGCCGCAATATCGGCAACGAGTTCCGTTACATGGCTGAAACGGCGCAGGTTGAGGCCGCCGCCATCGCCGAAATCGGCGCCGCCACTGGGCATCAGCGCCGCCTCGAACCCGAGTTTTGAGGCTTCCCGGAGCCGCGCCGCCGCGACCGAGACAGGGCGGATGGCGCCTGACAAGGCGATCTCGCCGAAATACACGGCTTCCCGCGGCAGGATGGCGCCACTGAGCGACGACACCAGAGAGGCGGCGACTGCGAGGTCGGCCGCGGGCTCGTTGACGCGCAGGCCGCCTGCGACATTGAGGTAGACGTCGTGCTGACCGAGCCTGAGTCCGCCATGGGTCTCGAGCACCGCGAGCACCATCGCAAGCCGGCTCGTGTCCCAGCCGACGACGGCGCGGCGCGGCGTGCCCAGCGAGGTCGGCGCGACGAGCGACTGGATCTCGACCAGCACCGGGCGCGTGCCCTCGATGCCCGCGAACACGGCGGCGCCAGGCGCGGCCTGGTCGCGGCCGGCGAGGAACAGCGCCGAGGGATTGGTGACCTCCGACAGGCCCTTGCCGGTCATCTCGAAGACGCCGATCTCGTCGGTGGGTCCGAAGCGATTCTTCTGGGCGCGCAGGATGCGGAAGGAGTGCGCGCCTTCGCCCTCGAAGGAGAGCACGGCGTCGACCATGTGCTCGACCACGCGTGGGCCGGCGATCTGGCCGTCCTTGGTGACGTGGCCGACCAGGATCAGGCAGGCGCCGCTGGTCTTCGCATATCGAATCAGGGACTGCGCCGAACCCCTTACCTGCGTTACCGTTCCTGGCGCGCTCTCGACTTCGCCGGACCACATGGTCTGGATCGAATCGATGACCACCAGCGCTGGTCGCTGGCCCTGGCCGAGCGTCGCGATGATGTCCTCGACATTGGTCTCGGCCGCGAGATCGACGGGCGCATCGGCCAGGCCCTGGCGCTCGGCGCGCATCCGCACTTGGCCGGTTGATTCCTCGCCCGAGACATAAACGACCCGCCGGCCGGCATTGGCGAGCGCGGCGCAGGCCTGCATCAGCAGGGTCGACTTGCCGATGCCGGGATTGCCACCCATCAGCAGCACCGAGCCCGGCACGAAGCCGCCGCCCGTGACACGGTCGAGCTCGCCGATGCCAGCCGTGATGCGCGGCGCGTCCTGGGTATCACCCTTGAGGGTTTCGAGCGCAAAGACGCGTCCACGCGCCTTGCCCCCGGACAGTCCACGGCCGCCTGGAATCGGTGCGGCCTGCGCCTCTTCCGACAAGGACGACCAGGTGCCGCATGAATCGCACTTGCCCTGCCAGCGGTGGTAGACCGCGCCGCAAGCCTGGCAGGTGTAGCTGGGAGCCCGTTTGGCCACTCCGGTCAGAGACCGACGTAGCGGCGCGCATAGCGCGAGCCGAGGCTGGTCAGGATCTCGTAGCCGATTGTCTTTGCCCCGGCGCCGACGGCGTCGAGATCGAGCGGGCCGCCGATCAGCGTCACGGCGGCGCCACGCGTCGCGGCATCGGCGGGCGCGTCGCTGACATCGATGATGATCAGGTCCATCGAGACCGAGCCGACGAACGGGCATGTGACGCCGCCGACGATCGCCGAGCCGCCGGTCGTCATGTCGGTCCAGCTGGCATTGCGCGGATAGCCATCGGCATAGCCCAGGCAGATCGTGGCGAGCTTGCGTCGTCCCTTGGCTGTCCACCTGCCGTTATAGCCGACCTGCGTGCCAGCTTCGACCTCGCGCAGCTGAATGATCCGCGATTCGAGCCCGAGCACGGGCTGCATCGGATTGCGACGCTTGGGCGTCGGATTGCCGCCATAGAGCGCGTAACCCGGTCGCGTCAGCTGATAGGAGGGGCAGCCCGGCAGGAAATGGCCAGATGAATTCTTGAGCGAGGCCGGGATGCCGGGGAAGGCGGCGGCGATTTCCGCGAAGGCGGCGATCTGGCGCGCATTGGCCGGATCAGTCTCCTCCTCGGATGAGGCGAAATGGCTCATCAGCAACCCGATGCCGGCGGCGGCGATGACGCCGCTGCGCTCGCGCGCCAGATTGAGGCCTTCGCCGGCCCACAGGCCCAGCCGGTTCATCGCGGTGTCGACATGCAGCGCGGCGGGGCGGACTTTCGCGCCCGTCTGGCGGAAGGCCGCCCAGTCGAGCAGTTCCTCATGCGAACCGAGCACCGGCGAAAGCTCGTGACGCGCATAGGCATCGGAGCTGCCCGGCAGGAGGCCGTTCAGGACGTAGATCGCAGCATCGGGCGCGATGGCCCGGGCGCGGACGCCTTCCGAGAGATGCGCGACGAAGAAGCTGCGGCAGCCGGCGGCATACAGCGCGGTCACAACCGGCTCGATGCCGAGGCCGTATGCGTTCGCCTTGACCACGGCCCCGGCTTCCGTACCGGCGCTGGCGCCGAGCTTCCGCCAGTTCGAGACCAGCGCGCCGAGGTCGATCGTCAGCGTGGCGCCGAAGAGTTCGGGATTGGGAGTGTCGTAGGTCATTCCATGCGCTCCGGCAGGCGGTCATCCTGCGCACGATCGGAGAAGCGGGTCACGTCGGCGTCGAACTGCAGCTGCACGGTACCGGTGGGTCCGTGACGCTGCTTGCCGATGATCAGCTCCGCCAGGCCGTGCGCGGCTTCCATCTCGATCTGCCACTTGTTGTGTTCTTCGGTGCCGGGCCGCGGTTCCTTGCCCTTCAGATAGTACTCGTCGCGATACACGAACATGACGACGTCGGCGTCCTGCTCGATCGAGCCGGATTCACGAAGGTCGGAGAGCTGTGGGCGCTTGTCGTCGCGGCTTTCGACCTGACGCGAAAGCTGGGACAGCGCGATGATCGGGACGGAGAGCTCCTTGGCCAGCGCTTTGAGGCTGGTCGTTATCTCGGTCAGTTCCTGCACGCGGTTCTGGTTCTTGCCGGAGCCCGAGAGCAGCTGGAGATAGTCGATGAAGAGGACGTCGAGCCCCTTCTGGCGCTTCAGGCGGCGGGCGCGGGCGACGAGCTGCGCGATGGAGATGCCGCCGGTCTGGTCGATATAGAGCGGTAGCTTCTCGATCTGGGCGGCGACATCGGTCAGCCGGGCAAAATCACCCTCGGTGAGGCGACCTTGCCGAATCTTGTAGGACGAGATGCTCGATTGCTCGGCGACGATACGGGTGGCGAGCTGGTCCGCCGACATTTCGAGCGAGAAGAAGGCGACGATACCGCCATCGACAGTCTTTAGCGTGCCGTCGGGTTGCCGCTCGCCGCGCCAGGCCTTTGCCATGTTGAAGGCGATGTTGGTGGCAAGCGAGGTCTTGCCCATGGCGGGACGCCCGGCGAGCACGATCAGGTCGGAGGGTTGCAGGCCGCCCATGCGTTGGTCGAGATCGCGCAGACCCGACGAGATCCCCGACATGCCACCAGCGCGTTCATAGGCGGCGGCGGCCATGTCGATGGCCAGACGCAGCGCGGCGTCGAATTTCTGGAAACCGCCCTCATAGCGACCCTTTTCGGCGAGCTCGTAGAGCTTGCGTTCCGCCTCCTCGATCTGCTCGCGAGGCGGCAGGTCGACCGGCGCATCATAGGCGGTGTTGACCAGTTCCTCGCCGACGCCGATCAGCTGGCGCCGGATCGCCAGCTCATAGACCGTGCGGCCGTAGTCCTGCGCATTGATGACGGTGGTCGCCTCGGCGGCGAGACGCGCCAGATACTGCGAGGCCGTGATCCCGCCGAGGTCCATCTCGCCGAGAAACGTCTTCAGCGTGATCGGCGTCGCGATCTTGCCGGCGCGCACAAGGCTCGCGATCAGCTCGAAGACGCGCTGGTGGATAGGCTCGAAAAAATGGTCGGGCAGCAGGAAGTCCGAGACCCGGTAGAGCGCCTCGTTGTTGACCAGGATCGCGCCCAGCAGCGCCTGCTCCGCCTCGATGTTGTGAGGCTGGACTCGGTATTCGGCCTCGCGATTTTCGAGGCGGGCGACGAGGGCGGTTGCTGTGGCCATAACTGCCTTGATAGGAACGCGTCGGGCTGGATTTCAACCCGGCAAGGGGCCGCGCGAGACGCCGCATCAGCGACTCGGATCGGGAAAGCGGTAGTCTACCACTCCGCCAGCATGTGCCAGCAGTCATCCCCGATGTTCACAGGCCCGCCAAAAAGAAAGGCGCCGTGTTGCCACGGCGCCTTGACGTCGATTGTGTCGAGCCTGGGCTCAGCGGTCGTCTTCGCCGGCTTCCGCAAGCGCTGCACCGACCTCGAGGCCGAGATCGTCGAGGTCGAATTCCTCGCGGGCCGTGACGTTCTCGCCGCGGACCTGGCGCTCGGCTTCTTCCTTCGAGCGCGCGACGTTGACGGTGACCGTGACCGAGACTTCCGGATGCAGCACGACCGGAACGGTGTGCAGGCCGAGCGTCTTGATCGGGGCGTTCAGCGTGACCTGGCTGCGCGCGACGTTGAAGCCGTCCGAGGTCAGGGCCTCGGCGACGTCACGGGTCGAGACCGAACCGTACAGCACGCCGGACTCGCCCGACTGGCGCAGGATCACGACCGAGTGGCCGTTCAGCGTCTCGGCGACCGACTCGGCTTCCGACTTCAGCTCGAGGTTGCGGGTCTCGAGCTCGAGGCGCTGGCCCTCGAAGCGCTTCCGGTTCTCTTCGGTGGCGCGCAGCGCCTTGCCGCGAGCGAGCAGGTAGTTGCGGCCGAAGCCGTCGCGGACACGGACGACTTCGCCCATCTGGCCGAGCTTGGCGACGCGTTCTAGCAGGATAACTTCCATGATTCTGGTCTCCTTTGATGAGGTGTGTTTGATGGTCAGGCGTTGGGTGGTGGTGGCAACGCGACCCGCTTGCGCAGGCCGAGAAGGCTGTCGAGGAGGCCCGCCAGAGCGAGCAGCGGCGTCAGGACCGCCTGCATCACGATGAGCGAGACATAGACGGAGATCAGCATCGGCGTGCGCCAGGGCTTGCCGCGCGAGGCGTCGTGCAGCAGTGCGAGCCCGCTAAACATGAACGCGGCCAGCAAGGCGCCCGCCATGGCCGCGCCGGCTATGCCGACAAAGCCTCCGACAAAGGCGAATGCGACAGACAGGACGAGCAGCCCGAGGGCACGGCGTGGCAGCGTCGTGCCGGGAATGAAGGGCCAGGGGCGCGGCAGGCGTCCCGAAACCTGGACGGCTTTGGCGGCGATCCAGAGATTGGCGGCAATCGTGGTGACGAAGGACGCGCCGATGCCGACAGGCACTGCCGGGGCCAGGCTCTGGGCGAGGTCGGGCAGGCGGACGTCGCCGGGCAGAGTCAGCAAACGCGCGCGGACCATCTCGCCCAGAAGGTTCTCGATGATGCGGGCCGTGACCGAACGGTAGGCCTCGTAATCCGTGGTCATCACCAGCGCGCTGCCGACTGTGATCAGGGCAGCCGTGCCGGCGATCCAGAGCAGGAGATGGCCGAGCGGATACCATTCGATCCCCTGCGGCTCCTGACGCGCCAGCAAGGCGAGATAGGCGATCCACCAGGCCGGCAGGGCGATGATGATGGCAAAGGCGATGCCAGCCGTGAGGCTGAGCACGACCGCGACTGTGAGCGCACCGGCGACCGTGGCGAAAAGCCCGGCGCGATGATTCCAGCCCAGCGCGGCAATGAAGATCGGAAGCGGGGAGGCCGAATACAGCACGGCCGCCAGCGGTGATCCCGCGATCACAACTGCGAAGAGCAGGGCCGATACCAGGCCCGCGCCGATGCCGACGATCGGAAGCATGCTTTCGTCCTGCTGTCCCGCTGCTCGTGGCCTTCAGGGCCGGGCAGGGTGAGAGGCGTCTCGCCTCAACGAACCCGATGGAGTTTCACCACTGGGCGACTGGATTGGGTGGCGTCTAGAAACTTCCGGCAGCGCGATGCGCTGCCGGAAGGATATCAGATCCGCTCAGCGGATGACGTAGGGCAGCAGGCCCAGGAAGCGGGCGCGCTTGATCGCCTGGGCGAGCTCGCGCTGCTTCTTGGCCGAGACGGCCGTGATGCGCGACGGCACGATCTTGCCGCGCTCGGAGATGTAACGCGAAAGCAGGCGCACATCCTTGTAGTCGATCTTCGGAGCGCCCTCGCCCGAGAAGGGGCAGGACTTGCGACGGCGGAAGAAGGGGCGGCGTGCGCCGGCAGATGCAGTCGACATGGATCAGGCCTCCGCGCCAGTTGTGGTTTCGGTGCCTTCGTCTTCACGACGCGGACGGTCACGACGCGGGCCACCGCGGTCGAAACGGTCACCACCGCCACCCGGGCCTCCGCGATCGAAGCGGTCGCCGCGCTCGCCACGATCGTCACGATCGCGCTTCTGCAGCATGGCCGACTGGCCTTCCTCGAGCTCCTCGACGCGGACGGTCAGGAAGCGCAGGACGTCTTCATTGATGCGCATCTGGCGCTCCATCTCCAGCACGGCGGCGGAGGGGGCGTCGATGTTCAGCAGCGAGTAGTGCGCCTTGCGGTTCTTCTTGATGCGATACCCGAGCGACTTGACGCCCCAGTACTCGACCTTCGGAACCGAGCCGCCATTCGCCTCGATGATGCCCTTGAACTGCTCGACAAGGGCTTCGACCTGCTGTGCGCTGACGTCTTGTCGCGCGAGCAGGACGTGCTCGTACAATGCCATGGATTGGCCTTTCTGTTTCACCCTGCTTCGCCCGGCGCGGAGCCCTCCGAGCCCTGGAACAGGCCCGACAGGATTTCATCGAAGGCGGAGACACGGGATGACGATCCCCCGAGGGGAACCTGCCCAGCGATATGGAATCGCGTAGCCATCCGTTCAGCCTCCGGCCGAACAAGCAGGAGGCGGTCGTTACAGGCTCATGGCCTCACGCGCAACCGAAATCAGTGCAAAGGCAGCCGTACGGATGCAGAAATATCGCGCAAAATGCTTGACGCAGCCTCGCCAGCAATGTGACAGGCCCGTCCCAGTAACAAGAATGTCATGACCGAGGTTGTTCGCCGATGTCCACCGCTTTCATCTTTCCCGGCCAGGGTTCGCAGATCGTGGGCATGGGCAAGAGCCTGGCAGACGCCTTTCCGGTCGCCCGTCGGGTCTTCGACGAGGTCGATGCGGCCTTGTCGCAGAAGCTCTCCGCCGTGATGTGGGATGGGCCGGCCGAGACGCTTACGCTGACCGCCAACGCCCAGCCGGCTCTGATGGCCGTCAGTCTCGCGGTTATCCGCGTGCTCGAGGCCGAGGCGGGGCTCGACCTGAAGCGCGATGCCGCTTTCGTTGCCGGGCATTCGCTGGGTGAGTATTCGGCGCTGGCCGCAGCTGGCGCCTTCAGCATCGGCGATGCTGCGCGCCTCCTGCGCATCCGCGGCGATGCCATGCAGCAGGCCGTGCCGGCCGGGCAGGGCGCGATGGCGGCGCTGCTCGGCTCCGATCTCGAACTGGCTCGGGCGATCGCCGCCGATGCGGCGCAGGGCGAGGTCTGCGAGGCGGCCAATGACAATGGTGGCGGCCAGGTGGTGCTCTCGGGCACAAAGGCTGCGGTCGAGCGGGCGATCGCTCTTTCGGCCGAGCGCGGCGTCAAGCGCGCCATGCTTCTGCCGGTCTCGGCACCTTTCCACTGCGCCCTCATGCAGCCGGCCGCCGAGGCGATGCGCGCGGCACTCGCCGAGGTTTCCGTGAATGCTCCGGTCGTGCCGGTGATGGCCAATGTCGGCGCTGCCCCGTTGAGCGATCCCGAGGCGATCCGTGCCTCACTGGTGGCACAGGTCACTGGCACCGTGCGCTGGCGCGAATGCGTGCTTGCGATGACGGAGGCCGGGGTCGATCGATTCGTCGAGGCGGGCAGCGGCAAGGTGCTGGCTGGTCTGGGCAAGCGCATTGCGGCCGGCGCGACCACGATCTCGGTCGGCACGGCCGAGGATATCGCCAATTACACGACCCAGAACGGGTGAGAGCGGCAGAACGCCGTGCCAAGGGGAGAGACCATGTTTGATCTGACGGGCAAGAAGGCCCTCGTCACCGGCGCGACCGGTGGCCTGGGTGGCGCGATCGCGCGGCTGCTGCACCAGCAGGGCGCCAGCGTCGCGCTCTCGGGCACGCGCGTCGAGGCGCTCGAGGCCCTGGCTGCCGAACTCGGCGAGCGCACCGTGATCGTGCCCTGCAATCTCTCCGACAAGGAGTCGGTCGAGGCGCTGGTGCCGGCGGCCGAGGAGAAGCTCGGCGGGCTCGACATCCTTGTGAACAATGCGGGCGTCACGCGTGACAACCTCTTCCTTCGCTTGAAGGACGAGGACTGGGACAGCGTGATCGCGGTGAACCTGACAGCAGCGTTCCGGCTCTCGCGCGCTGCCGTGAAGACGATGATGCGGCGTCGCTACGGGCGCATCATCTCGATCGGTTCGATCGTCGGGACGACGGGCAATCCGGGCCAGGGCAACTACGCGGCCTCCAAGGCCGGCCTGATCGGCATGTCGAAGGCCCTGGCGGCAGAAGTCGCCAGCCGCAACATCACGGTCAACGTGGTCGCGCCAGGCTTCATCGAGTCGCCGATGACGCAGGCTCTCAACGAGAAGCAGCGCGAAGGAATCCTGTCCGACGTGCCAATGGGCCGTCT
The DNA here is from genome assembly GCF_056406735.1 of Allobosea sp. P1_B10. Taxonomy (NCBI): domain Bacteria; kingdom Pseudomonadati; phylum Pseudomonadota; class Alphaproteobacteria; order Hyphomicrobiales; family Alloboseaceae; genus Allobosea; species Allobosea sp. P1_B10. The sequence goes on along the minus strand of NZ_JBFTZP010000004.1, from coordinate 379,044 downwards.
CGGCTCGGGAGCCGACATCGCAGCGGCGGTAGCCTATCTCGCGAGCAACGAAGCAGCCTACGTGACGGGGCAGACCCTGCACGTCAACGGTGGTATGACAATGGTTTGAATGGCTTGGCGGCATTTTTGAATGCCGCCAAGAACAGGCCCTGCGCACTCGCCACTGAAAATTCCCTGTGCTAACTAGCGCCGTCTCGCTACGGTTCGCGGGTTCGGGGACTTGACGGGGACCCGGTTGTTGCGTTTGTGCAGGCTTCGAGAGTTCCGGCCCGTCGGCACCGTTTCGGTGATGCGGGATTCAGGAGTGCGGTTCCACATACGCGTCGCGATCCAGCGGTGTGTTTTCAATCTTTAAGGAATAGACCCATGAGCGATGTCGCCGAGCGCGTGAAGAAGATCGTGGTCGAGCATCTCGGCGTCGAGCCGGAGAAGGTCGTCGACGGCGCGAATTTCATTGAGGATCTGGGCGCTGACAGCCTCGACACCGTCGAACTCGTCATGGCCTTCGAAGAAGAGTTCAGCGTCGAGATCCCCGACGATGCGGCCGAGACGATCGTGACCGTCGGCGACGCCGTCAAGTTCCTCTCGAAGACTGCTGCCTGAACGGCCTCCAAGGTCGCTCGCAGCTGAAAGCCCCATGGTTCCACGCAGCCTTTCGATGAGACGTGTCGTCGTCACCGGTCTCGGCATGGTGACGCCGCTTGGATGTGGCTTCGAGCCGACTTGGGCCCGCCTCCTGGCGGGTCAAAGCGGCGCCGGACCGATCACGAGCTTCGACGCAAGTGACCTGTCGGCGCGTATCGCCTGCAATATCACGCGCGGCGATGGCTCGAACGGCACCTTCAATCCAGACGACTGGATGGAGCCCAAGGAGCAGCGCAAGGTCGATGATTTCATCATCTTTGCGATGGCAGCTGCCAAGCAAGCGTTGAGGGACGCGAACTGGGAGCCTCAAAGCTATGAGGACCAGGTTGCGACCGGCGTTGCGATCGGTTCCGGCATTGGTGGGCTTGGCGGGCTTTATGAAGCCTCCATCCTGCTGAAGGAACGCGGGCCGCGTCGGCTTTCACCCTTCTTCATTCCCGGTCGCCTGAGCAATCTGGCGGCCGGCTACGTCTCCATCGAGAACGGGCTCAAGGGCCCCAACCACGCGGTCGTTACTGCGTGCTCGACTGGTGCGCATGCGATCGGCGATGCCGCCCGCATGGTTGCTCTCGGCGATGCCGATGTAATGGTCGCAGGCGGTACCGAATCGGCCATCAATCGGCTCGGCATTGCGGGTTTCTGCGCCTGCCGGGCGCTTTCCACCGGATTCAACGACACGCCTGAAAAGGCCTCGCGGCCCTATGACAAGGATCGCGACGGCTTCGTCATGGGCGAGGGGGCCGGCGTCGTCGTGCTCGAGGAACTCGAACACGCCTTGGCGCGCGGTGCCCGGATTTACGCCGAGGTCGTCGGCTACGGCATGTCGGGCGATGCCTATCACATCACCTCGCCGGCCGAGGATGGCGACGGCGCCTATCGCTGCATGCAGGCCGCGCTGAACCGCGCCGGAATTGCGGCGTCGGACCTCGACTACATCAATGCCCATGGCACCTCGACGCAGATGGGCGACGAGATCGAGCTGCGTGCCGTCGAGCGGCTGCTTGCGGATGCTCCGAGGAAGCCGGCGATGTCCTCGACGAAGTCCGCAACGGGACACCTTCTCGGTGCCGCCGGAGCAATCGAGGCGATCTTCTCGATCCTGGCGATCCGCGACCAGATCGCGCCGCCGACGATCAATCTCGACAACCCGTCGGTCGAGACAGATCTCGATCTGGTGCCTCACGTGGCCAAGAAGATGCGGATCGATTCGGTCCTCTCCAACTCCTTCGGCTTCGGCGGAACGAATGCCTCGCTGGTGATGCGGCGCTTCGTCGACTGACGGATACCGGTGGCCAGCGCGCTTTCGCCATAATTTTCGCTAGTGTGTACGGCGAAATCAGGACAGATTCCGACTGGCGGGCGACGGCGCGAGACGCGCCCGAATCGCCTCCCATGACGACATAACGAACTGCGAGCGCCAGCACCGTGAACCAGCCGCCCCGCGTAGCCCCCAAGAGTCCCCGCGAGGCGCTCAAGCCGGTCGCTCCGCCGGCACCGCCGCCCAAGACACGTCGGCGCCGTCGCAACCCTTTCATCGGGATGCTGAGCGGGCTCTTTACCTCGCTTCTCGTCGTCGGCGGCCTTGCTGGCGTCGGCGTCGCGATGGTCTCCAGCCAGAGCAAGGCGCCGGGACCGCTGACCAGCGACCGCGTGCTGATCATTCCGCGTGAAAGCGGTCTGACAGAGATCGCCGACCTGCTTCAGCGCGAGGGTATGATCGAGCACCCTTGGGCGTTTCGCATCTCCGCCCTGGTGAGTGGCAACTGGACCAAGCTCAAGGCCGGCGAATATCTGTTCAAGGCGCGCGCGAGCCAGCTCGAGATCCTCGACATCATTGCCGATGGCAAGGCCGTCGAGCATTCGATCACCGTTCCCGAAGGATTGACGAGCGAACAGATCATTGCCCGTCTCAAGGACAACGACCTGCTGACCGGCGAAGTCATCCAGGTGCCGCGCGAGGGCACGATCCTGCCCGACACCTATCGCTTTCCGCGTGGCTTCAGCCGCCAGGCGATCGTGGACCGCATGACCCGCGACCAGAGCCGCATCCTTCGGGATGTCTGGGCCAAGAGGCCTGCCGACCTGCCGATAAAGACGCCGCAGGAACTCGTGATCCTCGCCTCGATCGTCGAGAAGGAGACCGGTCGCGCCGATGAGCGGCCGCGGGTCGCCGGCGTGTTCATCAACCGCCTCAACCGGAAGATGAAGCTGCAGTCGGACCCGACGATCGTCTATGGCATCGTCGGCGGCAAGGGCACGCTCGGGCGCTCGATCATGCGCAGCGAGATCACCCAGGCGACGCCCTACAACACCTATACGATCGACGGCCTGCCGCCGGGGCCGATCGCCAATCCGGGCCGCGCAGCCATGGAGGCCGTGGTCAACCATTCGCGGACCAAGGACCTCTATTTCGTCGCCGATGGCAGCGGCGGGCACGCATTCGCAGAGACCCTGGAGCAGCACAATCGCAATGTCGGTCGCTGGCGCCAGATCGAGGCGGTCAAGCGCGAGCCGGGCAAGCCGCCGTCCGAGGCGTCGATCGACAAGGTCGAGCCGCCGCCGGCGCCCGATTCCCGTACCGAGGCTCCGGGCGCCCAGCGCATCAATGCCGAGGGCGGACTGCCGCTCGCGCAGCCGGGCTCGGCTGTCGAAGCCGGCGCGGCCACGCGGGCGCGTGCCTTCGACGCCTCCGAGGGAACGCCGCGCGATCCGCTGCTGAACAAGACTTACGACCTGAATTCGCCGCAGCGCGTTCCAGCCCTGCGGCCCTGAGCGCCGGCCACGTTGCCGGCACCTGCGCGAAAAAGCGCTTTCCCCTTTTTCCTACCCTGATCTAGGGTCCCGGCGCATCGCCGGGGCGGAGACATCGTATGGCCATCGAGAGCATGACGGGCTTTGCCCGCGTCGCGGGTACGGCAGGCGTCCACGCCTGGGCCTGGGAGATCCGCAGCGTCAACGGGCGTGGGCTCGATGTCCGCGTGCGTGTGCCACCCGGCTTCGAGGGCATTGCCGAGGTCGCCCGCAAGCGCATCTCCGGCGCGTTCGCGCGCGGCACGCTGCATGTCAATCTCTCGGTCACCAGCGATGCCGGCCCACCGCGCCTCCGCGTGAACGAGGCGGCGCTGGCGGCACTGCTCGACGCCGTGGCACGCCTGCCGGCGAACGACGCGATCCGCCCGGTCTCCTATGACGGCCTGCTGGGTATCCGTGGCGTCGTCGAGCTTGCCGACGAGGCGCAGGACGCGCTGGGCCAGGTCGAGGCTCCCGTTCTGGCGGGGCTGGAGGCTGTCGTGGTCGGGCTCAAGCAGGCGCGGCAGAGCGAGGGGCAGGCACTCGGCGCCATCATCGCGGGCCATCGCGACAGCATTTCGCGCCTGACGACCGAGGCCGAGGGGCATCCTGCGCGCGGTGTCGATGCGATCCGCGAGCGCCTTGCGACGCAGGTTGCGGCCCTGACGGACGCAAGCCCCGCGCTCGACCCGCAGCGCCTGCACCAGGAGGCTGCGCTGCTGGCCGTGAAGGCCGATATCCGCGAGGAACTCGACCGGCTGCATGCTCATGTCACGGCGCTGGGCATCCTGCTCGGCGAAAGCGGCGCGATCGGCCGGAAGCTCGACTTCCTCTCGCAGGAATTCGGACGCGAGGCCTCGACGCTCTGCGCCAAGGCCGGCGATCCCGGCCTGTCGCGTATCGGGCTCGATCTTCGCACGGTCGTCGACCAGATGCGCGAGCAGGTTCAGAATGTGGAGTGAGCGCTGATGCTCGAGACGACCCGCCCGGCCCGTCGTGGCCTGATGCTCATCCTGTCCTCGCCTTCGGGCGCCGGAAAGTCGACGCTGACGCGTAACCTGTCGCAGAGCGAGAACAATCTCGACCTCTCGATCTCGGTGACCACCCGTGCCAAGCGCCCGTCCGAGATCGACGGGGTGCATTACCGCTTCATCGAGCGGCGCAGCTTCGATGCCATGCGCCAGCATGACGACCTCATCGAATGGGCCGAGGTCCACGGCAATGGCTATGGCACGCCGCGCCAGCAGGTTGAGGAATCGCTCGCGGGCGGGCGCGACGTGCTCTTCGACATCGACTGGCAGGGCACCCAGCAGATCGTGAAGAAGGCGCGCGCCGACGTCGTCACGATCTTCATCCTGCCGCCGTCGATGGCCGAACTGCGTTCGCGGCTGGTGCGCCGTGCCGAGGACGCGCCTGAGGTCATAGCCAAACGTCTGGCAAATGCCCGCGACGAGATCGCGCGATACGAGGCCTATGACTATGTGATCATCAACGACGATCTCGATGCCGCCTACCAGTCCATCAAGGCGATCCTGACCGCCGAGCGGCTCAAGCGTGCGCGTGCGACCGGCATGGGGGAATTCGTCGAGTCGTTGCTGAACGAGACGCTGGCCTGAGGCCAAGGGCGGGGGCCGCTCGCAGCCCCATCAGCCCTGCGGACTGTGAGTATACGCGCAACCTCCTGCCGTCATTGCGAGGAGCAAGGCGACGAAGCAATCCAGCACGGCGTAGCGCACTGCCGCCTCTGGATTCCTTCGCTGACGCTCGCAATGACGGTTTTTGGCTGTCCAGAACAGGCCTCTAGAGCCGTTCGCCCAGCGCATTGGCAAGCGCCACGAAGCCCGAGACGGGGATCTCCTCGGCGCGAGCCGTCGGGGACAGCCCAGCCGCCTCGATCATCGCGGTGGGGTCCGGCAGGACGGCCTTCAGGCTCTGGCGCAGCATCTTGCGGCGCTGGCCGAAGGCGGCGAGCGTGATGCGCTCCAGCAGGCGACGGTCGCAGGGCTCGGGCGCAGCGCGCGGCACCAGATGCACGATCGACGAGGTGATCTTGGGCTGCGGCACGAAAGCGGTGCGCGGCACGTCGAACAGGATTTTTGCCTCGCTGCGCCATCCGGCGAGGATCGCCAGCCGGCCGTAATCGGCACGCTCCTGCGGCGTAGCGACGATCCGCTCGGCGACCTCGCGCTGGAACATCAGCGTCAGCGAGTCCCACCAGGGCGGCCAGGGCTCGAGGCTGAGCCAGCCGACCAGCAGCGGCGTGCCGATGTTATAGGGCAGGTTGGCCACGATGCGGGCCCTGGATCCGGCGAGGTGCGGTGTCAGGTCGACCGCGAGCGCATCCCCGTCGATGACCTCGAGCCGTCCCGGATAATGCGCGGCGATCTCCGCCAGCGCCGGCATGCAGCGTCTGTCGCGCTCGATTGCGATGACGCGGCCGGCGCCATTGGCGAGCAAGGCGCGGGTGAGGCCGCCGGGTCCGGGGCCGATCTCGACAATCGTCTCGCCTTCGAGCGGGCCGGCGGCGCGCGCGATGCGGCCGGTCAGGTTGAGGTCGAAGAGGAAGTTCTGGCCCAGCGACTTCTGGGCCATCAGCCCGTGGCGCTCGACCACCTCGCGCAGCGGCGGCAGGTCGTCGATCTGGCTCATGAGGCGGTTGCCATGCGTGCGGCCAGCCTCAATGCGGCGCACAGGCTGTCTGGCCGTGCGATGCCTTGTCCGGCGATGTCGAATGCCGTGCCATGGTCCGGCGAGGTCCGGATGAAGGGCAGGCCGAGTGTGACGTTGACGCCGTCGTCGAAGGCGATGGTCTTGATCGGGATCAGTGCCTGGTCGTGATACATCGCCAGGGCAGCGTCATATCCGGCGCGGGCGCGGGCATGGAACATGGTGTCGGCGGGATAGGGCCCCTTCGCATCGATGCCCAGCGCGCGCAGCGCGGCAATGGCGGGTGCCACGACCGCGTTGTCCTCGGCTCCGAGCGCTCCGCCTTCGCCGGCATGGGGGTTGAGCCCGCTGACGGCCAGACGCGGCGCGGCGATGCCGAAGCGCCGGGTCAATTCGCCTGCGACGATGCGGCCGGTCTCGACGATCAGTTCGGTCGTGAGTTGCTCGGGAACCGCGCGCAGCGGGATGTGGATCGTCACCGGAACGACCGCTAGGCCCTCGCTCCACAGCATCATCACCGGATGGGGCACCTTGCCGTTCGTCGCGGCGAGGTCGGCCAGGAACTCGGTATGGCCGGGAAAACCGAAGCCCGCGGCGTAAAGCACGGATTTGGCGATGGGGTTGGTGACGACTGCGGCCGCTGCGCCCGCCGTCACTGCGGCGACGGATTCGCGGATCGAGGCGATGGTACCGGCAGCTGTGGCGGAATCGGGCTTGCCGGGTTCGGCGGAGACGGCATGGCCGTGCGGGATCACCGGCAGCGCGTCGGGGAACGCAGCCTCAGCCTCGTTCCAGTTGCAAGCCCTCAGCGGGACAGGCAGGCCGAGTTGCTGCGCGAGGCGTCCGAGATGGTCGATGTCGCCGAGGCAGGCGAAGGCGGGCAGGCCGCGCGTTGTGCGCTCCTGCCAGGCCTTCAGGGTCAGTTCGGGACCGATGCCGGCGGGGTCGCCCTGCGTCAGCGCGAGCGGAAGCACGGAGACCTCACCTTGTCTGGAAACCGCGCGTCGAAGGCGGTCAACGCGTTGTGCTCGTGACGCCGTCGCCGACCGAGGATCCGCCGAGATTCTGCGAATAGGTGACCTCGCCCAGCGTCCTCAATTCGAGGCGGAACAGGATCGTGCGCGTATCCTTGGTCGCGCCGGACTGCCGGTCGGCGTAGCTCTGGGCGTAGCTGACGTCGAACACGGTGCACTCGTCGGTGTAGTTGATGCCGAACGAGGTCGAAGCCGTCTGGAACAGCCCGGTGTTCGGATAGATCGGCACTGCAGTCGTGCCGCCCGACGAGGTGTAGGCGGCGTAGACGTCGCGATAGCGCTCACGATCGTACTTGTACTTGTCGAGATCGAACAGCACGCCGGCGCGCAGGCGCCAGTTGTCGGCGATCTTGACGGAGCCGTTGAGGGACAGGCCCTCGCGGCGACGCGGAATGCCCAGATCGGGCTGCGGCTCGTAGCGGCCGTAGCCGACGGAGGCCGTGAACAGGGTGTTGGTATAGGTCGCGGCGGCGTCGATGCGCTGCGGCTCCCAGGTCCGGTCGTCCAGGCGAGCGGCACCCGACAGGACGAAATTCTTGAACGGTGAGATCTGAGCGCGCGCGACAAAGTCCGAGCGATCCGTATCGAGGCCGGAATCGAGGCCGACATTGGCGAGGTCGCCACGCGCGAAGGAGTTGCGGCCGGCCAGGTGATAGGACTGGCCGAAGAGCGCGTTGGCATAGCCGTCCGCACCGAAGCGGCCGGTGTAGCGCAAGCCGACATTGGCGCGCGTGCCGCCTTCGACCCGGTCGTAGCCGGAGAACTTGCCGTGCCACTCGAATAGATTGGTGTCGTCGAAGACGAGGCTCTGGGCGTCCTCGTTGGCGATGCGCAGGCTGTTGGTTTCGTTGGGGCGCGCGACGATCTGGGCGACTGGCTCGAGGATGTGCGTGCCCCAGCCCGTCTTGGCGACGAAGGGATACTTGTACATCAGGCCGATGGCCGGCATGGCGCGGCCGAACACCTCGTCGGAGGTGTCCATCAGCGAGGGCAGGTTGGCGTTGGCGTAACCCGTCGTCGACGGATTGACCGAGAACACGTCGGCACGCAGCGAGGCGTAAGGCGTCCAGACCTGTCCGATCGGGTCGATGAAGTTGCGGCGCCAGGAGACTTCGGCCGTCGCGCGGGCGACGTTGCCGGCCAGGCCGCGCACGATGCACTGGTCCTTGGTGTAGACGGCGCAGCCGTCATAGAGCGAATAGGTCGGCGTGTTGATCAGGAAGGTCTTCTGCTCGGGGATCTGCTGGTAGGCGGCAGCGTCCCTCTGCAGGAAGGTGGCATTGGCGGTGACGGTCAACTCGCCGCCGATGACGGCGGGCTTGTGGACGCGCTTGTCGTAGTCGAGCACCGGCAGCACGGTCGGCTGCTGCTTCTGCCAGTCGCTCGACGTCAGCGGCTGGAAATAGTAGCCACGCAGGTCGAACCAGGCGGTCGAGCTCTGGCCGTTGAGATAGGCCGTCGAGATCGATTCCTGCAGATAGGTCGTCGCGCTCATCGCCTCGTTGAGGATGCGATAGTTCTTGTAGAACCAGCGATCGGTCGACATCGCGGCGTTCCAGCCGAACGTCCAGCGCGGATTGAGATAGAACTTGCCCGAGGTCTCGATCGAGCCGCGGAAATCCTTGTCGCCGGCGCCCAGCGGTGTCGGCAGGAACGCGGTGGGTTCCTGCTGGAAGATGCCCGAGGCGCGGATCTTGTAGGAACCGTTGACCAGGCGGTGGCGCCATTCGACCTGGCCGAGCAGGCCCTGGCGGCTGAGATAGGTCGGCGAGACCGTGAGGTCGTAGTTCGGCGCGAGGTTGAAGAAATAGGGCAGGCCGACGCCATAGCCGAGCGCGCCGGTGTTGAGGAATTTCGGCGTCAGGAAGCCCGACTTGCGCTTAACCGTCGAGTCCGGGCCCGACATGTAGGGGATGTAGGCCAGCGGCACGCCGGCGAACTCGACGCGTGCCTCCTCGTAATAGATCGTCTGCTCGGACTTCTTGTGAATGATGCGCGCGGCGCGGACCTGCCACAGCGGCGGCTTTTCCGGGTTGTCCTTGCAGGGCTCGCAGGCGGTGTAGATGCCCTTGTCGAAGATGAAGGTCTCGCCGTCGGTGCGCTCGGCGCGCGGCGAGGTGAAGCGCGTCTTGTCGGGATTCACCACGCGCAGAGAATCGATGAAGCCGTCGCGGAAATCGTCGGTCAGGTTGAAGCGGTCGCCAGTGATGACGGTGCCGTTGGTCTCGGTGATCCGGGCATTGCCGGTCGCGACGACGCGCTTGCCAGCGCGGTCATAGACCACGCGGTCGGCTTCGATTGTACGGCCCTGATAGAGGATCTGGACATCGCCGACCGCGGATACGGTGTTGTTGTCCTTGTCGTAGACGAGTTCGCGCGCGTCGACGACCATCCGCTCCTGCGGCTTGGCACCTGCGGGCTTGGCAGCAGCCGTCTGGGCCGCGGCAATGCCACCGGCTGCGAGCATGTAGGCCAGGCTCGTGGCAAGTGCCGTCGCAGCAGCAAGGCGCGTCATGCGTCTCACACTCAAACTCACGCTATAAATCCAAAATTAACCATAGGCACAGTAAGATTTACCCGTCTTCCTGATGGAGGAGGGCCAGAGCTCCCAGCATCGTCCCGATAAGGGCGGGGAGCCAGGCCGCTATGACCGGATTCACGATTCCCGACGATCCGAGTTCCTCCGACAGCTGTGTCGCAACATACAGCACGAAGCCGGCTGCCACGCCACCTATCACCAGTCTGGTCACACCACCAAACCTGAAAAATCTTAAGGAAACTGACGCTGCCACCAGCACCATCGCGATGAGCAGCAGCGGCCGTGCCATGAGCGACTGGTAACGAAGCTCGTAACGGGTGGTATCGAGGCCTGCACGCTGGGTTCTCTCGATCACGGTGGGCATCGACCAGAAGCCGACGGCGTCGGGCGGGGTGAAACTTTGTCGCACCTGATCCGGCTCCAGCGTCGTCGCGAGCACATAGCTCTTGTAGTTCTGTGGCTCTTCCGTGGCGGAGATCACGCGTGCGTCGGTGAGCTCCCAGTAGCCGGGGCGGAGCACCGCCTGCTTGGCGTCGACGCGCTCGCTGAAGCCGCCGGTCTTGTCGAAGTTGAAGATGGCAACCTGGGCCAGGCCATCGCCGTCCGGCAGCGCGCCGGCCGCCCTGATGATCGCCTGACCGTCGACGCTGCGCTGGCGCAGCCAGATGTCCTGCGTGTTGAGCTGCTGGCCCGTGCGCGCGAACAGCCGCAGCTCGAGCGCTGTCGCCTTGCTCTTCAGCGAGGCCGCGATCGGATTATAGGCCAGGATCGAGACGAGCCCGATCGCGCCGGCGACAAAGGCCGCGGGCTGGAGGAACTGCCAGGCGGACACGCCGACCGAGCGCGCCACCACCAGTTCCAGCTTTCGACTCAGCGTCAGCAGCGCGAACATGCCGCCAAACAGCGCCGCGAACGGAAAGATCTGCTCGGCGACAGCCGGCGCCCGATAGAGCGCGAGCTGGATGATCAGCGGTGTCGTGGCTGCCGGCGAATCGCCGGCGCGCCGCATCAGCTCGACGAAGTCGAGCGTCCCGATGAGGAAGAAGAACGTGCTGAACACGCCGAGGATGGCGCGTGCGAACCGCTTGGTAAGATAGCGGCCGAAGGTCGATGTCAGCATCATCAGGCGCGTCGCAGCTTGGCTGTCAGCATCCCGATCGGCGCGAATATGGGTGCGAAGAACCGCGCCAATATGGGCCGCAGGCGCTCACCGAAGACGATCAGGGAGACGGAGAGCATGATTGAAACCACAGGCAGTATGTAGAGCAGGGCCGTGGCCCAGCCGGAGCGCACGGAGGCCGTCCAGGCGGCATAGGCGCCGATGCGGACCGCGCTGACGATCAAGATCGCCGCCTGGATCGCCATTGCCCGGCCCTGCCGGGTGGTGCGGGCTTCGCCGATCGCCGCGAAGGCGATCAGCATGAAGGCGATCGGGTAGAGCGGGGCGGACAGCCGGTTGTGAAGTTCGGCACGGAAGCGGCCTTCCTGGAGCTTGTAGTAGCCCTCGTTCTTGTCCTGGTTGAGCAGTGACCAGGTCGAGCGCTCGCGCGGCTTGTAGATGACCTTGTCGCCATCGCCTTCGCCGGCGCCGCCCGTTGCCTCGCCCGACAGGGCCGAGAGGTTGAGGGCATAGCGCTGGAAGGAGATGATCGAGGAGGTGTCCTGCTTGCTCTCGCGCTGGATCGTGCCTTTCTCCAGCATCAGGAAGCTGTTGCCCTCGACATCGACCGTGCGGCCGCGCTCGGCGATATAAATCGAGGGCTGATTGGGGTCGCGGCGATCCTGCATGAAGATGCCGACCAGCGCGTCGCCCGACTTCTCGCGGTAGTGGAAGGTCACGCCGGAATCGAGCGAGACGAACTGGCCTTCCTTGACGACGTTGGCGACGAAATCGGCGCGGATCAGCGTGATCAGGTCACGCAGGGCGCGAAAGCCCGACGGCATCACCCAGAACGTCATCCAGCAGACCAGGAGCGAGGTCGCCATCGTCAGCACGAGGAAGGGACGCGTCAGGCGGCGCGGCGCGACGCCGGCGGCATTCATGACGATCAGCTCGGAATCGCTGTTGAGGCGATTGAGCGTGTAGAGCGTGGCCATGAAGAGCGCGACCGGCGCAATGCCGGCGATCAGCGCGGGCAGCGAGAGCAGCGTCACGGTGAAAAAGATCAGAATCGTCTGACCCTTGCCCGTGAGCAGGTCGACCTCGCGCAGGGCCTGGGTGACCCAGATCACGCTTGTCAGGCCGACGAGGAGAACGATGGCCGCGACCGTCGCTATCTTCAGGATGTAGCGATCGAGGCGTTTCAGGAACAAGCGTGGCATCCGCTGAAAGGGTGGGGAGCGCAGGCTCCCTTGGACGGTTCGAAGAACACACCCTATGGTATAGGCGCAATCATGGCGCAAACGGGAATCGTTTGTGTCTGTCGTGTTTCGCCCGTCCGGACGCTTCAATCCCGAAATCGTGAGCCGATCATGTCGCAGCGCCTCAAGCTGGATGTCAAAACCCTGAACGCCATCGGCGGTCAGGATCTCGTGGTTCTCGTCTCGGAGGCGCTGGCTCCGCCGAAGGTGGCCGAGGAGTGGCTGGGCGAGGGGGCACACAGCCTGCTGGCGCGTGCGGCCGCCGCGGAGCGATTCAAGGGCAAGGCACTGGCCGGCCTGACGCTGCTCGCGCCGGATGGTGCCGGTTACGAGCGCCTGATCGTCGTCGGCCTCGGTGCGGAGGCCGATCGTGCAACGCTCGATTTCGCCAAGCTCGGTGGCGCCATCGCCGGACGGCTCGGGCATGGCCGCAGCGCCGACGTGATTCTGGCGCTCCCCGACGGCGAGATCACGCCGGAGCAGGCGGCCGATGTGGCGCTCGGCATGCGGCTGCGCTCCTATGCCTTCGACCAGTACAAGACCAAGACCAAGGAGAAGGACGAGGCCGAGCCGATCACGGTGACGCTGCGCGTGCCCGATCCGACCGCCATCAAGAAGGCGCTGAAGGCCCGCGAGGCGATCGCCGACGGCGTCAACCTGGCGCGCGACCTCGTCAACGAGCCGCCCAACGTCCTGTTTCCGGAAGAGTTCGCAGAGCGTGCCGCGAAGCTGGAGAAGCTCGGCGTCGAGGTCGAAATCCTGGACGAGAAGCATCTCCGGAAGATCGGCATGCGGGCGCTGCTCGCGGTCGGGCAGGGCTCGCGCCGGGAGAGCCGCGTCGTCGTGATGCGCTGGAACGGGGCCAAGTCGAGCGTCCAGCCGGTTGCCTTCGTCGGCAAGGGCGTGACCTTCGACACAGGCGGCATTTCGCTGAAGCCCGGCGCCGGTATGGAGGACATGAAGGGCGACATGGCTGGCGCTGCCTGTGTCACCGGCCTGATGGCTGCGCTTGCGGGCCGCAAGGCCAAGGTCAACGCCATCGGCGTGATCGGCCTCGTCGAGAACATGCCCGACGGCAACGCGCAGCGCCCCGGCGATATCGTCACCTCGCTGTCGGGCCAGACGATCGAGATCATCAACACCGACGCCGAGGGCCGTCTCGTCCTGGCCGATGTGCTCTGGTACACGCAGGAGCAGTTCAAGCCGAAGTTCATGATCAACCTGGCGACGCTGACCGGCGCGATCCTGGTCGCGCTGGCGCAGGAGCACGCCGGCCTGTTCTCCAACAGCGACGAGCTTTCGCAGCGGCTGTCTGACGCTGGCAAGGCGACTGGCGAGGCGGTGTGGCGCCTGCCGCTCGGCAAGGCCTACGACAAGATGATCGATTCGAAGTTCGCCGACATGAAGAACTCGGCCGGCCGCTATGGCGGCTCGATCACCGCCGCGCAGTTCCTGCAGCGCCACGTCAACGATTGCCCCTGGGTGCATCTCGATATCGCCGGCACCGGCATGAGCTCGCCCAACAGCGAGACCAACCGCAGCTGGGGCTCGGGCTGGGGCGTGCGCCTGCTCGACCACCTCGTCGCGGAGCACTACGAGGGGTGAGTGTTCCAGCGCCATCGCCATTGCGAGCGCAGCGAAGCAATCCAGGGGGACATGGAGTGTGTCAGCCCCTGGATGGCTTCGTCGCTACGCTCCTCGCAATGACGATGGGTGTACTGTGTCTGTCATGACCGAAATCCTGTTCTTCCATCTCCAGTCGCGCCCGCTCGAGCAGGTCTTGCCGACCATTCTCGACCGGGCGCTGGCGCGTGCGCAGAATGTCGTGATCGAGGTCTCCAGCCAGGAGCGGCTGCGCGCGCTCGACGATCATCTCTGGAGCTATTCCGACGAGAGCTTCCTGCCGCATGTCACGGCCATGGAGGCAGATGCCGCGGCCAATCCGATCGTGCTGACGACGCAACCTCACAATCCCAATGCCGCGAGCGTGCGGATCTGTGCCGAAGGTGTCCGTATTCCCGACGCATTGACGGACTACGAGCGCGTCGTGCTGATCTTCGACGGCGACGACCCCGACGCCCTGGCGGCCGCCCGCGAGGATTGGAAAAAAGTTCGCGCTGCCGGAGCCAATGCCAGCTATTGGCAGCAGGACGATTCCGGGCGCTGGGAGAAAAAAGCGTGAAACTACCCGTACTGCTGGTTTGTGCAGCCGCCCTGGGCGGATGTTCCGTCGATATGGGCGGATTCGCCTTCACGGAAAGCAGGCGCGGCGGCGTCACCACGACGACCACCAGCACCGCCACCGCCGGGATTTCGACGCGGGAGCCGGTGCTGACCCCCGAGGGCGACTGCAGTGTCGACGTCTCGCTCGATCCCTCGACGCGACCCCTGCCGCCGGCGATCGCCGAGGGCATCACCGAATGCGAGCTGGTCAGGCTCAAGCGCGCGCGGCCGACCGACGTGCTGGTTGGCGAAAGTGGCAAGGGCCAGCGGGAAACGCAGGTGCTCTATTCCGAGCCGGGTGGCCGCGAGATCTACATGTTCAACGACAACCGCCTGAGCAGGATCATCAAGCCGGGGCAGGGGTGAGGTTCGCGTTAGTCGCGGCAACACTTCGTCCCGCTCGCCCTTGTGGCGAGCTTCCACGTCTTTAACGTCGGGCTCGATGAGCGAAGAGGCGGCTGGTCGGAACAGGCCCGACCATCCGGTAATGATGTACGCCGCGAGCCGGCGCTGATCAGGCGCTTTCCAGCTCCGAGCTGAGCTCCAGCCATTCCTCTTCCGCCGCGGTCAGCGCTTCGGCCAGGTCGGCGCGCTGGCGCGACAGGACCAGCGCCTTTCCGGGGTCGCGCGCAAAGGCCGCGCCGTTGCCGAGCACGCCGTCGACCTTCTCGATCAGCCCGGTCAGCTTGGCGATGCGGGCTTCCGCGAGATTGAGCTTCTGCTTGAGCGGCCCCTGTGCCGCGCGCTTGACCGCAGCCTCCTTGCGATCTTCGACCTTGGCGGGAGCTGCCTCGGGAGCCGCCTTCTCGCGCTTGGCGGCCTTGCCTGCTCCGAGCACGTAGCTGCGGTAGTCTTCCATGTCGCCGTCAAAATTCTTGACCGTGCCGTCGCCCACCAGCCAGAGCCGGTCGGCGCAGGATTCGATCAGGAAGCGATCATGGCTGACCAGGATCACGGCGCCGGGGAAGTCGTTGATAGCATTGACCAGCGCGGTGCGGCTGTCGATGTCGAGATGGTTGGTCGGCTCGTCGAGGATCAGCAGATGCGGGCCGGCGAAGGCAGCGAGACCGAGCATCAGCCGGGCTTTCTCGCCGCCCGACAGGTTTTTCACCGGCGTCTCGGCCTTCTGCGCCGGGAAGCCGAACTGTGCTGCCTTGGCGCGCACCTTGGCCTCGGGCGAGTCGGGCATCAGGTCGCGCAAATGCGCGATGGGCGTGTCGTCCATCCTGAGCTCGTCGAGCTGGTGCTGGGCGAAATAGGCCGTCTCGAGCTTGGATGACTTGCGCATCTGGCCGGTCAGCGGCGGAAGCCGCCCGCCGATCAGCTTGCAGAAGGTCGACTTGCCGTTGCCGTTCGAGCCGAGCAGGGCGATGCGGTCGTCGGGCAGGAGCGTCAGGTTCAGCTTCGACAGCACCGTGCGGTCGCCATAGCCGGCGCTGGCGTTGTCCAGCACGATCATCGGCGGAGCGAGCGGGCGCTCGGGTCCAGGCAGGCTGAAGGGCTGCACGTCGCGGTCGACGATCGTCGCGATGGTCTCCATCTTCTCCAGCCGCTTGACGCGCGACTGCGCCTGGCTCGCCTTCGAGGCCTTGGCCTTGAAGCGATCGACGAAGGCCTGGAGGTGCTTGCGCTCTGCGTCCTGCTTCTCCTTGGCCTTGGAGAGCTGCATCTGCTTTTCGGCTCGCTGCTTGGCGAAGGAGGTGTAGCCGCCGCGATAGATCGTCAGCTTGCCGCCATCGAGATGCAGGATGTGGTCGACGCAGGTGTCGAGCAGTTCGCGATCATGGCTGACAACCAGCACGGTGTGCGGGTAGCGCTCGAGATAATCGTAGAGCCAGAGCGTGCCCTCGAGGTCGAGATAGTTGGTGGGCTCGTCGAGCAGCAGCAAATCGGGCTCGGCGAACAGGACGGCCGCCAGCGCGACGCGCATGCGCCAGCCGCCGGAGAAGTCCGAGCAGGGGCGCTGCTGAGCCGCCTCATCGAAGCCCAGGCCATGCAGCACTGTCGCGGCACGCGCCGGCGCCGAATGGGCGCCGATGTCGGCGAGCCTGGTCTCGATTTCCGCGATGCGGTGCGGATCGGTCGCCGTCTCCGATTCCGCCATCAGCGAGGCGCGCTCGGTGTCGGCTGCGAGCACGACCTCGATCAGCGATTCCGGTCCGCCCGGTGCTTCCTGCGCGACGCCGCCGATGCGACGGCCCTTGGGGAGGCTGACCGTGCCGCCCTCCGGCGAAAGATCGCCGGTGATGATGTTGAACAGCGTGGTCTTGCCGGTGCCGTTGCGGCCCACGAGCCCGACTCGCGAGCCGTCGGGAAGCGAAGCGCTCGCGTGATCGAGCAAAAGCCGCTCGCCCAGACGGTAGGTGATGTCGTTGATCGTAAGCATGGGGGCGGTTTAGGCGGGAATTCGTGTGCAGCGCAATGCGAAAGGCAAGAACGGCGTCCAGGTCACGTTTTCGTCACAGTCTCGCCTCTTGTCAGCCTGACCTCGGCATAACCTAGCGTTACTCGAAGGTTCCGCGATTCGCGCAAGGGTTGCCATGAAGTTCGCGCCTAGCTCCGCCAGTCGAAACCGCAGCTCAGCTGCGGCCATTGTCCTTGCGACGTTGTCGGCTCTCGCCGGAAGCGTCGCAGCCGTTGCTGCATTGCTCCCGCTTTCCTGAGCGCGCCTCGACGAATCCTCGTCGGTTCCTTTGTCGGGTCGACAAGGAGCCCGACGATTGCTCGCGGCTTGTCGAGAACGCAGGCAGCGGCTAACGCTGAGACATGAGCCGCATCGCTTTTTACGCCGGGTCTTTCGACCCCGTCACCAATGGTCATGTCGACGTGATCGCCGGCGCCTGCCGGCTCTGCGACACGCTTGTCCTCGCCATCGGGGTCCATCCAGGCAAGACGCCGGTCTTCTCCGCGGAGGATCGCGCTGCGCTGCTGCGCGAAGTCGGTGGGCCGATCGCGGCTGCGGCCGGCGTGACGCTCGATGTCGTGACCTTCGACAATCTCGCGGTGCGGGCGGCTCGTGAGGCCGGAGCGACGCTGATGATCCGCGGGCTGCGCGACGGCTCCGACCTCGACTACGAGATGCAGCTGTCGGGCATGAACGGGACGATGGACGCGCAACTCCAGACGGTGTTCCTGCCGGCGACGCCTGCGGTGCGCCATATCACGGCCACTCTGGTCCGGCAGATCGCCGCCATGGGCGGGGATGTCTCGCCTTTCGTGCCGGCTGCGGTGAACGACAGGTTGAAGCGCAAATTCGCGCGGGCCTGAGCGCAAACACCGGGTACTGGCCGGAAGACGGCGTCGCAAGAGCTTGCAATTTCAGGCTCGCAATGGTGTCTCTGGCGGGACTGACTCGTGCTGCTGCTGCGCGATTCCACCTGTTCCAAGAGTGCCTTCATGCGACTTTCCCGCTACTTCCTGCCGATCCTGCGCGACACGCCCAAGGAAGCCGAGATCGTCTCGCATCGCCTGATGCTGCGCGCCGGCATGATCCGCCAGCAATCGGCTGGCATCTATTCCTGGTTGCCGCTGGGCCTGCGCGTGCTCGACAAGATCAACAAGATCGTCCGCGAGGAGCAGAACCGCTCCGGCGCGATCGAGATCCTGATGCCGACGATCCAGTCGGCCGATCTCTGGCGCGAGAGCGGGCGCTACGACGCCTATGGCAAGGAGATGTTGCGTCTCAAGGACCGGCACGACCGCGACATGCTGTACGGCCCGACCAACGAGGAGATGGTGACCGACATCTTCCGGTCCTACGTCAAGTCGTACAAGGACCTGCCTCTCAATCTCTACCACATCCAGTGGAAGTTCCGTGACGAGGTCCGTCCGCGCTTCGGCGTGATGCGCGGCCGCGAATTCCTGATGAAGGATGCCTATTCCTTCGACGTCGACCAGGCCAGCGCCCGCCACGCCTATAACCGCATGTTCACGGCCTATCTGCGCACCTTCGCGCGGCTGGGCCTGAAGGCGATCCCGATGCGCGCCGACACCGGCCCGATCGGTGGCGATCTCAGCCACGAGTTCATCGTGCTGGCCTCGACCGGCGAGAGCGAAGTGTTCTGCCACAAGGATTATCTCGAGTTCGATACCCCCGCGGTCGATACCGATTTCGACAGCGTCGAGGGCCTGCAGGCGCTGGTCGACAAGTGGACCAGCCTCTACGCAGCGACCGAGGAAATGCACGACGTCCCCGCCTATGACGCCATTCCTGCTGACAAGCAGCTGTCTGCGCGCGGCATCGAGGTCGGCCACATCTTCTATTTCGGCACGAAATATTCCGAGCCGATGGGCGCCACCGTGCAGGGCCCCGACGGCACCAATGCGCCTGTCCACATGGGCTCCTACGGCATCGGCCCGAGCCGGCTCGTGGCGGCGCTGATCGAGGCCGGCCATGACGACAACGGCATCATCTGGCCCGACGAGATCGCGCCCTTCGACGTGGCGGTGCTGAACCTCAAGGCAGGCGACGCCGCGACCGACGGCGCCTGCGAGCAACTCTACAAGGCGCTGCTGGCGAAGGGCTACGACGCGCTCTACGACGACACCGATACGCGCCCGGGCGGCAAGTTCGCCACCGCCGATCTGATCGGCGTGCCGTGGCAGATCATCGTCGGCCCCAAGGGGCTGGCCGATGGCAAGGTCGAGCTCAAGCGCCGCGCGGGCGGCGAGCGCGAACTGGTATCGCTGGACGAGGCGCTCGAGCGGTTCAAGGGCAAGGCGGCGTGAGGGTGTCCGCGGGCCCCTGCCGGCTGCGTCATGGCGAGCGCAGCGACACGACCCGGCCTCATGGCGGTCTGCGCCTTCCCGGATTGCTTCGCCACGCCGGCAACGACGACGGAACCGATTCCATGACGGCGGGGTCCAGGTCATGACCGATACGGTAACGGCACCCGCGGCTCCGACCGGCACAAAGCCATTCGCGGGTTTCGAATGGCTGCTGGCCGGGCGCTATCTGCGCACGCGTCGGCGCGAAGGCTTCGTCTCGGTCATCGCGGGCTTCTCGTTCCTCGGCATCCTGCTTGGCGTCGCGACGCTGATCATCGTGATGTCGGTGATGAACGGCTTCCGCAAGGAACTGCTCGAGAAGATCGTGGGCGTGAACGGCCACATCTTCGCGACGCCGATCGACCGGCCGCTGGACGACTACATCGCGGTCGCCGAGCGGCTGCGCAAGATCCAGGGCATCAAGCTCGCGATCCCGCTGGTCGAGGGCCAGGCGCTGGCCTCGTCGCAATATGCCAATGGCGGCGTACTGGTGCGCGGCATCAGCGAAGCCGACATCAAGTCGATTCCCTTCGTCGGCGGCAACATCAAGCGCGGCACGTTGGACGGCTTCGATACCGCCGGTGGCGTTGCGATCGGACGGCGCCTTGCCGACCAGCTTTCACTGCAGCCGGGCGACACGATCAACATCATATCGCCCAAGGGCGCCTCGACCCCGTTCGGCACGGCCCCGCGTATCAAGGCCTATCCGGTCCAGGCGGTGTTCGAGATCGGCATGACCGAGTTCGACGGCTCGTTCGTGTTCATGCCGCTGGTCGAAAGCCAGGCCTATTTCAATCGCGAAGGCGACGTGAACGTCATCGAGATCTTCGTCGACAACCCCGACAACACCCAGGCCGTGCGCGATGCCATCGAGGCCGATGCGCCGCGCCCCCTGGTTCTGTCTGACTGGCGCCAGCGCAATCGCACCTTCTTCAACGCGCTGGAGGTCGAACGGAACGTCATGTTCATCATCCTGACCCTGATCGTGCTGGTCGCGGCGCTGAACATCGTCTCGGGCCTGATCATGCTGGTGAAGGACAAGACCGCCGACATCGCGATCATGCGGACGATCGGGGCGACGCGGGGAACGGTGCTGCGCGTCTTCCTGCTGACCGGCGCGGCGATCGGCGTGTTCGGCACGCTGGCGGGGCTGGCGCTCGGCGTCGTCTTCGCCAAGAACATCAAGTCGATCACGGCCGGGCTGAACTGGTTGACCGGGGCCAATCTGTGGGACCCGACCGTTCGCTTCCTGAGCGATATTCCCTCGGTGATCGATTGGCGCGAAGTCGCGACCGTGGTGCTGATGGCGCTTGTCCTGTCGCTGCTGGCGACGCTCTATCCGGCCTGGAAGGCCGCGCGCCTCGACCCGGTCGAAGCGCTCAGGATGGGCTGAGGCGATGGACGCGACACGCGAAACACCGGCGCTCTTCCTGTCCCAGGTCGAACGCTTCTATCCGCAGAGCGATGCGCCGCTCGAAATCCTGCGCAAGGCCGATTTCGCGCTCTGGCCGGGCGAGCTCGTCGCGCTGGTGGCGCCCAGCGGTACCGGCAAGTCGACCTTGCTGCATGTCGCGGGCCTGCTCGAACGACCGGATGCCGGCGAGGTCTTCGTCGGCGGCATGGCGACCTCGAAGCTAGACGACAAGGGCCGCACGCGCCTGCGCCGGACCGAGATCGGCTTCGTCTACCAGTTCCACCATCTCCTGCCGGAATTCACGGCGCTGGAGAACGTGGTCCTGCCGCAGCGCATTCGAGGGCTCTCGAAGGATCTCGCCGAACAGCGGGCCTCCGAGTTGCTGACGTTCCTCGGGCTGGGTTCGCGGCTCGACCATCTGCCGGGCGAGTTGTCGGGCGGCGAGCAGCAGCGCGTCGCCATCGGCCGCGCGGTCGCCAACACGCCGCGGCTGCTGCTGGCCGACGAGCCCACCGGCAATCTCGATCCGCAGACCTCCCTCCACGTCTTCAGCACGCTTGTCGCGCTGGCGCGGGCCTCGGGGCTGGCGGCGCTGATCGCCACGCACAACCTCGACCTCGCGCGCCGGATGGATCGCCAGGTCACGATCCGCGACGGGCTGGTGGTTCCGCTGGACTGACCGTGAGGGCGAGGATGGTCGCGCGGTTGTCCCGCCGGCCGCGCTGCCTCCTCGGAGCTGCCGATTCCGCAAGGCGCCTGCGCGATCCCGTCGCTCTGGCGAGGAGCGCGCGGGAAGCGATTCTTTAACTCCCGATTGTCGTCTGCAAGATTTCGTTAACCGCCCGGCGATCGCGCAGGGCGGCGCTGACCCATCGATATTGACGAGAACAAAACAGGAATTAAAGTAGACATAGTTGGAACACAGGAGATTGACGATGATCGCTGCGCGCAAACTGGTTGTTGGACTGGCTGAAATTCTGTCGCTCGGCCTTTTCCTTGGCATGATCTGGGTGTGGGCTGCGCTGATGTCCGGCCCGGGCGTCTGAGCTGTCCACAAGGTGGAGCCCTGCGACCTCATCGCAGGCTGGCCGGTGACGCGAGACGGCGCCATAAGAGCGCAGTTCAGAGTCGCAGGCGGGCGAGAGGTCAGAGATGAGTCGGGAACCCGGCGATACACGCATCCTGTCCGAGGTCGGCTTCGTCCACCTCCATGTCCATTCGAGCTATTCGCTGCTCGAAGGTGCGATGACGGTTTCGACCATCACCAAGATGGCGGCGGCGGACGGGCAGCCCGCGCTGGCGCTGACGGACACCAATAATCTTTTCGGCGCCCTGGAATTCTCCGAGAAGTTCGCCGGAGCGGGCCTCCAACCGATCCCGGGCGTGCAGCTATCGGTCGACTTCGCCGACGAGGCGGAGGGCAGCCGCCGCCCGGTCCAGCAGACGATGCCGCATATCGTCCTGCTTGCGATGAACGAGGCCGGCTACATCAACCTGATGAAGCTCGTCACCGAGGCGGCGCTGGCAAGCGGCGGCTCGGGTGACCCGATCTCCTCGGTCGAGAGGCTGGCTTCCCATAATGGCGGGTTGATTGCCCTGACCGGCGGCTATGGCGGCCCCGTCGACATGGCGCTGCGAGGCGGGCAGGTCCCCCAGGCGCAGGCGCGTCTGGAGACGTTGGCCGGGATCTTTGGCGACCGGCTCTATGTCGAGATCCAGCGCCATGAGCGCGAGAACGAGGCGGCGCTCGAAGCGCACCTGCTGCGGCTGGCCTACGATGCCGACCTGCCGGTCGTGGCCACCAACGAACCTTTCTTCGCCAAGCCCAACGACTACGACGCGCATGATGCGCTGCTGGCGGTCGCGGCCGGCCGGCTGGTCTCGGATGGCGAGCGCCGGCGTGTCACGCCCGTGCATAATTTCGCCAACCGGGCCGAGATGAAGCGCCGCTTTGCGGATCTGCCTGAGGCGCTCGCCAACACCGTCGAGATCGCGATGCGCTGCACCTGGCGCGTCGGCCTGCGCAAGCCGATCCTGCCGCGCTTCGGCGAGGAGGGGCGCGACGAGGCCGACGAACTCCAGACCCAGGCCCAGGACGGTTTGCGGGCACGCCTCGCCAAGCACGGTCCGGCGCCCGGCTACGACGTCAAGACGTATGAGGACCGGCTGGCCTTCGAGCTCTCGATCATTACCCGGATGAAGTTCCCGGGCTACTTCCTGATCGTTGCCGACTTCATCAAATGGGCGAAAGACCACGACATTCCGGTCGGGCCGGGTCGTGGCTCGGGCGCGGGCTCGCTCGTCGCCTATGCGCTGACCATCACGGACGTCGACCCGCTGCGCTTCGGCCTGCTGTTCGAGCGCTTCCTGAACCCCGACCGTGTCTCGATGCCGGACTTCGACATCGACTTCTGCCAGAACCGGCGTGAAGAGGTGATCGACTACGTCAAGCGCCGCTATGGCGAGGAGCGTGTCGCGCAGATCATCACCTTCGGCACCCTGCTGGCGCGCGGCGTGCTGCGCGACGTCGGCCGCGTGCTCGAAATGCCCTACGGGCAGGTCGACAAGCTGACCAAGCTGGTGCCGCAGAACCCGGCCAAGCCGATCTCGCTGGTCGATGCGATCAAGGACGAGCCCAAGCTGCAGCAGGCGGCCGAGGAGGAGCCCGTCGTC
Source organism: Allobosea sp. P1_B10 (assembly GCF_056406735.1). Lineage (NCBI taxonomy): Bacteria > Pseudomonadati > Pseudomonadota > Alphaproteobacteria > Hyphomicrobiales > Alloboseaceae > Allobosea > Allobosea sp. P1_B10. Next base: position 355,931 of record NZ_JBFTZP010000004.1, on the reverse strand, counting down.
GCGCGGCTCCTCGAGATCGGCCAGAAGCTAGAGGGCCTGCACCGCCACGCCTCGACCCACGCCGCCGGTGTTGTCATCGGCGATCGGCCGCTCGAGCAGCTGGTGGCGCTCTCGGTCGATCCGCGCACCGGCATGCGCGTCACCCAGTTCAACATGAAATGGGTCGAGCAGGCCGGGCTTGTGAAGTTCGACTTCCTCGGCCTGAAGACGCTCACGACGCTGACCACTGCTGTGAAGCTGATCGCCCAGCGCGAGATCAAGGTCGATCTCGCGAGCCTGCCCTTCGACGACCCGCCGACCTACGCCATGCTGGCCCGCGGCGAGACCGTCGGCGTGTTCCAGGTGGAATCGATCGGCATGCGCAAGGCGTTGGTCGAGATGAAGGCCGACCGGATCGAGGACCTGATCGCGCTGGTGGCGCTGTATCGTCCGGGCCCGATGGACAACATCCCGAGCTACTGCCGCCGCAAGCTCGGGCTGGAGGATCCGACCTATCTTCATCCGGGCATGGAGCCCTATCTCCGCGAGACGCATGGCATCATCGTCTACCAGGAGCAGGTGATGCAGGTCGCGCAGGCGCTCTCGGGCTATTCGCTCGGCGAGGCCGACCTGCTGCGCCGCGCCATGGGCAAGAAGATCAAGGCCGAGATGGACGCCCAGCGCGACCGTTTCGTGAAGGGTGCCGTCGAGGGCGGCATCAAGAAGGACATTGCCTCCGAGATCTTCGACCTGCTGGCGAAGTTCGCCGATTACGGCTTCAACAAGAGCCATGCGGCGGCCTATGCGGTCGTCGCCTTCCAGACCGCCTATCTCAAGGCGAATTTCCCGGTCGAGTTCCTGGCGGCGTCAATGACGCTCGACATGGGCAACACCGACAAGCTCTCGGAATTCCGGCGCGATGCGGAGCGTATCGGCATCAAGGTGCTGCCGCCTGCGATCAACCGCTCCGGCGTCGAGTTCGACGTTGCCGACGGCGCTATCCATTATGCGCTGGGAGCCATCAAGGGCGTCGGGCGGGTCGCGGTCGAGTCGGTTGTGGTTGCGCGCCGTGCCGGGGGGACGTTCAAGGACCTCGCCGATTTTGCGCGGCGCATCGACACCAAGATGGTCAATCGCCGGACCATCGAGGCCCTGATCGCGGCCGGCGCGCTCGACGCGTTGGAGCCAGAGCGTGCCCGCGCCATGGCAGCCATCGACGGCATGCTGGCACTCTCGAACCGCACCCGCGATGCAGCGCTCGGCGGGCAGTCCGAGCTCTTCGGCGGCGGTTCGGTGCAGGAGGCGTTCCGCATTCCCCCGGTCGAGCCCTGGGAGCCGGCCGAGCGGCTGCGGCGGGAGCATGACGCCGTCGGCTTCTTCCTGTCTGGGCACCCGCTCGACGAGTACGAGCATGTGCTCAAGCGGCTGCGTGTGCAGCGCTTCGCCGATTTCGCGCAGACGGTGCGAGTCAATGGCACGGGCGTCGCCAAGGTCGCGGCGTCCGTCATCGACAAGTCTGAGCGGCGCACCAAATCCGGCTCCAAGATGGGTATCGTCAACCTGTCCGATCCCAGCGGACAGTTCGAGGCGATCCTGTTCTCGGAGGGGCTTCAGCGCTTCCGCGATCTTCTCGAGCCGGGCAGGGCGCTGGTTCTGCGCCTCTCGGCCGTGCTCGATGGCGACGATGTGCGCCCACGCATCGAGGATGCCGAGGTGCTCGACGATCTGGCGGCACGCCAGAAGCAGGACCTGCTGGTCTACCTCCGGGATGACAAGGCGCTGACCTCGATCGCCGAGCGTGTGCGCCCGCGCGACGGCGTCAGGGCGGAAGGCAAGATCGCCCTGGTGATGATCCTCAACGATGGCGCGCAGGAGGTCGAGATCGAGCTGCCCGGGCGCTATCCGGTCAACCAGCAGATCGCGAATGCCGTGCGCGCCGCACCCGGCGTGGTCAGCGTCGAGTTGCGATGAGGCCTGCCATGCAGGATGCGAGCACCGCGCTCATCGTCGTCGACGTCCAGAACGACTTTTGTCCCGGCGGTAATCTGGCCGTGCCGGACGGGGATGCTGTCGTTCCGGTCATCAACAGGCTGGCCCTTCAGTTCGAGACCATCGTCCTGACGCAGGACTGGCACCCGGCCGGGCACGCCTCCTTCGCGACGAGCCACCAGGGCAGGGCGCCGTTCGAGCTGGTCGAGATGCTGTATGGGCCTCAGGTCCTCTGGCCAGACCACTGCGTTCAGGGCAGCGAGGGTGCAAGGTTTCATCCGGCACTCGACCTGTCTCGCGCCCAGGTCGTGATCCGCAAAGGCTTCAGGCGCGAGATCGACAGCTATTCCGGCTTCATCGAGGCCGACCGCAGGACGCCGACAGGCCTGGCCGGCTATCTCGCCGCACGCGGGGTCAAGCGCGTCGTCATAGCCGGCCTCGCTACCGATTTCTGCGTGAACTGGACCGCCCAGGACGCGGTGGCGGCAGGTTTCGAGACCTTCGTGGTCGAGGACGCCTGTCGTGCGATCGACCTGGACGGCTCGCTCGCGGCCTCCTGGACGCAAATGGCGGAGGTCGGCGTCCGGACCCTGCGCGCGGACGATCTCGGGATGCTGTGACGGCGTCACGCCGCCATGGCGCGCGCCTGGACCTGGACCCGGTCACGACCCAGATTCTTTGAGCGGTACAGCGCCACATCTGCGCGCCTCAGCAGGACGTCTAGGCTGTCCGACGTGTCGCCCTCGGTGATGCCGATGCTGAGCGTCGGCCGGATCGCGCGGGCACCGACCTGGGGCAGCGCCCGCTCGAAGGCATCGCGAATGCGGTCAGCGACTACGACGGCATCCGCCGCCCGGTGCTCGGGGAGCACGACCGCGAACTCGTCGCCGCCCTGCCGGGCCAGGATCGCCTCATCGGGCAGGTTGGCCCGGGCGGTGGCTGCAAGCAGGCCCAGGATCTGGTCGCCGGCGGCATGGCCGTAGGTGTCGTTCAGGGTCTTGAAGTGATCGATATCGATCAGGAGCAGGCAAAGCCGGGCGGGCCTGCGGGCCAGCTTCGGTACGAGCCCGGTCATGAAGCGGGCTAGCCCGTTTCGGTTCAGCGCGCGCGTCAGCGGATCGTGCTGGGCCTGGTAGAGCAGGGCGTTGCGGCTGCGCTCCATCGCGAGCAGCAGCAATACATTGCCCCGCAGGATCATGATCGCGATCGCGATCACCGCCAGCCAATGGAATCCGGAGCCCCCGGCGGGAAAGAGCCCGCCTCCCATGCCTCCCCGCATCGCATGAGCGGCGCGAAGCCCGAAAATGAGCGCCGTGGGTGCGAAGAACCCGATCAGGATGATTGCTGACAGCAAGCGTTCCCGGCGGACGAGGCGAACTCCCTCCCGCACAACCGCGATGTCGCAGGCCGCCAGCAAGAGCGACATCAGCGCGACCCGACGCGAAAAGCCTTCAGGCTCGATCCAGGCAGTGAGCAGGATGGCCGGGAGCGCGACCGCCGCGACATAGAACGGCAGGCGCCGGGCGCGTCCGGAAAAGCTTCTTATCCCCATCAACAGGACGAGGCAGCCGATCCACATGACAGTGTTGGCGACTGTGATCGACATGAAGTCGGGGGCCGTGTCCCGGAGGGAGGCGCCGACGACCCCGAGCCCGATCAGCGTGTTGCTCGCGCCCCACCACAGCGGCCAGCGCTCGAACCGGCCGATCAGGTAGGCAACGACCTGCATAAGCCCGAGGATGATGCAGGTGACTGCGCCAACGGCAAAGATCGTCCTCAGGTCCAGGATCACGCGAACTACAGCTTCCAGATCGTTCCGCAGGAGACTGCCGTTGCGTTAGCGCGAAGGGCTTACGATCCGGTTGATACAACCGCGGGCATCTTCGATTCCCACGAGGAAATGCGAGGCGTGCGGCCTTCGGTCGTCTCCACCGGTGGGCGCGGGCACAGGGAACGGCGACCCTCGCCATGACCGCATCGGCATAGGCTGCGCGGCGGATCTTGGTCGGCCGATCGGCCTAACGCCTCGGCTATTGCGGCGGATTGTTTCGCCTGCGCGGCGGCGATAGTCAGTCTTGCAGGGGGAAAGACCAAGCATGAGCGCCATGCTTGAATTGCCAACTTGGGATAGCTGACATGATCTTCGCACCAAAATTGATTTGCGCGACTGCCGCAGTCGCAACTCTACTGGCGTCAGCCTCCGCAACTCTGGCGCAGACCCAGGCCGACCAGCTGAAAATCGCCTATCAGGCTGGCCGCAACCAGCTCGGTCTGATGATCTATTGCAACGACAAGGGCCATATCGGGACCGACGTCGTCGAGATCCAGAAGAAGCTGATGGGGATGATGCCGCCGCCCGCCGACAAGAGCGGTGGCGACGAAGCCGAGGCCCAAGGTAGGAAGGGCATCTTCTCGGCGATGGGCATGTCGCAGGACATCGAGGCCGTGGCCAAGGCGCAGAGCGGCACGCCGGCGACCTTCTGCAAGCAGGTCGGCGACGCGATCAAGCAGGTCGGCGCGGCGCTCCCGAAATAGGATTCGTCCGGGCAACATCCGGATCCCGCGCGAGACGTCGCGCGGGATTTTTTGCAGGCGCGCTCAGGACATCGTGATAAAGAGCCAGGCGCCGGCGCATCCAGAGAGCGTCGCAGCCGAAAAGGCGCATCCTCGCCTTGCAATCTCGCGCCATCCCCTGTATGGCGCAGCCCATCCCACATGGGGTGCATCGCCTCAACTCCGAGGCGTTCCGGTGACTTGGCAGTCTATGCCTCGTTCATTCGCACCCCAGAGGCTAAAACCGGAAGGACGATAGACACCATGGCACTGCCAGACTTCTCCATGCGTCAGCTGCTCGAGGCAGGCGCGCACTTCGGCCACCAGGCTCACCGCTGGAACCCGAAGATGTCGCCCTACATCTTCGGCACCCGCAACAACATCCACATCCTCGACCTCTCGCAGTCGGTGCCGATGCTTTCGCGCGCCCTGCAGGCCGTCAGCGACACCGTCGCCCGCGGTGGCCGCGTGCTGTTCGTCGGCACCAAGCGCCAGGCGCAGGATTCGATCGCCGATGCAGCCAAGCGCTCGGCCCAGTACTATGTGAATTCGCGTTGGCTCGGCGGCATGCTGACCAACTGGAAGACCATCTCCGCCTCGATCCAGCGCCTGCGCAAGGTCGACGAGATGCTGAACGGCGGTGGCACCGGTCTCACCAAGAAGGAGCGCCTGATGCTGGCGCGTGAGCGCGACAAGCTCGAGCGCGCTCTCGGCGGCATCAAGGACATGGGCGGCACGCCCGACATGATCTTCGTGATCGACACCAACAAGGAAGCGCTCGCGATCAAGGAGGCCCAGCGCCTCGGCATCCCGGTCGCAGCGATCATCGACTCGAACTCGGATCCGGATGGCATCACCTTCCCGGTTCCCGCCAATGACGACGCCGGCCGCGCCATCGCTCTCTATTGCGACCTGATCGCCCGCTCGGCGATCGACGGCATCTCCCGCGCTTCGGGCGACCACGGCATCGACATCGGCGCTTCGGAAGCTCCGATGGTCGAAGAGGCCCTGGCTGCCGAGCCGGCCGCCGCCGACACCGGCGTTGCTTTCGAGCTGCTGACCGCCCCGCGCGGCGCGCCGGACGACCTGATGAAGCTCTCGGGCATGGGCCCCGAGCTCGTGCAGAAGCTCAATGATGGCGGCCTGTTCCACTTCTGGCAGTTCGCTTCGATGACCCCTGCCGATGTGACCAAGGTCGACCAGGACCTGAAGCTCGCTGGCCGCATCGAGCGTGACGGCTGGGTTGCCCAGGCGCGCGAACTCGCCGACGCCTGAGGCCAAGCCTCCCCGGACTTGCGACGCGTCATCGGCGCGTCGCAATCCGACTTCTGATTGACGCCGAACAACGCCGACGACCGGAGACGGGAGCGTCGGCGTTTTCCAATGAGGCGTCTGGCATTCCGATCCGCGGCCGGACTTCCGGGTTTGGCCCGCACGACAATAAGGACAGGACAGATGGCAGCGATCACCGCCGCGATGGTGAAGGAACTCCGCGACAAGACCGGCGCGGGCATGATGGATTGCAAGACCGCGCTCAGCGCCGTCGACGGCAACATGGAAGCCGCGATCGATTGGCTGCGCACCAAGGGCCTCGCCAAGGCCGCCAAGAAGGCCGGCCGCATCGCCGCCGAGGGCCTGGTTGCGGTTGCTATCGAAGGCAACAGCGGTGTCGTGATCGAGCTCAACTCCGAGACCGACTTCGTTGCTCGCAATCTTGAATTCCAGGGCCTGGCCCGTGGCATCGCCAATGTCTCGCTCGAGCGTGGCGGCGACGTCGATGCCGTTCTGGCACATCACTATCCGGGCGGCGGCACGGTTGCCGACGCGATCGCCAACGCGATCTCGACCATCGGCGAGAACATGACGCTGCGCCGCACGGCCGAGCTCAAGGTCTCTGCCGGCCTGATCGGTTCCTATGTCCACGGCGCAGTGGCCGACGGCCTCGGCAAGATCGGCGTCATCGTTGCGCTGGAGTCGACGGGCAAGGCTGACGAGCTCGCCGCTCTTGGCCGCCAGCTCGCCATGCATGTCGCCGCGACCAACCCGGTTGCGCTCGACCTGGCCTCGATCGATCCCGAGGTCCTGGCTCGCGAGAAGGCGATCCTGGCCGAGAAGAACGTCGGCAAGCCGGCTCACGTGCTCGAGAAGATCACAGAGAGCGGCCTGAAGAGCTACGCCAAGGAATACTGCCTGCTCGAGCAGTCCTACATCCATGACGGCTCGAAGTCGGTCGGCCAGGTCCTCAAGGAGATCGAGGGCAAGGTCGGCGCTCCTGTCGCGCTGAAGGGCTTTGCGCGCTTCGCACTCGGCGAGGGCATCGAGAAGGAAGAGCAGGATTTCGCAGCGGAAGTTGCTGCGGCCGGCGGCACGACGGGCTGAAAAGCCGGTTGAAGACTGAGAAAAAGGCCGCGCCCAGCGCGGCCTTTTTTGTATGACAGCGGTGAAGGCCAGCGAATCGTGCGCGGCCCAGAGTTGGAGAAAGCTTATGAGACCCAAACGCGTGCTCGTTAAGCTTTCAGGCGAAGCCCTTGCAGGCAAGGCGGGTTCCGGCCTCGACGGCGCGACCCTGACTGCGCTCGCCGCTGATATTTCCCATGCCGCCCGCGAGGGCGTCGAGATCGCCATCGTGGTCGGCGGCGGCAATTTCTTCCGCGGCCTGCAGGGCCTGAACAAGGGCCTCGACCGGCCCAGCGCCGATTCGATCGGCATGCTCGGCACCGTGATGAACGCGCTGGCGCTCGAGCACGCGATCGAGACAGCCGGCGCGCCGGCACGCGCCATGTCGGCCGTGCCGATGCCCTCGCTGTGCGAGAGCTATGCACGGCGCCGTGCGCTCGACCATCTCAGCAACGGCAAGGTCGTGATCCTGGGTGGCGGCACCGGCAACCCCTACTTCACCACCGATACCGGCGCGGCGCTTCGCGCGGCCGAGCTGGACTGCAGCCATCTGCTCAAGGCGACCCAGGTCGACGGCGTATACACCGCCGATCCCAAGACGGATCCGACCGCGACGCGCTACGATACGCTGACCCATGCGGAGGCGATCCGGCGCGACCTGAAGGTCATGGATACCGCTGCCTTCGCGCTGGCCCGCGACGCCGGCCTGACCATCGTGGTGTTCTCGATTGCCGAAACGGGCGCGCTCGCATCGGTGCTGCGCGGCGAGGGCAGGGCGACCTATGTGACGCCGTAGCGCGGGCGCTGTATGATGATCTCTTGACCCTGCGCGGACCCACCGCCATGGTCGCGCCGGTTTCGTGTTACCCCGGCCGTGGCATCTCTGCTGCGGTGTCGGTTCCCACAGTTCCGCACGATGCTCTAGTGCAAGGTCTTGAAGACGATGGCCCAGACGACATTCGACCTCAACGATGTGAAGCGCCGCATGCAAGGCGCGCTCCAGTCCTTCAAGGGCGACCTCGCCTCGCTGCGCAGCGGGCGGGCCTCCGCCAACATGCTCGACCCCATCCAGGTCGAGGCCTATGGCGCGCGCACGCCGCTGAGCCAGCTCGCTACCGTGAGCGTTCCCGAGGCGCGGCTGCTCAGCGTCCAGGTCTGGGACCGCAGCATGGTCAACGCTGTCGACAAGGCGATCCGTGAATCCGACCTGGGCCTCAACCCGCAGACGGAAGGGCAGGTGCTACGCATCCGCATTCCCGAGCTGAACGAGCAGCGCCGCAAGGAAATGGTCAAGGTCGCGCATAAATACGCCGAGGAATCGAAGGTCGCGGTGCGCCATGTCCGCCGCGACGGCATCGACGTGATCAAGAAGCTCGAGAAGGACGGCGACTTCACGAAGGACGACGTGACGCGCCAGACCGACCTCGTGCAGAAGGCGACCGACCAGCACATCCTTGAGATCGACCAGGCACTGGCCGCCAAGGAAAAGGAAATCCTGCAGGTTTGAGCCGCCGCTCAGGCGGGATATCCTATGCGGCGCCCCATCGGCGCGGCGCCTAACGAGGCACGCACATGTCAGCAGACCAGTGTCAGGGGGAGCGCGCGGCCCAATCCGCGGAGGCCTCGGCACCCGGGGCCGCTCCAACCCATGTCGCCATCATCATGGATGGAAACGGGCGCTGGGCGCAGATGCGCGGCTTCCCACGGCAGGAAGGACACCGGCGCGGACTCGAGGCATTGCGCCGCACGGTCCGGAATGCGTCGGACCTCGGCATTCGAATCCTGACGCTTTACAGTTTCTCGACCGAGAACTGGCGCCGGCCGCAGGCCGAAGTGTCTTTCCTGATGAGCCTGCTGAAGCGCTTCGTCGAGAAGGACCTGTCCGAGCTCAATGCCTCGGGCATCAAGGTGCGCATCATCGGCGGACGTGACGACCTGGCGCCCGACCTGCGCCGCCTCGTCGAGCACGCCGAGGCTATGACCCGCGACAACACAGGCATGACCCTGGTCGTCGCCTTCAACTATGGTTCGCGCGACGAGATCATCCGCGCCACGCGAGGGCTTGCGGCCGAAGTCGCGGCCGGCCGCATCGCGGCTGACGAGATCGACGAGCGGCTGCTGTCGTCGAGGCTCGATACAGCCGACATGCCCGATCCCGAACTGGTCATCCGGACCTCGGGCGAGACACGGATTTCGAACTTCCTGCTGTGGCAGGCCGCCTATGCGGAATTCATCTTCGCGCCCGTGCTGTGGCCGGATTTCGACCGCGCTGCTCTCGAGGCCGCGCTGGCCGAGTATCATCGCCGCGATCGACGCTTCGGCGGCGTTTCGACATCGGCTGACCGGACAGTGGGGGCAGCGTGAATGACACGCCTGCCGATGCGCCCAAGGGCGGCCCGGGCGAGCTGAGGCTCAGGGTCTTTTCGGCGCTGGTTCTGGCGGCCGGCGTTCTGCTGACGACATTCTGGGGCGGCTGGCCGTTCAGCCTGGTCTGGACGCTCGTTGCCGGTCTGGTAGCGTATGAGTGGTTGTCGATCGTCTCCTGCCGCAATGCGATCGCGGGCGGGGTCGGAGTGGTCCTGGCGGGCTTCGCCCTGAGCTTCTCGCCGGCAAGCCCGGCCGCGATTGCCGGCGTCGCGGCGCTGGCTGCGCTGCTCGGTGCCGTGTTCACGCCGTTGGTGCGAGACAAGCTGGCGCTCGAGATGTGCGGCGTCGCCTATGCGCTCGTCTTCGCGCTGGTCACGCCGGCGCTGCGAGCGGTGCCCGACCTCGGTTTCGCGATCATCATCTGGAGCTTCGCCGTCGTCTGGCTCACCGACATCGCCGCCTATTTCACAGGCCGGAGCCTGGGCGGGCCCAAGTTGATGCCGCGCTTCAGCCCGAAGAAGACCTGGTCGGGTGCGATCGGCGGGGCCACCGCCGGCACGCTCGGGGGCTATGCCGTCTGGGCCCTGACGCCGCAGGCGTGGGCCGCGGTCGGCCCGGCCTTCGTCATCGTCGCCTCCTTTGCCGGCTCGGTCGTCAGCCAGGCGGGCGACCTCTTCGAATCGGCGATCAAGCGCCGGTTCGGCACCAAGGATTCCAGCCGCCTGATTCCCGGCCATGGCGGCTTCCTCGATCGTCTCGATGGCTATTGGGCCGTATTGGTTCTGGCTGGCCTTGCCTTCTTCGTGATCGCCGCCGGGCGTTGAGAGAGTGATGCTTCGTACTGTTACCCTGCTGGGCGCGACCGGCTCGATCGGCCGTTCGACGCGCGATGTGATTGCCGAGAACCCCGATCGGCTCGCGGTGATGGCCGTCGTCGGCGGGCGGGATGCCGCGGCGCTTGCACGCGTCGCCATCGAAACGGGCGCCCGGTTCGCTGCGCTCGCGGACGAGGGCGCCGGCGTTGCGCTGGGCGAAGCCCTGCAGGGCAGCGGCATTTCCCATGGTGCCGGACGCGAGGCGGTGCTCGACGCCGTCGCGATGGACAGCGACATCGTCGTCAGCGCGATCGCGGGGGCGGCCGGGCTGGAGGCGACCTTTGCGGCGCTTTCGCCGGGCCGGGTCATCGCGCTCGCCAACAAGGAGAGCCTGGTCTGCGCCGGCGCAGCCGTGATGGCGCGAGCGAAGGCCGTCGGTGCACGCATTCTGCCGCTCGATTCCGAGCACAACGCACTGCTGCAGGTGCTCGGCTCCGAGCCGATCTCCGCGGTGCGCAGCATGACGCTGACGGCGTCGGGCGGTCCGTTCAGGACCTGGAGCGCGCAGGAGATTGCCAAGGCGCGGCCCGAGCAGGCGCTGGCCCACCCGAATTACGCGATGGGCTCCAAGATCACGATCGACTCGGCCAGCATGATGAACAAGGGGCTGGAACTGATCGAGGCCGGCTTCCTGTTCGGGCTCGGCCCCGACCAGCTTGAGGTGCTGGTCCATCCGCAGCAGATCGTGCACGGGCTCGTCAGCTTTCGCGACGGCTCTGTCAGTGCCGGCATGGCGTTGCCGGATATGCGCGTCGCTGCGGCCCATTGCCTCGGCATCGATGGTCGCCTCGACGCTCCCGCGGAGCGGCTTCTCGACCTGGCCCTGACGGCTCCGCTTGTCTTCGAGCGCCCCGACCTCCAGCGCTTCCCGGCGCTGCGCCATGCGATCTCGGCCTTGCGGCAGGGCGGGGCCATGCCTGCGATCCTGAATGCCGCCAACGAGATCGCTGTGGCGGCCTATCTGGCCGGCGAAATTCCGTTCCCCGGCATCGCCGCGCTCGTCGAGGCGGTCTGCGCCCAGTCGGGGTCGAGCGCGGAGGCGGCCACCGACGTCGCCGAGGCGCTGGCTATTGACCAAGATGCGAGAAAGCGGGCTCGCCTGCTCTTGTCGCAAGGCCGGTTCGCTGTCACCTAAGGGCGACAGACCGGGAGACTTTTATGGAATTTGCAGCGACTATCTGGAATGCGGGCTCGTTCCTGCTCGGCTATCTGCTGCCGTTCCTGTTCGTCCTGACCCTGGTCGTGTTCATCCACGAGCTCGGTCATTTTCTTGTCGGCCGCTGGTGCGGCGTCGATGTTAAGGTGTTCTCGATCGGCTTCGGCCGCGAGATTTACGGTTTCTATGACAAGCGCGGCACGCGCTGGCGGCTCGCCCTGATCCCGCTCGGCGGCTATGTGAAGTTCGCCGGTGACGCCGACGGCGCCAGCACGCCCGATCTCTCCGAGGTCGCGCGCATGGCGCCCGAGGAGCGCGCGCGTTCGTTCCCGGCCAAGCCTGTCGCCGCACGTGCCGCCATCGTTGCGGCCGGGCCGATCGCCAATTTCCTCCTCGCGATCTTCATCTTCGCCGCCACCGTGTTCGTCTTCGGCAAGCCGGTGCTGACGCCGCGCGTCGACCAGATCGTCGCCGGCGGCGCCGCCGAACGTGCCGGGCTGAAGCCCGGGGATCTCGTGCTGGAGATCGACGGCCAGCCGATCACCGGCTTCAACGACATGCAGCGCGCCATCTCCGTGCGCCCGGGCGAGACTGTCTCGCTGACGGTCGAACGCGCTTCGACCATCCTGACCATCCCGGTCACGCCCGCGCTGGTCGAGACCAGCACGCCGCTCGGCAAGCAGAAGATCGGCGTCATCGGCGTTCAGGCCTCGCGCAAGGCGGAGGACTGGAAGACCCAGCACTTCGGACCGGTCGAGTCCCTGCGCAACGGCGTGTCCGAGACCTGGTATGTGGTGGTGCGCACCTACGACTATATCGGCAAGCTGCTGAGCGGACGCGAATCGACCGACCAGTTATCGGGGCCGATCCGGATCGCGCAGGTCTCCGGTCTCGTGGCCTCGAGCGGCGGCTTGCTGGCCCTGATCAATCTCGCCGCCATCCTGTCGGTCTCGATCGGGCTGATGAACCTGTTCCCGGTTCCGATGCTCGATGGCGGGCATTTGATGTTTTATCTTGTCGAAGCCTTGCGAGGCCGTCCGTTAAGCGAGCGCGCACAGGAAATCGGCTTTCGGGTGGGGCTCGGCCTCGTTCTGATGTTGATGCTGTTCGTGACGTGGAATGACATAGTTCACGTTCGCTCGCTGCTCTGACGGCATTTTCCGCGCTGGGGGCGTCACTTTGCGGCAGAATATTGGCGGGGCGCGTGGCCGCTCGGCAACGAGCCGCTTAAAAATAATTTGTTAACGACAATGGCGGTTTGCACCTCGCAGGAAACTTTGTAGAAGCGATTGGACTGCAATGTCTCCGTGCCGCTGCCCTAAGGCAGTGGTCCCCGATCGGGGTGGCGACCTGAGAAAAATGGAATAGGCGACCCGATGACGTCGACCCAAAAGAGCCTTTCTATGAAGACGCGGCTCTCTCGATCAGTCGGACTTTCGGCCATCATGCTGGCCGTTAGCGGTGGCGTGGCGTTTGCGCAGGCCGTGATTGTCCAAGGCAATAGAAGCGTCGATGCGGAGACGATCCGCACCTATGCGGCCGGGCAGAGCGATAGCTCGCCTGAGGCGATCCGCCAGACGCTGATGGCGACCGGCCTGTTCTCGAACGTCCAGGTCAGCCGTCGTGGTTCGCAGACCGTGATCGCGGTGCGCGAGAACGACACGATCAATCGTGTCGCCTTCGAGGGCAATCGCCGTCTCAAGGGCGAGGTGCTCGCCCAGCAGATCGAATCCAAGACCCGCGGCCCGCTGAGCCAGGCGATGATCGATGCCGACGTGCAGCGTCTGCGCGAGGTCTATCGTCGGGCCGGCTACGGTTCCGCAACTGTCAGCGGCCGCATCGCTCCGCTGCCGAACGGCCGCTCGGACGTGGTGTTCACCATCACCGAGGCCGGCAAGACCGGCATCAAGTCGATCAATTTCTCGGGCAACGGCGTCTATTCCTCGTCGCGCCTGCGCAATCTGATGACGTCGACCGAGTCGAACTTCCTCAGCTTCCTCAAGACCTCCGACGTCTACGATCCCGACAGGATCACCTCCGACCTCGAGCTGGTGCGTCGCTTCTATCTGAAGAACGGCTTTGCCGACTTCCAGATCGTCGGCAACACCGCGCGCTTCGACGATGCGCAGGGCGGCTGGGTGATCGACGTCACCGTCGACGAAGGTCCGCAGTATCGCGTCGGTAACGTCGCAGTCGATTCCCAGCTCCGGGATATCGACGGAGCCTCGCTGCAGCGCATGGTCTCTACGTCGGCCGGCGATACCTACAACGCCGAATCCGTCGAGAAGTCTCTGCTCGCGCTGACCACCGAGGTTTCGCGCCGCGGCTACGCCTTCGCCCAGGTTCGTCCCCGTGGTGAACGCGATGCCGCCGGCCGCCTGATCGGCATCACCTACGTGATCGACGAAGGCCCACGCGTCTATGTCGAGCGCATTAACGTGCGCGGCAACACCCGCAGCCGCGACTACGTCGTGCGCCGCGAACTCGATCTCGGTGAAGGCGACGCCTATAACAAGGTGCTGGTCGACCGGGCCGAGCGCCGCCTGAATAACCTCGGCTTCTTCAACAAGGTCCGGATCACCAACGAGCCCGGCTCGGCTCCCGACCGTGTCGTCGTCAACATCGACGTCGAGGACAAGGCCACCGGTTCGTTCTCCATCGCCGGCGGTTACTCGACCTCGGACGGTGTCATCGGCGAAGTCTCGCTGTCGGAGTCCAACTTCCTGGGCCGTGGCCAGTTCGTCCGCATCGCCGGTACACTCGGGCAGCGTACGCAGGGCGTCGACTTCTCCTTCACCGAGCCTTACTTCCTCGGTCATCGGATCGCGGCCGGCTTCGACCTGTTCTCGAAGTTCAGCGACAACTACAACACCGGTCGTTTCGAGAGCCGCGTGAACGGCGGGCAGGTGCGCTTCACCTTCCCGATCACGGAAGAGTTCTCGATCACGCCGCGGTATTCGCTCTACACCACCGAGATCAAGATCCCGAACACGTCGAGCCGGCCGTACAACGACTGCTCGGACCCGCTGTTCGGTGTCACTCCCGGCACTGCCGGCCTGCCCGTCAACCAGTTCTTCAACTGCGTGAACAACGGCGAGGCGACGATCGCGGTCAAGGAAGCTGTGGGCACCACGCTGACCTCCCTGGTCGGCCTGAACTTCAACTACAACTCGCTCGACAACTACCAGAACCCGCGCAACGGCTTCATTGCAGAATTGAAGCCTGAGTTCGCAGGCGTCGGTGGCGACTCGAAGTTCCTCCGCATCGCGGCGGACGCGAAGTACTACCGCGAGATCTTCGACGATGTCGTCGGCTTCGCGCGCCTGCAGGGTGGCCACGTCCAGGCTACCAGCGGCAACCTGCGCATGATCGACCACTACTTCCTCGGACCGACGCTCGTTCGCGGCTTCGCGCCGTCCGGTATCGGCCCGCGCGACGTGCTGAACGATCCGACGGCCAACGCGCTCGGCGGCACCACCTATTTCGGTGGTACCCTCGAGGTGCAGTTCCCGATCTGGGGCCTGCCGCGCGATCTCGGCCTGCGCGGCGCGGTCTTCGCCGACGCCGGTACGCTGTTCAACTACGATGGCGGCTCGAAGAACATCACGACGCCGCAGGCTTGCCCGGCCGGCTCGGAAGCTCGCCAGTTCAACGTCGCGTCTTCGGGTGCACCGTTCGGGCAGAGCAACGTGGCCTGCGTGCGCGACAAGAACGTCGTCCGCTCGTCGGTCGGTGTCAGCCTTCTCTGGCAGTCGCCGCTCGGCCCGATCCGCTTCGACTACGCCTATGCGCTGTCGAAGGACGAGGGCTCGCGGGATCCTGTCACCGGCGTCAAGTATGGCGGCGACCGCCTTCAGGCATTCCGCTTCTCCGGCGGCACCCGCTTCTGACGCAGCGGGGCTTGATCGCCCCGCTCCGGATACAAGGCCACATGTCAGAACCACAATTCTTTCCGGTTGCGACCTCGCTCGATTTGAGCGAGGTCGCTGCCATTTCAGGCGCCACCCTTCCCGAAGGCGTGGATGGCTCGCGTATCGTCACCGGCGCTTCGGCGCTGGAGGCCGCCGGGCCGTCCGACGTGGCGTATATGGACAATCCGAAATACACCGACGCGTTGGCCGCGACGAAAGCGGGCGTCTGCCTGGTATCGTCGCGCTTTGCCGGGCGCGTGCCGGAAGGCACGGTGGCGCTGGTTACTCCGGCGCCCTATCACGGCTTTGCCCGCATTCTCGCGAAGTTCTTTCCCACCGCCCTGCGGCCCGGCTCCATGTTCGGATCCCAGGGCGTCGCGCCGGGCGCGTTCGTCCATGCCACGGCCGTGCTTGAGGCCGGCGTGACCGTTGATCCGGGCGCGGTCATCGGACCCGGCGCCGAGATCGGGGCAGGCACGGTCGTGGGGTCCCATGCCGTCGTCGGGCCGCAGGTCCGGATCGGTCGCGACTGTGCGATCGGCGCCGGAAGCACGCTGCAATCGACCCTGATCGGCAACCGCGTGATCATCCATCCCGGTGTCCGCATCGGGCAGGACGGCTTCGGCTTCGCGATGAGCCCGAAGGGCCATATGAAAGTGCCGCAGATCGGCCGCGTCATCATCCAGGACGACGTCGAGATCGGCGCCAACACCTGCATCGATCGCGGCGCCAGCCGTGACACTGTGATCGGCGAAGGCACCAAGATCGATAACCTCGTCCAGATCGGGCACAACGTCGTCATCGGCCGCCATTGCGTCATCGTCTCGCAGGTCGGCATCGCCGGCTCGACGACGCTGGAGGACTTCGTGGTTCTCGGCGGTCAGGTCGGCCTCGCCGGCCATCTGACGGTCGGCATGGGCGCGCAGGTCGCCGCCCAGAGCGGCGTCGCCGGCGACATTCCGCGCGGTGCGCGCTATGGCGGCTATCCGGCACAGCCGGCCCTGAGCTGGGCTCGCGAGAGCGCGCTGCTCAAGAGCCTTGTCGCCAAGCGGCACAAGGGCGGCGGATCGTCCGAAAGCTGAGACGGCAGGCCGCTGCCCGCCGGACGTGCAGGCTGTTTGCCTTGCGCGGCTGGGCGGTTAGAACGTGAGAAGAGTGCTGGCCATAGGGAGCCGCACGGAAGATGAGGACGCCATGACTGATGCGACGAAAACTCTGGGTGTCGCGGACATCCAGAAAATCATGGCTTGCATCCCTCATCGCTACCCATTTCTGCTGGTTGACCGCGTTGTCGAGATCAATGGCGACGAGAGCGGCATCGGCATCAAGAACGTCACCATGAACGAGCCGCAGTTCACCGGCCATTTTCCGGGGCGGCCGGTGTTTCCCGGCGTGCTGATGATCGAGGCGATGGCCCAGACCGCCGGCGTGCTCGTGGTCAATGCGCGCGGCGACGACCAGGCGGCCGTCAGCACGGTGCTGTTCACCACGATCGACAAGGCCAAGTTCCGCAAGCCGGTGGAGCCGGGCGATCAGCTGCGCTTCCACCTGACCAAGATCACCCGCAAGCGGAACCTGTGGTTCTATCGCGGCGAGGCCAAGGTGGACGGGATACTCGTCGCCGAGGCCGAGCTGTCGGCGATGGTCATCTGAGCCCGGTCGCGATTTCCAAGGTCAGGACAGCCTTTTCATGAGCGCTTCCATCCACGCAATGTCGGTCATCGACCCGAAGGCGCAAATCGGCGAGGGGGTCAAGATCGGCCCGTTCTGCACGGTCGGGCCCGATGTGGTTCTGTCCGATGGCGTAGAGCTGGTCAGCCACGTCGCGATCTCGGGCCACACCACGGTCGGCGCGAGGACGAGCATTTATCCGTTCGCCTCGATCGGCCATCCGCCTCAGGATGTGAAGTATCGCGGCGAGCCGTCGACGTTGACGATCGGCGCCGATTGCAAGATCCGCGAAGGCGTGACGATGAACCCGGGGACCGAAGGCGGTGGCATGAAGACCACCGTCGGCGATCGCTGCTTCTTCCTGGCGAATTCGCATGTCGGGCATGACAGCCATATCGGCAACAATGTCATCTTCTCCAACAACGTCATGTGCGCGGGCCATGTCACGGTCGGGAACTTCGTGATCGTTGGCGGCGGCACCGGCCTGCAGCAGTTCATCCGCGTCGGCGATCACGCCTTCATCGGTGGTGGCGCCGGCGTGTTGAACGATGTGATTCCGTTCGGTCTGGTGCGCGACAACCCGGCCCATCTGGCGGGACTGAACCTCGTCGGACTGCGCCGCCGGGAGTTCTCCCGCGAGCAGATCCATGAGCTCCGCCGCGCCTACAGGCTCATCTTCGCCGACGAGGGAACCCTCGCGGAGCGAGTCGAGGATGTCTCGGCCGAATTCTCCGCGCATCCGCTGATCCAGGAAATCCTCGATTTCATCAGGAGCGGCAACGGCGAGCGGGCCATCTGCGTACCGCGCGACGTCAACGCGCCGGATCGGTGAACGCCGCGACGCTGCAGGACAGCGCGACAGCGGGCGCGCTGGCGATCATCGCCGGGGGCGGCGATTTCCCAGTCGAACTCGCCCGCATCGCGGCCGCGCGAGGCGAGCGCGTCTTCGTGGCGGCTCTCGACGGCGCGGCTGATCCTGCTGCCTTTCCGCAGTCGGACGTCATCGTCTACCGGCTTGGTCAGCTCGGCCGCCTGCTCGACGAGCTGCAACGTCGCAAGATCGGCGAGATCGTCCTGATCGGCTCGCTGCCGCGTCCGAGTTTCGGCGCCTTGCGTCCCGAGGCATCGACGCTGAAATATCTCCCACATTTCGCCAAGGCATTTCGCGGAGGAGACGACCATCTCCTGCGCGGCGTCGTCACGTTCTTTGAGGGCAGGGGGTTTTGCGTGCGCGGACCGTTCGACATTGCGCCGGGTATAACCGCCCCCGTCGGACCGTTGGGGCGCCGGAGCGCCTCCCCGGAACAACTCGAGCTGATTGCGCGCGGATTTGCGCTGCTGTCGGCGATGTCGCCGTTCGACGTCGGGCAGGCGGCGGTCCTGGCCGACCATCGCGTCGTCGCGATCGAGGCGGCGGAAGGAACCGATGCCACGATCAGGCGCGTTGCCGACCTCGTCGCGGCGGGGCGGTTGAAGATCGGCAAGGGCGACGGTGTCCTGGTCAAGGCGCCGAAAGAAGGCCAGGACCTTCGCGTAGACATGCCGGCGATTGGGGCCGAGACGCTCCGTAATGCAGCGCAGGCCGGCTTGTCGGGCATCGCGCTGAAGGCCGGACAGGTTCTGGTCGGCGATCGAGAGAAGCTGGGGCGACTTGCCGACCAGCTCGGCCTGTTCGTCCAGGGTGTCGCGTGAACCGGCCGTTCCGGCTGGCGATCATTGCGGGCGAGGCTTCGGGCGATGCCCTGGCGCGGGCGTTCCTGGTTGCGCTGCGGGAACGCCTTGGCGATCGGCCCCTGGAACTGACGGGTGTTGGTGGCGAGAGCCTGATCGAGCAGGGGCTGGTGCCGCTGTTCGCGCAATCCGATATTGCCGTGATGGGGTTTGGCCCGGTCATCGCACGTCTGCCCTTGCTGCTGCGGCGGATGGAAGATGCGGTGCGCGGCGTCGCGGCGTTCGCGCCGGATCTGCTGCTGACAATCGACGCGCCTGACTTTTCGCTGCGAGTCGCCAAGAAGGTGCGCGCGCGTGCGCCGACTATCCCGATCGCGCATTGGGTCTGCCCAAGCGTCTGGGCCTGGCGTTCTGGTCGCGCGCGCGCAATGGCGCCGCATGTTGACCGCATCCTGGCGCTGCTGCCCTTCGAGCCGGCGGCACTCGAACGCCTGCATGGGCCGCGCACCATCTATGTCGGCCATCCGCTGCTGGAGCGTCTTGCAGACCTCCGGCCCGATGTCGAGGAGGCCCGCGCGCGTGCCGACCTCGCCCGACCGACGGTTCTGGTCCTGCCCGGCAGCCGGCGCTCCGAGATCAACCATCTGATGCCGGTCTTCGGCGAGGCTGTCGCTGGCATCGCGGCTGGAGCGCCGGGCACGCGCTTCCTGCTCCCGGCAGTCAGCCATCTTGCGGGGCTGATTTCACAGGCCGTTGCCTCCTGGCCGGTCAAACCGGAAATCGTGACTGGCGAGCCGGCAAAGCTCGCGGCCTTTCGCAGTGCGCGCGCGGCGCTCGCAGCCTCGGGCACGGTTACGCTCGAGCTCGCTTTGGCCGATGTCCCGACTGTCGCGGCCTATAAGGGCGCGAATTGGGAAGCGGCGATCGCGCGGCGGCTGATCAAGCTGCCGAGCGTGATCCTGCCGAATCTGATCCTGGGACGCAGTGTGGTGCCGGAATTCATCCAGCAGGATGCGACGGCCGAGACGTTGAGCCGCCACGTGCTGGCCTTGCTGCCGGACGGCGATGCACGCCAACGCCAGCTCTCCGGCTTCGACGAGGTCGAGACGATCATGAAGTCAGCCGGGCCCAGCCCCGCGGCGAATGCCGTCGATGCAGCGCTCGCGCTTCTCGGCCCGCAGGCCTGAAGCCTGGGCGTTCTCTCCCCCCTTCATTGCGAGCGTGAGCGAGGCAATCCAGGAGCGGCAGCGCTCGACGTCTCCCTGGATTGCTTCGCTGTGCTCGCAATGACGGGTTAGCGCGCCTCCGAAACGGCATGCCGTGAGATGGACTCGGTGGCCGAGGTTTCGCCGCCTGCCGATCGCGTTGCAACTCCCGTCATTGCGAGCGAAGCGAAGCAATCCAGAAGTTGCAGCGCTCGTCGCCACCTGGATTGCTTCGCTGCGCTCGCAATGACGCGGTAGGTGATCGCAACACGCGCCGGAAACAAAACAGGGCGCGCCGAAGACCGGCGCGCCCTGAACTTCAAGCGATCGCTCGCGGTATCGTCGCGATCAGCGGCGGCCGATCGGGGCGTAGTCGCGCTGCGGCGAGCCGGTGTAGAGCTGGCGCGGACGGCCGATGCGCTGGGACGGATCCTCGATCATCTCCTTCCACTGCGCGATCCAGCCGACGGTGCGCGCGACAGCGAACAGCGCGGTGAACATCGAGGTGGGGAAGCCCATCGCCTTCAGGGTGATGCCCGAATAGAAGTCGATGTTCGGATAGAGCTTCTTCTCAATGAAGTAATCGTCATGCAGGGCGATGCGCTCGAGTTCCATGGCGACGTCGAGCAGCGGGTCGTCCTTGATGCCGAGTTCGGCCAGAACTTCATGCGTGGTCTTCTGCATGATCTTGGCGCGCGGATCGTAGTTCTTGTAGACGCGATGACCGAACCCCATCAGGCGGAAGGGATCGTTCTTGTCCTTCGCCTTGGCGATGAATTTCGGGATGTTGTCGACGCTGCCGATTTCTTCCAGCATCTTAAGCGCAGCTTCGTTGGCGCCGCCATGGGCGGGGCCCCAGAGGCAGGCCGCGCCGGCCGCGATGCAGGCGAACGGGTTGGCGCCCGACGAACCCGCGAGACGAACGGTCGAGGTCGAGGCGTTCTGCTCGTGGTCGGCGTGCAGGATGAAGATTCGGTCGAGCGCGCGCGACAGCACCGGGTTGACCTTGTACTCCTCTGACGGCACGGCAAAGCACATGCGCAGGAAGTTCGAGGTGTAGTCCAGCGAGTTCAGCGGATACACGAAGGGCTGGCCGATCGTGTACTTGTAGGCCATGGCCGCCAGCGTCGGCATCTTCGCGATCATGCGCATCGACGCGACCATGCGCTGGTGCGGATCCGAGATGTCCGTCGAGTCGTGATAGAACGCCGACATTGCGCCGACCGAACCGACCATGACGGCCATCGGGTGCGCGTCGCGGCGGAAGCCCTGGAAGAAGCGGGCCATCTGCTCGTGCACCATGGTGTGGCGCGTCACGCGATAGTCGAAATCGGCCTTCTGCGCGGCGGTCGGAAGTTCGCCCTCGAGCAGGAGATAGCAGGTCTCGAGGAAGTCGCCGTGCTCGGCGAGCTGCTCGATGGGATAGCCGCGATGGAGCAGGACGCCCTTGTCGCCGTCGATATAGGTGATCTGCGACTCACAGCTCGCCGTGGAGGTGAAGCCGGGATCGTAGGTGAACATGCCGGTCTGCGAATAGAGCTTGGCGATGTCGATGACCGAGGGGCCGATGGACCCTTGTTTGATCGCCATGTCGAGCGTCTTGCCGTCGACCTGGAGCTGGCTGCTATTTCCGCTCATCGATACCGATCCTTTCAGGCTCGTTGCTGACCAGTCGTTTTTCCGTCAGGCCCAACACCGATTTTTTGCGCAGGACACGTCCCTGGAATCCGAGAGCCTGAAACGGCTGGCCCTGAGATGGAGCGGCAAGTGCGGATACGGGCAGGAAAGCGGTTCATCCAACTGATTTACAAGCAATATTTGTGCCCCTTCTGCCGCCACGCGATAGCAGGTCACAGGGGGCGTCACTAGACCATTTGCACAGGGGGTTCAACTCATCAGAAATGGTGACCCGAACCCCCTCTGGATCATGACCGGTCGGCCAGCCGCGCCAGAGTCTCCTCGCGGCCCAGCACCGCCATGACATCGAACAGGCCCGGTGACATCGCCCGGCCGGTCAAGGCCGCGCGCAGAGGCTGTGCTGCCTGGCCAAGCTTGAGGCCCTGCTCCTCGGCATAGCCGCGCACCGCCGCCTCAAGCGTCTCCGGCGACCAGTCGTTCAAAGCCGAGAGCTTTGCCGACAGGCCAGGCAGGCGCTGGCGCGCCGCGTCGTCGAGCAGGGCGGTGGCCTTGGCGTCGAGTTCCAGCGGGCGGGAGGCGTACAGATAATAGGCGCTGTCGAGCAGTTCGATCAGAGTCTTGGCGCGGTCCTTGAGCCCGGGCATTGCGGCCAGGAAGCGTGCCTCCAACTCCGGCGACAGTTCGCCGGGCAGGCCTCGCGCAGGGCCGATCTCCGGCAGGATCACCTTGAGGGCGTCGAGCAGGGCCTGATCGTCCGACTGGCGCATGTAGAGCCCGTTCAGGCTCTCCAGCTTGGCGTAGTCGAAGCGCGCGGGCGAACGGCCGATCGAGGACAGGTTGAAGGCGTCGATCATCTCCTGCGTCGAGAAGATTTCCTGGTCGCCATGGCTCCAGCCCAGGCGCAGCAGGTAGTTTCGCAACGCAACCGGGAGATATCCCAGCGAGCGATAGGCATCGATGCCAAGCGCGCCATGGCGCTTGGAGAGTTTTGCCCCGTCCGCGCCATGGATCAGCGGGATGTGGGACATGCTCGGCACGGTCCAGCCCATGGCCTGGTAGATCTGGGTCTGGCGGGCGGCATTGGTGAGGTGGTCGTCACCGCGAATGACATGGGTCACGCCCATGTCGTGGTCGTCGACCACGACGGCGAGCATATAGGTCGGATTGCCATCGGAGCGCAGCAGGACGAGATCGTCGAGGTTCTCGTTCTGCCAGACTACACGGCCCTGAACCTCGTCCTCGACGACGGTCTCGCCGGTCTGGGGCGCGCGCAGGCGGATGACCGGCTTCACGCCCTCGGGGGCGGTCGCGGGATCGCGATCGCGCCAGCGGCCGTCATAGCGCATCGGCTTGCCGGCGGCCTTGGCCTGCTCGCGCATCTCGTCAAGCTCGGCCGGGGTGGCGTAGCAGTAATAGGCGTTGCCGCTGGCCAGCATCGCACGCGCAACCTCGCGATGTCGCTCGGCGCGGGCGAACTGGTAGACGGTGTCGCCGTCCCAATCGAGGCCGAGCCAGTGCAGCCCGTCGAGGATCGCGGCGATGGCCGGTTCCGTCGAACGCTCGCGATCTGTGTCCTCGATCCGGAGCAGCATCTTGCCGCCGGTCCGGCGCGCATAGAGCCAGTTGAACAAAGCCGTGCGCGCGCCACCGATGTGCAGGAAGCCGGTGGGCGAGGGGGCAAAGCGCGTGACGACCGCGTCGCTCATTTTTGGGAAGGCTCCAACCGGGTCCGGCAGGTGCGGCCCAGTGCAAAAGAATGGATTCATGCCGCAGCCAACATGACAACCGGCGCGGTCCCTGTAACATGTCCTGACCGGCTGCGTTAAGCGCTAGATCGCAGTCGGCCGCCCCGCTTTGCCGGAGATGCGCGACGCATGCGTGTTGGCCTGCCAGAGCCGAACCGAGCGCGCGGCGCGCAGGCCGGGGTCTTGCCATGGCGCCTGCCGGGAACTGGCCTCTCCAGCATCGGCGCAGGGCTGGCATGGAACGACTTCTGGCGTCGCCTGACCGGCGCCTGGGAGATGGAAAGCGAGCGGCGGAGGCTGTTTCTCTGGCTGCCCGCGATGATGAGCATCGGCATCCTGCTCTACTTTGCTGCTGACCGGGAGCCCTCGCTTTGGGCGCCCGTGACGGGCATCTGTTTGTCTGCCGGCGGCGCCATCGCCTTGCGGCGACGGCTCGTCGCGCTGCATGTCTGCCTCGCCCTTGCGGCGGCCTTCGCGGGCTTTGCCGCCGCGACATGGCGCACGGCTGCCATCGCGACGCCGATCCTGGATCGCATGCGGATCGGGCAGCTCAGCGGTTACGTCGAATCGGTCGAGGCGCGCGATGCCGGCGCCAGGCTGGTGCTGCTGGTGACGGCGATCGCCGGTGTCGAGCCGACCAGGCAACCCAGGCGCGTGCGCGTCAACATCAAGGGCGGGTCGATTGCGCCGGGCGACCACATCTCGGCCAGTGCGCGTCTGCTTCCGCCGCCGGGGCCTGCGCGGCCCGGCGGCTATGATTTCGGCCGGGATGCGTTCTTTCGTGGCATCGGCGCCGTCGGCAGCATCCCAGGGAAGATTTCGCTGACGCCGTCGCCGGTTGCTCCGCCGCCGGGGCTCGCTGTCAGCGTCGCGATCGACAAGGCGCGAAACGCCCTGACCCAGCGGATCGCCAGCGTCGGCGGAGGGCAGGCGGGTGCGATGGCAGCCGCGCTGGTGACCGGCAAGCGGGGCCTGATCACAGAAACCACGAATACCGATCTGCGCGCGGCCGGGATTTACCACATCGTGACGTGTTATCCGATTATTGCTACAGCGTTCTGCCTGTTTCGCCAGTTGGAAGCCACTTGATGAACTTCACGATCCAGCCCGGAACGACGCCTTTGGCGTTTTCGTATGTCAGGCTCAGTTCAAAAAAACAGAAGGACGGGGACGGTCACCGCCGTCAGACCGATCTAGCAAAGGCTTATTGCGAGGAAAAGGGCCTGACCCTCGATCACAGCCTAGAAGACATCGGGGTGTCAGGGTTCAGCGGAGCGAATCGAATTCGCGGCGTTCTCTCACGGTTTTTGGCTCTCGCGAAAGCGGGTCGCATCCCGCTCGGATCGCACCTGATCGTTGAAAGCTTAGACCGCCTGTCCCGCGACAAGGTGATGGTGGCTCTGCGATCGTTCACTGACATTCTCGAAGCCGGGATCACGGTGCACACTATAGCCGATAGGCAGGTCTATAATTGGGAGAGCGCTAATGACCAGCAGGGGCAACTGTTCTTCAGCCTCGCAATCATGGGGCGCGCCCACGACGAGAGCAAGACGAAGCTCTTCCGCCAGCGCGAAAATTGGCAGGAAAAGCGGGCGAAAGGTCGTGCCGGTGGCCCAAAACTGACCGCTCGTGGTCCTTCGTGGTTGAAGCTGAACGCGGCGCGGACTGAGTTTGATGAAATCCCCGAGAATGTCGCCGTTATCAAACGCATCTTCAAAGAAAGCGAGATGGGCATCGGTTGCGATGCCATTGCCCGCCGTCTGAACGCAGATGGTATCGCGCCGCTGTCCTTTGGTCGCACGTGGCACGGCGGTACCGTCCGCGCCTACCTGACTTCGATCGCTGTTCGTGGCCACTACCAGCCGAACCGGATGGAGGTCATAATGGTGGACGGTGAACGCACGACCAAGCGCGTCCCGGACGGCGAGGTCATCACCAGCTACTATCCTATGGTCATCGACGACGAGCAGTGGAATCGCACCTGGGTCGCGATGGACAGCCGCCGCATGGCGGGAGCACCGAATCTCGCGGGCCGCAAAGGCACGAAGATCGGCAATCTCTTCGGGAGTCTCGCGCACTGCGGGCGCTGCCTTCAACCGATGAACATCCGCGACCGGGGTAAGAAGCGTCGGCATCGGACGTTCTTCATGTGCAGCGGCGCGCGGACGGGCACGTGCCCGAACACGTGGCAGTACGTGGTGGAAACGTGGGAGCCCGCCATCCTGGAGTTCATCACCGAACTCGATCTTCGCGAAATTGACCCGGTGGAGGTTTATAGCCTGGAAAGTGCCGTCGCTGAAAAGAAGGCCCGACGCGAGGCCCTCAGGAAGCGCATGGACGCCCTTATGGAGATGGTGGCGGAGCAGGGTAGCCCTCGCGCCCGTGAGCTTGCTGGTGAGGCTGAGCGGCAGCTAGACACGCTTCAGATCGAACTGATCACGGATGAAGAGCAGCTTCGTCGGATGCGTGCCAGCGCACCCCCGGAGGACCGTCAGGCACAAATCCGCCATCTGAAGAACAAGATGGCCAGCGCCGACGCGAAGGAACTGTACGCGATCCGGGCAAACCTCCAGCAATCACTCCGAGACGTTTTCGACTACGTCCGGTTCAGCGTGGGCGGCGAAGTTGTGATCTCTCTCAGGGGCGGACGCGTCGGTTACCTGTTCAAAGACGGGAAGGTCTTCAGACGGATTGAAGACCTGGAAGGGCTTCTCAAGCAATATGCGGCGTGAGCCCTCTGTGAGTTCGCGCAGCTTCAAAGCCTTGGCTCTCACAGATCAGAGGTTCTGCAAGCAGTTTTGCGAGACCGGCCGCACGGAAAGTCCCGCCAGGGTGGCCAACCACGTTGGCCATGTCGAAAACACCGTTTGTGAGAGGCTTACGGTAACCTTCGATCGCAACCGGTTGGTCACCGGACCGGTCCCATCATCGCGCCAGCGATTTGGGGAGCGAACATGAACCTGGAACTCGGACCGCGATTTCGTTGGGACGATCGACCATCCTGCAAGGCGGCTGGCATATACGCCTACTTCATCGACCGCCCCGATCAGCTTCGGCCCATCTCGGTACCCGCGAATGGCCTGATGTACATCGGCATGACCGCCAGTGGCCTCGACGCCCGCTGTCATTTCGACCATGTGCATAGTGGCTTCTCGACGTTCCGTCGTTCGTTGGGCGCGATCCTCAAGGGCCAGCTTCAACTTCGTGCGTTTCCGCGTGCGCCTGGGCCGTCTCGCACGAACGTGCTCTGCTATCGCTTCGACGCGGAGGGGGAGAGCCGCCTGACCGAGTGGATGCGGGTCAACTTGAGCTACTCGTACCGGGAGATCGGCGACAAGATTGCGGCAGCCGAGAATGACGCCGTCAGAACAGAGTGCCCACCGCTGAACCTCACGGGGTGGAAGAACGAGCAGCGTGCCGAGATAAAGCGGCTGCGCGCCGCATGCGTCATTGAGGCCAAACTTGCCAGCGGGACCTGAGCAAGGCTGGAACGGGGTTCCATGGCCATGGCGGTCGTGTTGCTTTTCATGACCTCGATTGCTCCGCGATCGTCACTCGTCAATCAAAAACAGATGGTTATGGCCACGCCGATGACAGTCTTCGGATCGTTCATCCGACGATGCGGAAACAACGACTTAAAGGCCGGTCGGGAAGGTCGATTACATAGGGGTTTTGGAAGAGGGGAACTTCAGCCAGACCATGGACTCGAAAGGCCGCTCACCCGTCGAAAAACTCTTCATCCAGCTTCTTGATAGTCAGGGTCTCCTCGACGCGGCATCCGACGCTGTGGCGGATCATCAGACGGGCAAGTTGATGGCCGTCGATCAGAACGATGCGCTTGCTGAGTAGTTCTGCGGTGTCACGAGCGGCCGGTGAGAACGACGATGTTGTCACGAAGAGACCCTTGCTGGCCTTGAACCGGTCAAGGCTTCCAAAGAAGTCTCGTATGGCGGATGCCCCCACGTTGTTGTCGGTGGCGTTACGGGTGTCTTTGTCCTGCTGGCGAAGGCACCGGTTTCGATGGGGATTCTAATTCCTGCGACGGTCTACGGGATCGCGCTTCTGGCCGTGCTCACCATCTCAGCCGTCTACAACGTGCTGCCCGCGTCCCCGTTGAAATGGCTGTTGCGACGCTTCGATCATTCGGCGATCTACCTGCTGATCGCCGGGACCTACACCCCCTTCTTGGTGCAGTTGGCTGGCAGTCCGGTCGCACGTGTTCTGATCGTAGCAATCTGGGTCACCGCGTTCATTGGCGTCGCGATCAAGGTGATGTGGCCTGGACGGTTCGATCGCCTGTCGATTTGGCTCTACCTCTCAATCGGGTGGAGCGGGGTGGCTCTGTGGGAATCGCTCGGCAAGCTACCGGTGGCAACGCTCTGGCTACTTGGCGCAGGAGGGCTGCTTTACTCCCTTGGTGTGATTTTCCACGTTTGGCAGAACCTGCGCTTTCAGAACGCAATCTGGCACGCCTTCGTACTCCTGGATGTTCCAGAAGATCGTAGCTGCCGTGGTGATGGGACTAGCCATAGCCGGGATGCACTACACGGCTATGCTCGCAGCGTCCTTTGCCGCCGGACACGCGCCTTATACTGCGATTGATCATGCCAGCATCGGTCAAACCGGCCTTGCTGTTGCGATCGCTGCCGCCACTATCTTGATTCTGCCTTTGGCGTTGATTGCCGCGATGTTCGATCGCCGGTTTGCAGTGCTGGCCGAGAAGGAAGCGCCCTTCGACGGAGCGAAGAGCGCTTCCGAAGCCTTTATCGGCGGACGCCATTGCCTCTCCATGCGCTGGACAGCGAGGGACGCATTGAGCAGGTCAGCGACGCATGGATCGATCTGCTGGGCTATCAGCGCGAGGCCGTCATCGGCCGACCGCTGGCTGAGTTCATGACGGGTGCGTCAGCAAAAACACGCGTTCGGTCGGAATGGCCGAAGCTTGTCGCTGATGGCCTCCTTCAAGACGCCGAGCATCGCTTGGTCACCTCCTCAGGCGTCAATCTGGATGTGCTGGTTTCCGAGCGGGTCGAGCTTGATGAGCAGGGCGATTTCCGGCGCGTCCTGGGCGGCTTGGTAGATTTGACTGCGCGCAGACTGGCCGAGGAAGCGCTTCGACAGTCGCAAAAGATCGAGGCAGTCGGTCAACTCACCGGGGGCGTCGCGCACGACTTCAACAATCTCCTGGACGTGATCATCGGCAACCTCGACCTTCTGCAAAAACGCATGCCCGCCGACCCCAAGTTAGTCCGGCTGGTGGAAAACGCGCTTCAGGGCGCACAGCGTGGAGCCGCCCTGACCCAGCGGATGCTGTCGTTCGCACGGCGTCAGGACCTCAGGCCAGAAGCCGTGGATGTGCCCGCGTTGGTGCGCGGCATGGAAGACCTGCTGCAACGTTCTCTCGGACCCCAAACGCAAATCGAGACACGGTTTCCGCTCGGCTCCGTCTGTGCTCGCGCGGATGCAAACCAGCTAGAAATGGCGCTTCTGAACCTCGTCGTGAATGCACGGGACGCGATGCCTGAGGGCGGCACGATCTCGATTGGGGTCCGGCAGGCTGTGGGTGGTTGCGACACCAAAGGAACGCCTCCAGGCGAGTACCTTTGCCTGTCAGTCTCCGACACGGGCGAGGGGATGGATGAGGCGACGCTGGCGCGGGCTCGCGAGCCCTTTTTCACGACCAAAGGGGTTGGGAAGGGAACGGGCTTGGGAATTTCGATGGTGCACGGCTTTGCTGAGCAGTCGGGAGGTAAGCTGGTCCTGACAATCCAAAAGGGAGAGGGGACAACCGCCGAGATTTGGCTGCCCGAGGCAGCGATAGCGGTCAATCCAGTCGTTCGCGAATTGGCGGTCGTTTCACCTGCGACCGTGCGCACCCTTCACCTGCTCGTGGTTGATGACGATGCGCTGGTGCGGATGAACACCACCATGATGTTGGAGGACCTCGGCCATTCAGTGGTCGAGGCATCATCTGGCCAGGAGGCGTTAGCGGCGCTTGAAGCGGATAAGTTCGACCTCTTGATCACAGATCAGGCCAGCCGAAAATGACCGGGGTACAGTTGGCAAGCGAGGTCCGCACAACACATCCTGACCTGCCGATCCTCGTTGCTACGGGGTACGCGGAGCTTCCATCTAATGTAAATTTGCCGCGTCTCAGCAAGCCGTTCGACCAGACGGCGCTCGTCCGGGCAATTGACGGGTGCTTGCAGGACCAAACTGCGAATGTTTTGCCCCTCCGTCAAAAGTCGGATTGAAGCGCTCTCGAAGCTGATGGGCGCGGCGGACTGCTTCGCCTGAGAGGAGCACGGCCTGGGATTTACCAGCGCCTACCGTAGTAACCGGCGATTGGTCGTCCATAATATCCGACCGGGCGATAATACGATCGCCGACCATAATAAGCATATGGTCGCACGATCGGTCGGCCATAGTAGGCGCGGCCATAGTATGGTCGCCCGTAATACCCGCCGTAATATGCCGGTGTATTATAGTAGGCGGTCCTGGGGTAATAGTAATCGCCGCCGTAATAGGCATTGGCACCATAGAAACCCCTGTTATAGCCATAGGCTGGAGCGGCAAGAGCACCAAGCGCAAGGCCGCCAATGATACCGGCAGCGATGGCACCACCGCCACCGTAGTAACCGCCACCATAATAGTGCCCGCCATAACCGCGACGATAGTAGGCATCCGCATCATTCGATGTGACGGCGAGACTGCCAAGACCGAGCAAGGCGGCGACAGGTAGTGCGAGCAGCTTGTTCATGACCTCTCCCCATGCTGTGTTGGAGCCGCCACTGAAACCGCAATCGGGCGGTCGTTTAGGTTGATCCGCGCCGCCCGTCGATGACCCCGGTTACTCCGGCACGAACGACCGATCAGCACTCCACCCGGCCATCCTTGTCGAAGCGCACAAGACCTTTGCAGGCCGCGATCCCCGCTACGTTGGGGACCTGCTCGCTGTGCAGCACACACTGCGCCAGCGTACCGTTCGGATGAAACACAATTGGGTGACCAGTGGCGCAGGTGACGCAGGGTAAGCGTTTCTTTTCGTCATGGTTGGGATATGCCATGGCCGGTTCGCTCAAGACGCAGCCTTTTGGCACACGCTCGTTAGTATTGGTCTGTGGCGTCGTACATTTGATGAGCGTCTGCTCGATCCACATACCGTTTATGACAGACGAGAAGCTGTAGGTCTGGCATGGACAGCGCCTGCTGCCATCATTCCAAGCAGGCCAAGCAAAACCTGTCGCATGGCACTCTCCCGCCTGGGACATGACCTAATTCTACGCCTAATGTGGAAGACTGACAATTTTTTGTGGGTCGTCTCCCAACGCCCGAATGGCCCCGAGGTTTCTCGAAAATCTGCATGACCTGCCACAGCGTTGTCAGCCAGCGGCGGTAGCCTCGGGCCGGGTCCTCCTTCGCGAGAACATCCCGGTGGAGCCGACGCAGGTCTGCGACGAAGCGGTCGTCGTTCTGGTAGGCGATCCCGCCGAGAGGCGTCTTGGCGTAATCGTCGCGAAGGCATGCCACTTAGAGACGATGTGCGAGCCGCTGTAACGTAATCCCGTCTATACTAAGGAATTTCGACCACCGAACTCGGTGAGGTCGATCTGCGAGTCGAGGTCGGGATACGATGCCATGGCGAAGCCCGTCTCGTTGAGGGCGTCGAGTGGGGCGAGGAGTTCCTGGCGCTTGTTGGCGGGGCAGGCTCCGGCCCTCTCGGTCTGTTCTTGGAAGATGAGGCCGCCAACCATGGCGGCCTCTCACGTGGCGCGGGGTAGCGCTACTTCAATTGAAGAATGACAGCGCCCTCCGAGACTGCGGGCGCTCCGACGCCCGTGTTGGACGCGTTCTCTTTGATCCAGTCTCTCGCATGCTGGAGACTTTCATCCGTTCCGGCCTTGTCATTACAGACCGTGACGGAAACGCCGCCATCTGCGGTGCGGACGAGTGAGTAACTCACAAATCCCTTGACCGTCCGTATGAGGCTTTCAACGTCCGTCTTGCGCTTCTCCAGCACGTCGAAGAGTTCTTTCGCTCCGTTGCCCGAATAGGTTCTGACGACCGCGTGCATGGCCATTCTCCCATTTTGGCCTCCAGCCGCTGAAATTATGCTCTCCTTGTCGGCGATTTTCTATTGTGACGGTGAACGACGCTTCCGCATGGCCTTGACGAACCGCCTTGATGACGATCATCGATTTCGCGGGCAGGTATGAGTAGACCGGAAAAGGGCGTGGATAGTACCACGCCCTCGCTCCACAGGAGCTAATTCGCCGTTGATTAGGCGATAAAGACTATCAGCAGATGAGAGAAGTCATCAGTTGGGTAGCCCTCCTTTGTGTCGCAAGGTGTCGCGAGACACCTCTCCGCGCGGTAAGGGTGAATTCGCCCGCGCGAAGCTCTGTCGGCCTGAGACGCTACACCGGCTACTCCGGCTACCGCTCATCCCTCCGACATATGGTCTTTCCCCGGCATTCAGTCGGCCATTTCAGCTTAGACCCGGCGGTGTACTCAACGCGGGATCGACGGCCCGCTTCGTCAAGGAAGCCTTCGGAATTGGACTATGGGCTGTCAGCGTCGGGCGTGTCGTTCTCTGACAGCCGCATGTCCTAGATCACGGGCGATCGTCGGGAGACAATCGCGCTCAAACCCAAAAAGAATCGAAATCCTGTAATGGCACCTCCGACATGGCATCGGCACCTCACAGAAAGAACACAGGACCGCCAGCCATTGTTCCTGATGCCGCTATAAGATTTCTGCGTTCTGTCCGTGAGGGGCAACCAAGTAGGTCGGCGCACATGCCGTCGCCTTGAAACCGGGCCGTGGCAGGATGGCCACCCCACGCAGTGACCAACCCGTTGCGATCGAGGGGTTCTCACACCCAGGTGTCGCCGACCGGGACACGGCGACGCCATCTTTGCCCCGATCATCCGGGAGCAGACGTTTCCGCCCCCTCGCTCCTTACCCTCTGACCCTCGTTTCCGCCTGTTCCAAAAACCCTCCCGCCCGCACCCCTCGACGTGTCTTCGAAAGTCCCTGGAAACACGGGCCTGACGACGCCTGCCGAACATCGCCGAGACCGTGGCTGGTCAGTACGTCGCCACCCGGTTCAGCGAAAGCCAGAGGCAGCTTGGACATTTCTCGCCGTCAGACGACTCGATGTGGCCGACAATAGCGCCGTCCGTGACGGTAGTGATGAAGGTCGCACGCTCTTGGCCTCAGTCTCCTGCCGCCTCTGGCGCTGTGCGTTCTTCAACTTCTTCGAACCGCGCAACGTTGCCTCGGCGCGATCGAAGCCACGGCGCGCTTCTCCGTTCACGAGCGCATCCTCAGTGAGCCACTGTGCGACGGCGCTTTCGGTTTCGGCCACCTCATCGTGTTCCAGAGCCGTCACGACCTTCGCCCACTCATGCTCGGTGCTCTTTTTGACCTTGATGCCAGCTTCGGCCAGCAAGATGCGCACGGTTTGCGTGTGATGGGGCGTGTCCGCGCGGACGCGCACCCGAGCCCGTTCCAGTCGCGCCCGGTGACGCTCTTCGTTGCGCTGCCCGTCTCTCGACAGCACGTAGACCCTCCACAACAGCGTGTGGAGACGAGGGGGCAACGGTACGTTTGCAACGATTTGAACGACGATCTTAGTCCTCGGACTACCATACCCGCGACTGGTGCCGTGATTTTGATTGCGGAAATTCCGACCTGAGGCAGCTTCATAGGTGTCGAAACTGCTTTCGGGGGCTCAATGAAGACGCAGACCTTTTCCGACTTCGTGCATGCTGCTGGCCAGGGCAAGGTGATGAAGGTCGCCGCTGCTCTTGATCGAAAAATGAAAACTGCGCCGATCGAACCGGTCTACCGCCGTTACGATTGGGCGATGCCGTCTTTCGACTTCGGCTTCATCTTCGATCCCGCTGATCCGTCCTTTGTTGGAGAAAACGTCTGCAATGATCTTTGGCGAGAGGCGAGCGAACTTCTCTCGGGAAATGAAATGCGTATGCCTTTCCCCGAATGTGCCTTCCTCTTTCGCTACCGCGAAACAGGGGATCGCTATGAGACCGTAAATCTCGTCCATATCCGTGACGATGGCGAAGCGATTTGGGGCGACACGTACTTCCAGCAGGATGCGGATAGCCCCACGAAGAGCAAGTGGACGAAGACGCCCTTTCAGTTCGTGCTTCATCCTGGTCTCGGCGTCGAAGCCAACTTCGACCCGCTGGTGCGGCTAACGCCATTCTGGGAGAACGAGTATCGTATCGACCTTCGTTCGAAGTATTCCGAGGTCCTTTACGCCGCTCTCATGCTGAGCGCTCATCGTGCTCACCTTGAGGATGATGGCTCCAACACTGTTGCCCTTATGGCGGGTTCGGAGGGCCATGACCTCAGCCACCTTCCTCCTACGCGCATCATCAAAGTGAACCGGCCGGGGCTAATTGCGGCAGCACGAGCACGGTCGTCTGGAACAGGAGCCGAGAAGCGCCCGCATGAAAGGCGCGGGCATTACCGTAATCTTCAGTCGGGGAAGAAGGTCTGGGTCAACGCCTGCAAAATCCACGGCGGACAGGACGCGCCCCCCAAGTACAGCGTGCTCAACGCAGCTTGATCCGATCGCAACCGGCATCTCAGAGCATGGTTCTGGCCACCTTCGGCGCGGCCAGAACCACGATCGGAAGCGGGCAGCTACGTGATATCCGAAAGGCGGCAGAGAGATGCTCGACGCCGAGCTTGCGCAGCCGCCACTCCAACCGCGTCCATAGCAACAGCGCGATGTCGTTGAACTCGGCTCGATTACGGCCGGAGAATTCGCGCAGGCTGTCGGGTGGCATGGGTCATTGGGCTTGGGTCAGAACCGAATTCTGAACCACGCTGCGTCATACATGTTCTCGAAGCGATAAAGCTTTCCGACCGGATTGGCGTTCGCGTTCAGCAGATCATCGACGAAGAATGAGCCTTGGCAGTTCTGAGCGATCCAGCGGAGGCACTCGGCGAGCCGAGCAAGGAACCGGCTGTAGCCCAGATGGAGAGACATGAGACCGGGCTGCGAGACGGCGTGGGGATGGCAGGCGGTTGGCCATCGTTGCGGTAGCGACAGCCTGGGAGATCAGTTGGGGGACCGTGGGTTGCATCTTCTATTCAGGCAGCCCGCGACGCGCACCGCCGCCTTCTTCAAATTGGAGTCCCTTGCGCGCGTCGGCCCTGGCTGATGAACAACGAAGTGAAGGTGCAGGTCAGCGGATCGTCGTAATGCGCCATGAAGCGATTGACGAAATCGTCAGCCTCCCGCTCTCCCCCCGCCAGTTCGACAAGGCGCGGCCTAGCTGCTCGCCATTGCATCTCCCAATTCCAACGTCGCCGAGCATCGATCGCGCCGACGACGGTGTATAATGTGTCGGCTTCGATTTTGACGGACACGCCCTCGAACCCGAGTCCCAATAGAATCGGAGCTACCTTTCGCCCGATGCCAACATCGACGAACCCCGGCATAATGCGCCGTACATCACGATCGAATTCGGGATCGGCCGGATGATGCTCGATAACGAAGTCGGCGAAATCGGCCGAGACAACTCGACCGCCGGGCTTCAGGACCCGGCTGATCTCCGCGAGTGCCGCATCCGGCTCCTTCAACCACTGTAGGACGTATTTGGTCCAGACCACGTCCACCGACGCGTCGGCGTAGGGCAGCGCGAAGATGTTGGCCTGTTTGAAGCCGAGGTTCGGCATGTATTCTTTCGCCGCACGTGCCCTTGCGAAATCCAGATAGTCCTGGCGCAGGTCGATCCCTGTCACGTTGGCCTGCGGAAACGCCTTGGCGATCGTCCGCGACATCGAGCCCGAGCCGCAGCCGATGTCGAGGACCACGTCATCGGGCCTGACATCGATATGTTGCAGGTGCTCCCGGATGTTCGCGATCTCTGCCTGGACCTCAAGCCGCTCACATTCCTGGTCACTGTGGATCGCGTAGACACGGGATTTTTCGGACATTCGATGCCTCTGTTTACGACGAGAGTGCGGGTTTCGAGGGGCCTATCAGATGATTTTCGGCTGGTCATAGCGGCGGGGAGCCAGAGAAACTCCCTCGTTTGTCATGGCGTGCTCGTCGAAGCAGTTGAAACCAGCCGGGATGATGGTGCCGCGCTGAGCCACCCCAAGAAAGATGTGCTTGGTGTTGTCCGGTGTCTGCTCGAACCAATCGGGGTCGTCGAACGTGCCCGCATAAACGCCGATGGCATCGGGGAAACGTTCGAAGCTCAAGCGCACCTTGGTGCCGCAGGTCTGGCAGAAGTGGACATGAACCTGCTTGCCGCTCCCCTCGGAGGCCCGGCTGTAGATTGTTTCCGTCCCCGCCGTGACCGCGAAGCTCTGCTTTGGAAAGATCGGCTCGACCATGCCGGTCGAGCCGGTCGCGCGCTGGCAGAAGCGACAATGGCAGACCGTCACCCGGATCGGGGGGACGCTGACTTCATACCGCAACTTGCCGCAGAGACATCCGCCCGCGTGACCGGCCATAAGGCTCTCCGTGATAAGGTTCTTCGGCGTCGGGCGTCTACCGGCAAGATGAGATTGAGAAAGCCGAGATGTCCAGCCTTTCAGGCGCGGTCATCACGCGATCGACGAGCGCAGGCGGATTATGTCCATCGCGTTCGCCCGCTTATCCAGCACCCGTGATCGATCCGCCAACGTCCTGCGAGTTGGAGGGCGCGCAGATGTGCTGAGACCGATTCAATCACCAGGGCTGTGCTATGCCGCAGCGAATGACTGTGCAAATCTTGCCGCAGCGGCAACCGACGATCGAGCAGACACTGCTATGCAACGAACAGCCGAGAAGATGGAGGCAATCTTTCACGCCGCCGAAATCGTCAGAACATCTGAGGCGGCTGCGCTCGATCAGATCAGGGCAGCCCGGTCGTTGCAGGTGTCGATCGGCGCTTTCTTCCGAAATCAAACCGAGGCTCAGGCCAAGATCATCCGATCGCGGTTTGAAGCGTTCTCCGAGAGCCTGAAATTGAGCGCGGTGGAGACGCCCCCCAAGGCTGGCGACGGTTAATCCGCGCCGGACAGCCTCGCTAGGGCCGGATCAATCGCTTCAGCGATTGGCGTAGCCCGACCTCTTCCGGCGGAACCCACTCGCGAATCAGGGTGGGGACATCCACGCCCGGCGCGGGCTTCGCATAGAGATAACCCTGACCGAAGTCACGCCCAGCCTCCCGCAGCCGCTTCACCTGACCAGCGTTTTCGACGCCCTGGCCGTCCAGAGATCGGTTGCTGGCACGTCCGACATCGGGCGGTTGAGAAAGGCAGCCCATAACGCGGTGGCCTACCAGCGGCGTCGGTACCGGCAGTGGCAGCACTTCGGCGTATGGGGCTGGTACATTGGTAGCGACTTCCACGGCATCGTCGCGCTTGGCTCGATATCGACGACCGAGTTCCTGCGTACATTCCAGCGACGCGGAGAGATACAACTACGGCCGATCAATATCGACGACCTGCGCATTGAAGTCTATGCAGCAGCGCGGCTGGTCTCCTCCGCATCGACAGCGGGCGACGCAGGCCGTTATCAGCCCGTCAAAATCGCGATCGAGCCGGTGGTCGCCAGAAGGTGAGCTTGCCAGATAACTGATTACATGGTGATCGAGCCAATGCCCCATCTCCTGGGCACGGACGAGGACGCGGCTCCGCATTGAGACAAGACATGATCTCTCCCCGTGCCGCCTGGGCTCTGCTTGAACCTGCGTCGATAATGGAACTCCTGGAGCCTCCTGGCGGGGTGCCGCAGGCTTTGCACATCACGCCCGTCAATGCTGCCGTGGAGGCTGTCAGAGCGGTGCCCATGGTGCTCGCGGCACGGCTGCTTCTGGAACATGCCGCGCAGAAAGGTGGGCTGGTTCTCACTCCCGCCGGTTTCTTGAAGCGGGCCGAGGTCTGGCATGTCTTCGAGCGGACGGAATGGCCCGGATACGACAAGGCCACGACGCTGGCGACAAACAAGGTCATCAATGAGCAAGAAGCCCACGGGGTGTTTTTTACCCGGATTGCGCTCCAAGCGGCGGGGCTGCTGCTCAAACGTTCCGGCGCTTTGAGACCCACGAAATTGGGCAGGGCGCTGATCGAGCCTGACCACGAAAATCTGCTGCTCAACGCGCTTTTCCAAGCCGTCTTCTGGAAGATGAACCTTCAGGATTTCGACCGGAACCCGCTGGAGTTTTGGCCCCAGCATCATATCGGCTTGGTGCTTTGGTGCCTGTCGGTGGCAGCACATGAGTGGTCGAGAGCCGCGCCCCTGGTTCCGATCTGCACGATCACGGCAACGATCCCCCAGGCAAGGTTTGCGGAGGTTCCGAAAAGCGCACTGGTGGCGCGGGTGCTTCGGCCGCTATCATGGCTCGGGTTGCTCGAAACCAGGAAGCACGACCGCGTCTCTGGCGGGGAACCGGAATTCCGCAAAACGCCACTCTTTGACCAGATGCTGTCCTTCGACGTAAAGATGACCGGCGCGGGAGAAGTCAGGCACTGAACGGACTGAACCGGCCGCGTTTTACCGGATGGCAGTCTATCTACATGCTGTGTCACCCCGCCCTTATGAAGGAGAAGCGCTCCAGCGAGCCCCGCCAGAGCGCTGTCTGATAGGCATGCAGATGCCCAGGCGGTCGAATTTGTCGCCCTCCCGATGGCCGCCACGCCTCCCGTCAAGCTCCTGAAGGAGAAGCATCATCAGGCGAAATTGATCAATCGCGCTGCTACGCGGTTGCGACGGGCTCCAGTAAGGCAACAAAGCGCTCACACCAGCCTCCAGATTGACGATCCGCCATCGAGTTGAGCGGATTAAGCTGTCGCAGGTTCCTTTCTTGGCGTTCTCGTAGTGCTGCTGACTCTACGATCTGAGCCCAGCCGCGCGGATCGCCTCGCTTAATCGGACGGGGGGAAGCACATCGATGGAGGAGGAAAGCGGAGTGTCTCTTTCAGCACGCGTTACCGCGTCCAGCACGTGTTCGATGGCGTTGCGCAGGCGCTCTTCCTCTGGCGTGCCATTATCCAGAGTGAGAAACGCATTGAGCAGATACGCTCGGCATTGTCGGTAATTGCTCATCAGCCGAGCGTGGACCGCAAACGGCGAATCCGCCGCTAAGAAATTGGGTTGCAATTTAGAGGCTGCGGCCCCGCCCGTAGACCCAGCGGCGAACTAGGTGCCCGCTCCTCTACCGAAACATCACGCATTGACGAAATACCATGTGGTCAGGGCCGCCCCCACGATGATCACCGACCACCGAATGACGCGGACAGGAACACGCTTCGCGACCACAACACCGAAATGACCGCCAATAATGCTTGAAACCGTTATGAGGATTGCTGCTGGCCAATGGACGAGGCCGGAAAATAAAAACAGAATAACAGCGAACCCCTGCATGAATACGGACAGAATGTTCTTAGCCGCGTTGGCCTCGTGGAACCGATCGCCAAATATAAGGGACAGCGACGCGAGCATCATGATGCCCATTCCTGCGCCAAAATAGCCGC
The DNA here is from genome assembly GCF_056406735.1 of Allobosea sp. P1_B10. Lineage (NCBI taxonomy): Bacteria > Pseudomonadati > Pseudomonadota > Alphaproteobacteria > Hyphomicrobiales > Alloboseaceae > Allobosea > Allobosea sp. P1_B10. The sequence goes on along the minus strand of NZ_JBFTZP010000004.1, from coordinate 317,267 downwards.
CGTAGATTGCTACCAATCCCTGCAAGGCAACCGCACCAAACGATGTCGTGGTGGCTGATGTGCTACGCGCAGTGCCCTTTTTCAATGAATTCATCAGCGGCAAAATCTGAGGAGATACGGCAAAAAGCGCCGTCGCAAAAAGCAGGAGCCACGGCACCAGCCCGCGAAACGTCGTGTTGTCCGTGTTGAGCAGGAGCCATCCGCCCGCCAATCCGCCAGCAGCCGAGACCAGATAGAGAGGAACCAGCTTCCGCCCCAATTGGTAAATCTCGCGGCGATAGGCGAGTGTCGAGGCGATAGAGCCCGGCATTACCGACACGGCGCTTGTGGCATTTGCCGCGACCGGGGGGACGCCGACAGCCATCAAGGCGGCAAAGGTGAAAAACGTCCCACCGCCCGCGATTGCATTCACGCCGCCTGCAAGGAGGCCCGCGCCCACCAGGACGATAGCTTCAAGAACGGACAACAATCATTCCTTTGCAGTTCTGGGGGCAGTGCGTGCTTCCAAACGCCACGCCTAGCACAGTCGCGTGAGGATGGTGGAGGGCCTCCAGATCGCGCTCGCACGGCGCAAGTGTGAAGGCTCATCCCTGGCCTATCGGTTAAGGCAACAGTCGAAGGTCGAAGATGCCAACGTCTGCGACGGGTCAGGAAGCGAATCGAGCTTCCGGCCGACTGATCCGCCCGGCACCGTTTGGTCCAGGGCGATTGTTAGTGGACGATTGTCCTCGTGCCAGCGTGGACGGCGTAGCCGCACGGAGAGGGCCTGGTCGCTCTTCAAATGGCATAGCTTCCGTTACCGCTGAAAATAGGCTGGTTCACAAATCGATGCCATTTGGCCGATGATCCACCGCGCGAGCCGGGGGACAGGAACGTGCGACGACCGCTCCGACGCTCGCGCTTCCCCCTGCAAACACGGGGACGACGCTCTGGCGCGAGAGCCGTCGCGAGCGTGGCCATAACCATCTGTTTTTGACGGACGCGATGAGATCGTCCCGCAACCAGTCGCGAGGGAGCGAGCGCGGCGAGCGTGACCGTGATGGTTTTTATTTTGGTGTCTGCCCAATACGGGTCCGTCGCGGCCGGGATTGGCTATAGATTTTGGGATGGGCGATCTTCACTCGACGCAGCGAACGCTGGACGAACGAGAAGCTGATCGGCATGTCGAACTCGCGCGACAGCCGGTCGCAGATCACGCGAATGGAGATGCCTCTCCCGTCGAGTTCCCACATCCGGGCAATCAGCTTCGAGCGCCACGGGTGCTCAGCGACGTAATAGCCAAGCGGGACGACGGGAAGCCGTGGGGGGATGTCGTGCTTTGCGGTCATAAACGCCGCCTTGCAGTCGATTTGCGCCGAGCCGTGCTCGATCGGCCGTTCACTTTCATCTTGATGCTCATCTCGACCTCCCGTTGGAAGGTGAGAAGGTAGCGGATGCGGCCACCGGCTCTATCGCCTGCCTACCAATCAGGGCAGAGGACGGTAGGCTGGGGGGACGACCCTCGGAGCTTGAAAGCCAAAAAAAGAAGTTCGATCAGACAGTTACGCTTGTTCAATCTTCGAGCAACTTTAGGGGTGTCGGAGGCGACGATGAAGATGGCGTCTTCAAGCGGGCAGCCCGATCTGCCCTGCAACTGCCCTCGATCCTTGCCGCCTCGCCATCAGGCTGAGATCGGGTTCAGGAACACGCCCGGCTAACCCACCGCCGCCATTCTCACAAACGGTCGTTTCCGCGACGCTGCTGGTGTGCGCGGGATCGTCGGGGATTTGCGAGCGGGTGGTCTCGCAAAACTGGTTGCAAAACCTCTGACCCATGAGACGCTCCTTCCAATGGGTTTTGCGAAGGAGGCGGGATGCGGCTGGGGTATGCACGGAAGTCCACTTTCGATCAGCAGCACGCGTTGCAGATCGACGCGTTGAAGGCCGATGGCTGCGAGCGCATCTACGTCGAGACCGCCTCGGGCCTGAAGACTGACCGGCCGGAACTGCGCGAGCTTCTCGACCATGCCCGCCCCGGCGATGTGATCGTGGTCTACTCGTTGTCGCGGTTGGCGAGGTCGATCCGCCACCTGCTCGAACTCGGCGAAGACCTGCGGGCGCGCGACATCGGCTTGAAGTCGATCACCGAGGCCATCGACACGACGAGTGTTTCCGGCCGCTTCATGTTCAACGTCCTTGCTGCTCTGGGGCAACTGGAAGTCGAGCTTCTGCGAGAGCGCACCCATGCCGGTCTTCGCGCCGCCCGCGCACGCGGAAGAGTCGGCGGACGGCCGCGAGCGTTGGACCCGGTGAAGCTGACCGTGGTGCGGACGCTGCTGAGCGAGGGCACGCTGACCGTCGCCGAGATCGCCGAGCACGTGCAGGTCGCGCCCAGCACGATCTACAGGGCCGTGAAGGGCGGCCGGAGCGCCTTGGCGTGACGGTCATGTAGACCGTCCAGTGAGCGGTGCCTTGCAAGAAGGGCCTGTTGGGCTGCGCGGACGAAATCTCCCTGTCGCCGTGATTGGGGTAAGGCGAAATTAACGATCAGAGCAGGCGTCAGCGCGAAATTGCTTCTCAAAATCAAACGTCGTGAGAACGTTATTGCAACAGTAACGGACCACGGCCTTCGAGAAAGGAGACGGGTCAACCGAGAAAGAAGACCTGTCGTGAATCCCTCTCCCGCCGTCTCACCCGCCAAATAATCGGCAGAATCGGCCGCGACCCGGCTCAACGTCAGCGAGTCCGTTCGCTGCGATCGAGAAGTCGCGTCCTCACGCTCAAACCCCACCCCGGAGAATACAAAAGGGAGTTCCCGAGATGACTATTGGATTTCGTCAATTTGCCGAAGATTGCAGTAACCCGTCCCGCCACCCGATTATGATGCTGGAGATTGGTTCCGGCTTTCAAACCACCGAGATGGCCTCGCCCGTCTTGGTCGATTGGGACTGCGCTATTCCCAGCTACGACTTCGGGTCGATACCGAGCAGCTTTTCGTTGGACGAATTCAACGATCTTAGAGCGCAGGCTTTCAAGATCGGGGACGAGGGTCGCTTCAATCTCCCGCACGAGGCGTTTGCCGTCCTGTTCAACGCTGGCCCCGCTCGGATGGTCTGTATCGTGCGTCGCGATGAAACCGGAGAAAGGGACGATCTGGGACAGACGAGCCCCTTTTGGGCGCAATGTTATATCCATCACCCGCGTCTCGACCGTTTCGAGCACCTCGGGCAAGCCGCACTCGGGTCGTGGTCTGCGAATGCTTCGCTCCAAGCCCACATGCCCAACGATGTCACCGAGCATGTGCGCGTGGCCCCACGTGAGAAGGTTCTTAGCGAGGCCGCCCGCGCGCTCGATGTCGCGATGCTCCTGCTCCACCTTCGCAGCGAAGACCGGATCACCCGATGGCAGATGCTGCCGACTTCGAACGCTCACAAATCGATGAACTACCGTCGCAAGCAGGCTGGTGAAGCCGAAGTGCCGACGACGCGAGTGGTGTACGTTTCCGCCGAGCCGTTGGACGAGTGGATCGGCGTCCAGTCGCAGGCGGTCTCGAAGGGAACCCATGCTTCGCCAGTTCCGCATGATCGTCGCGGTTATTATCGACGGCCGAAAGGTGGAACCGAGAAATCCATCTGGGTACGCGCCTCGAAGGTCAGGGGCGGGGGCAAGGAGCCTGTCAGCTACGAAGTTCGGCTTCGGAACGCTACTCCAAGCGTCGCGAATCTCTGACATGGCGAACTTGGTGTTCCCGAGAAGCCCCGCCGAGGCCGATGTTTGTCGCGATGGTTCGCCTTTGCGCCAAATTCGTCCGCGATGACCCATCATCGCATCATGGCGGGGCTAGATTGGCTACGAAAGCCGAAGTGGCTGGGCCGCCCGCCCATGTCGATCGAGAAGGTCGAGGCCATCCGCACCATGTTGACGCAGGGGCTAGGCGTTCGCAAAACGGCAGGGCGCACCGGAGCCGGAACCGCTACGGTGCAGCGTCTGAAGCGCGCGAAGACGGTTGAGGATGGTCAGGAGACCGTCGCAGCGTGAGCCCCTCGCACGACGGAAGTCAGTAGAATTACGACCCCTCTCGCGGCTCGCGCGCCGCATCCTTGATCTCTGTCATTTGCCCTTTTGAGCGCGGCCGCCTGCGGCGGCATATGTCTCTCTTCGCCGAGGTGTCGAGACGCCGTTCTTCTCGAACTCGCCACGCGGGCTTCAAGGCCCGAGGCGCGTAGCGCTCGGTTGCGTCGAAGGCTGAACGTGGCACGCGGATCGCGCTCGGCCGCGCCAGCGGCTGGGCGTGAGCGGCGTCATGATCCAAGTCCAGGTTCTCTGCTCGATCCCATTCCATGCTGACGAGGGGCGCAACGCGCCCCGTCGTGCCAAGAGCAGCATCTTCGCGCCCGCGCCCTTCGGGCTGTGGGCACTCGATGCCGCACTCGGCTGGCCTGCAAAAGTAAATTGAGGAATCGACCTCGATCAGAGTAAAAATAATGTGTCACCTCTTCCTACTATAGAAGAGCAAATGACAGATTTAATCATGGATATTATAGATGGATATTATCGTATACATAGGCGCTCCTGGAAGCCGAAAAACGCTGACCTTGCTCGACGAGGTGATCGCCACTCCTGGCCGCTATCTCATCGCCTTCCCACGCAACGCCCTGATCGACGAGCAGGCCGCCTATTGCCGCAAACGGGCAAAGGAACTCGGCACACAGCCATCGACTGTGCCGATCCACTCGGACCAGTCCTGCCATCGTGGACAGGTCGGCCGCCGGATCGAAGAAGCCCTGGAGACAAAGGCGAGCCAGAGCCATGTCGTGACGATGATCAGCCATTCCGCCTTGCTCGGGCTCGACCCGTTGCTGCTCGCGGGCTGGCATACCGCCATCGACGAGAATCTCGACGGCAGCGTGGTGTCCGGCACCTTCCGGGCCAGCACATCGTGGAGTGTGCTCGAACGCCACTATCGGCTCGACCCGCTTCCCGGTGGTCGCGTCTGGCAAGTCGTTCCGCGTGAGGGCGTGCCTCCTCTGACCCGGCGCGCCATCGCGGCCGAACGCGCGACGACCCTGTCGGCATTCCATACCTGTGCCTCGAACCTGCGCCGCACCGTCTTCGTCGATGTCGGAGATTGGCGGGATGCGCAGATCGCCGGACGCGAAGTCGGCTGGTGGTCGATCTGGACGCCGCTGGTTCTGAACCGGTCCGCATCGGTGACGTTCACAGGCGCAGGCTTCTTCAACAGCATTCCCTACTACGCCTCGGAATGGCTCGCCCCTGGTGTCGTCACCTTTAATCGGATCGACCTGAGCGCACGGGTCCAGCGTGCGAGCCCGCGCGTGCGCATCCACTATTACACGCGTGGTCACGTCGGCTCGACCACGTGGTGGGAAACGGACGAAGGAAGTCGCTGCCTCGTCCAAGTGTCGCGGCACCAGGAGAGCATTGGCGGACCGGGCTACTGGTCGTGCAACGACGCCATCCGGCCGGTTTTCCGCAATCGCTTTCCCGGCAGCCTATGCCTGCCAAAACAGGCCGGAACCAACAGTCTGATCGCCCATGTCTCGTGCTTGTTCATTTACTCGGCCAAGCCGCAGATGGACGATGGCCCGATCATCGATCTGCTCGACCTCAATCGTGATGATATCCGCCGCGCCCGCGAGTTCGAGGATATCCGCCAGTTCGTCATGCGTGGCGCGATCAGGCGGCCGGATTACGCCGGGAAATACGACATCTATCTTTACGATTTCGCTCAGGCCGAAGACCTCGAATCCTACCTGCGCGGGATCGGCATCACCGATGTGGAAACCGTGCCTGCCGATGAGGCCGATATCATGGACGTAGCCCGCCCCCAGGCCCCCGTCTCAAAGCAGAATGCACCGTTGAGCCGCGAGGAGAAGCAAAAGCGGAATACGATCAGTCAGCGGAAAAGGCGGGCCGAGGCTCGGGTGCAGGACGAGGCGAACGGGATCGTACGGAAGAGGGGGCGGCCATCCTCTTCTTAGAGCTTCGCCTCGGGCTTCCACTTCGATGCAGTGGTCAAGCCAATGCACGAGGAAGCGCCGCGTCATCTGCCTGTCGTAACTGTTCAGCTTCTTTATGGCCACCTCAGGGCTCGTTGCCTCTAGGAACTACGCCCTGTGCCGGAAAGTCGAAATTGAATTGCAGTACGTCAGGCTGCCGCAGGTCCGAACACCTCCTCCCAAATGTCGTGGCTCGACGGGGCTTTGTTGTCCGACTCCCGCGTCTCCCGCTCGAATTGGATGGCGTGTTCGCACATCTCGTTGAGCGCGATCGCTCTCGATCCGACTAGGATCACGGGCTCGATCTTTTGGAAATCCCGACAGGCAACCCGCAGCCATTCGCAGAACCGCAGCGACCAATTGGGCGAAATGCGCTTCCATGTCATCGCCCAGGCCCGGAATTCGTCGGCCTGCGCTTCGCAGAACCGAACGGCAAACGACAGCAGGAACTGGTCCAGCACCTGCTCGGTCTGCGCCTCGTAGACCAGTTCGGCGTTCAGCGCGCGGCGCGCCCATCCGATGACGAGATCGGCGTGCATGTCGTCTGGCTCCCAATCATCCGGCAGTTGCGCTTCGCCGGTCGCCTGCTCGCCTTCGTCCGAGGGAGCCGACGAAGGAGGCTCCCGCAGGGATGGGTTAGTTTTTTTCTTAAGGGGGGTGTGGGGGGACCCTTCTTTTTTTGCAGGGAAGGGGTCACGGGTGTCACCGTGACAGAGCTTCGAACGGCGGGCTCTGCGGGCCTCACGGCTGCGCTGTTGGCGTTCCCGGTCCTTCTTCCGCTGCTGCTCGATGCGAGCCTTCAGCGCCGCCTGAACGGCGTCCAGGATGGCTTCCGCAGGCACGCCCTGAGCACGCAGCGCTTCGATGGTCTCGACGGTGAGGTTCATCTCTCGATCTCCAGACAAAGCTCCGCCCTCCCTCATTTTCAGGGTTGACAGAATTCGACGATGTGGTTGGATCGAGTGGCAGACTATCGACCAACCAGAGCCCGCCCGCCAAGGCGGGCTCGATTCGTTTCAGAGTGGATGGAAAGTTGATTTCGTCAAGATGCTTTTTAATCGGACCGACAGGACTTCCCGCGCTGATATTCGTTGTTCTCGTTCAACCAATTTTGTTGAACGAAATCTCTACTAATCAATACCCGACTACGTCGATCCACTTCTTCAGGATTCGCACGCTCGTGCCCTTGCCGTAGTCTTCGGCAACCGTCTTCAGGTTGTGGCCGAGAATGTAGTGCCGAACGTCGGGCGCATGCGCCCGCATCCCATCGTGCGACCCGCGACGTTTGGCTGGTCATGTGCAAGATGCGGTGGGGATAGACTTTCGCGGGGCGATTCGATGCCAGATGATGTGGAAACGCTGGTATGTCCCGAATGCTTCGCCAATCCGGGCCTGAAACTGCGGATTGTCAAAATTCGTCCCACTTTCAACGTCGGGAACTGCCATTTCCATCCCAACCGAAAAGGCGTCCCGCTAGATGCTGTCGCGTCGATCGTGGATGAGGTTGCGCGGGAGAACTACGGGGGAGGCGTCCCCGATTCCCGCGATGATTCGTCGGGTAGCCTAGAGCTTCACGAGTTGATCGACGAGCTTGCTAAGCCGACCGATGACGCCATTGCCGAGGCGCTGAAGGCTGAACTGGAAAAACAGGACGCCTATTGGCCGCCGGATGGTGAGGCGTATTACAGCGACGAATACGCCTATCATCGGATCGAAATCGGCACGGACAGTTATGGTCGTCAGTGGGATGATTTCCAGAAACTGCTCATGCACGAGCAGCGATTCTTCAGCCGAAAAGCGTTCGAACTGCTCGAACAGATTTTCAAAGGCGTAGAGCAGCAGACCGACAAGAACCGCCGTTCGCCCGTCTACATGATCGAGCCTGGGGCCGAGCAGCACGCGTTCTTCCGTGCTCGGATCGTTCGCGACCCGTCCGATACGAAAAAGTTCCGGGAGGACCTTGCCGAACAGCTAGGTCCGCCTCCTGATCGACTGCGTACGCCCGGCCGACTGAACCCCTCAGGTATCTCGGCTTTTTACGGCGCATTCGATCTGGAGACCTGCGTGGCCGAGTTACGCCCTCCGGTCGGGACGAGTGTGGCCCTTGCCAAGTTCGAGATCAGGAAGCCGATCTGCGTCTTGGACACGACGCGGTTTGTCGGAAAGCCGAAATTTACCGACATGTACAAGCCGGGAGCCGTGCAAGTTGCGGCTCAGTGGAACTTCATGCGGAGTTTTATGCGGCAAATTTCCAAGCCGGTGAGACCCGGCGAAGAGCATCTGGACTACATCCCTACGCAGGCAGTCGCCGAGTACCTCGCCTACCATCACGAGGTGAAGGTGGACGGCCACACGCGCAAGATCGAGGCGATCGTCTACGCCTCGGCTCAGAACAACCGGGAGGGGAAGAACATCGCCATACTCGGCCCCGCGAGCGTCGCGGGTGAGGTCGATCGAGACGGAAGGCGCGTTCAGAGGAAATCCGCGAGCGATTTCGATCTTTTTCCGCCGATTTGGTTCCCGAAGCCAGAAGTGCGAATTACGCCCGTCAAGGATAGCTTTCTCGTCCACGAAGTATCAGCAGTCAAATTTTCGACCAAACGGCACTACTCGACTTACGATTGGTTGGACAACGATTAGCGCTGGCCTTTCAGCCGTCGATCTCGATCCCCTTCACTCCGTCCGCCCCGAAAATTCGCTGTTGTCGGCGGAATTCTGTATCTTCCCGTTCAACTCCACCGCACGGCAGTGACCCGAGCGAGATCGTTGGCGTCATTGAAGGGCGAGAATGGCATATGCCCCCCAATCGGTGGTTAGACCAGCGCACGGCTCATCCGAGATTACAACTGCATTCACGCTGGCGGATGAGTTCTATTCGCGCGTAATGAATCGAGCGCGTTCAAGAAGTTCGTCGAACGTAATAATGTCGATGCTTCTATTTTCGCGTCTAAACAATTCGAAAGTGTCCATCATCAAATTTCGCTCTCTCAAATTGTCGGTCTGGCCGAACCCATCAGTCGATCCTATAACGAGAATGCTTTTTGCATTTCTGGTTCGAGCAACTAATGCCTCTGTCCCATCTCTGTTAAAGTGATCGCCAGCTTGGGCAAACGATGCCCACTCGGCCTTCTGCTCGATTATTTGAGAAACAGCGCTCATGAATTCAGGGGAAAATTCCCAAGTACCGGCACGGCCTCCTCGGCTGCGCCTAAAAATGGGGGTATCCGGCTTCTTTATCTCAACTAGGACGGTGTACTCCGTGAAATTCATCAGGAAGTCGATCTTTGGCTTGTCCCGGTTGTGCGTCCCACCACTGCCAACCGTCATCTCACGGTCGAACTGGCGCATGATGCGGTAATCCAGCCCGTAGCCAAAAACCCACTGCTGATGTTCGAAAAATGTTTGCCACTCCGCTTCATGCCAATCGCCGAGGCGAATATGCTCTTCAAACGTCTCAAGCCCCTGTCGCCGACCGAGAAGAATGTTGATCTCCTCCGCTGTAAGCGATGATCGCAACGCGCGAAGGAGACTATCGCGCCGTTCGCCCGTTATGCCTTTGATGCTGTCTATAATTCCCCGATCAGAAGCATCAATTATTGCTTTCGGACCGGCCCGAGTTGAAATATCTTCGATATGAAAATTCTCGTGATTAGAGAGGTCGATAAATTTAAGCTGAGTAAGGAAGGAAAGAAGCTTTTCGAATTCGTCGTCTCGAAACGTAAATTCGTTTTTGTCAAACGCCTGTATCCATTCTCCTTTTCGCGACTGAAACGTCTGAAAAGTTAGTCTCCTTATGTTTTTCGTGTCCTGGGACACGATGGCAGAGACCTGCGTCTTTCTTAGGTTACCGCTCAGCCTCAAGCAGAGAGACCCTTCTATTTCTCCAAGCAGTATCTTGTCGTTTTCATCGATTACCATTCGGACATTGCGTAATTCCTCGCCGGAGCCATAGCGATAGGAGAAGAGTTTGGAGATATACGTTTTTCCCTCGCGTCGAAGTTTGAAGAACTCAAATTCCCGGTCGTCTGACATACATCTCCCCGCGATTTATCCGGCGACCATTCGGATCGCTCCTTACTCACGATAAGCTTCGCGAATCCGCCGGTTAGCAAGTGCCACCATCGCAATTCAGGCGGCTCCGGGCGGGCGAGGATGGGCATGGCCTCTTCGTGGTCTTTGACCTGGGCGTCGAGCATGTTCACGTCCAATCGAAAGAATCGCGCGTCGCAAAACATCGCCAATAATTGGAGAACACATCGTCTCGATCTCGGGCCTCCACATGGTGCTGGCCGCCGGCACGATCTTCGGCATCATCCGTGCCCTTCTGGCGGCGTCGCAGACGCTGGCGTTGCGCTGGCCGATCAAGAAGATAGCGGCCGTTGGAGCCATGCTGGGGGCGATCGGCTATTGCGTGTTCTCGGGCGCGGATGTGGCGACCGTGCGCTCGCTGATTATGACGCTGGTGATGCTGGGCGCGATCCTGGTCGACCGACCGGCGCTCAGCATGCGCAATCTCGCGCTGTCGGCGATGATCGTTCTGTTGCGCGAACCCGACGCGCTGCTTGGCCCGAGCTTCCAGATGTCGTTCGGCGCAGTCGCCGCGCTGATCGCCTTTGCCGAGCGCTGGGAAGGGCGCAATCGCGAGGCGCCGCCATCCTCGCTGCCCTGGCCTCTGCGTCCGCTCTGGATCGCTGCGCTCGGGATCCTGGTGACGACATTGCTCGCGACGGCTGCGACCGCGCCCTTCGGCGCCTATCACTTCCAGGCCTTCAACCCGTTCGGCCTGCTCGGCAACGCGCTGGCCTTGCCCTTTGTCTCGCTTGTCGTGATGCCGGCTGCCGTGTTCGGCGTGCTGGCCTACCCGTTCGGGCTCGACTGGCCGGCCTGGGCGGCTATGGGGTTGGCGTCGGAGTTCGTGCTGAAGCTGGCACATTGGGTGGCGACCATCGACCATTCGACGCTCGTCATCCCTGCGTTCGGTCCAGCGGCGTTGATCTGCTTCTCGCTGAGCCTGCTCTGGGCAACGCTCTGGAGCACCAAGCTGCGCCTGCTGGCCATCCTGCCGCTGATCGCCGGTGTCGCCGTGGCGGCGAAGCCCGAGCGCCCCGATGTGCTTGTCGAGCGCGACGGCTCCGGCATCGCGGTGCGCGGCAGCGACGAGCGATTGATCGTTGCCGGGCGGCCGAGCGCCTTCGTCATCCAGCAATGGCTGAACGCTGACGGTGACAATCGCGCGCCGACCGATGCGAGCCTGCGCCAGGGCGCCGCCTGCGATGCGCTGGGCTGTGTCATCCGCACAAAGGACGGCCGCAGCATCGCCTATGCGCGCGAGCGGCTTGGCATCATCGAGGATTGTGCCCGCGCCGACCTCGTGGTCACGCCGATACCGTGGTCAGCGCCCTGTGCCGCCAAGTTGGTCGACCGCATTGCGCTGGGGCGCGATGGCGCGACCTCGCTGATATCGAGGGCAGGCGGATGGCGCGTGCTCCAGGCCGAGCGCGCCGATGTCGAGCGACCTTGGACGCGCACCGGCGGCAGGGCCGCTGCACCGTCGAGTTCTCGTCCGAGCCAGCAACCGGCAGCAGTGGCGCCGGTGAGCCCGGCGAGCGAACCTGCCGATGCCGGAGAGGCCGAGCCCCTATAGAGCGCGCGCCGCCTCCATGCGGAAAGCGTCGCGCAACGGCCAATCCGGGTCGGTCGCGCGCTTTCCAAGCGCATTCAGCTTGTCAGTAGCGTCGGAACAGGTTGACCAGCCGACCCTGGATCTTGACCCGGTCGGGACCAAGTACGCGCGTCTCATATGCGGGATTTGCGGCTTCGAGGGCTATCGATGAACCACGCTTGCGCAGGCGTTTCAGCGTCGCTTCCTCGTCATCGATGAGGGCGACGATGATATCGCCGGTATTGGCCGTATCCTGGCGCTTGATGACGACCGTGTCGCCATCGAGGATGCCGGCCTCGACCATCGAATCGCCGCGAACCTCGAGCGCGTAATGCTCGCCGGAACCCAGCATGTCGGCGGGCATGGAGACGCTGTGGCTGCGGCTCTGGATCGCCGAAATCGGCGTACCGGCGGCGATGCGTCCCATTACCGGGATCGCCACCATGTTGCGCGCGTCCTCCTCAGGCGGCGCAGCGGCCGGCTTGGCCTTGCTGAGCCCGCCCTGGACGATCGATGGGCTGAAGCGCGGGCGACCGGCCTGTCCGCCTGCGATGCCGTCCGGCATCTTGATGACCTCAAGCGCGCGGGCGCGGTTGGGTAGCCTGCGGATGAAGCCGCGCTCCTCCAATGCCATGATCAGGCGGTGGATGCCCGATTTCGACTTGAGGTCGAGTGCGTCCTTCATCTCGTCGAAGGAAGGGGGGACGCCGCTCTCGCGGAGGCGTTCCTGAATGAAACGAAGCAGTTCGAACTGTTTGCGTGTCAGCATGGTCCCAGCGGGCGCTCCCTCGAGCAGATTCGAAACAAATCAAGAACGGTATACACGTTCGCGTTGTGTTCTGCAAGCAAGCTCAGCGCAGCCGCAGGATCCGGCATGCGTCGCCGCGCTTTGCCGGCTCCGCCAGGACCGGTCGGATGGTCAACGCATCGGCGCGGGCGAGCAGGCTCAGCATCGAGGAATCCTGCTTCGAGAACGGCGTCACCAACCAGCCATCCGCGCTCCGGGTCAGCTCCGAGCGGACATAGTCCTCGCGCTCATCGTTGGCCGCCATATCGGTTTCCAGGGTGGCTGGCTCCGAGCGGTCGCGCTCGGGTTCCGGCATGCCCAGCAGAGCCTCGATCAGCGGGCTCACGAAGAGATGGCCGCAGACGATAGACGAGACGGGGTTGCCCGGCAGGCCCAGCGCGACCATGCGGCCGAGCCGGCCCATCATCATCGGCTTGCCCGGCCGCATGGCGATCTTCCAGAAGCCGAGATCCATGCCCTGCGCCTTCAGCGCCTCCTGGACCAGGTCATGCGTGCCGACAGAGGCGCCGCCCAGCGTGATCAGCACATCGGCGTCGACAGCCTTGGCGCGCTCGATCTTGGCGGCGAGATCGGGGTGGTTGTCGCGCGCGATGCCGAGGTCGAGCACGGTGCCGCCGGCCTGCTCGACGATGGCCGCCAGTGAAAAACTGTTGGAGGCGACGATCTGGTCGGGTCCGACCGTCTCGCCCGGCAACACGAGCTCGTCGCCGGTGGCCAGGATCGCGACCAGCGGCTTGCGTCGGACGGGCAGCGTGGGGTGCCCACCGGCGGCGGCGAGGCCGAGCGCCGCGCTGTCGAGCCGGCGTCCGGCCGGCAGGAGCACGTCACCTTGCGAAAAATCGAGGCCGGCCGGGCGGACGAAACGGCCTTTGGCCGCGCCCTCGCGGACCGTGATCGTCGCGCTGCCGACGCCGTCGGCGTTCTCCTGCATCAGGATGGTGTCGGCGCCTTCGGGCATCGGCGCGCCGGTGAAGATGCGCACGGCTTCGCCGGGGCTTACAGTGCCTGCAAAAGCGCGGCCGGCGGCTGATTCGCCGATGACGCGCAGTTGGGTGGCGGGGCGGAGATCCTCGGCGCGGGCGGCATAGCCATCCATGGCCGAATTGGCGAAAGGCGGCTGGGTTCTCAGGGCGGTGACCGGCGCTGCCAGGATTCGGTCCGTAGCGCGCGCGAGAGGCACTGTCTCCGCAGGCGTCGTGGCAGGCACGCTGTCGAGCAGCGCCTTGAGTGCGACCTTGACCGGGGTCAGTGCCATCAGCCGGGCGCAGCCTCGTAGGTTCCGGATTTGCCGCCGGATTTGTGGACGAGGCGGATGCCCTCGATCCGCATGCCGCGATCGACAGCCTTGACCATGTCGTAGACGGTGAGGCAGGCCACCGAGACGGCAGTCAGCGCCTCCATCTCGACGCCGGTCTGCCCCTTCATCTTGACCTCGGCGCGCACGCGCACGCCGGGCAGCGTCTCATCGATGGTGAGATCGACGGCGACCTTGCTGATCAGCAGCGGGTGGCAGAGCGGGATCAGTTCATGGGTGCGCTTGGCGGCCATGATGCCGGCGAGGCGGGCGGTGCCGAGCACGTCGCCCTTCTTGGCGTCGCCGCGCCGCACGATGTCGAGCGTCTCGGGCAGCATGATCACGAGGCCCTCGGCGATCGCGATACGCGAGGTCTCGGCCTTGTCGCCGACATCGACCATATGCGCCTGACCCTGCGCATCGAGGTGGCTTAGGCCGCTCATGCGCCGAGCAGTTCGCGGGTGGCCTGCGCGACGTCCGGCTTACGCATCAGGCTCTCGCCGACAAGGAAGGTCTCGACCTTGCTCTGTTTCATCCGCAGCACTTCGGCATGGCTGAAGATGCCGCTCTCGCAGACCACGATGCGGTCGGCCGGCACCAGCGGTGCGAGCCGCTCGGTGACTGCGAGGTCGACATGAAAGCTGCGCAGGTCGCGGTTGTTGATGCCCAGCAAGCGGCTGTCGAGCTTCAGGCCGCGTTCCAGTTCGGCCTCGTTATGGACCTCGACGAGGACGTCCATGCCGAGGTCGCGGGCTGCCGTGTTGAGGCTGCGCGCCGCCGCATCGTCGACGCCAGCCATGATGATCAGGATGCAGTCGGCGCCCCAGGCCCGCGCCTCGTAGACCTGATAGGTTTCATAGAGGAAATCCTTGCGCAGGGCCGGCAGGCCGGAGGCCTCGCGCGCCTGCGTCAGGAATTCGGGCTTGCCCTGGAAGGAGGGTGCGTCGGTCAGGACAGAGAGGCACGCCGCCCCGCCTTCGGCATAGGCGCGCGCCAGCGATGGCGGGTCGAAATCGGCGCGGATCAGGCCTTTGGAGGGGCTCGCCTTCTTGATCTCGGCGATGAGCGCGGGCTGGCCCTGCACATGCCTGGCGGCGAGCGCGTCGGCGAACCCGCGGGGCGCGGTCTGCGCCGCGGCCATGGCCTCGATCCGCGCCTGCGGGACCGCGGCCATGGCAGCCGCGATCTCCTCGCGCTTGTAGGCTTCGATCTTGGCCAGAATGTCGGTCATCGCCGGCTCACGCGTTCGAGCTGGAAATGAGCGTCGCCAGCGTCGCCTTGGCCTTGCCGGAGTCGAGCGCGGCGTTTGCCTGGGCCAGACCGTCACGGAGGTCGCCGGCCTTGCCCGCGACGAGCAAAGCGGCGGCGGCGTTGAAGGCCGCGATATCGCGGAACGCGGTCTTCTCGCCGTCGAGCACGGCGCTAAGGGCGGCTGCGTTCTGTGCGGGTTCGCCGCCGCGCAGATCCTCGGCCTTCGCGCGCGCCAGGCCGACGTCATCGGGGCTGATCGAGAAGCTCTCGACCTTGCCATTGTCCAGCGAGACGACGCGGGTCGGGCCCGTGGTGGTGATCTCGTCGAGCCCATCGGAGCCGTGCACGGCCCAGATGCGCTGCGAACCCATCGACGACAGCACCCGCACCATCGGCTCCAGCCAGGTCTCCGAGAAGGCGCCGACAAGCTGCTTCGTCACGCCGGCCGGGTTTGAGAGCGGGCCGAGCAGGTTGAAGATCGTGCGCGTGCCGAGCTCGGTACGCACCGGCGCGACATGGCGCATCGAGGCATGGTGCGTCGGCGCGAACATGAAGCCGACGCCGGCCTCGGAAATGCACCGGGCGGTGGCGGCCGGATCGAGCCCGACCTTGACGCCCAGCGCCATCAGCACGTCGGCGGCCCCGGATTTCGAAGAGGCGGCGCGGTTGCCGTGCTTGGCAACGGGCACGCCGCAGGCGGCGGTGATGATCGCGGCCAGGGTCGAGACGTTGTACGAGCCCGACGAATCGCCGCCGGTGCCGACGATGTCGACAGCGTCGGCCGGGGCCGTGACCCGCAGCATCTTGCCGCGCATGGCGCCGACCGCGCCGGCGATCTCCTCGGTGGTCTCGCCGCGCACGCGCAGGGCCATCAGGAAGGCTGCGGCCTGGGCGTTGGTTACGCCGCCGGAGAGAATGGTGTCGAAGGCGTCGCGAGCCTCCTCGCGCGAGAGCGTGGCGCCGGTCGCGACCTTGGCGATGAAGGGTTTGAAATCGTCCATGGGAACTCTGAACTTCAGGCTGTCTCGGAAAGGGCGGCGTCTTTGCGCTGCTGCGACCATCGCTGCGCGAGGTCGAGGAAGTTGCGCAGCATCGTCGCGCCATGCTCGGAGGCGATGCTCTCGGGGTGGAACTGGACCCCGTGCAGGGGCAGGTCCCTATGCGAGAGGGCCATGATCAGCCCGTCATCGGACTCGGCCTCGATGTCGAATTCAGTGGGGCAGCTCTCGCGCGCCACGACCAGCGAGTGGTAGCGCGTGGCCTGCACGGGGCCGTTGATGCCGCGAAAGATGCCACGCCCGTGATGCTTGATCGCCGAGACCTTGCCGTGCATCGGCAAGGGCGCGCGCACGACAGCGCCGCCAAAGGCCTGACCCATCGCCTGCATGCCGAGGCAGACGCCGAAGATAGGCTTTCTGCCCGCGCCTTCGCGGATCAGGTCGAGGCAGATGCCGGCCTCGTTGGGCGTGCAGGGGCCTGGCGAGATCACGATGGCGTCGTGCTCGCCGCCGAGAGCCTCGTCGACGGTGAGGGAGTCGTTGCGGCGCACGTCCACCTCCGCTCCCAATCCGCCGATGAGGTGGACGAGATTCCAGGTGAAGCTGTCGTAGTTGTCGATCAGCAGAATGCGCATGAGCCCGGACCGTGTTTTCGGTCGAAGGTCATGCACGGTCGAGGGCAGGGCGGTCAAGGTCGCGATGACCGGGCGAGCGCCGACACCAGCCTACTGCCCGCGCCCGGCGCGCGCGGCGAAGCGGATCGCTTCCTCCGCCGCCTTGAACAGGGCCTTGGCCTTATTGACGCATTCGGTGTGCTCGGAGGCAGGGTTGGAGTCGTAGACGATGCCCGCACCGGCCTGGACATGCATGCGCCCGTCCTTGACCACGGCCGTGCGCAGCACGATGCAGGTGTCCATCTCGCCATTGGCGCCGAAATAGCCGATGCAGCCGGCATAGGCGCCGCGCGCATCGCGCTCGAGCTCGTCGATGATCTCCATCGCCCGCACCTTCGGCGCACCCGAGACCGTGCCGGCGGGGAAGCCGGCGGCCAGCGCCGCGAGCGCATCATGCTGCGGGTCGATCTCGCCCTCGACATTCGAGACGATGTGCATGACCTGGCTGTAGCGCTCGATGAAGAACGAATCCGTGACCTTCACGGTGCCGATCTTGGCCACGCGCCCGACATCGTTGCGGCCGAGGTCGAGCAGCATCAGATGCTCGGCGCGCTCCTTCGGATCTGCCAGCAGTTCCGTCGCGAGTGCCTCGTCCTCGGCGGGCGTAGCGCCGCGGCGGCGCGTGCCGGCAATGGGGCGGATGGCGACGGTGTCGTCGCGCAGGCGCACCAGGATCTCCGGGCTCGAGCAGACGATCTGGAACTCGTTGAAGTCGAGATAGCACAGGAACGGCGCCGGATTGACGCGCCGCAGGGCGCGATAGAGCGCAAAGGGCGGCAGCTCGAAAGGCGCCTCGAAACGTTGCGAGAGTACGACCTGGAAGATGTCACCGGCGCGGATGTACTCCTGGGCGCGTGCCACCATCTCGTGATAGGCGGCCTGCTCCGTGTTCGAGACGATCGTGGGCTCGGGCAGGTTGGCGATGTCGACGGCGGCCTCGGCCGGCAGCGGCTGCTCAAGCGCGCGGACGACGGCGTCGAGCCGCTCCTGCGCCTGCTCATGCGCGATGCGCGCCGAGACACCGGCCTGCGGGCGCACGGGCGTGACGACATGGATCTCGTCGCGCACGGCATCGAACACGACCATCAGCGTCGGGCGCACCAGGATGGCGTCGGGCACGCCCGTGCCGCCGCCCTTGGGCTCGGGCAGACGCTCCATCAGGCGCACCATGTCGTAGCCGAGATAGCCGAAGACGCCGGCTGCCATCGGGGGCAGCTCCTCGCTCTCGGGGATCGCGCTCTCGGCCAGCAGCGCGCGCAGGCTCTCGAAGGCCGGGCGCGGATCGGCCAGGAAGGCCTCGCCCAGAGCGGGGCGGCAGACCGAGGCCTGACCGTGGTGGCAACGCCAGATCAGGTCCGGCTCCAGCCCGATCATCGAATAGCGGCCGCGCACGGCGCCGCCCTCGACGGATTCGAGCAGGAAGGCGGGCCCGCTTGTGGCGTGGCGCAGCTTCAGGAAGGCCGCGACCGGAGTTTCGCAGTCGCCGACCAGAACCTGGCGAACCAGTTGCGGTACGCCGGCGTCAAGGCCCTGCACGAAGAGGTCGAAATCCGTCTGCGTCTGCATCTCAGTTCTGCGCGCCACCGGTGGCATTGCGGAAGGCGGTCTCGTTGACGGTGACACCGAGGTCGGCCTGACGCTTGCCGACATACTGGGCGAGCATGTCCTCGCTGATGCTGGAGGAGAGCAGGCGCTGGAAATTGTCGGCCTCCTGCGTGGTGCGCGCATAGGGAGCCACCGTGGCGCTGTCGACCTTGAACAGGACGCGGCCATTCTCGGGGCCAGAGGCTGAGGCGCTCTTGCCGACGGCGGTGCCGAAGATCAGGCTGACGACATTGGCGGGCAGTTCGGGGCGCTCGTCCTGGCGGCCGATGTCGGCAGCCTTCTCGATCGTCAACCCGGCGGCGGATGCGACGGTGTCGAAAGCCTCTCCGGCGTCGAGCTTGGCGACCATTTCGCGTGTCTTTGCCGCGAGCCTGGTGGCGACCTCGTCGGCCCGCCATTGTGCCTCGACCGTGCTTTTCACTTCCTCGAGGGTCTGGTCGCGGGCGGCGTCGATCTTGGTCAGGTCGAACCAGACATAGCCGGTGTCGCGGGGCAGGCGGATCGCCTCGTTGTCGACGCCGATATCCGAGCGGAAGATCGCCTGCACGGTATCGTTGCCGCCCGGCAAAGCCTGCTCGCTCGTGCCATCGGGCTTGCGCATGCCGCTGTCGACCGGGCCGACGCTGCGCAGCGTCAGGTTGAACTCCTTGGCGATCTCGGCCAGCGGCTTGGCGGCGGCGCGCTGGTCCTCGATGCGGTCGTGCAGATCGGTGATCTGGCCGCTGGCGCGGGATCGGGCCAGCTCGGCCTTCACCTCGGTGGCGACCTCCTCATAGGGGCGCACACGCTCGGCGACGATGGCGCTGGCGCGCAGCAGCACAGGGCCGAAGGCGCTGGTGACGGGGCCGCTGACACCGGCTTCGGCAAGCGCGAAGGCGGCATCTCGCACCGCGGCGTCGAACACCTGTGTCCGATTGAACGTGCCGAGCGTGAGATCGGCCTCCGCGATGTTGCGCGAGGCGGCGATGGCCTCGAAAGTTTCGCCGGCATCGATCCGGGCCTTGGCGGCCTGCGCCTCCTCCGCGGTCGGGAAGGTGATCTGCTGGATGGTACGCGTCTCGGAGGTCGTGAAGCGCTGCGCCTTGACCTTCTCGTATTCGGCCTGGGCGTCGGCGTCGGTGATCTTGCTCGGGTCGGCGAGGGTCTCGGCCGAGATCGACAGCAGATTGGCGCTGCGGAATTCCGGCGCGCGGAACGAGGCCTTGCGCTCGTCGAAGAAGGTCTTGAGCTGCGCGTCGGTCGGCGCCGCGATATCGCCGGCAGCGCTGACCGGAACGCGGGCGAACGTCACGCTGCGCTTCTCGTTGCGCAGGCGATGGCCGATCTCCTGGAGCGCCACGGGGGCGCTCACGAGGCCGACGACCATTTCGGCGAGCTGCTGGCGCAGGATGGTGGCGCGCTGCTCGCGGACATAGACCTGCTCGGTGAAGCCGTTGGAGCGCAGCAATTCGTTGAAGCGGGCTGGGGAGAAGGCGCCGGAGGCGTCCTTGAACACGGCGTCGTCGAAGATCAGGTTGCGGATCGTCTCATCCGAGACGGCAAGACCCATGCTGCGGGCGGTCTGGTCGAGCACTGCCTCCGTGACGAGGCGCGAGAGCACGCGGCGGTCGAGGCCAAGCGCACGGGCCATGTCGGGTGTGATCTGCCGGCGCTGCTGACGCGTCAGCTGCTGGAGTTCGTTCTGATAGGCGGTGCGCATCTGCTCGAGACCGATCTCGGCCTTGCCGACGCGGGCGACCGAATTGCGGCCATAGCCCTGGAAGATGTCGCCGATGCCCCAGATCGCGAAGGAGAAGATCAGGAAGCCGAACAGCACGAAGATGATGAGCTTGCCAACGAAGCTCTGGCCCGCCTTGCGGATACCCTGCATCATCATATCGGTTCGTCTTTCCTGGCTCGGATGCGTCGCTTGCAGCGACACATATCGGTCTTTTGTCGGCGCTGCTTATAGGAACCGGCGAAGCAAGCCGCAATCTTTCCGGAACGGCAATCGTGCGCTGCAATCCCGGGCTGGCGCGTGGACCACAGCGATGCCTCGAGATTGCGGCTGCGGCTTGGCGTTGCTACAGCCGGCTGAGTGAATTTCGGAGGGACAGAATGACGCGCAGCATCAGGCCGTTGGTGGCAGGCAACTGGAAGATGAACGGGCTCAAGGGCGATCTCGCAATCGCAGGCGAGGTTGCCAAGGGCTACGATACCGCCCTGAAAGCTGCCGTCGACCTGGCGATCTGCCCGCCCGCAACAATGCTCTTCGCCGCGACTGCCGCGTTGATCGGCTCGCGCATAGCAACCGGCGGCCAGGATTGTGCGGCTGCCGAGAAGGGCGCCTTTACAGGCGATATCGCGGCGCCGATGCTCGCCGATGCCGGCGCTGCCTTCGCGATCGTCGGGCATTCGGAGCGGCGCACTCTGCATGGCGAGACCAACGCGACAGTCAAGGACAAGGCCGAGGCCGCGCAGCAATCGCTCCTGGTGCCCATCGTCTGCGTCGGAGAGACCCAGGCCGAGCGCGAGGCTGGCAAGGCACTCGCCGTGGTGAAGAAGCAGCTGCGCGGCTCCGTGCCGGAGGGCTCGACAGGTGCGACGCTGGTCGTCGCCTATGAGCCCGTCTGGGCGATCGGCACCGGCCTGACCCCGACTGCGGCAGATGTCGCCGAGGTCCATGCGGCAATTCGCGCCGAGCTCGGCCGGATGCTCGGCAAGACCGAGGCCGCCGCCGTCCGCCTGCTCTATGGCGGCTCGGTAAAGCCCTCGAATGCCGCCGAACTGATGAATGTCGCCAATGTCGACGGTGCGCTCGTGGGAGGGGCAAGCCTCGTGGCCAAGGATTTCCTGGCGATCGCCCAAGCCTGCGCCTGACGTCGCATAATTTGTCGGGTGGTGCACCCGGCGGGCGCGTGCTATGTGCCGGCGCAGTTCGCGCCAAGCGAACAGTCGGAGCGGTGCGCCCTTGCGGCTTTCCGCTCCCTACCCATTTTCGTGAGACCATGCAGAACGTCCTCATCGTCATCCATCTGATCATCGTCGTCGCGCTCGTCGGCGTCGTCCTTCTGCAGCGCTCCGAAGGCGGCGGCCTCGGAATGGGCTCGGGCGGTGGCGGAGCCGGCGGCTTCATGACCGGCCGCGGCCAGGCCAACGCCCTGACCCGTGCGACTGCGATCCTGGCGGGCGCCTTCTTCCTGACCTCGATCGTTCTGGCCGTCATGGCTCACAGCGGCCGCGTCCAGCGCTCGATCATCGACGGCGCGCCGGGCTCGACTGCGCCTGCCGCCCCGGGTGGTCCGAGCGCTCCCAACGCCGGCGGCGTACTCGACCAGCTGCGCCAGATGCAGGCTCCGGCCGGTGGCGCTCAGCCGCCTTCGCCGCCTGCTGCGCCGCAGCAGTAAGACGGGCCTGGGCCGGGAAACCGGCCCCAGCCTTTGACAGCACGCGGGGCCGGGCAACCGGCCCTTATCTTTTGAGAGCAGTCGGAATCAGTTCGGCTGCTCTTGTCCGGACCAGCGCTGATGGCAGGGCACGCCTGCAACGAAGTGCTTAGCGAATCGAACTCCAAGGGATAAAGGTCTCCTCCCATGACGCGGTATGTATTCATCACCGGCGGCGTGGTGTCCTCGCTCGGCAAAGGCCTGGCGTCGGCAGCTCTCGCTGCCCTTCTGCAGGCTCGCGGCCACACGGTCCGCCTGCGCAAGCTCGACCCCTACCTGAATGTCGATCCGGGCACGATGAGCCCCTATCAGCACGGCGAGGTCTTCGTGACCGATGACGGGGCCGAGACCGATCTCGACCTCGGCCACTACGAGCGCTTCACCGGGCGGCCCTGCAACAAGGGCGACAACATCACGACCGGTCGCATCTACATGGACATCCTGACCAAGGAGCGGCGCGGCGATTATCTCGGCGCGACGATCCAGGTCGTTCCCCATGTCACGAACGCGATCAAGGAATTCATCCTCACCGGCAACGATGGCTACGACTTCGTGCTGCTGGAGGTGGGCGGCACAGTCGGCGACATCGAGAGCCTCCCGTTTCTGGAGGCCATCCGCCAGACCGGCCAGCAACTGCCGCGCGGCCAGTGCATCTTCATCCACCTGACGCTGCTGCCCTATATCCCCACGGCCGGCGAGCTGAAGACCAAGCCGACCCAGCATTCGGTGGCGGAGCTGCGCTCGATCGGCATCCAGCCCGACATCCTGCTCTGCCGCACCGACCGCGAGATTCCGCGCGAGGAGCGCCGCAAGCTCGCGCTGTTCTGCAATGTCCGCGAGACCGCCGTGATCGAGGCCCGCGACGTCGCCTCGATCTATGATGTGCCGCTGTCCTATCACGCCGAGGGGCTCGACAACGAGGTCCTGGCGGCCTTCGGCATGGATGCCAGCGCCGAGCCCGACGTCTCGAACTGGCGTCGCATTTCCGAGCGCGTGAAGAACCCCGAGGGCGAGGTCACGATCGCCATCGTCGGCAAGTACACGGGCATGAAGGACGCCTACAAGTCCCTCATCGAGGCGCTCATGCATGGCGGAATCGCCAACCGCGTGAAGGTCAACCTCGATTGGATCGAGTCGGAGGTCTTCGAGAAGGAAGATCCGACTCCGTTCCTCGAGCATGTCCATGGCATCCTGGTGCCGGGCGGCTTCGGCCATCGAGGCGCCGAGGGCAAGATCAAGGCTGCGACCTTCGCCAGGCAGCGCAAGGTGCCATATTTCGGCATCTGCTTCGGCATGCAGATGGCGGTGATCGAGGCGGCGCGTTCGCTAGCCAAGATCGAGGATGCCAACTCCAGCGAGTTCGGTCCCACGCCGGAGCCCGTCGTCGGCCTGATGACGGAATGGCTGCGCGGCAACGAGCTGGAGCAGCGCGCTGCCAACGGCAATCTCGGCGGTACGATGCGGCTGGGCGCGTACGCCTCGACGCTTTCGCCCGATTCAAAGATCGCCAAGATCTACGGCTCGACCGAGATCTCGGAGCGCCATCGCCACCGCTACGAGGTGAACATGGGTTATCGCGAGCGCCTCGAGGCGAGCGGGATGAACTTCTCGGGCCTGTCGCCCGACGGTCTGCTTCCGGAGACGGTCGAGTATCCCGACCACCCCTGGTTCATCGGCGTGCAGTACCACCCCGAGCTGAAGTCGCGTCCCTTCGAGCCGCATCCGCTGTTTGCGAGCTTCGTCGAGGCTGCGGTGGTGCAGAGCCGGCTGGTCTGACAGCCGGCGCGTCATTGCGAGCGAAGCGATCCAGTAGCTCTCCGCGCTCCGGTTTGCTTCGCTTCGCTCGCAATGACGGTTATGCGCCCGACAAAGGCGCCTGCGGGGCCCCTCTGGCACTACCGCTCAACTGACGTATAGTCGCCCTCGCACGATCATTCTGGCAGCTTGGGGGCAGGCGGCATGACGATCTCGATGGCGGGGCTTCCCGCGTTCCTGCTCTATTTCTGCCTCGGCGTTGCTTTGATCGCGAGTTTCGCCGCCGTCTATCTCAAGATGACAGCCCATGACGAGATCGCGCTGATTCGGGTCGGAAACCTCTCGGCAGCGGTAGCGCTTGGCGGCAATGTGGTGGGATTCTCGCTCCCCCTTGAAAAGGCGATCGCCCAGGCGAGCAGCATCCCCGACCTGGTGATCTGGGCTGTCGCCGCGATGCTGATCCAGTTCGCTGCCTACGGGCTTGCCCGCTTCCTGATCCCGGACCTGTCGCGCAAGATCGAGGAGGATCGCCTGCCGTCGGCTGCCATGCTGGCGGTCATCGCGGTGATTTCCGGCACGCTGGCTGCCGCCAGCATGACCGCCTGACCCGGAGCGCATGCCATGAAGCGCTCGACCCAGATCGGATTGGCGGCCGCGGGCGTGGTGATGGTGGCGACGGTCTGGTCGTTGACCGGCGACGACACGCCCAATGAGGACCTCGTCTACAACAGTCTCAGCGAATGCCGCGAGGCCAACCAGCTCGGTGCCCAGGCCTGTGAGGCGGCGTTCGCCGACGCCTCCGCCAGGCGCCTGAGCGAGGCGCCGAAATTCCAGAGGCTGGCCGAGTGCGAGGCGCAATACGGAGCCGGCTCCTGTAGCTCCGCCACGATGAACGGCGCACAATATTTCCTGCCGGCGCTCGCGGGCTTCATGCTCGCGCGCAATCTCACGGGGATCGGCCACCGGCCTGCGGCGCCGCTGCTGCCTCCCACCCAGGCTGCCTGCCCGCCCGGCTCGCGCGTGCAGGGGGCGGGGCGGCCGGACTGCGAGCCGCCGCGCTCCTCTTACGGTTCATCGTCGTCGTCCGGCAGCAGCTCCTCGTATGGCGGATCGCGCCGGTATTCCACGACGTCGGGTGGCAGCATCACGGCGACCAGCTTCGTTGCAAGCCGCGCTGCGCAGACTGCGACCTCGCGGGGCGGCTTCGGCTCGATCTCGCGCTCGTTCGGCTCGCGGGGGTCCTCCTGATGCGCCGAGTCCCGATGCAGCCGCGCCCCAATTGGCAGGGCAGGGTCGAGCGCATCGGCTTTGCCTTCCACACCATGGATGGCGAGCCCTATTGGGACGAAAGCGCTGCCTATGAATTCTCGCTCGAGCAGATCGAGCGCGATATCGAGGCGCCGACCAACGAGCTCGAGCAGCTCTGCTTCGCTTTCATCGAGCGCGCACTGGCGGACGAGGCGGTTCTGAGACGGCTTGCCATCCCGGAGGCGCACTGGCCCCTGATCGCCCAATCCTGGCAGCGCGGCGACCGCAACCTCTATGGTCGGCTCGACCTGGCCTATGACGGGCGCGGCCCGGCCAAGCTGCTGGAATACAACGCCGACACCCCAACCGCGCTGCTGGAGAGCGCCGTGGTCCAGTGGGACTGGCTCGAGCAGGCGATGAAGCAGGGCCTGTTGCCGCGGGGCTGCGACCAGTTCAACTCTGTGCATGAGCGCCTTCTGGCGGCGCTGGCGGCGCTGCGGCAGCCGTCGCCCTACCGGCTTCACCTGGCCTGCGCGCAGGGAGCCGACGAGGACAAGGGCACCGTCGACTACCTGCTCGACTGCGCGCTGCAGGCAGGGCTCGATGCACGCTTCACCTATGTCGAGGAGATCGGGCTGCTGCCGGACGGGCGCTTCTGCGACGGAAATTCGGTGCCGATCGAGAGCCTGTTCAAGCTCTATCCTTGGGAATGGTTGTTTCGCGAGCGCTATGGCGAGGCGCTGGCAGGTGCCCAGTGCCAGTTCGTCGAGCCACCCTGGAAGGCGCTCCTCTCCAACAAGGGGCTGCTCGCCTTCCTCTGGGAGATGGAGCCCGGCCATCCAAACCTCCTGCCTGCGTTCTTCGAGGGCGACCCGGGCTCTCAGACCCTGTCAGCCCGACGTGTCCGCAAGCCGCTCTATTCACGCGAGGGCGCCAACATCACGCTGATCGCCGATGGGGAGGTCCTCTACAGCGATGGCGGGCCCTATGGCGAGGAAGGCTTCGTGATTCAGGACGCTGCACCTAACCTGTTCAAAGCCAACGGCCGCTATGCGGTGATCGGCTCATGGCTGGTGGCGTCGGAAGCCTGCGGGCTGTGCGTGCGCGAGGACGCGACCCCGATAACCAGGAACACGTCGCGCTTCGTGCCGCACTATATAGCCTGACCGGGAGCGGGCATGACCGCCGCTGCCCGACCTGCTAGAGCTAGTCGTCCGAGCCTGCCATCAGCGAGCGCCAGACATGCCTGAGCTTACGACCGCAACCGCCCCCCGCGGCCTCGACCATCTCGTCATCGGAGTGCACGATCTCGATGCTGCCGGCGCTTTCTACGAGCGGCTGGGTTTCACTGTCGGCGCGCGCAACCGGCACCCCTGGGGCACCGAGAACCGGATCGTGCAGTTCCCGGGCTCATTCCTGGAACTGATCACGATCGGCGATCCCGGTTCGATCCCCGAGCCGGGGCCGGGGCGGTTCTCCTTCGGCGCCTTCGTCCGGGACGCGCTGGCGCGCGGCGAGGGCATGTCGATGCTCGTGCTCGAGAGCCGAGACGCCAAGGCCGACAATGCTGCATTCTCGGATGCGGGAATCGGCGCCTTCGAGCCGTTCTTCTTCGAGCGCCAGGCGCTGCGTCCGAGTGGGGAGCAGGTCCGTGTCGCGTTCTCGCTCGCCTTCGCCGACGATCCCGCCGCGCCCGAATGCGGTTTCTTCGTCTGCGAGCAGCACGAGCCGCAGAACTTCTGGAACCCCGCCTTCCAGGCACATGCCAACGGCGCCACCGCCTTGTCGGCTGCGATCCTGCTGACGGACGCGCCCGAGCAGCACCGTGCGTTCCTTTCGGCCTTTACCGGGGGCGCCGAGATCCTGGACGGCAACGAGGACTACGTGCTCGACCTGCCGCGCGGCCGTATCGATGTGCTCGATGCCGAGGCGGCGCATGCGATCTATCAGACTCCGCCGGAACCGACGCCTGCGCGATTCCTGGGCCTCTGCGTCGCGGTGGCCGATTTGAAGGCTGTGGCGGAGCGACTCACCGCCGCGAGCGTGACCTTCGCCCATGGCGATGACCGTCTCGTCGTGCCGCCGGAGGTGGCTATGGGCTGCGTGATCGCCTTCGAGCAAGGCTGAAGCAGACGTTTCGCCAGCGTCTAGAGCATGCCGTCATCCCGGGTCACCGAAGGGAGGCCCGGGGCCCATTCCTGACCATGTCCGGCGAGCGCGCCGGACTGGATATGGGGCTCCGACCGGGATGGCCCCGGGATCATGGTCTAAGTCGCCTAAAGCTGTAGGGCGGGGCCGTGGATCTACTGAGCCGGCGAGGCCGATGCGTCTTCCGGCCTCGTCGACAGCGAGGCCAGAAGCCCGACCAGCGCGCGGTCATGCATCACGACCATGCGCTCCTTCGGCTTCAGCCAGATCGCGGCGTCGTCGACCGTCTCGGCGTCCACGAGCTTGGCTTGTGCCACGGCGCGGTCGGGGTCGACCTCGCCGCGCCGGCGCGACTGTGCTTCCGGCAGCATCATCTCGTGGGCATGGCGCAGGGCGGGGTCGGCATGCAGGGCGCGTATGCCGTCGTCATCGTCGAAGCCGGCTTTCGCGAACTCGGCCTGCAACGCATTGGCGCGCAGGGCCACCGCTGGCGGATCGCCTTCCTCAGGCGTCAGCAGCAGTTTGTGACGCTTCAGCCAGAGGCCGAGCGCGAGCTGGCCGGAAGCCCATGACAGCGGGATGGCGAGCACGAGGCCGACAATGGTGGGCGACATCCAGGCGAACAGCGAGGTCGCGATCATGAAGGCCGAGATGCCGGCGACGACGCCAAGCACCGTATGGGTGCGGTGGCGGCGGATGATGTCCTTGAGCGGGATCGAACCGTCGTCGCGGCGCTGCGGGTTCCAGCCCGTGTCGCGGCCGAGCAGGATCTGAAAGACCGAGCCCGACTGGATCAGCATCATGATCGGCGCGAAGAAGGCCGAGAACAGGATCTCTAGCAGAGCCGACAGAATGAGCCGGATCGCGCCGCCGCCGGCGCGCCGGAGCTTGCCGTTGAACAGGGTCAGCAGTAGCCCGAAGAATTTCGGTGCGAGCAGGATCGCCATCGTCAGCGCGAACAGGTTCAAGGCGCGCTCGGGGTCGAAGCGCGGCCAGATCGGGAAGAGCGTGAACTCCTGCGTGAAGTATTCAGGCCGCGCGTAGTTGACCTGCAGCACGATCAGGATGCCGACCACCAGCTGCATCAGCCAGAACGGCGAAGCGAGATAGCCCATGATGCCGGTGGCGAAATGCTGGCGCGTGGACCAGACGAAGCCCTTAGCGCCGATGATCCGCGAATGCTGCAGATTGCCCTGGCACCAGCGCCGGTCGCGGACCGAGATGTCGATCAGCGAGGGCGGGCTCTCCTCATAGGAGCCGGTGAGGTCGGGCAGCATGTAGACCGACCAGCCGGAGCGCCGCATCAGGGCAGCCTCGACGAAGTCGTGGCTGAGTACGTGACCGCCGAAGGGCGGCTTGCCCTTGAGGTCGGGAAGGCCGCAGTGCTCGGCGAACGCCTTCGTCCGGATGATGGCGTTGTGGCCCCAGTAATTGCCGTCGCGACCCGACCACATGGCGAGGCCGGTCGCGATGACGGGGCCATAGACCCGGGCAGCGAACTGCTGGAGCCGCGCGAAAAAGGTGTTGCGGTTGATGATCAGCGGCAGCGACTGGATGATGCCTGAATCGGGATCGGCCTCCATCGCGGCCGTCAGGCGCACGATGCAGGTGCCCGTCATCAGGCTGTCGGCGTCGAGCACGACCATGTGCTCGTAGTAGCCGCCCCAGCGCGTCACGAAATCGGCGATGTTGCCGGCCTTGCGGTGGTGGTTCTTGGGGCGGTGACGGTAGTAGACGCGCGAATTCGGCCCCAGTCTCTCACGCAGGGCGAGAAAGGCGCGCTCCTCGGCGATCCAGACATCGGGGTTGGTCGTGTCGGAAACGATGAAGTAGTCGAAATGCGCTCCCAAGCCCGTCGCCTCGACGGATTCGCGGATTGCCGAGAGGGCCGCGAAGGTGCGTGCGGTCGACTCGTTGTAGATCGGCATCACCACGACGGTGCGATGGTTGAGCGCTTCGACGCGGTCGCCTAGGCCGCGGCTGAACAGCAGGCCGAAGAAGCCCATCAGCGCGCTGGTGAACGCAAGCGCGATCCACGAGAAGTTCACGGTGAACAGCACGAGCAAGGCGTACTGAAGCGAGGTCGTGCGACTGACCGACACGACGCTGTACATTTCCCACGCGCCATAGGCGGTCAGCAGCATGCCGCCGCCGAAGACGAAGAGGCGCTTCAGCCAGGGCGTCGTCCAGAGCCGGGGCAGGGCCGGCTTGCGCCGGTCGGAGGAATTCCAGCGCCGGAACGACTGCACCGGCATGACGAGCCGGTTCTCGGGCGGTGTCGCCGGCTCCTCGCACGCGACGTAAGGCCGGGCGTCGTGCCCGGATTCCGAATCCCGCCGCGCTCCTGTCACCACGTCCATCGATTCAACCAGGTCTCGGAAATCGGCTGCCCGCCGGCTTGCAGGACGAGCCGGAGCTCGCTGAGATTATCATTTCCGGGATCGACCTCGAAGCCGACGCGCATCAGTTTGCGCTCGGGGTAAGGCCAGAGCCGGACATTATGGATCGCGCCCGGCGCTGCCGTCAGGTTAGCGCGCGCCGATGTGACGATGCCGGCGTCCGCCAGCTTGTCGCCGGTGAAGTCGACGATGAAACGGCGGCGGCGTCCCTGGGAGCCGCGACCCTGCCTGACGCGGCTTGCGACGGCGAGTGTCGGCCGCTCGGGCGGCTGCCAGCCCCAGGCCTGGCGATAGGCCAAGGATGTTTCGCTGCCAGCTGCCAGGGGCTGGCGCGGGCGCCAGTAGCAGATGACGTTGTCGTTGACGTCGGAATCGCTGGGGATTTCGATCAACTGGACCGAGCCCGCACCCCATTCGCCGAGCGGTTCGACCCAAACGCTGGGACGCAGTTCGTAGCGCTGGTCGTCATCCTGGAAAGCACCGGGATCGCGCTCGCGCTCGACCAGGCCAAAACCTTTGGGGTTGGTGTCGAGGAAGGACGAGACCTGCAGGGTCGCCGGGTTGCTGACCGGGCGATAGATCCACTCGCCATTGCCGGTGAGGATCTGCAGGCCAGAGACTTCATGCACGCTGGGACGAAGGTCATCGAAGGTCCGACGGCTCTGCGGTCCCGAAAGGAACGTGCCCATCGTGCCGCCGAACCCGACGTGGTCGAGTTCCTTGCGCGCGAACAGGGTCATCTCGACATCGATCAGCGTCACGTCGCCGGGGCGCAAGGTCATTCGGACGGCGCCGGTCAGGCTTTCGGAGTCGAGCAGCGCATGGATCACCAGCGAGCCCGATGCGGGACCGGGTCGCTCGATCCAGAAGGCACGGAAGAACGGAACCTCCTCTCCGCGTGTCTCGCCCGGGCGCAGAATCAACGCACGCGCCATGGCGCCGTAATTCTGGCCCTTCGCCAATGCGCGAAAGAAGGTCGCGCCCTGGAAGGTCGCGACCTCGTAGGGGCGCTCCAGCCCGGTCGCGATGCGCATGCCCGAGAACTGCAGGTCGACATTGGGAGGCGGCGGCGTGACGCGACCATAGTCGAACTTGCTGCGGTCGAACGTGACCTTGCGCACGATCTCGTCCTCGACCGTGAACAGACTGACCGGGTTCGAGAAGACGTAGCCGCGATGCAGTGGCTCGATGGTGAAGCCGCGATTCTCGCCGGCCCAGATCATGCCGCCCGGTTGGGCCCGGATGCCGGAATACTGGTCATAGGGCAGGGTGGCGTAGCCGTCGGGCAGGTCGGTTGCCGCAACGGGAACCAGCGGTTTGCTCGCCAGCATGCGCGCCGTTTCGACGACCATTGCCGGGTTGAATCGCTGTCCTTCCGCGATCACGGATTGCACCAGGCTCGCCCAATTCGACTGGGCCGATGCCGGCGTCGCGCCGAGCAATGAAGCGGAGGCGAGGCCGACTGCGGCGCCTTCGAGAAAGTCTCGACGATTCAAGGATTTCGCCATCATATCCAACATAGACGGGCGACGCCCTCGCCCTCTCGCGCTTCTAGAGCATTTCTTGACGGAGTGAAAAGTGTTTGCATCAGGAAAATGCAGATGATCGCTATCCTCAGTAAGGCTCAGCCCATTGTTCTACAATGCGCAAGATTGCCAGTCTGTTGCATCGCCGCGCACACTTTCGACGCGGCTTTGGCAAATGCCGCCGGGATCGGTTATCCACGGCGCCTGCACAGCCCCCATGCGCCCTCACGCATGGGGCGATTCCACGGCAAAGCGCAGGCCGGCTGACAGCCTGCAAAGGAAACGACAATCATGACCGAAATGCAGTCCGGCCGTTCCTGCCTCGCGATCATCCTGGCAGCGGGCGAGGGCACGCGCATGAAGTCGCGGCAGCCCAAGGTCCTGCACGAGATCGGTGGTCGCTCCCTGCTGGGGCATGCCCTGGCGGCGGTGGCGCAGGCCGGCGCGACGTCGGTCGTCGTCGTCATCGGGCCGGACCGTGCCGATGTCGCGGCGGAGGTTTCGGCCGCGATGCCGTCGGCTGCAATCGTCACCCAGGTCGAACGGCGCGGCACCGCACACGCCGTGCTCGCCGCGCGCGAGGCGCTGGAGGCCGGCCATGACGACGTTCTCGTCGCCTTTGCCGATACGCCCCTGATCCGCGCTGAAACCTTCGGCGCCTTGCGGGCCGCGCTGGCCGAGGGCGCGGCTGTCGCGGCACTGGGCTTCGAGGCGCGCGATCCCACCGGTTATGGCCGCTTCGTGATCAGGGACGGCGCGCTGGAGGCGATTGTCGAGCACAAGGATGCGAACGAGGACCAGCGCACGATCGGCTTCTGCAATGCTGGATTGATGGCGCTCGACGGCGGCCATGCGCTATCGATCCTCGAGGCGATCGGCTGCGACAACGCGCAGGGTGAGTTCTACCTGCCCGACGCGGTTGCCGTGGCGCGCTCGCGTGGCCTCGCGACCGTCGCCCTCAAGGCGCCGGAAAGCGAGGTCCAAGGTGTTAACGATCGCGTGCAACTCTCTGTCGCCGAGGCTGAATTCCAGCGTCGCAAACGGCTGGAGGTGATGATGTCCGGCACGACCCTCGTGGCGCCGGAGACCGTCTTCTTCGCCTTCGACACTCAGCTTGGACGCGATGTCGTGGTCGAGGCGCATGTCGTCTTCGGCCCTGGGGTCATTGTAGCGGAAGGGGCTGTGATCCATGCCTTCTCGCACCTTGAGGGCGCCGAGGTTGGTCCGGCCGCGACTGTCGGCCCCTATGGCCGCCTGCGTCCGGGGGCCAAGCTTGCCGCCAGGGCCAAGGTCGGAAATTTCGTGGAGATCAAGGCGGCCGATATCGGCGAGGGGGCCAAGGTGAGCCATCTCACCTATATCGGCGACGCCAGCGTCGGAGAGGGCGCCAATATCGGTGCGGGCACGATCACCTGCAATTACGACGGCTTCTTCAAGTACAAGACCACGATCGGCGCCGGCGCGTTCGTCGGTTCGAATTCGGCGCTCGTTGCTCCGGTGACGATCGGCGCGGGCGCCTTCGTGGGCTCGGGCTCGGTCGTCACGCGCGACGTCGCGCCCGACGGGTTGGCGATTGCACGGGCACAGCAGATCGAGCGCCTCGGATGGGCCAAGACCTTCCGGGAGGCCGCGCTGGCCCGCAAGAAAAGCCAGAAGAAGCCCTGAAAACCGGGGTTTCGCGCAAGCTGGCGTTCATAGTTCGACATTTAGAGTGATTGGGCATGGCAGCCGTTGCCCGCTATGCGGTTTGCAACGGCAATGTCTGAAGAGGTTTGCGCATGTGCGGCATCGTGGGAATTCTGGGCAAGGAAGCGGTCGCTGGCCAGGTGGTCGAGGCGCTGCGTCGGCTCGAATATCGCGGCTATGATTCGGCTGGCGTCGCGACGCTGGAGAACGGCCTGCTCACCCGCCGCCGCGCCGAAGGCAAGCTCAGGAACCTCGAGGTTCGCCTTTCCAACGAGCCGCTGGAGGGCCTGATCGGCATCGGCCATACGCGCTGGGCGACCCATGGCAAGCCCAACGAGACCAATGCCCACCCACACGCGACGCCAAAGCTCGCCGTGGTCCATAACGGCATCATCGAGAATTTCCGCGAGCTGCGCACCGAGCTGCAGGCCGAAGGCTATGTCTTCGCCACCGAGACCGACACGGAAATCGTGGCGCATCTCGTCACCCGCGAGCTCGATCGCGGCCATGGCCCGGTCAAGGCCGTCGCCAACTCGCTGCCGCTGCTGCGCGGAGCCTTCGCGCTCGCCTTCCTGTTCGAGGGCGAGGAAGATCTGCTGATCGGCGCGCGCAAGGGCTCGCCCCTGGCGGTCGGTGTCGGCGATGGCGAGATGTATCTCGGCTCGGACGCGCTGGCGCTGGCACCTTTCACCAACCTCATCGCCTATCTCGAGGAGGGCGACTGGGTTGTCCTGAATCGCCAGGGCGCGACCTTCTACGACAAGGCCAACCAGCAGGTCGAACGCCGCGCGCAGCGCGTCGCCGCAGGTGCCTTCCTGGTCGAGAAGGGCAATCACCGCCACTTCATGGCCAAGGAAATCTACGAGCAGCCCGAGGTCGTCGGCCATACGCTGACACAGTATCTCGACATGGCCGCCGGCACGGTGCGGTTGCCCTTCGCCGACAAGGTCGACTGGGCCTCACTGTCGCGCCTGTCCGTCTCGGCTTGCGGCACCGCCTACTATGCCGGCCTGACGGCCAAGTACTGGTTCGAGAAGCTCGCCCGCCTGCCGGTCGAGATCGATGTCGCCTCTGAGTTCCGCTATCGCGAGGCGCCGCTGCCCAAGGACGGGCTGGCGCTGTTCGTGTCGCAGTCCGGCGAGACCGCCGATACGCTCGCCTGCTTGCGCTATGCAAGGCAGGAGCGGCAGACCATTCTCTCTGTGGTCAACGTGCCGACCTCGACCATTGCCCGCGAGAGCGACGCGGTTGCGCCGACGCTGGCCGGCCCCGAGATCGGCGTCGCCTCGACCAAAGCCTTCACCTGCCAGCTGACGGCGCTCGCCTGCCTCGCGCTCGCGGCGGCCCGTGGCCGCGGCACGCTGACGGCGGCGGAAGAAGCCCGTCATGTCCAGAGCCTGATCGCGCTTCCGGGCCTGATCGCCAAGGCGCTGGAACTGGAGCCCGAGATCGAGAAGCTTGCCCGCGAGCTCTCAAAGGCTCGCGACGTGCTCTATCTCGGCCGTGGCACGAGCTTCCCGCTCGCGCTGGAAGGGGCCCTGAAGCTCAAGGAAATCAGCTACATCCATGCGGAAGGTTATCCAGCAGGTGAGCTGAAGCATGGCCCGATAGCGCTGATCGACGAGGACATGCCCGTGATCGTGGTGGCTCCTCATGACGCGCTGTTCGAGAAGACCGCCTCGAACATGCAGGAGGTTGCGGCACGCGGCGGCCGGATCATTCTGGTGACCGATGCCAAGGGCGCGGCCGAATGCGGCATCGTGCCCGAGACCTCGATCATCCTGCCGGCGATGGATCCGCTCTTCGCTCCGATCGTCTATGCACTGCCGATCCAGATGATCGCCTATCAGACGGCTGTATTCATGGGCAAGGACGTAGACCAGCCGCGCAATCTGGCGAAGTCCGTGACGGTCGAATAATACACCGGCGCCGTGTGAAGCGGCGCCGTCAAGTCCTGCTTAACCATAGGCGGTCGCAGGATTACTGTAATCAGGCTCGGCGATCGTTGACTACTCGAAGACCCCCCGGTTAGCTCGCTAGCCGGGTTGGAGTCAAAGCCGATTAATACCGTTGTGCCCCCCGTGGGCTCCCACAGGAGCCGACCTCTCAACGCTGTTGCCGGGATCAGCGCTTCACGCGTCAGGCTTCTGGAGCATCGCGATCTCGAGCAGGTAGCGCGACTGTTCCTGACCAGGTTCCGCCGGCGGGGAAGCGGCGGCGATGCCGTCGCCGTCAGGAATGTAGCGGCCTATATGGAGCGGCTCTATCTGCAGGGGCCGCCAGATGGCGGGGACGCTTCGTCGCTGGTTCAGATTGCCCAGGACGGAAGCATCGGCGGATTTCTCGGCGTCCTGGCCACCCGCTACGTCCTCGAAGGCGAAACGCTTTCAGCCGGGGTCATCGGTTCGCTGATGGCTGCCGAAGGCGAGGACAATGTGAGCGCCGGGGCGCAACTGCTGCGCGCCGTCAATAGCGCGGCTTTCGACATGCTGCTGACGGATTCGGCTAATCGGATCTCGCTCGCCTTCATCCGGCCGATGAAATACGAGCTCATGCTGTTCGACAGCCTGCAGTGGATCCGCATCTTCAAGCCGACCGCGATGCTGGTCGAACAGGTCCGGCAACGATGGCCGCGACCGCCGGTCGGCATGCTGAAGGCGCTGGCGGGGTTCTCGGATGCCGTCGCCGCGCGCCTGTTCAAGACGCATCCCACCAGCGACCGGCGAAGACGCTGGGTCGCCGAACAGATTGACGCGGAGACGTTTGCGTCAATCGCACCCGGGCTCGCAACGGGCTACCGCCTGCGGCCGGAATGGGGCGCGGCGGAGGTCCGTTGGCTGCTGGCACGTGCGGCCGAAAAGCGCGCTCTCGGGCCATTGCACTTCGCACGGGTCGTCGATCTGTCTGGCGTGACGATTGGCTGTTACGCCTATTACGGGGAGCCCGGACGTCTTGCCACCATACTGCATCTGTTTGCGGTGGAATCGGCCTGGGGCTCGGTGCTCGACTGCGTCATCGCCAGCGCCGAGGCCCTGGGCTGCTGCGGTTTGATGGGCCAGGGCCACAGGGCGCTGATGTCCCACCTCTATCGCTATCCTCGGCTTATCTTTCGCTATGCGGGCGGAACGTCGATCCGGGCGGCGCGCAAGGATGTGATCGCGGCGGTGAGAGCGGACGATGTGCTCATCGGCGGACTCGCGGGCGACCGCTGGACATGCCTCAGCGCCGACGACTTCCGCTAGGAACAGCGTCGCCTGGACTCGACGAGCCGCCGGGATGGAACGATAGGACAGCTTGAATTCGCGTGCGGGTCTTGGCACGTCTGTCGCATGGCCGCGTGCGAGGCTGGATGCTTTCGACTGGAATGGCTTCATGACCGCTGGCCCACCTGATCCCCGCCTCGTCATCTCGACCGACCTGCTGCGGCCGACATTTGGCACGCGGCTGCGGCGCTATTTCCTGACAGGGCTCGTCATCGCCGCGCCGCTGGCCATCACGGCCTCGGTGACGTGGTGGTTCATCAACTTCATCGACGGTGTCGTGAAGCCGATCGTCCCGGCGTCATACTGGCCCGATGCCCATCTGCCTTACCCGGTTCCGGGCTTCGGGTTGATCATCGGCTTCATCGGCCTGACCGTGCTTGGCGCGATGACGCATAATCTCGTCGGCCGCTCGCTGATCAATGCGGGCGAATCGCTGCTCAACCGGATGCCGGTCGTCCGCAGCCTCTACAAGGGCGTGAAACAGGTTTTCGAGACAATCTTCTCGCAATCGGGAACGTCGTTCCGCAAGGTCGGCATGGTCCAGTTCCCACAGCCGGGCATGTGGTCGATCGTCTTCATCGCGCAGGAGCCAGGGGCCGACATCGCTGGAAAGCTGCCAGATGGCAGCGAACAGATCGGCGTCTTCCTGCCCTGCACGCCGAACCCGACGACGGGCTTCTTCTTCTACCTGCCGCGCAAGGAGGTCATCGAACTGACGATCTCCGTCGAGGACGGGGCGAAGCTGATCATGTCGGCCGGGCTGATCCAGCCCGACGAGGTCATATCCAAGCAGATCGCCGCAAACGGCAAGCCGCAAGGCTGAGCAGCCGAGGCTCAGGGCTTCAGCGGCACCCAGATTTCCATGGTTCCGGTCCCGGTGCGCGCGTCGAAGCGTTCGTCATAGCGCTCGAAGCCGGGTGTCTCGGCCAGGCTGCGGCCCGATTGGGGCAGCCAGTCGCGGAAGATCGCCTCGAATGTCGCCTTGATCGTCGAGATATGGGCGCGGTGGCTGAAGACTGCGTAGCTCTGCGCGGGGATGCGCACCCGCATGAAATCGTCCGGGAGATCGTCGAAGCCTGTGACCTCGACACCACTGACATAGTCGAACTGTCCGGTGTCGTCGGCGTTCAGGCAGATGCCATAGCTGGTGGCGCCCACCTGACCGGGGACATGTCCGATATGCGGCCCAAAGCGCTGCCAGAGCGAGGGAATTCCGGCGCTGCTGTTCTCGTAGGTGAAATGGCCGCCGAGACCGGCGACGAGCAGGCTCTTGCCGTCGACGAGGCGTGGCGCTTCGAGCGCGATGGTGGGGATCTTGTCCATGATGATGGGCTCCACGAGAGCGATGCTGTCGAGCGCGCCTGTCTCGCGCAGCGCGTCCGGCGTCAGGCCGAACTGCTCGCGGAAGGCGCGGGTGAAGGCCTCATGGGAGCCATAGCCCCAGTCCAGCGCGACGCTCAGGATATCCGGCGCGCCGGCTGCGAGCATGCGGGCCGCTTCGGACAGGCGGCGTCCGCGCACATAGCGCATCACCGACTGGCCGGTCGCTACACCGAAGGCCCGGCACAACTGGAACCGCGAGATGCCGCTGACCTCGGCGATCTCGTCGAGCGAGATTCCCGAAGCGAATCGGCTTTCGATGCACCAGATGGCTTTGACGACGGGGTCCATGGCGTTCTCACAAGGCACGGGCTCAGCATGGAGCGCCGTTTGCGGGTCCGCTTGATCGAGATTGCCAGAAAGGCTCGTGCAGAGCCGCCCGCGCGTCAACCGGCCCGCAGCAGCCTGATCGCGACGTCGCGCTCGAACAGATAGAGCAGGGTCCGCACCGCCTCGCCGCGCGGGCCTTCGAGCTGCGGGTCGCGCTCGATCAGGAGGCGAGCGTCGTCGCGGGCCGCGGCAAGCAGGTCGCCATCGGTCTCCGGCCGGGCAACGCGCCAGTCCGGCGAGCCGGACTGTTTCGTGCCCAGCATCTCGCCTTCGCCGCGCAGACGCAGATCCTCCTCGGCGATGCGAAAACCGTCCTCGGTCTCGCGCATGATCGTCAGGCGGGCCTCGGCGACCTGTCCCAGCGGACCCTTGTAGAGCAGCAGGCAGGTCGAGGCGGCCGAGCCGCGCCCGATGCGGCCGCGCAGCTGGTGCAACTGCGCCAGCCCGAAGCGCTCGGCATGCTCGATCACCATGACGCTAGCGTTGGGCACGTCGACGCCGACCTCGATGACCGTGGTAGAGACAAGGATGCGGGTATGCCCGGCGACGAAGGCGGCCATGGCGGCGTCCTTGTCGCGTCCGGGCATCTGGCCGTGCAGCAGTCCGACCTTCTCGCCGAAGACGTCGCGCAGGGCTTCGGCTCGCTCCTGCGCGGCTGCGACGTCGAGCGTGTCCGATTCCTGTACCAGAGGGCAGACCCAGTAGACCTGAGCCCCCGATTCGACGGCCCGGCCGATACCGCCGACCACCTCGTCATAACGCTCAAGGGCGAGAGCCTTGGTCGCGATCGGTTTCCGTCCAGCGGGTTTTTCCGCCAGGATCGAGATGTCCATGTCGCCGAACCAGGTCAGCGAAAGCGTGCGCGGGATCGGCGTCGCCGTCATCACCAGCACATCCACCGCCTCGCCCTTGGAGCCGAGCAGCAGGCGCTGATGCACGCCGAAGCGGTGCTGCTCGTCGACGATAGCGAGCGCGAGATCGTTGAAAATCACGCCCTCCTGGAAGAGCGCATGGGTGCCGACCGCGATGGAGATCTCGCCATTTGCGAGGCCTTCGAGCACGCGGGCGCGGCCAGCCCCCTTTTCGCGGCCGGTCAGCAAGGCCAGGTTGAGGCCAGCTGCCAGCGCCAGCGGCGCCAGGCGCTCGGCATGCTGGCGCGCCAGGATTTCGGTCGGCGCCATCAGTACGGATTGCCGCCCGGCCTCGGCGGCGGCCGCCATGGCCAGCAGCGCGACCACGGTCTTGCCGGAGCCGACATCGCCCTGCAGCAGACGCAGCATGCGCTCGGGCTTTTCCATGTCGTCATGGATGTCCGTGAGCGCCTGTTTCTGGCCCTCGGTCAGGGTGAAGGGCAGGGCTGCCTCGATGCGCCGCCGCAGTGCGCCGTCACCGGCGGTGACCCGCCCGGCCGCCTTCTTCTGCTGCTGGCGCACCAAGGCCAGCGCGATCTGGCTCGCCAGCAACTCGTCATAGGCGACACGGCGGCGCGCGATCGTGTCACCCTCAACCGCCTTGAGGTCGGGCGGATGATGCAGCGCGTGCATCGCGTCGAGAAAGCTCGGGAAATCGCTCTTGGCGCGGAAGCCGGGGTCCTGCCATTCGGCGGGATCGGGGCATTTCTCGGCTGCTGCGGCGGCGATGCGCGTCATCACGCGCGGGCCGACGCCCTCGGTCAGGCCGTAGACCGGCTCGATCGACGGCATCGTTGCGGCCACCTTGGGATCGAGCACGCGGTCAGGATGCACCATCTGGCGCATGCCGTCCCAGAGTTCGAGCTTACCCGAGATCAGGCGATAGGCGCCCACCGGCATGGTCTGCAGGAGATGGCGCACATCGGCATGGAAGAAGACGAGCGTGACATCACCGCTGTCGTCCTCGACGACGATGCGATAGGGCGCCTTCGCCTTGGTCGGCGGGGCTGGCCGATGCTCGCTCACCCGCGCGTTGAAGGTCGCGATCTCACCGATCGGCGCATCGGCGATCGAGGCGCTCGGGCGCCGGTCTATCGCGCTTGTCGGAAGATGGAACAGCAGGTCGACGACGCGCGCGCCACGGGTCTCGTCGCCCAGCAGCTTGTCTAGCGCCTTGGCCGTCTTCGGACCGACGCCCGAGAGCGTCGTCACCGGGGCAAACAGCTGATCAAGCAGGGAAGGGCGCAAGCGGGCTCTCGGAACATGTCAGGAGTGCGAAGATCTCAGGCGTTCTGCCGCTGACTTCGCGAGGTTGCAACGCTATATACGCCGCGACGGCAGGCTTCGCGAGGAGGCCGGCCCCGTTCTCATTGCAGTGTCCCGAGGTTTTTCGACATGTCCGGCTCGACTCGCAGCAGCGCCGACCTCGATCCCCGTCGGCGAAAAATCCTGTTCCGCGCCTGGCATCGCGGCATGCGCGAAAACGATCTGATCATGGGCGGCTTCGCCGATGCGCAGATCGCGACGATGACCGAAGCGGATCTTGACGAATTCGAGCGGCTGATCGAGGTGCTGGACCGCGATCTGCTGAGCTGGATCACGGGCGAGGCGCAGGTTCCGTCGAACTACGACACGGAGCTGTTCCGCCGGTTGAAGGCATTTCACCACCACGACAAGCCGATCCATGTCTGAGACGGCCGCTTTTCGTCATTGCGAGCGCAGCGAAGCAATCCAGCCTCACAAGGCGGTGCGCCCGCTGGATTGCTTCGCTGCGCTCGCAATGACGGCTTTCGGCCCTGGCGCTCCCCATAAAGTAAGACCACCACAGTCATGAGCATTCCGCCTCCCTCCCAACTCGCCAAGCTGCAGATCGACCGCATCCTCGATGCGCTCAATCGCGGCGACAAGCCGACCCTTGCCAGCGTGGCGGACGGGTTCGACGCCGTCGTGCTGGCGGACCTCACCCGGGCCAGGGCGAAGAAATCGCAGGGCGCGGCGATGCTCGTCTTCGTGGCGCGCGACGGCCAGCGGCTGCAGGTGCTTGAGAACGCGCTGCAATTCGTGGCGCCCGATCTCGAGGTGATGTCGTTCCCGGCCTGGGACTGCCAGCCCTACGACCGGGTCTCGCCGGCGCCCTCGATCGTCGCGCACCGCATGACGACGCTGTCGCGACTGGCCAAGACCAAGTCCGGCGACAAGCCGCGCCTGCTGCTGACCACCGTCAACGCCGCGCTTCAGCGCGTGCCGGCCTATTCCAAGGTCGCGTCGGAGAGCTTCTCGGCCGCGCCCGGCAATATGGTGGACACCGACCAGCTCGCACGCTGGCTCGACATGAACGGCTATCTGCGCACCTCGACGGTGCGCGAGACCGGCGAGTTCGCCGTGCGCGGCGGCATCGTCGACCTCTATCCGCCCGGCATGCCGGCGCCAATCCGGCTCGATTTCTTCGGCGACACGCTGGAATCGATCCGCACCTTCGATCCCGAGACCCAGCGCACCACCGGGCAATTGCGCGGGCTCGACCTCGTGCCGATGTCCGAGGCGCAGATGACGAGCGAGAGCATCAAGCGCTTTCGCCAGAGCTACATCACGAATTTCGGCACACCGGGGCGAGACGACACACTCTACGAGGCGGTCAGCGAGGGGCGGCGTCCGGCTGGGCTCGAGCATTGGCTGCCGCTGCTTGCTGAACGGCTCGACACGCTGTTCACCTATCTGCCCGACGTGCCTCTGGTGCTCGACCATCAGGTCGACGATGCCGTCGGCGAGCGCATCAGCCTGATTAAGGACTACTACGACGCGCGCAAGACAGCGATGGACCAGCCCAGCGCCGGCGGCATTCCCTACAAGCCGCTGAAGCCCGATGCGCTCTACCTGACGCCGGCGGATTGGCGCGGCATCGTCGACAATGCGGGCGTGGCCTCGCTGACCCCCTTCCAGCTGCCCGACAGCGACGGCAAGCTGATTATCGATGTCGGGGCCCGTCAGGGCCGCAGCTTCGCCGCCGAGCGCGCCGACAATGCCGGCAGCGTATTCGACGCCGCCGTAACGCATGTGAAGGCGCTGCAGGCCGAAGGCCGCCGCGTCATCCTGGCCGCGTGGTCCGAAGGGTCGCGCGAGCGGCTGGCGCATGTACTGGCCGATCACGGCCTGAAGACCGTTCAGACCACGGGCAGCCTGCGGGCTGCATTCGATCTCAAGCCCGGCATCACGGCGCTCGCCGTCTGGGGTTTCGAAACCGGGTTCGAGGCCGGCAAGCTCGCTGTCATCGGTGAGCAGGACATTCTGGGTGACCGGCTCGTCCGTCCGCGCAAGAAAACACGGCGGCCTCAGGATTTCATCGCCGAGCTGTCCTCGCTCAGCCCCGGCGATCTCGTCGTCCATGTCGATCACGGCATCGGGCGCTTCATCGGCCTGCGTACGATCACAGCGGTCGGTGCGCCGCATGACTGCCTCGAGATCCACTATGCGGCGGATTCAAAGCTCTTCCTGCCGGTGGAGAACATCGAGCTGCTGTCGCGCTACGGCTCCGAGGACACCGAGGTCTCGCTCGACCGGCTCGGCGGCGGCGGCTGGCAGGCTCGCAAGGCCAAGCTGAAGCAGCGCATCCGCGAGATGGCGGGCAAGCTGATCGCCATCGCCGCGGCGCGCGCGCTGAAGGAGGCGCCCAGGCTGATCCCGCAGGACGGGCTCTATGACGAGTTCTGCGCGCGCTTTCCCTTCGAGGAGACCGAGGACCAGCAGGCGACCATCGATTCCGTGCTCGACGACATGGCGGCTGGACGACCGATGGACCGGTTGGTCTGCGGCGATGTCGGCTTCGGCAAGACCGAGGTCGCGCTGCGCGCCGCCTTCGCCTGCGCGCTGAACGGCAAGCAGGTTGCGGTCGTCGTTCCGACGACGCTGCTGGCACGCCAGCACTATCGCAACTTCGCCGAGCGCTTCAAAGGGCTGCCGATCAATGTCGGGCAGGCCTCGCGCTTCGTCTCCGCGCCCGACCTCAAGGCAGTCAAGGCCGGGGTCAAGGACGGCACGATGGATATCGTCGTCGGCACCCATGCGCTGCTCGGCAAGGCGATCGAGTTCAAGGATCTAGCCCTCGTCATCGTCGACGAGGAGCAGCACTTCGGCGTCAACCACAAGGAGCGGCTGAAGGAGTTCCGCGCCGAGGTCCACATGCTGACGCTAACCGCGACGCCGATCCCGCGCACGCTCCAGCTTGCCATGACCGGGGTGCGCGAGCTCTCGATCATCGCCACGCCGCCGGTCGACCGGCTCGCGGTGCGCACCTTCGTGACGCCGTTCGACCCGCTGATCGTGCGCGAGGCGCTCCTGCGCGAGCGTTATCGCGGCGGTCGCAGCTTCTATGTCGTGCCGCGCATCGAGGATATCTCCGACGTCAAGGACTTCCTCGACAAGCAGGTGCCCGAGTGCAAGGTCGGCATCGCCCATGGCCAGATGGCGGCCGGCACGCTCGAGGACGTGATGACGGCCTTCTATGACGGCCAGTACGACGTGCTGCTATCGACCACCATCGTGGAGTCCGGCCTCGACATCCCGACCGCCAATACGCTGATCGTGCATCGTGCCGACATGTTCGGCCTGGCACAGCTCTACCAGCTGCGTGGCCGCGTCGGACGCTCCAAGGTCCGCGCCTATGCACTGTTCACGGTTCCGGCCAACCGCAAGCTGACCGAGCAGGCCGAGCGCCGCCTCAAGGTGCTGCAGTCGCTCGATACGCTGGGCGCGGGCTTCCAGCTCGCCAGCCACGACCTCGACATCCGTGGCGCCGGCAACCTGCTCGGAGACGAGCAGTCGGGCCATATCAAGGAGGTCGGCTACGAACTCTACCAGCAGATGCTGGAAGAGGCGGTCGCCGCGCTCAAATCCGGCGTCGACTTCGAGACCGACGCGCAATGGTCGCCGTCGATCCAGAT
This sequence comes from Allobosea sp. P1_B10, assembly GCF_056406735.1. Lineage (NCBI taxonomy): Bacteria > Pseudomonadati > Pseudomonadota > Alphaproteobacteria > Hyphomicrobiales > Alloboseaceae > Allobosea > Allobosea sp. P1_B10. Next base: position 273,969 of record NZ_JBFTZP010000004.1, on the reverse strand, counting down.
CGGCGCGCCGGTGATGATCCCGGAGCACTACGTCACCGATCTCACGCTGCGGCTGACGCTCTACAAGCGGCTCTCGACGCTCGACGAGGATGGCGACATCCAGTCCTTCGCCGCCGAGCTGGTCGACCGCTTCGGGCCGCTTCCTGAAGAGGTCCAGCAGCTGCTGGAGATCGTCGCGATCAAGGCGCTGTGCAAGCGCGCCAACGTCGAGAAGGTAGAGGCCGGACCGAAGGGCATCATCGTCGCCTTCCGCGACAACGAGTTCGCCAACCCCGAGGGGCTTGTGGGCTATGTGGCGAAGATCGGCACGCTGGCGAAGGTGCGGCCCGACATGCGCGTCGTCTTCATCGACGATTTCGAGACGGCTGAGCAAAGGCTGAAGGGGACGCGCCGACTACTGACGGACCTCGCGCGTATCGCGGAACGCAAGAAGGCGGCCTGAGGCTCATCCGTCATTGCGAGCAAAGCGAAGCAATCCAGGGGGGCGTAGGGCTCGGCGAGGATGGATTGCTTCGCTTTGCTCGCAATGACGGTGAGGGTGTCAACGCCTGCTGACGTCGATCCGGGACGCCGAGCGCACGTCGACATCGACGATCGAGAGGTCGGGTCTGTCGATCGCAGGCAGGGCGCGCGTGTCTTCGGCGCGGTGCACGAAGACGAGGCTGGCCAGTGCGGCGTCACCGGCCAGCCGCGATCGCGCCAACGCCGGCTCCATGGCGCCGGGCAGGATGAGATGGACATTGCGGCCGCCGGCCAGGCAGGCCTGGAGGTCACCTAGGCTGAACAGGCCGAGCGGCAGGAGCTCGACGCCGGTCAGCATCGCCATCCCCGGGCCGCTGGCGAGCGCCGCCAGATCGCCTCCGACTAGGGTCGTGACGATCCGGGATGACGACAGCGGCTTGAGCAGACGCGATATCTCGAGAGCCTTGCCGAGCACGTCGCGCTCGGACACCATCCCGAGCTCTCCGCGCGTGACGGTATCGACGACCTGAAGTGCCGGGCGCGTGGTCTTCTCCGGCAGGGGATGCATCCCACCGCTCGCCATCAGCGTGTCGAGCGGCGCAATGCCGTCTGGGACATCCTGACCGAAGCCGCCGACGAAGCGCGTGCCGAAGGCGCGCACGGCGAGGTCGCGCAGGGTAACCAGCGGCTGCAACGGACCGACGCGGCACACGCCGAGCGCCATGATGGCCTCCGAGGCCTCGATCAGGCGCAGCAGCTCATCCTCACTGGCGTGCAGAGGCAGCATCAGCGGCGAGAGGCCGGCGCGCAGCGAGGCGAGGATCGCGACGATCGCTTCGCTGCCGAGTGGGGCCAGGATCGCGACCGTGGCGCCGGGCTGTGCGCGGTTGATCGCGAGCAGGCGGGCCAGTTGGTCGATCCGCTCCTCCAGTTGCAGGAAGCTCAGCGAGGTCGGAATGGAGTCGCTCCAGGCGCGTCGTCCGGGAGGGTCGCGCAGGGCCGCATCGTAGCCGCGCCCGCGTACCAGCGCCTTCAGCAATGTATCGAGGTCGAGCCCGTCGAGGAGGGCGGAAGCAGCGTCGTCGAGATCGGCGCGCATCTGGGCTCTCAATTGGCTGGCGCTGGTGGCGCGGGACGGCGCGACAAGGCCTCGGTGGAGAGGAAATAGGCCGGCTTCCGCTCGGGCAGGACGACGTCGCGCGCGTGGGCGAACCATGTCTCCGGCAGGTAATAGAGCGGCACGACATAGAAGCCCGAGAGCAGCAACCGGTCGAGCGTGCGCACTGCGGCGACGAAATCCTCGCGCTTGCGCGCGCCCAGGATCTCCTGGAGGACGGCGTCCACCGCTGGCGACTTGACGCCGGCATAGTTCAGCGCGCCCTTGCGGTCGGCATTGGCCGAGCCCCAGCGCCCGATCTGCTCGTTGCCGGGCGAGGCCGAGGCCGGCCAGGTCCATTGGATCATGTCGAAATCGAATGCGGAAAGCCGGCGCCAGTACTGAACATCGTCGATCAGGCGCACGGAGACGACAATGCCGAGGCGGCCGAGCGAGCTGGCATAGTTCAGCGCCAGCCGCTCCTGCGGGCGGTTCGTCACGGTGATCTCGAAGGCGAAGGCCTCGCCCGTCGTGCTACGCCGCAGGACGCCATCCTTCAGGGCGAAGCCGGCGGCGTTGAGCAGAGCGAGGGCGGCGCGGGCCTGGTCGCGGTCGCGGCCGGAGCCGTCGGTGGCGGAGGGCGCCCATTTGCCGTCCAGCATGTCCGGACGCACGCTGCCCGGGAACGCAGACAACATGGCCTTCTCGCGCGAATCAGCCGGCACGCCGAGTGCCGACAGCTCCGAATCGGAGAAGAAGCTGCCGGCACGGCGGTAGACGCCGTGGAACAGGTTGCGGTTGACCCATTCGAAATCGAACATGATGCCGAGCGCCTCGCGCACCCGGATGTCGGCGAAGATCGGTCGCCGCGTGTTGAAGACCAGACCGGTCATGCCCTTGGGGGCCTGAAAATGCAGGGCCTCGCGCGCGATGCGTCCGTCGCGGACGGCCGGCACATCATAGCCGGTCATCCAGCGCGTCGGGTCGGGCTCGAGCCGGATATCGTAGAGCCCGGCCTTGAAAGCCTCGAACAGTGCATTGGCGTCACGGTAGAAATCGTAGCGAATCTCGTCAGGATTGAAGAGGCCGCGGGTCAGCGGATGGTCTTCGGCCCAGAAATCGCGGCGCCGCTTGAGGGTCAGGCCCTCGCCGGGGCGGACCTCCGAGACGAGATAGGGCCCCGAGCCGAGCGCCGGCTTGAAGCTGGTCTCGCCAAAAGTCTCGGCATTGGTGGCGTGCTTGGCGAAGATCGGCATGGCGCCGATGACCAGCGGCAATTCGCGGTTCGAGCCGTCGCCGAGTTCGAAGACGACGCGGCGAGGCGAGGGCGCCTCGGCCTTGGTGACGCGCCCAAGGCTCGCCCGGTGGAACGGCTTCCCCTTCGCCTTCAGGATCTCATAGGTGAAGATGACGTCCTCGGCGGTCACAGGCGTGCCGTCCGAGAATGTGGCGCGCTCGTCGATGTCGAACACAAGGCGGGTTCGCTCGTCGTTGAGTTCGACGCGGGCCGCCAGTAGCCCGTAGGCAGTAAAGGGCTCGTCGGCCGACCGGACCAGCAGGCTCTGCTGCACATAGCGCGGCACTGCATCGGGCGCGACGCCGAGCACGACCAGCGGATTCAGGCTGTCAAAGGTGCCCTGCTGCCCGAAAATGATCCGGCCACCCTTGGGGGCCGCGGGGTCGGCATAGGGCAGATGGGAGAAACCGGGCGCCAGCGCCGGTTCGCCATGCATCGCGATGGCATGATCGCGAGCGGGCGATTCGGCACGCGCCAATCCTCCCGGCGCCAGGACAAGCGCGAGGCAGGCGAAAACTGTCCGTGCAGCAGCGCAGGACGCTGCTTTGGCCACACTTAGCAAATCCATCGTCCGAATTGATTCCCTGCGATCAGGATAACACGCAGGGCGTACCATGCTTCAGCTAATCGGGGCTGGAATCCGTTGACGGAACTCGCTAAAGGGCGGTGCAAGGTGTCATGCAAACGCCTCAATCACCCTTGATGTGCACAGGCCTGACGATGGCCGGCGCCAAGATGCGGTTGGGCTGTCTATGGTGACGCGCGCGGCTTGCGAAGTCGTGGTCCCGAATTCGCAGTACAAGGAAAGACAAATGTCCGCTTCGTATCGCCTGACTTCGCATGCCCTGGCCATCGCCGTGAGCGCTGCGCTTGGTTTTGCTCCCATCGCCGCGTCAGCCCAGGCGCAGCGCCCCGCGCAGCGCCCGGCCGCACCGGCCCAGCAGCCCGCCGCGCCAGCGCAGCAAGGCGGCCAGGGCACCGGCCCGACCGTGGTGCAGGTCAAGCCCGAGCCGTCCCAGACGAGCTGGACCAAGGTCTGCGGCAAGGATCCCGCGGCCAACAAGGAAATCTGCTACACGACGCGCGATTTCGTCTCCGACCAGGGCCAGCCCGTGCTCGCCGTGGCGATCTATGACGTCAAGGGCGATCCGAACCGGATCGTGCGCTTCCTGATGCCGCTCGGCCTGCTCCTCAACCCGGGCATCCGCTTCGGCGTCGACACTGCACAGCCGGCCGCTGGCCGCTACGCGGTCTGCTTCCCGAACGGCTGCTTCGCGGAAGCGCAGGTCAAGGACGACTTCATCAACCAGATGAAGAAGGGCACCACGCTCAGCGTCAGCGTCCAGAACCAGGGTGCCCGCGAGGTTTCCTTCGCGATCCCGCTGGCGGACTTCGCCAAGGGCTTCGACGGTCCGGCGATCGACCCCAAGGTTCTCGAGGACCAGCAGAAGGCGCTGCAGGACGAACTGGCCAAGCGCCAGGAAGAACTGCGCCAGCGCCTCGGCTCCGGCGGCGCGAATGCCGCTCCGGGCGCTGCGCCTGCGCCCGGCGTCGCGCCGGCTCCAGGTGCCGCTCCGGCCGTCCCGGCTGCTCCGAAGCCCTGATCGGCCTCGATATCAATCCATGGGAAAGCCGGGCTCGCGCCCGGCTTTTTCTTTTTGGGGTTGTTTGGGGGGCGGTCCTGGGCAAACTGACGATGGGGAGGGGGTGATGGCGACCGCGTGATGTCGCCGTGACCAGCAAGGAGCCGCTACATGCCAGTGCTGAGCGGGGATAAATGGGTCACGCCGGGACAGCAGTTCCCGACCGTGACCTGGAGTTTCGCGACCGCCAACTACGATTTCAGCAATCAGTATGTTGGCTACTACAATTTCGAGGGCCAGATCGCGAACTCCTACCGACCATTGGTGAGGTCGGCGTTCGATGCCTGGGAATCGGTATCGCAGATCGACTTCGTCGAGGTGTCGGATGGGCCGCAGGTCGATATCCGCCTCGGCGACATCTTCATCGATGGCTCGCCACGGCCGGGCGAGGTCACCAGGCTCGGGATCGCGCAGTCCTGGACGATGGGAAACATCTACTCTGCGGCGCAGATTTGGTTCGATGTCGACGCGTATGACGAGCGGGCCACCTTCTACCAGGTCTCGCTTCACGAGATCGGCCATGCGCTCGGCCTCGACCATTCGAGCGATCCCGCCGACACGATGTACTATCTGAGCAATCCGCAAAACGAGTCGGGAAAGCTCTCAGCGGGCGACATCGCCGGCGCACAGCAGCTTTACGGTGTGCGCGCCGGAACTCCGACAGTGAACATGGATTTCGCGACGGCCGCCGCGAGCCTGTTCTTCCTGGGGGCGTTGCCTACGGCGGCGCAACTGGCGAGCCGCGGCGACTTTGCCGAAGCCCAGTACAATTACTACGCGAACGTCCTCAAGGTCGCTGATCCCGCGATCGGGCCCTATGAGGCTTTTGGCGCGGCGCTTTCAGGCGAAAGTGCCTTCCTCAGCAAATACGGCGCGTCGATCGACACCGGCACCTTCGTGCAGCATGCCTATCAGGATGCGTTTCACCGCGCGCCGACCGCCGCGCAGGCGACGCATTTCCTCGATCAGGTCAGCTACTTCCGCGCGCTTTACATCAGTGTGGGAATTGCGCCGGGCCAGGCCGAGATCCAGGCTCGCGGCGCCGCCGTCGGCCAGATGCTCGGCTTTGCCATGATGACCGCTGCCGAGCGCGATCTTCCCGCGCAGACGCTGGATGACACCGTCAACGCCTACCTGGCCAAGGGAGCATTCTCCGCCGTCGGCCTCGTCGGCGCGCAGGACGACGCGGGCGTCCACGCCTATCTCGGGGTCGGCTGAGCCGGGCTCAGTTCAATCCGGCGCGGTCGATCGTGTAGCGACCCTTTCGGTCGCGCCGGAAGAATTCCTTGGCCTGGGGATGGCGCACCGGGCGGCCGGACTCGTCGCTCACCAGGTTCTGCTCGGACACGTAGGCGACATACTCGGTGTCGTCGTTCTCGGCGAAGAGGTGATAGAAGGGCTGGTCCTTGGAGGGACGCAGGTTTTCCGGGATCGCAGTCCACCATTCCTCGGTGTTGGCAAACACCGGGTCGACGTCGAAGATGACGCCGCGGAACGGATAGACACGGTGCTTGACCACCTGGCCGATCCTGAATTTTGCCTCGCGTGCTTCCATGACAGGCTGCGGTCCGTGTTGTCGCCGAAGAATTTTGATCGCCGGCTATAGTGTTGCCTCGCGCTTGCGTGAGGAATGCGACGCAAATACGTCAAAATCAACTGCTTGCACGTAATCTCACGGTCATAATCCATAGTGGGGAGCAAGGGACGGGTCGCGCTCGGCAACCTGCCTTGCGAGATCGGCGATGACTTTCGCCTGTTTCCAGGTCGCATCGTCCTGCATCTTCCCGTCGATCATGACGGCGCCGGAGCCATCGGGCATCGCCTCGATGATGCGCTTGGCAAACAGGACCTCGGCGGGATCGGGGCTGAAGACGCGTTTTGCGATCTCGATCTGCGATGGGTGGAGCGTCCACGCGCCGGAACAGCCTAGCAGGAAGGCGTTGCGGAACTGGGCCTCGCAGGCGGCCGTGTCTGCAAAGTCGCCGAACGGCCCGTAGAACGGCTTGATGCCGGCGGCGGCGCAGGCATCCACCATCTTTGCCAGCGTGTAGTGCCAGAGGTCCTGCTGAGCGATGGCGCGCGGCGAGCCATCGGGGGAGGGGTCGGCAATGACCTTGTATTCGGGGTGCCCGCCGCCGACGCGCGTCGTCTTCATGGCGCGCGAGGCCGCGAGATCGGCGGGCCCAAGGCTCATGCCATGCATGCGCGGCGAGGCGGTGGCGATGGTGTCGACGTTCTTGACGCCCTCGGCTGTCTCCAGGATCGCGTGGATCATGATCGGCTTGGGCAGGGCGTGGCGGGCCTCGAACTGCGCCAGCAACTGGTCGACATAGTGGATGTCCCAGGGTCCCTCGACCTTGGGCACCATCACGACGTCGAGCTTGCCGCCGATCTCAGCCATGATTGCGGTGATGTCGTCGAGAAACCAGGGCGAATTCAGTGCGTTGACCCGCGCCCACAGGCCCGTCTTGCCGAAATCCACCGCCTTGCCCATGGCGATGAAGCCGTCGCGTGCGGCCTGCTTGGCCTCGACGGGAATGGCGTCCTCGAGATTCCCGAGCACGATATCGACCGTGCCGGCGAGGTCGCCGACCTTGGCGCGCACCTTCTCCAGATGCGGCGGCACGAAATGGATCATCCGCTCGAGCCGAAGCGGCAGCTCGCGATACGGTTCCGGCGCACCGATGGCGAGCGGGCGAAAGAACTGGCGCGGCGTCTTGCTGGTCATGAATGGCTTCCGTGCTGCGTCGCAGCAATGTGACGGACCGCGCCGGGCCCGTCCATCACGCTTTCGTCTGTCGCGCGCAATGAGAGGAAATGCCTAAGATTATATACCCACCGGAGAATTAGGCTAAAATTCCTGGGAACTCAGTCCTTGATAGGCGGTGCGGGTCTGGCGATACGGCGCCAACAGCCTTGTAAGCGGGCCCGAAGGGGCTAAACGGCAGCCAAAGCGGCTGCGCAAGATGTGTCAGCGCGCCAGCCAGGGTGTCTTGGATCCGCATGGCCGATCTCGTCGAAATTTTCAATCTGGTCGCGCCATTCTTCGGGCTGATCCTGCTCGGCTTCGCCATGGGGCGTTACAAGAAGCTGCCGGAAGCCGGGCTGGCCTGGCTGCAGTTCTTCCTGATCTACGTCGCGCTGCCGCCGCTGTTCTATCGACTGATTGCCGACAAGCCCCTGAGCGAACTCGCAAACTGGCGCTTCATCGCCACCACGACGTTCGCGACGTTCCTGGTCTTCTCGCTGTCCTTCGTCGTGGGGATGAGGTTCACCGGGCGCAACCTGCCGCAATCGGTGATGCAGGGCGTCGCGGGCTCCTACTCCAACATCGGCTATATGGGGCCGCCGCTGATCCTGGCGGCTCTCGGCGCTGCGTCGAGCGCGCCGCTGGTCCTGATCTTCGTCTTCGACAGCATCCTGCTGTTTTCGCTCGTACCATTCCTGATGGCGCTGGCCGGCGTCGAGAAGCGCAGCCTGCTGGCTACGGCCGGCGATATCGTCTGGAAGGTCCTGACGCATCCTTTCAACGTCGCCACGGCGGCCGGGGTGTTTGCGGCCTTTACCCATCTCCAGCTGCCGAGCGCGCTCGACAAGATGACATTGTGGCTGTCGCAGGCGGCCGCGCCCTGCGCATTGTTCCTGCTCGGCGTCACCGTCGCGCTGCGGCCGCTGAAGCGGATGCCCGGCGAAGTGCCTCTGCTGGTCCTGATCAAGCTCGTGCTGCATCCGCTGCTGGTCTGGGTGCTGCTCTCGGCCTTCGGCAGCTTTCCCGACCACTGGATCTTCACAGCGGTGATCATGGCGGCGCTGCCGCCGGCGCTGAACATCTTTGTGATCTCGACGCAGTACAAGGTCGGGATCGAGCGGGCCTCGGCCTGCATTCTGGTGGGCACCATCGTCTCGATGGGCACGTTGACGGGCTTCCTGTGGCTGGTGAAGACGGGCAGGATGGCGGCCGACCTGTTCCCCTGAGGGTGCCCATGCTGCCGCTGGACGATCTGCTGGTCCTGGATTTCTCGACGCTGCTGCCGGGGCCGCTGGCGAGCCTGTTCCTGGCCGAGGCGGGCGCAGAGGTGATCCGGATCGAGCGGCTGGGCGGCGAGGACATGCGCCGCTTCCCGCCACGCTTCGGCGAGACCTCGGCCCCCTATGCCGCCCTCAACCGTGGCAAGGCCAGTGTGGAGATCGACCTCAAGGCCAGCGATGCGCTGGAGCGCCTGACGCCGCTGATTGCACGCGCCGACATCGTGATCGAGCAATTCCGGCCCGGCGTGATGGCACGGCTCGGCTTCGGCTACGAGGCACTGAAGGCGATCAATCCGCGCGTGATCTACTGCTCGATCAGCGGCTACGGCCAGAGCGGGCCTCGGGCGCAGCAGGCCGGGCACGACATCAACTACCAGGCGATCTCAGGCCTGCTCGGCCAGTCGCTGAAGCGAGGTGCGAGCCCGCCGCTGCCGCCGCCGCTGGTCGCCGATATCGGCGGCGGCACCATGCCGGCGGTGCTCAACATCCTGCTCGCCTTGCGCCAGCGCGAGCGCAGCGGGCTGGGTTGCCAGCTCGATATCGCCATGGCCGACGCGATGCCAGCCTTCGCCTGGTACGGGCTGGCTCAGGGCCAGGCGACGGGGCGCTATCCAGACGGCGGCGACGGGCTCTTGACCGGCGTCAGCCCGCGCTACGGACTTTACGCAACGGCGGATGGCTGGTTCCTGGCGGTCGGCGCGCTGGAGCCGAAATTCTGGGATGCGTTCTGCGAGGGAATCGGCCTCGCGACGGAGCTGCGCGACGACCACCGCGATCCCGAGGCGACGCGCAGCGCTATCGCCGATCTGATCGCAAGCGAACCGGCGTCGCATTGGCGCCAGCATCTGGAGCCGCTCGACTGCTGCTGCACGGTGGTGCGCACGCTCGGGGAGGCCGTCGAGGACACGCACCTTACCGCGCGCGGTCTGCTGGAGGCACAGGCCGAGGAACCGGGCGGACGGCGGCTGGTCTCGACGCCGCTGCCGCTGGCGCCCGTGTTCAGGGAACAGGCCGCCCGCCTGCAAAAGGTGGCGGCATCGGGCGAGGACACCACCCGCCTGCTCGGTCAGCCGGCGCTGCCGCCTGCCAGGCCCTGACGCATCACCAGCCGCCTCAGCGGCCCGATGCGCGATAGCGCCAGCAGCCCGGCGCCGCGCAGCAGGTCGGCGGGCACGAGATCGGTCAGCAGCGTGCGGTTGAGCATGTCGACCGCGCCGGTACGCAGTCGTACATCCGACTGGCGGGCGCCGTCATAGGCGGCCATCGCAGCCTCCCCGCCGGGGTCGCTCTCGCCGCGCAGAGCCTCGCGCAAGGCCGCGACATCGCGCAGGCCGAGATTGAGCCCTTGCGCGCCGATAGGCGGAAAGACATGCGCGGCCTCGCCGACCAGCGCCATGCGCTGCGCCGCGAAGCGCTCGACCGAGAGCCCGCCCATCGGGATTTTTCCGCGTGGCCCAGCCAGAGTGAGTGCGCCGAGCAGAGAATGCGTCTGCGCCTCGACACGGCGCGCGAAGGCGGTGTCGTCCAGCCCTGAAACGTGAGCGGCCTCAGCGGGGTCGAGCATCCAGACCAGCGAGGAGCGCCGGCCGGGCAGGGGCACCAGCGTGCAGGGGCCCTTCCGCGTGTGGAACTCGGTCGAGGCGTCGTGATGGTCGCGGCGGTGATTGAAGATGCCGGTGAGCGCCGTCTGCGGATAGCTCCAGTCGCGCGCCGCAATCCCGGCGGCCTGGCGCACGCGGGAATTGCGGCCATCCGCGCCGATGACGAGGCGTGCCCTCATCTGTTCGAGTCCTGGGCCCGCTAGAGTCACGTAATCTGGCGTTGCCGCGATCTCAGAGATCAGCCCCTCGACCAGCGTGATGGCCGGCTGCTGCCGCACCCTCTCGACGAGCGCCGCGACGAGGTCGGCATTTTCGACGTTCCAGCCAAACGCTTCGAGCCCGACCTCCGAAGCGCGGAATTCGACCGGCGGCTGGCGGAACAGGCTGCCAGTGTCGTCGACGAGACGCATCACCGCGAGCGGCGCGGAGGTTTCGGCCAGCGCCGCAGTGACGTCGAGCGCGCCGAGCATCTGCCAGGAGCCCGCCAGCAAGGCGACGGTCCGGCCATCACGCGGCGCGGCCGTGGTGCCGACGACCGTGACGCTCCAGCCTTCGTGGGCGAGCGCCAGCGCGGCGACGAGGCCGACGGCGCCGGCGCCGACGATGGCAATATCGGTGTGTGCGAGATCGCTGCTCATGCCTTTCGCTAGCGCATGATGCGCGCTTTGGCGATTGGCCGGCTCGCCGCAGCCTCGGCGCTGGACGCCGATCGCCATCCCTGTCCCGACATTGCAACCGACGGGGCCTAGTCCCTATGGTCAGCGCCATTCACGTTAGGGAGATCGAGCCATGGTCAAGGCTATCCGCATTCACAAAACCGGCGGCCCCGAAGTGCTGCAGTGGGAAGACATCACCCTGCCGGCGCCGGGGCCCGGCGAGGTGCTGGTCAGGAACCGGGCCATCGGGTTGAATTTCATCGATACCTATTTCCGCACCGGCCTGTATGCGGCTCCGCAGATGCCGTTCGTGCCGGGCAATGAAGGCGCCGGCGATGTTCTAGCCGTCGGCCCCAATGTCACCGAGTTCAAGGTCGGCGACCGCGTCGCCTATGTCGCGACGCTCGGCTCCTATGCCGAGGAGCGAGTGGTCGCCGTCAACTCGGTGGTCGCGCTGCCCGGCACGGTCTCCTACGAGGCGGCCGCCAGCATGATGCTGAAGGGCATGACGGCTGAGTACCTGCTGCACCGGACCTACAAGGTGAAGGCGGGCGACACGATTCTGGTCCACGCCGCGGCTGGCGGAACCGGGCTGATCCTGTGCCAATGGGGCAAGGCGCTGGGCGCGACCGTGATCGGAACCGTCGGTTCGCAGGAGAAGGCCGAACTGGCGAAGGCCCATGGCGCCGACCATACGATCCTCTATCGCGAGGAGGATTTCCCTGCCCGCGTGAAGGAACTCACCGGCGGAAAGCTTTGCCAGGTCGTCTATGACGGCGTCGGCAAGGACACCTTCCTCCCTTCGCTCGACTGTCTCAGCCCGTTCGGCGTGCTGGCGAGTTTCGGCAACGCCTCGGGCACCGTCGAACCGTTCAATCTCGGCCTGCTCGGCCCCAAGGGATCGCTCTATGTGACGCGCCCGACGCTGTTCACCCATATCGCCAAGCGCGAGACCATGATCGAGATGGCGGCGAACCTGTTCGAGGCTGTCGGCTCCGGCAAGGTCACGGTCCCCGTCAACGCGACCTTCGCTCTCCAGGACGCAGCGAATGCCCATCGCGCGCTGGAAAGCCGCGGCACGACGGGCTCGACGGTGCTGATCCCCTGAGATCGACCATCTAGGCAGCTGCAAGCATTGCCGTCATCCCGGGCGCCCTTCGATCGCGCGGGATGACGAGACGTTGCGGAGATCGCATGGCGCTGCCAAATCCTGCCGCGATTTGACGGTAGGTGACGGCATCGCCGCCCGGCGGTGTCGTCATGGGAAGTCGAGGGAATGCGGCCTGCGCTTGCGCTTGTTCTGACCACCGCGCTTGCGGCGGGCGCCATCATTGCGCCGGCCGGCTGGCGGCATTGGCAGTTGCTAGCTGCTGCCGACGATCCTGTCGCACTCTCGGAGTTGCGGCTTGGCGAGGTGACCAGCGAGGCACGGATCGCGGCCGAGATCGATGCTGCATTGGCTGTGCGCGACAGCGAGCTCGCCGAGAGTTTCGTCGCGCTGGCGAAGGCGCGAGGCCTGCCAGTCTCGGTTGAGCAGCAGCAACGCATCGCGGCGCTCAAGGAGGGATCGCTGGGACAGACCCTTGCCGATTTCAGCCATGGCTTCGTTGCGGGGGATCGCGAGGGCGGGGCAGCCTTCGCCGGGGCGCTGACGGGCGACGTCATCGGCTTCGGCGATCTGCGCGATCTCGCCGGCGAGGGCCGAAAATGGCTCGGCGGGCAGGCTACTGATGCCACCGTCGTTGCGCTCGCTGCGGCAGGCCTGGCGCTGAGCGCGGCGACCGTGACCAGCCTCGGCAGCCTGCTTCCCGCCCGCAATGGGCTGAGCGTGGTCAAGTCGGCGAGCAAGGCCAAGCTGCTTTCGCCGGCGCTGGCGAGCAGTCTTGGCCGTGCCGCCGTGCAGGCGGTGGACCGGCCGGCGCTCGCGGCCAGCCTCGCAGCCGCCGGTCGGCTCGATCTCGTTGCGGCGCGCAGCGCAGCCGGGGGCATCTTGAAGCCTGCAGCGATGGCGCGCCTGACCGGGCTCGGACAGGATGCCGGGACGCTCTATGCCCGGACCGGCCAGCGCGGCGTCAGGCAGGCGCTGGCCATCGCCGATGACGCCGCCGATATCCGCCGGGCCGCGACGCTGGCCGCCAGCAAAAGCACGACCGTGCGGGCCACTTTGAAGCTGCTGGGGCGCGGCGCACTCGTGCTCGGTGCCTTCAGCCTGACGGCGCTGGGTTGGTCCTTTGCCTTGGTCGGATATGCGCTGGCGCTTGCCATGCTCGCGCAGCGGCTAGGTTGGTGGCTGGGCCGCCGCAGATGGCTCGGTGGCGGCCGGCGGCGGCGTTCAGAAAAAATCTGCAGCCGGCGTGAACCTGCGGGCGCGGTCCTGCGACCAATGAGTGTCAGCGCATGCTGATCCTCATTCGGGAGACAGGTCATGAACCGCACTCTTCGTTTCGCCGGGCTGGTCCTGGCTTCGCTCACGATCTCCACAGTCGCGATGGCCCAGCAGGATGGCGGAGGGCGCGGCGGTGATGGCGCAGGTGGCGCTGGAGGCGGTGGCGGGGACTCGTCGGTCCTCGAGGTGCTGCGTCAGGACGCACAGAAGGCTCGCCTGACACGGGCCGTGCAGCCCCGCCGCGGCTCCCTCGATTGCGTCACCCATGTCTGCGAGCAGCCTCCGGGAACGCAGTACCCGCCTCGTGAACGCATCGCCCAGTTCGAGGCAAGCTGTGGCGGTGGCGAGGTTCTGATCCTGCTCAGGGCGGATGGACGTACGATCCGCTATGTCTGCCGCAATCTGTGAGGAGGCTACCTTGGCTCAGCCTTCATCCTGAGGAGCCGCGCAAGCGGCGCCTTGCAGGATGGTCCAGCGCAGCTCCGCACCCCTGCGAGCATCCTTCGAGACGCCATTCCGGATGGAATGGCTCCTCAGGATGAGGGCTGCGTGAAGTAGACAGTACTCAGACCGCCACGCCGTGGAGGTCGTAGGCGTCGGCCCGCTCGATCTTCACAGTGACGATGTCGCCGGCCCTCAGCGGACGGCGGCTCGAAACGTAGACGCTGCCGTCGATCTCGGGCGCATCCCATTTGGAACGGCCCCTGGCGACGGTCGGCCCGGCCTCGTCGATGATGACCTGGACGCGCTTGCCGACGCGGCCCTTGATGATGCGGGTCGAGATCTCGGCCTGCGCCTTCATGAAGCGGTGCCAGCGCGCCTCCTTGACCTCTTCGGGAACCAGCGGCAGCCCGAGTTCGTTGGCGGGCGCGCCCTTGACCGGCTCGTATTTGAAGCAGCCGACGCGCTCGAGCTTGGCGTCCTTCAGCCAATCGATCAGGAAGTCGACATCCTCCTCGGTCTCGCCGGGGAAACCGACGATGAAAGTCGAGCGGATCGCGAGATCGGGGCAGATGTCGCGCCATTTCCGGATGCGGTCGAGCGTGCGGTCCTGATGGGCCGGGCGCTTCATCGCCTTGAGGACATTGGGAGAGGCGTGCTGGAACGGAATGTCGAGGTAGGGCAGAATCAGCCCTTCCTGCATCAGCGGGATGACCTCGTCGACATGCGGGTAAGGATAGACGTAGTGCATGCGCACCCAGACGCCCATCTGGCCAAGTTCGCGCGCCAGCTCATAGAAGCGGGTGCGGACCTCGCGGCCCTGCCACATCGACGGCGCATACTTGATGTCGAGGCCGTAGGCGCTGGTGTCCTGCGAGATGACCAGCAGTTCCTTGACGCCCGCCTTGACCAGCTTCTCGGCCTCGCGCAGCACGTCGCCGATCGGCCGCGAGACGAGATCTCCGCGCAGCTTCGGGATGATGCAGAAGGTGCAGCGATTGTTGCAACCCTCTGAAATCTTGAGGTAAGCATAGTGACGTGGGGTGAGCTTGATGCCCTGGTCCGGCACGAGATCGACGAAGGGATCGTGGCGCGGCGGCACGGCTTGGTGCACGGCCGCGACGACGCTCTCATAGGCCTGCGGGCCGGTGATCGCGAGCACGTTGGGGAAGGCTTCGCGGATCTGCTCGGGCTCGGCGCCCATGCAGCCGGTGACGATGACCTTGCCGTTCTCGGCCATGGCGGAGCCGATGGCCTCGAGCGATTCGGCCTTGGCGGAGTCCAGAAACCCGCAGGTGTTGACGATCACGAGATCGGCGCCTGCATGGCTCTTGCTGAGCTCGTAGCCGCCGGAGCGCAGCGAGGTGATGATACGCTCGGAATCGACGAGGGCTTTTGGGCAGCCCAGCGAAACGAAAGAAATCTTCGGCGCGACGGCGTTCATCGGCTGGCTTTTCGACAGTTTTGAAAAGGAGGCGGCGCGGCATGGCTCGCGCACGGCGCCTCCTTTGAACTGTTTCAGTCTGTTTGGCAAATTAGATGATGTCGCGCCGGAGCGTTCCCGTCATTGCGAGCGAAGCGAAGCAATCCAGATATGGAGCGCTCTATGGCCCTGGATTGCGTCGCTGACGCTCGCAATGACGGTCTAGCTCGTCAGGCGCCTGTGGCGACTGGCCGCTCCGGATCCTGCGTCCAGTCGGTCATCGAACCGTCATAGAGAGCGACCTCGTCGCGGCCGAGAATCTCCGACAGCACGAACCAGTTGAGGGCCGCCGAGTGGCCGGTGTTGCAATAGGAGATCGCCGGGCCGCGCGGCACCGCCGCATAGACCCTGCCGAGGTCTTCGGCGGACTTCAGCTTTCCCGTGGCGGTGTCGAACGCCTCGACATAGTCGCGTGCGACGGCGCCCGGAATATGGCCGCCGCGGGTGGCCTCGGGCGCCTTTTCGCTGCCCTCGAAATAACTGGGACCTCGCGCATCGACGAGGGTGGCGAGGCGGCTGCGCGAGGCGACCAGCGTGGCGTCGGTGTTGCTGCGCAGGCGCTGCTGCATCACCACCGGATAAGGCTGCGTCGATTTCGGTGCCGATGGCCCGGTCTCGACCGGTCGCGCGGAATCCGAAGCCCAGCCCTTGAAGCCGCCATCGAGGATCGCCTGCTGGCCGTGGCCGATCAGCTTGAGCGTCCAGTAGATGCGTGCGGCGGCGGCGAGATCCGTGGCGCTGGAGCCCGCCGGCACGAGCACGACGTCGTCATGCGGCTTGATGCCGAGCCGGCCCGCGAGTTCCGCGAGATGGCTGAGCGAGGGCAGCATGCCCGGTGCGTTGCCGACCTTTGCGCGCCAGCCGTCGGCGGCGTAGTCGGTGTGGACGGCGCCGGGGATGTGCCCGGCCTCGAACTCAGCCTTGCCGCCATCGGCCGCCGTGCGGGTATCGATGATGACGAGATTGTCGTCGCCCAGGCGCGCGAGCAGCGCTTCGGGCGAGATGAGACCTGCGAATTCGTTGTCGCTCATTCCGCGGCTACCTTTCGTGTCTCGTCGGTGACTTCGAGGGTGTAGGTCACTTCGGCCGTCGCTCCGAGCATGATCGAGGCCGAGCAGTACTTGTCCTTCGACAATGTGACGGCACGTTCGGCCTTGGCATAGGAAAGCCCATGGCCGCTGACGCGATATGTCAGGTGGATCTTCGTGAAGACTTTCGGGTCGGTCGTGGCGCGCTCGGCCTCGACCTCGACATCGCAGCCGGTGACGATCTCGCGGCCCTTCTTGAGGATCTGCACGACGTCGAAGCCGGTGCAGCCGGCCATGCCGATCAGCAGCATCTCCATCGGGCGGATGCCGATATTGCGGCCACCATACTCTGGCGCGCCGTCCATCATCACGGAATGGCCACTGCCGGCCTCGCCCATGAAGGCCATGCCCTCGACCCAACGCGCACGCGCTTTCATATCAAGCTCCAGTCCAAATCACTCGAAGGGCAGGCTAGCGACTGGCGGCCGGCAAGGCGAGCCCGCTTCAGGCTGCGGCAAACAGCGAGCCATGGGTGATGCGCAGGCGGATGCGTTCACCGATGGCTGGCGCGACCTGGCTCGCCAGGTCGACGTCGAGCCGCCGGGCCAGCCCCTGTACCGCCACCTCGGCCCGCCGCAGGGGGCCATTGCGGCGCAGATGCTCGACCACGCCCGGCAGCGACATCGGCACATCGTCGACGATGCGCAGGTGCTGCGGACGGACATAGAGGGAGGCCGGTCCGCTCTGGTTCTGGGTCAGGCCGCCGAGCACGGGACGGTCCCCGAAAAAGGCCTGGCTGCCGGCGACCTTGACCGGCAGCTTGTTCACCTCGCCCAGAAATTCGCAGACGAACGGGGTCGCCGGCAGGTCGTAGACGTCATCTGCCGTGCCGACCTGCTCGATGCGTCCGTCGTTGAGGATCGCCACCCGGTCGGCCAGTTCGAGTGCCTCTTCCTGGTCATGGGTGACGAAGACGGTGGTGTGGCCGGTGCGGCCGTGCAACTCCCGCAGCCAGGCGCGCAGATCTTTCCGCACCTTGGCGTCCAGTGCCCCAAAAGGCTCGTCGAGCAGCAGCACGCGGGGCTCAATGGCAAGCGCGCGGGCCAGGGCGACGCGCTGGCGCTGGCCGCCCGAGAGCTGGCTGGGATAGCGGCGCTCCAGCCCCGGGAGTTGTACGAGTTCGAGCAGATCGCCTACGCGCTTGCGGATATCGGCGGCGTCGGGCCGCTCGCGGCGGGGGCGCGACTTCAGGCCGAAGGCGATGTTCTCGGCGACGGTCATGGTCTTGAACAGCGCGTATTGCTGGAAGACGAAGCCGATGCGCCGGTCACGCAGTGAGAGGTCTCGCATGTCGGTCTCGCCGAACAGGACGCGGCCCTGGTCGGCCTGCTCCAGACCCGCGATCAACCGAAGCAGAGTCGTCTTGCCGGAGCCCGAGGGCCCTAGAAGTGCGACGAGTTCGCCCGGCTGGATGTCGAGCGAGACGCCGCGCAAGGCTGGCACCGTATCGAAGGTCTTGGCGATCGATTCGATTGTGACGGAGACCGTCATGACTGGATCTCCTTCATCAGTGCCGGCGACTTGCCGCGATGGAATCGCCGAAGCGCCATTCCAGCAAGGTCTTGAGCGCGAGCGTGACGAGTGCCAGCCCGGCCAGCAGCGAGGCGACCGCGAAGGCGGCTGCGCCCATGTACTCGTTGTACAGGATCTCGACATGCAGCGGCATCGTGTTGGTGAGGCCGCGGATCTTGCCGGAGACGACCGCGACGGCACCGAACTCGCCCATGGCGCGAGCGTTGCAGAGCAGCACGCCATAGAACAGGCTCCATTTCACGTTCGGCAGTGTGATCCTGAAGAAGACCCGCCAGGGCGAGGCGCCGAGCGTCAGCGCCGCCTCCTCGTCGGCCGAGCCGAGTGCCTGCATGTGCGGGATCAGTTCGCGCGCGACGAAGGGGAAGGTCACGAAGATCGTCGCCAGGATCAGGCCGGG
Organism: Allobosea sp. P1_B10; assembly: GCF_056406735.1. Taxonomy (NCBI): domain Bacteria; kingdom Pseudomonadati; phylum Pseudomonadota; class Alphaproteobacteria; order Hyphomicrobiales; family Alloboseaceae; genus Allobosea; species Allobosea sp. P1_B10. The sequence goes on along the minus strand of NZ_JBFTZP010000004.1, from coordinate 255,857 downwards.
CAGGGCGAACACGATCTGGATGTCGTTGGCCTGCAGCCAGGGACCGAGATAGCCCTGGGCGCCGAAGAGCAGCACGAAGACGAGCCCCGAGATCACCGGCGAGACCGAGAAGGGCAAGTCGATCAGGCTGATCAGGATGTTCTTTCCGCGGAACTCGAACTTCGCCACGGCCCAGGCGGCGGCGATGCCGACGATGAGATTGAAGGGTACCGCGATGGCCGCCACCAACAAGGTCAGCCGGATCGCGGCGAGCGCATCGGGTTCAAAAATGGCCTCCTTGTAGGCCTCCCAGCCCTTGGTCCCTGCTTCGACGAAAACAGTCGCGAGAGGCAAAAGCAGGAACAACAGGAGAAAGAGGAGCGAGACCGAGACCAGCGCGAGCTTCACGCTGCGCCTTTCGCTGCGAACACCGGTGTTGTTGCGGGCTGCGGTGTCAGACATCGCCGAACCTCGCGCGTGCTCGTGCCTGGACCAGGTTCACGCCCAGGATCAGCGCAAAGGAGATCAGCAGCATCACCGTCGCGACGACCGCCGCGCCTGCATAGTCGAACTGCTCTAGCTTGATCACGATCAGCAGCGGCGCGATCTCCGAGACCATCGGAACATTGCCGGCGATGAAGATCACGGAGCCGTATTCGCCGACGGCGCGGGCGAAGGCCAGCACGAAGCCGGTCAGCAGCGCCGGCAGGACCGGCGGCAGCACCACACGGAAGATAGTGCGCAGGCGGCTTGCCCCGAGCAGGGCCGCTGCCTCCTCGACATCGCCCTGCATCTCCTCCAGCACGGGCTGGACGGTCCTGACCACGAAGGGCAGTCCGACGAAGATCAGCGCCACCATTACGCCGAGCGGGGTGTAGGCGACCTTGATCCCAAGCGGCGCGAGCAGGCTGCCGATCCAGCCATTGGGGGCGTAGATCGCCGCCAGCGCGATGCCGGCGACGGCGGTCGGTAGCGCGAAGGGCAGGTCGACTGCCGCGTCGATCAGGCGGCGGCCGGGAAATTCGTAGCGCACCAGCACCCAGGCCAGGATTAGCCCGAAGATCGCGTTGACGCTCGCTGCGAAAAGCGCGCCGAGGAAGGACAGGCGTAGGGCTGCGAGCGTGCGCGGCGAACTCACGATCGCCCAGATGTCGGCGGAGCCTGCGCCGGCCGCCCTCACGAAAAGAGCGACGAGCGGGATCAGCACGATCAGCGACAGGGCCGTCAGAGTGATGCCGAGCGCCAGCCCGAAGCCGGGGAGAATGCTCGGCTCACGCCAGCGGAAGGTCCCCGTCGCTGCCATAGGCTCAGCGCGCCGGCTTGTAGAGTTGGTCGAAGGTGCCGCCGTCGCCGAAATGCGTCGGCTGCGCCTTGGCCCAGCCGCCGAAGACGGCGTCTATGGTCACGAGATCGACCTGCGGGAAATTGGCTATGTCCTTGGGGTCAGCGTTTTCGGGATGGCGTGGACGGTAGAAGTTCCTGGCGATGATCGCCTGGGCCTTGGGCGTATAGAGGAACTCAAGATAGGCTTGCGCCTCGACCCGCGTGCCCTTGGCATCGACATTGCCGTCGACCAGCGCAACCGGCGGCTCCGCGAGGATCGAGAGGCTGGGCACGACGATGTCGAACTTGTCCTCGCCGAACTCCTTCAGCGCCAGAAAGGCCTCGTTCTCCCAGGACAGGAACACGTCGCCGATGCCGCGCTGGGTGAAGGTGGTGGTGGCGCCGCGCGCGCCGGTGTCGAGCACGGGCACGTTGGCGAGCACCTTGGCGATGTAGTCGCGGACCTTGGCGTCATCCTTGTTGAAGGCCTTCTCGGCATAGGCCCAGGCGGCGAGATAGTTCCAGCGCGCACCGCCCGATGTCTTGGGGTTGGGCGTGATGATCTGAACCCCGGGCTTGGCGAGGTCGCCCCAGTCCTTGATCGCCTTGGGATTGCCCTTGCGGACGAGGAACACGATCGTCGAGGTGTAGGGCGAGGAGTTGTTGGGTAGGCGCTTCTGCCAGTCGAGCGGAAGCTTTTTCGAGCGCTCGGCGATGGCGTCGATATCGCCGGCCAGCGCCAGCGTCACGACATCGGCGTTGAGGCCGTCGATGACGGTGCGCGCCTGCGCGCCCGAGCCTGCGTGGGACTGGCGGATCGTGGCGATCTTCTTTTCGTGCTTGGCGTTCCACTCGGCGATGAAGGCCGCATTGATCTCGCGGTAGAGCTCGCGCGTGGGGTCGTAGGATACGTTGAGCAATTGGGTCTGCGCGCGGGCGGCGCCGGTGTCGAGGCTCAGGGAAGCGGCGGCCAGGACGAGGCCGGTGCGCAGCAGTCGGGACAGCGTTTGCGACATCTCAGGGCTCCGTTTTCAATCGAGCCGGGCAGAAACTCAGCCCGCGAATGTTCTGAATAACAAACGAAACGTACTGAATTTCCGATCCTGCCTCAACGCGCCGCCGGAACGCATCCGTTCCAAAGATTGTCCACGTTGAGGAAAACCTCACTCCTGGTGATGCGTTCCCCTTCCGAGGGCTCGAGGGGCTTGCGAAGTGAGCCCCGGTTTCATGACGCGTTTACGGCGTTGTCCGTCAGGCCCGCTGTCGATCTTCGCCCGGTGTCATCTGCGAGAGCGCGCTGCCCAGCGCATGGCCGACCATCACCAGCACCGGGCCGGACGCTGGCAACTCTCCCAGACGTTCGGGCAAGCTTTCGATCGTTGCCGCCAGATGAGCCTGTTCGGGACGCGTCGCGGCGAGGACGGCCACGGCCGGCGTCTGCGGATCGAGCCCCGCCGCAATCGCGCGATCGCGAAAGCCGGTGAGGGTGGCGCGCGCCATGTAGATCACCGTGGTGACATGGGGATCGGCCATCGCGCTCCAGTCGAGATCGGCGGGAAGGTCGCCGCTTCGGGCGTGGCCGGTGACAAACTGCAGGCGGCGGGCGTGATCGCGATGGGTCAGCGACAGGCCGAGCGAAGCCGCGGCACCCTGCGCCGCCGATATGCCGGGCACGATAGCGACCGGAATGCCTGCCGCCTCACAAGCGGCGATTTCCTCGCCGGCACGGCCGAAAATGCCGGGATCGCCGCCTTTCAGGCGCACGACATGCTTGCCCTGGGACGCGAGCGAAACGATCAGCGCGTTGATGTCGTCCTGCTTCACCGAGGGGCCATAGCCGGTCTTGCCGACCAGCATGCGCCTGGCCTCGCGTCGCGCGAATTCGAGCACGTCAGAGGAGACGAGGTCGTCATAGAGGATGATGTCTGCACTCTGGAGCGCGCGGATCGCCTTCAGCGTCAGCAATTCGGGATCGCCGGGACCCGCTCCGACCAGCGTAACGCGGCCGCCGATGTCGACTACGCCTTCAAGCCGCTGGAGATCTGCAAACAGGGCAGCCTTGTCGCCGGCGGCGGGTGGCTGCGCCGGCTGGGCCATGGCGCGCTCGGTGAAGCGCTCCCAGAAGGCGCGCCGCAGGGCGAAGGGAAGCTCGCGGATCTGCACGGCCGGCCGCCAGTCGGATGCTGCCTGTGCCCAGGCTTTCAGCCCGGCCGGCAGCAGCGCCTCGATCTTGCCCCGGATAGCCTGTCCGAAGACGGGTGCCGCTCCATCGGTCGAGATTGCCACGATCAACGGCGAGCGATTGACCACGGCGCCAAAGGCGAAATCGCAATGTTCGGGCTTGTCGACGATGTTGACCGGCACGCCAGCCTGACGCGCGGCCGTGACGAAGGCGCGGATCTCGTCTTCGTCGTCGATATCCGCCACCGCCAGAGCAGTGTCCTGAAGATCGGCCGCCTGCCAGCTCCGCGCGTGAATGATCGGCCGGCCGCCGGTTCCATCGGTATCCAGCTCGGCAAAGCCGGCGGTCCCGCTTGCGTCGAAGACATGCAACTGCGCGCCAGCGGCCGTCAGCAACTCGGCTTTCCAGAGCGCGGCCTCGCTGCCGCCGGCGAGCACGACCTTGCGCCCCTCCAGCTTGTGGAAGAGCGGCAATGTCGCCAGCGGCTCGATGCGCCGGGCCGGGGTTTGCACGGGTTGTCTCGGTATCATCGCGTCTCTTTGGCGGTACTAAGGGCCAGCGGTTGCGGGTCGCCGGGGGCCGGGGGCAGCATCAGCCAGATCGAAGCCAGCAGCAGTACGATAAGGCGGAAGCAGAGATCGAGCCAGACCCTACCCGTCCCCGGCGGCGAGGCTGGCCTGCATGCACGATCGGCTGCCGCGTCGTCCAGCCTGCCGTCCACGGCGCTAGATCGCGGCTGCCGCGCGGGCGGCGCGGCGCTGGTCGAGGATATTGCGGGAAGCCCCATAGCCTCGCTGGTAGGTGGCGGTGATCCGGGGCAGGGCGTCGAGCCACTGCGTGACCGGCTGCCGGGCGGCGTTCGCGGCGGGCAACTCGATCTCGTCGAAGCCGCAGGACAGGGCGTAGGCGAACTGGTCGGGAATCAGCGGGCCGGTGGCCCGGAGGCGGCCCTTGAAGCCGAGCCGCCGCAACCGCCGGGCAAGGCTGAAGCCGCGCCCATCCGAATATGCCGGGAAGGCGATCGCGATGAGCCCGAGGCGCGGTAGCGCGTCGCTTATCGCGTTGACGGGCAGGGCGTTGGGAATGAGCACGCCGATGCGCTGGTCCGGCGCCTGCCGACGCAGCGCCTCTTCCAGAGCGTCCCAGGGCACGAGCGCTTGCGCGAGATTGTCGATCGCGGCGCCGTCGGCCAGCGTCCAGGCGTCATGCGTCTCGCCGTCCCGATCAAGCAGCGGCATCGACGGCTCCCTGGAAGGCGGCCTTGAATGGAGCCAGCCCGATCCGCCTGACATTGGCGATGAAGCTTTCGCCCTGGCTGCGCTCGGAGAGATAGACGTTGACGATGCGCTCGATCGCGTCGGGCACGTCCTGCGCGGCGAGGCCCGGACCCAGAATTTCGCCGATCGCCGCGTTCTCGGTGGCGTCGCCGCCCAGCGTGATCTGGTAGGATTCGATGCCGCGCTTCTCGAGGCCGAGAATACCGATATGGCCGACATGGTGGTGGCCGCAAGCATTGATGCAGCCGGAGATCTTGATGTTGAGTTCGCCGATCTCGCGCTGGCGCGCGTCGGCTGCAAAACGATGCTGGATCGCCTGCGCGATCGGAATCGAGCGCGCGGTCGCCAGCGCGCAATAGTCGAGGCCGGGGCAGGCGATGATGTCGGTGATCAGGCCGATATTGGCGCTGGCCAGCCCAGCGTCGCGCAACCGTTGCCATATCGCGGGAAGGTCACGCTGGCGGACATGCGGCAGGACGAGGTTCTGAGCGTGCGTCACGCGTATCTCGTCATGCGAAAATTCTTCCGCGAGGTCGGCGACCGCCCGCATCTGCGCCGAAGTCGCGTCACCCGGAGCCTCTCCCACCGGCTTCAGCGAGATTGTCAAAGCGGCGTAGCCCGGCGCCTTGTGCGGGGTCGTATTGGTCTCGACCCAGCGAGCGAAGGCCGGGTTGGAGGCCTTGGCTGCGTCCAAAGTACGGCTCTGCTCCGGCAGCGCCTCATAGGCAGGCGGGGCGAAGTAAGCGGCGATGCGGGCGACCTCGGCCGGGTCGGCATTGATCGACGGGCCGTCGAGCTGGGAGAACTCCGCTTCCACACGCCGGACGAACTCATCCGTCCCGGTCTCGTGGACAAGGATCTTGACCCGCGCCTTGTACTTGTTGTCCCGCCGCCCTTCCGAATTATAGACCCGCATGACGGCTTCGAGATAGGCCAGCAGGTCGGCCTTGGGCAGGTAGTCGCGGACGACCTTGCCGAGCATCGGTGTGCGGCCAAGCCCGCCGCCGACGCAGACCTCGTAGCAGACCTCGTGGGTATCGGGATGGCGGCGCAGGCGCAGGCCGATGTCGTGCGCGCGGGTCACGGCGCGGTCATGCTCGGCTCCGGTCACCGCGATCTTGAACTTGCGCGGCAGGTAGCTGAATTCCGGATGCAGGCTCGACCACTGCCGTATCAACTCGGCGGTCGGGCGAGGGTCTTCGATTTCGTCCTGCGCCACCCCGGCGAAATGATCGGCCGTGACGTTGCGGATGCAGTTGCCCGAGGTCTGGATGCAATGCATCTCGACATCGGCCAGCAGGCTCAGGATCTCCGGCACGTCGCGCAGTTTCGGCCAGTTGAACTGCAGGTTCTGACGCGTGGTGAAGTGGCCGTAGCCGCGATCATAGCGCTCGCCGATCAGCGCGAGCTGGCGCAATTGCCGCGCGTTCAGCGTTCCATAGGGGATGGCGATCCGAAGCATATAGGCGTGAAGCTGGAGATAGACGCCGTTCTTGAGCCGCAACGGCTTGAACTCGTCCTCGGTCAGCGAGCCCGAGAGGCGGCGGGCGACCTGGTCCGAGAACTGGGTGACGCGCTCGCGTACGAAGCGCTCGTCGAATTCATCGTAGCGATACATCGTCAGGCCCTCCGCCCGGCTGGAATTCCCTCGCCGGCCTGCTTGCCGAGATCGGGGCGGTTGCTGGGCCCGAGCGTCTTGAAGCGTTCCCGGAAATGCCGCGGGACCGGCAGCCCGGTTTCGAGCGAGACATCGACGAGATACGCGTCAACGACATGCTGGGCGGCGAGCTCTGTTGCGGCGAAGGCTTCCAGTCGCTCCGCGGCCGGGTCGTCAGTCGCGACGAACGCCTGCGCGGGGTCGCGGCTCCAGAGAAGCGCGCGGTCATTTGCGCTGGCGAAGACGACATCGCCATCGAGAAGGTCATTGGCCAGCAGGATCGCCTGCAAAGCGGGGCGGTGGGCAGCGGTCGCCATCACGCAGCGCCCGATGGCACGAGAGCCGACGTGCCGGGTTCGTCGAAGCCGATGATCGAGCGGGCGCGGCGCGAGGCTGGCTCGCCCCTGAAGCTGCGCGCGGGACCCCGGTGGGCGAAGATTTCGAGTGTGGCCACGCCGCGATCGTCTCCGGTTTCTGCCAACCGGAGCATATGGCCGCGTGGCCACCGCATCAATTCACGCTGGGTAGCGTGTTTTTTCTTATTCCCGTCGCGCGGGAGGAAATTTCCCCTGGCGGCGCATCCAGGCTGTCAGCCGAGCCTGCTCGCCAGGATCCCCTCGACGATCTCCTGGACATCAAGCGCCTCGGCCAGCGTCGCCAGATGGTGCGGCTCGCCGCGGGTGAGGCGGGCGACGCCTTCGAGCTGGCGCTTCAGGGCAAGCGGACGGGCCTGCTCCTGGGGCAGGGCGCCGGGCGCGCGCTGCCAGCTGCCATCCGGCAGGCGCCGCTCGGCAATCGACCAGTCGCAGAGCCGGATCGCTCCCTTGTCGCCCTCGAGCATCCAGATGTTGTGATCGTCCTTGGCCGTGGTACCGACGCTGCCTGTCAGTGCGACAGGAACCTCGCCGGCGAAGAGGTGTGCTTCGATTGCGCGCTCGGCCTTGCCGGCTTCGGGAAAGCGGGCCTCTGCCTCGAGCCCGTGCAGCCTGCCGACCAGTCTGCGGCTGAGGAACAGGAAATGCGAGACCACCTCGCGGGTGAAGCCGCCCTGCGCGGTGGCGTCGAGCCAGCTTGCAGCATCCTGCTGCCAGGAGCGTGGCCAGGTCGCGAAGGCAACCTCGATCGTGACGCGAGAGACGGTGCCGACGATGCCCTCGTCGATCCAGTCCTTCAGAGTGCCCACGGCCAGCGAGGAGGCAAAGGGGAAATTGACGGCGCCGCGAGCGCCCGCATCGGCCACGAAGGCGCTGGCATCGGCGACGTCGACGGCCAGCGGCTTCTCGCAGAACACGGTTTTGCCTGCGGCCAGGGCCGCACGGGCGTGGCCGAGATGGTGGGCCGGCGGCGAGGCGATGTAGACGCAGTCGCTCGCAGCAATCAGCGCCGCAGCTTCGGCCGGCTGAGCGATCTCCGGAAAGCTTTGGGCCATGCGTGCCATGGCGGAGGCGGCCGGATCCCAGATCCCGCTGACGCGCAGCACCGGAGGCGATTGGTCGAGGATCGCGCGCAGCAGGCGCTCGCCCATGATGCCGGCACCGATGAGGCCGATCGAAAGCGTGGTGTCAGGCATCGTCATGATCTCGCAGAGGCGGGGCAGGGCCGTGCGATAGCAGGTTCGCGTCGCTGCGTCATGAGCGCGGCGGAGGGCGTTTCTGCCCGTCAGCGCTTTCGCTGGATCTGCGGGCTGCGCGTCGCCAGCGCCACGATGGGAGCGGGGGCCTCGAAGCGGCTGCGGTTGCGGCCGGCGTCCTTGGCTTCGTAGAGCATCGCGTCGGCGCGGCGATACAGGCTTTCCAGCGTCTCCTGCCCGTCGAAGCTGGCGGCTCCGATGCTGACGGTCAGGACGCGCGCCGTCGTCGAGGCGTCATGGGCGATCCCGAGAGCGTGGATAACCTCGACAAAGCCGTGCATCAGTCGCTGCGCTTCGTCCGGCTTGACGCCGTAGAGCAGCAGGCCGAACTCCTCGCCGCCCAGCCGGCCGACGAGATCGAGCGGCCGGTGCAGCGCTGCGCGCACGCTCGCGGCAACCTGCTTCAAAGCGAGATCACCGGCATGGTGGCCGTAACGGTCGTTGAAGCGCTTGAAGTGATCGACGTCGAGCACGGCCAGAACGACGGGCGTTCCGTCGCGCCGGGCCTGATCGAGTTCGATTGCCGCCTGCTGTTCAAAATGGCGGCGGTTGCCGATGCCCGTCAGCGGGTCGTGCATGGCGTAGTGATGCAGCAGGCGCCGCAGCAGGAACTGGTCGCGCTGGGCGTGCTCGCGAAGATAGGCCCCGACGGCGCCCACCGATGCCGTGAAGAACAGCATGACGGACAGGCGCAGATGCTCGGGCAAATGAGCGGGATCGAGCATCAACAGGCCGGCCATCGTCATTGCCAGGGCCGTGACGATGGCGGTTGCCGTGCTTTGGTAGAATGTCAGGCCGACCGGCAGGAACACCGCCATGATGACCGCGAACTCCGCCAGATCCGCATGTGGCAGTCCGCGCAACTTGTAGATGTCGGCGCTGATTGCGGCGGTGGTGCCTATCAGCACGAGTGTCAGGACCGACAGGCGCGGATAGGTTTTCGGCGGATGCGGGCGGGCCACCATCGTAACGAGGACGACCAGCACTCCCAGCGTGAGCAGGCGCAGGCCGATGACCAGGATCGCATCGCTGTGAAGGGCCGGGATCTCCGCCCTCAGATCGAGGCGATTCATGTCGAGCGCGGTGAATATCAGCCAGACTACGAGTGCGGTGACCGAGCAGATCAGCGTGCTCATGCGCTGATCGAGACGCATGTGAGCGAGGTATTCGCTCTCCAGCGTCGGTTGAAACAGCAGCCAGCGGAAACGCCCGGAGCGCTGGGTCGCATAAGCTTCGCCAGGCGTCGTTTCAAATGCAGCGTCGATGGGCGCGGTGTTGGTTCTCAATCGGGTCACGTCGGGATGATCGCAAACAGAGTCTAACGCTCGGTTCCCGAAATGTTGCGGGTTGCCCGGACGGTCAATGTTCGGAGAAGGTCTTAGCTTCAATTGAAGTTGATGCCATTTAGCGAATCCTAAGTTTGAATGTCAGCCTTTCCTTGGCCGAGATAGCAACCGCGAAAATCGGGGCCGGCCGCGTCATCGGCTTGATCAGGGGTGACCTGCGTCAACTGATGCTCGCAAATGTCGTCGAGAGTTGCCACGTTGGTCGAGCAACGAGGAGACGCCGTGATGTCAAAGGGTTCGGACCTGCTGGTGAAGGCTCTAGAGAACGAGGGTGTCGATCGCATCTTCGGCGTCCCGGGCGAGGAGAATCTCGACGTCCTGGAGTCGCTGCGCACATCGAAGATCAAGCTGATCCTGACACGGCACGAGCAGGCTGCGGCCTTCATGGCGGCGACGCATGGCCGGCTGACGGGGAAGCCTGGCGTCTGCATTGCGACGCTTGGCCCAGGCGCCCTGAACTTCTCGACAGGTGCGGCCTATGCGCATCTGGGCGCCATGCCGATGATCATGATCACCGGCCAGAAGGCGATCATGAGCGCCAAGCAGGCGCGTTTCCAGATCGTCGATGTCGTCGCCTCGATGAAGCCGTTGACCAAGATGACGCGCCAGATCGTCAGCGCCGCCAGCATACCCTCCGCGGTTCGTGACGCCTTCCGCGTCGCGATGGAGGAGCGGCCGGGCCCGGTGCATCTCGAACTGCCCGAGGATGTCGCGGCAGAGGAGATCGCCGACAAGCCCCTGATCCCGATCCACCCGCTGGAGCGGCCGATCGCCCAAGGCTCGGCGCTGGACCGTGCGGCGGAGATGATCCTGGCAGCCCGCCATCCGCTGGTGATGATCGGCGCTGCCGGCAACCGGCCGAGGCTGGTCGAGGAACTCTCGTCCTTCGTGGGGCGGACCCGGCTGCCCTTCTTCAACACCCAGATGGGCAAGGGCGCCGTCACCGGCGGCTCGAACCTCTATATGGGTACGGCGGCGTTGTCGGAGCGCGACTACGTCCACCGGGCCGTCGACCATGCCGACCTGATCATCGCGATCGGCCATGACACGGTCGAAAAGCCGCCCTTCCTGATGAAGAGCGCCGGCGGCTCGAAGGTCATCCATATCGGGTATCAGTCTGCCAGTGTCGAACAGGTCTATCACCCCGACGCCGAGGTGATCGGCGACATCGGCGCGACCGTGACGGGGCTTGCCGACCGGCTCGAGGGCAAGCTCTCGGGCGACGCCTCGATGCTGGAGCTGCGCCAGACGATCCTGGCCGAGATCAACGATCGCTCGGAGGAAAATCGCTTCCCGATCACGCCGCAGCGCATCGTCCACGATGTCCGCGCCGTCATGCCGGAGGATGGCATCGTCTGCCTCGACAACGGCATGTACAAGATCTGGTTCGCCCGGAACTACCGGACCCATGTTGCCAATACGCTCCTGCTCGACAACGCCCTGGCGACGATGGGCGCGGGGCTGCCCTCGGCGATGATGGCGGCGATGCTCTATCCCGAGCGCCGCGTCATGGCCGTCTGCGGCGATGGCGGCTTCATGATGAACTCGCAGGAGATGGAGACGGCTGTCCGGCTCGGGCTGAACCTCGTCGTCGTCATCCTCAACGACAACGCCTACGGCATGATCCGCTGGAAGCAGTCGGTCGATAATTTCCCCGATTTCGGGATGACCTTCGGCAACCCCGATTTCGTCCGCTATGCGCAGGCCTACGGCGCCAAGGGCTCGCGGGTCGGCTCGGTCGAGGAACTCGTTCCGGTTCTGGAGGCTGCCTTCAAGGGCGGCGGGGTCCATCTCGTCGAGATCCCGATCGACTATTCCGAAAACACCCGCGTGCTCGTCGAGGAACTGCGCAACCGCACTCCCGACATCCAGCTCGCCTGATCAGGAGACCGCCCATGCTAGAGGTCGTCCAGGCCTTCGACCGCGCTGTCATCACCGAGATCGCAACGGACGACGCCGCTGTGCTCGAATCCAAGCTGCAAGCGGCGCAGCGCGTCTTCCGCGATCGCGACGGCTGGCTGAAACCGCATCAGCGCATGGCGATCCTGCGTCGCCTCGCCGGGCTGCTTGAGGGCAAGCGCGACCATCTCGCGCTGCAGATCGCGCGCGAGGGCGGCAAGCCGCTGCCCGATGCGATCGTCGAGGTGACGCGCGCCATCGACGGCGTGCACAATGCCGCCGATGAGCTACGGAACCTGGCCGGTCGCGAGATCCCGATGGGCCTGTCGCCCGCCGCGGTCGACCGCTGGGCGTTTACCACCCGCGAGCCGATCGGCATCGTCGCGGCGATATCGGCCTTCAACCACCCGCTGAACCTGATCGTTCACCAGGTCGCTCCGGCCATCGCGGTGGGCTGTCCGGTCATCATCAAGCCGGCCGGGACGACGCCGCTGTCATGCCTCGACTTCGTCGCGCTGGTGCATGAGGCCGGACTGCCGGACGGCTGGGTCCAGAGCTTTGTCCCCGAGACGACCGAGCTTGCCGAAAAGCTCGCGACCGACCCGCGGGTCGCCTTCCTGAGCTTCATCGGCTCGGCCAAGGTCGGTTGGTACCTGCATTCCAAGCTGGCGCATGGTGCGCGCTCCGCGCTGGAACATGGCGGCGCGGCGCCTGCGATCGTCGACCGTAGCGCCGATCTGGAGACGATCATCGAGCCGATCGTCAAGGGCGGCTACTATCATGCCGGCCAGGTCTGCGTGTCGACGCAGCGCATCTTCGTGCACCAGGACATCGCCGGCGAATTCACCGAGCGGCTCGTCGCGCGCGTCAAGGCACTGCGGGTCGGCGATCCCGTGCTGACGAAGACCGAGGTCGGTCCGCTGATCCTGCCGAAGGAGGCCGACCGCATTGCCGGCTGGATCGACGAGGCGGTCAAGGCCGGAGCCAGGCTCGCGACCGGCGGCAAGCGCATCTCGCAGACGACGCTAGAGCCAACCGTGCTGCTCGATCCGCCGCGCGACGCCAAAGTCTCGCAACTGGAGATCTTCGGCCCTGCCGTCTGCGTCTATCGCTACACCGATCTGGATGAGGCGATTGCGCAGGCCAATGCCTTGCCCGTCGCCTTCCAGGCCAGCATCTTTGCCAGGGATATCGACGTCGCGCTCCGCACCGCCAACCGGCTCGACGCCTCGGCGGTGATGATCAACGACCCCACCACTTTCCGCACCGACTGGATGCCTTTTGCCGGGAGGCGTGAAGCCGGCTACGGCACCGGCGGCATACCTTTCACCATGCGCGACATGACGCAGGAGAAGATGATCCTGATGCGTCGGAGCTAGGCCGGTCCCACGGTCGCCGGTTTCGCGCCACCTCGGTTTCCGTCGAGCTGCGCGAGATGACGTTTGCGTTCAATGTATACAGCGCTATACAATTATGAACTGAACAGATCGCCGTTCAGGCGACCGCGCGCGGCTTGGGCCGCCCGTCCGAGGAAACCGAAGCGAGGCCGTGTTGAGCGCGCAATCCCTTGATCGCGTACACAATCCACACAGCCTCGACGGTCGACGACGACGCCAAGCATGGGCGGCGCCATTCCCGGCGCCTGCGGCCACGACGAAGGTGAGAGATGACTGAGGTCAGGGTGTTGTCGGCGTCGGGGCAGATAGGCTCGGGCTTTCTGGAATCCTCATTCGCGCGCGGCATCTCGCTCGACCCCCATGTCATCGCGTGCGACGGCGGTTCGACCGATGCCGGGCCGGCACATCTTGGCAGCGGCGAGCCGCATTTTTCACGCGAGGGCACCAAGCGCGACCTGAGGCTCATGCTTCTGGGTGGACGCAAGCTCGATGTGCCGGTCATCGTCGGTTCCTGCGGTTTCGGGGGCGGCGATGCCGGCGTCGATTGGATGCGCGACATCGCCCTGGAGATCGCGCGGGAGGAGGGGCTGAGCTTCAAGCTCGCTCTGGTCCGCTCCGAACAGGACAAGGACTACCTCAAGCGGCGGCTGGCCGAGGGGCGCATCACGCCGCTCGATCCCGCGCCGGAGATCAGCGATGCAGTGATCGACAGGAGCTCCCACATCGTCGGCATGATGGGGCATGAGCCGATCGCCCACGCGATCGAGCAGGGCGCGCAGGTGGTCCTCGCCGGGCGAGCCTCCGATACGGCTCTTTTCTCGACGGTGCCGCTGATGATGGGCGCGGGTGCCGGGGCTGCCTGGCACGCGGCAAAGATCCTGGAATGCGGCACGGCCTGCGCGGTCCAGCGCAAGCGGCCCGACAGCCTGATGGCATGGATCCGCGACGACCATTTCGACATCGAGCCTATGGATATGGAGGTGCATTGCAGCCCGCAGAGCGTCGCCTCGCACACGCTCTACGAGAATGCCGACCCGTTCCTGATCACCGAGCCCAATGGCGTGATCGATACGCTGGAGTCGCGCTACGAGGCGCTGAACGACCGGGCGGTCCGTGTCTACAACTCGAAGTTCAGGCCCTCGCAGCGGGTCACCATCAAGCTCGAAGGCGCCGAGCTTGCCGGCTACCAGGCCTTGATCATTGGCGGCGTCCGCGAGCCCTTCATCCTGCGCCAGCTGGATTCCTGGCTCGACGGCATGCGCGAGAAATTTTTCGCGCGTGTGCAGGAGATGTTCCAGGGCAGGGTCGGGCGAAACGACTACGACATTCACGTCCGCGTCTATGGCCGCGACGCCGTGATGGGGCCGCTCGAACCGTTCGCGGATCGGGTCGGGCATGAGGTCGGCCTGCTCTTCACCATCACCTCGGCGGAAGAGGCCACGACCGACGCGATCGCCAAGACATTCGCGCATTTCGCGGTGCATTTCCCGATTCCGGAATGGCGTGGACTGATCACCGGCATCGCCTTTCCGATGGCGCCGAGCCATGTGAACCGGGGGCCGGTCTATCGCTTCAACCTCAATCACATCGTTGCGCCGGAGCATCCGCTTGAGATGTTCCGGACAGAGTTCCTGGAGGTTTGAACCATGGCCAAGCTCGGTGATCTCGCGCGCCTGATCCGTTCCAAGAATGCCGGCTCCTTCACCTTGACCTTTGATGTGATGTTCGAGACGGACGAGGTCTATCGCAGGGTCTGCGACGCCAAGGTACTCACGAAAGCGAGCTTTGCGGCGATCTACCGCGTGCCCGAGGCCGACGTGCTGTTCTTCGAGCATGACGCCGCCAAGGCTATCAAGATCTCGATCCCGCGGCCCGAGATCCAGGGCTCGCGCAACGATGGCGACATCTATGGCGGGCAGCAGCATGGCCCCCTGGTGGAACTCGAGATCCCCGATTGACCCTCGTCAGATGCCAAACCCTGCACCGTGCCTTCCAAGCGAGATGACGCTGCGGTAACCTGACGTCTCAAGCCATCGAGAACTGCCAGCAAACGCACCGGTTTCGCAGGAGTACGATTTCATGGGTACGGTCACGGTCAAGGACGGCACTTCCATCTTCTACAAGGACTGGGGTCCAAAGGACGCGCAACCGATCGTCTTTCACCATGGCTGGCCGCTGAGTGGCGACGATTGGGACAACCAGATGCTCTACTTCCTCGACAAGGGGTTTCGCGTCATCGCCCATGACCGTCGCGGTCACGGACGATCCTCGCAGAGCCCCTCGGGGCACGAGATGAATACCTATGCAGCCGACGTGGCCGAGCTTGCCGAGGCGCTGGACCTGCGCAACGCGGTCCATATCGGGCACTCCACGGGGGGCGGGGAGGTCGTGCACTATCTCGCCCGCGCCAAGCGGGAGCGGGTGGGCAAGGGTGTGATCGTGGGCGCGGTTCCCCCGGTCATGGTCAAGTCGGACAAGAATCCGGGCGGCCTGCAGATCGAGGTGTTCGACGGCCTGCGCAGCGCGCTCCTCGCCAACCGGGCGCAATTCTACATCGACCTGCCGAGCGGCCCCTTCTACGGATTCAATCGCCCCGGGGCGAAACCGTCCCAGGGGTTGATCGACAACTGGTGGCGGCAGGGCATGATGGGGGCGGCGAATGCCCATCTGGAGTGCATCAAGGCGTTCTCGGAAACCGACTTCACGGATGATCTCAGGCAGATCGAGATTCCCGTGCTCGTGATGCACGGCACCGACGACCAGATCGTGCCCTATGACGATTCCGGCCCACTCTCGGCCAAGCTCCTGAAGAACGGCACGCTCAAGAGCTATGACGGCTATCCCCACGGCATGCTCTCGACCCATCCCGAGGTCCTCAATCCCGATATCCTGGCATTCCTGAGGTCCTGAATCGCGTTCCAGGTCCGTCTGGGCCCGCGGCATCGCTTTCGTGTCCGCGAGTCCTTGCGGCCTTGCCGATTCACGGTGTCCTGCGCGGCGATTCTCGTCGCGCTTTGCAACGGCGCCCCGGCGAATTTTGCCTAGTGCTGCGGGGCTAAGACGCTGGTAGCGCTGCACTCCTTTTAACGCGGGGCGGCGACGGACGAGACCTGGTCCGCTCTCCGGTCGGGCCAGGCTCTTCCGAGCAAGCGCGCTGCGATGCCTGCGTAGCCTCATTTCGCAAGACATTGAAATATCATTCGTTTGCCTGATCTGGCGCGATTTCCAAAGCTCTCGCCAGCGGCGGGAAAGTTGTGCGATTTACGACTCGTTAACCATTCGCTGGCTAGATCAGGGCAACCGAAAATTTACCAAGATGACCGCTGTGTTAACCAAACCCAGGCCGATCCGCCTCAAGGGGCGATCCTACCTTGCCTTGACCCTGACGCCCGAGTTTCCCATCGAGGACTGGCTGGTGCGGCTCGATGAACTCGCCGCGCTCTCGGCCGGATTCTTCCTGCGGCGGCCGGTGGTTCTCGATGTCGAGGGCATCGACATCGACCGCCCTCAGCTCCGCGAGCTCGTGAGCAAGCTGAACGCGCGCAATGTTCGCATCATGGGCATCGAAGGCGCCCGCGCATCCTTGCTCGGCGCCGATCTGCCGCCCGCCATGTCCGGTGGCCGCTCGACCGCCGACGTCGAGGCGCCGATCACTGACCCGGTGAAGGAGGTTGCGATCTCCGAGAACTCGGACAGCGCCGAGAGCATCGTCTGCGCCGAGCCGGCGCCGGCCAAGGCCACACCCTCGCTGGTCGTGACCCAGCCGATCCGCTCGGGCCAGTCGCTCTTCTTCCCGGATGGCGACGTGACCATCGTGGGGTCGGTTGCATCGGGCGCGGAGATCGTCGCCGGCGGTTCCATCCACGTCTACGGCACGCTGAGGGGCAGGGCGCTGGCCGGCACCATGGGCAACGCCACGGCGCGCATCTTCAGCAGCAAACTCGAAGCCGAACTCCTTGCCATCGACGGCTTCTACAAGACCGCCGAGGACATGGGCCCGGAACTGCGCGGCAAGGCCGCACAGATCTGGCTCGACGGCGAAACACTCAAAGTCGGATCACTCGCATGAGCACGGCGAGCCCACACACACAGGAGAGGTCAATGGGTAAGGTCATCGTGGTCACATCGGGCAAAGGCGGCGTCGGCAAGACGACGTCGTCCGCGGCACTGGGGGCTGCCCTCGCCAAGAGCGGCGACAAGGTCGTCGTCGTCGACTTCGACGTCGGCCTGCGCAACCTCGACCTCGTCATGGGGGCCGAGCGGCGGGTGGTCTATGACATCGTCAACGTGATCCAGGGTGAAGCCAAGCTCACCCAGGCGCTGATCCGCGACAAGCGCCTCGAGACGCTCTACCTGCTCCCGGCCTCGCAGACCCGCGACAAGGACAACCTCACGCCCGAGGGCGTCGAGAAGGTCGTCAATGCCCTGAAGGCGGTGTTCGACTGGGTGATCTGCGACAGCCCCGCCGGCATCGAGCGCGGCGCGACACTGGCCATGCGCCATGCCGACGTTGCGATCGTCGTGACCAATCCTGAAGTCTCCTCGGTGCGCGATTCCGACCGCATCATCGGTCTGCTCGATTCCAAGACGGTCAAGGCCGAGGCTGGCGAGCACATGGAAAAGCACCTGCTGCTCACCCGCTACGACCCCGTCCGGGCCGAGCGTGGCGACATGCTGAAGGTCGACGACGTCCTCGAGATCCTGTCAATTCCGCTGCTCGGCATCATCCCCGAAAGCACGGATGTGCTGCGCGCCTCCAATCTCGGCTCGCCGGTGACGCTGGCCGATGATCGCAGCGCGCCGTCGATCGCCTATTTCGAGGCAGCCCGCCGCCTGAAGGGCGAAACCCTGCCGATCATGATCCCCGGCGAGAAGCGGGGTTTCTTCGGCAAGATCTTCGGAAGGAAAGCGGCATGAATCTGCTCCGCCTCTTTTCCCGACCTCAGACTGCCCCCGCCGCGCGTGAACGGTTGAAGGTTCTGCTCGCTCACGAGCGCGCGAGCGTGGGTGATTCCGACCTGGTCTCGAAGCTGCGCGACGAGATCCTGCGCGCGATCTCCAAGCACATGCAGATCGACGACGAGAAGGTCAGCGTCAAGATGGAGCGCGGTGTCCAGGTCTCGACCCTGATCGTCGATATCGAGATCCCGTTCGACGCAACCAAGAAGGCGGCCTGAGGGCCGCTTTTTTTCCGGGCCGGCGGCGGGGTGACCCGCCCTCGGCAACAGCCGCGAGTCGAGCTTCCGCAGCAGGGTGCAAAGTATTTGATGTATCCATGTTAGCCCGCCGGCTTCGTCTAAAGGATTAGGCGTCAACCGGCATAGACGAATGTACCATTCTCCAAGAGGCCGGACGGAAAGATCCGGTTCCAGGGAGAATGACCATGCTATTGACCCGCCGCGGCTTCACAACCGCGATTGCTGGAACAGTCGCTGCTCCAGCCCTCATCCGCAGCGCCTGGGCGCAAGGTGCAACGATCAAGATCGGCATGGTGATGCCGATGACAGGTGCAGCCGCGGAATCCGGCTCATTCGCCCAGAGCGGAGCCAGGATCGCACTCGAACAGGTCAACAAGGCCGGGGGCGTCCTCGGCAAACCCCTGGAACTCGTCTTCGAGGACGACCAGACCACCAATCCTGGCGCTGTCCTTGCCTTCTCGAAGCTCGCGAGCGAGCCGTCGATCGTCGCATTCCTGGGGTCGATCCGCTCGACGCAGATGCACGCCATGGCGCCCGACATGCTGAAGGCCGGCAAGCCGGTCGGGTTTGGCGGGACCGACCCCAACCTGACCAAGCTCAACAATCCCTGGCTGTTCCGCTTCCGGCCCAATGACTCCTATTCGGGCAAGGTCATCGCGCAGTACGGCACCAAGGAACTCGGCAAGAAGAAGTGGGCGATCGTCCACTCGACCGACGCCTTCGGCACCGCTGGCGCGAAGGCGCTCACCGACGCCCTTCCCGATAACGGCGCGACGGTCGCCCTCGACCAGGGCTATGCCAACCAGAGCCAGGACTTCACACCGGTCGTTCTGGCCGTGCGACAGTCGGGCGCCGACATTCTGGGCACCTACTTCACCTTCGAGACCGATCTCGGCATTTTCGCGAGGCAGCTGCGCCAGCTCGGGGTCAACATCCCGTGGGTGGGATCGCCGTCGATCGTAAACGTCTCGGCGCTGAAGCTCGCCGGCCCGGCGCTCTACAACACCTTCGGCGTGGCCGACTATGCGGAGGATTCCAGCGAGGCCTCGAAGGCCTTCGGAAAGGCCTATCGCGATGTCCGCAAGGTCGCGCCGGACAACCAGTCTTCCTGGACCTATGACGCCGTCACCTGCCTGGCGCTGGCGATGAACAAGGCCGGCTCTACCGAACCCGCCAAGGTACGCGACGCCATGCTGGCGATCCGCGGGCACAAGGGCGCCGAGGGCGAGTACAACTTCGACAAGAACGGCGACGGGCTGCACGGCTACAACATCGTGAAGAACGAGAAGGGCGATATCAAGTTCGACAAGCGGATCGACTTCACGCCCAATCTCGGCTGAGCCGCTTCGATCTCCGCGCCCGACCGGCCGCTCCGGCGGACGGCGGCGTCCGCAACAGGGCTGCTCACGCCAGCACTCGCCGGCATGAGCGGCTGCGATATCCCGGCTCACTCCTTCGGGCGGTCGACAAGGTTCGTCGCCCGAAGGTCCGATCAGGCTTCACGCAAGCGCGGTAGGTAGATGGATCTCGTACTCCAACTTCTGTTCACCGGAATCGGGATCGGCTCGGTCTATGCGCTCGTCGCGCTCGGGTTCGTGCTGATCTTCCGGGCGACCAATGTCGTGAACTTCGCCCAGGGCGAATTCTCGATGCTGGCGGCCTTCCTGATGGTTGTCTTCTCGGTCAAGATCGGCTTGCCCTACTGGCTGGCCTTCGTCGTCGCGCTGGCCGGGATGGCGCTGCTGGGGGCGGTCTTCAACCTCACGGTCTATTATCCGCTGCGGCACCGGACCTACCTGCCGGTCATCATCTCGACCATCGGTGCCTCGATCTTCCTCGCCAACACCACCCTGGCGATCCACGGGCCCGAGCCGGAGGTGCTTTCGGGCTGGTTCGAGACGCCGGGATTCCTGATCGGGCCGGTCTATCTCGACAGCCAGTATCTCCTGATCATCGCCGTGACCGCGGTTCTCGTCGGTCTGCAGTACTGGTTCTTCGAGCATACGCTGCTCGGCAAGAAGCTGCAGGCGACTTCGCAGGATAAGGAGATGGCCTCGCTGCTGGGCATCCCCGTCGCGGTGATGATCATGGTCACCTTCGTCTATTCGGCGGTGATCGGCGGCATCGCGGGGATACTGGTCGCGCCGGTGCTGTTCGTCTCCATCGGAATGGGCGCGGCGATCGCCCTGAAGGCTTTCGCTGCGACGATCATCGGCGGCTTCGGTGACGTCACCGGCGCCATCATCGGCGGCCTGGCGCTCGGCGTGATCGAGACGTTCGGCGCCGCTTATATCTCGGTTCCCTACAAGGATGGGTTCGCCTTCCTGGTGCTGATCGCGTTCCTGGTCTTCCGGCCACAGGGCATCTTCGGCGAGCGCGTGGCGGAGAAGGCATGAGCACCTCCGCCGAAACGACGACCGAGGCTCCGCGTCCGCGCCTGAGCTGGGGTGTTCCCGCCTATGTCGCCCTCGTTCTGGTCGCGATCGCCTTTGCGATCCTGGTGCCCAAGACCGGCTATGTCTTCAACATCTCGCTCCAGGCGACGACGTATGCGATCGCGGTGCTCGGGCTGACGATCGTGCTCGGCCTGTGCGGCCAGATCAATCTGGCGCAGGCGGCGTTCTTCGGGCTGGGAGCCTATGCGGTCGGCATCGGGCAGACAGAGCACGGGCTGAACTTCTGGCTCTGTCTGCTGATCGGCACCGCCATGGCGGGCGTCTTCGGCGGGATTTTAGGTGCCTCGACGCTGCGGCTGGGCGGTCACTACCTCGCCATGGTGACGATCTCCTTCCAGCAGATTGTCACCCTCGTGCTGATCAACTGGATCCCTGTGACCAAGGGGCCGGATGGCGTGCGCGCGATTCCACGGCCCGCGATGTTCGCGGATGGATCGAACTATCTCGCGCTTTGCATCGCGGTGCTGGGCGCCCTCGGCTATCTCGTATGGTCGCTGCGAGACACACGGCTCGGCCGCGCGATGCGGGCGGTGCGAGACAATGAACTGGCCGCCGGCGTCGCCGGCATCGACGTCTACCGCACGAAGGTCACCGCCTTCGTGCTGTCCTCGGTCCTGGGCGGAATCGGCGGCGGGCTGTTTGCCGGCGGCTTTGCCTATGTCAGCCCGGATCAGTTCTCTTTTGCGGAATCCGTGGTGTTCCTGACCATGGTGCTGCTGGGCGGCGTGGCCTCGCCGATCGGCGCTGTCATCGGGACGGGCCTGCTGATCCTGATCCCGGAATGGCTGCGCTTCCTGAAGAGCATTCCGGGGCTCTATCTCGCAATCTACGGCGCGGCCGTGATCCTGATCGTGGTGTTCATGCCGGATGGGATCTGGGGCTATCTGCGTGGCCAGCTGGACCGTTTCAAGCGTCCCTCCGCGCGCGGGGCGACTGGCGATGCGCTGCAGCTGTCGGGCGGCGGCGCGGGAGCCGAAATCGTACTGGAGGTGCGCCAGCTCTCGAAGCATTTCGGCGGCCTCAAGGCGGTGGACGAAGTCGACCTGGAGATCCGGCGCGGCGGCGTGCACGCGCTGATCGGCCCGAACGGCTCCGGCAAGACGACCACGCTCAATGTACTGTCGGGGCTCTACAAGGCGACGGCCGGCACCATCGTGCTCAACGGGCAGGACATCACCAACCTGCCGGCCCACGCCCGGACCAAGGCCGGTCTCGGCCGCACCTTCCAGAACATCCGCCTCTGGCGCTCGATGACGGCGCTGGAGAACGTGATGGTCGGGGCAGAGCGGCCCGGCAGCGAGATCGGCAATTCGCCGACAGCCGTCGTGGCGCGGGCCCGCGCGGCGCTCGCCTTCGTCGACCTCGAACATCGCGCAGACGAGGTCGTGTCCGGCTTCTCCTACGGACATCAGCGGGCGGTCGAGATCGCCCGTGCGCTCGCCGGCGACCCGGCGCTGCTCCTGCTCGACGAGCCTGGGGCCGGCCTGAATTCCTCCGAAAAGGTCGAGTTGCGTAACCTGCTGAAGCGCATCTCGGCCCGTGGCCTCACGATCCTGATCATCGACCACGACATGACGCTGGTGAGCGAGGTCGCACAGCACATCACGGTGCTGAACTTTGGCCGCCGCATCGCCGACGGCTACTCGGCAGACGTGCTGAAACATCCCGACGTGATCGCCGCATACCTTGGAACGGCTCCCGATGTCGCTGCTTGAACTGAAATCAGTCGTCGTCCGCTACGGCGAGGTCGAGGCCGTCGATGGTGTCTCGCTCGTCGTCGAGGCCGGGGAGGTCGTCACCCTGCTGGGCTCGAACGGCGCCGGCAAATCGACAACGCTGCGCGCTATATCGGGGCTGGCGAAGCCCGTCTCCGGCGACATCCTGTTCGAGGGACAGTCGATCGTAGGCCTGAAGCCCGAGGAGATCGTCTGTCGCGGCATTGCCCATGTTCCCGAGGGGCGCCGTGTCTTCCCCGGTCTCAGCGTGCGCGAAAACATCATGCTGGGTGCGTCCAACCGGCGTGGCCTCAAGACCTCGCAGATCAGGCGCGAGGCGGACGAGATGTTCGACCTCTTTCCCGATATCCGGCGTTTTGCCGACGCCCTCGGCTGGACCCTGTCGGGCGGGCAGCAGCAGATGGTGGCCGTGGCACGGGGCCTGATGGCGAAGCCACGCATCCTGCTTCTCGACGAGCCCTCTCTGGGCCTCGCGCCGGTCATCGTCCAGGCGGTGTTCGCGATCATCGCGGAGATCAGGCGGCGGGGCACGACGGTGCTGCTGGTGGAGCAGAACGCCCGCATGGGTCTCTCGGTCGCCGATCGTGGCTATGTGCTGGAGACCGGCAAGCTCGTGCTGTCCGGGGACCCGACCCAGCTCTGGTCTAACGAGGAGATCCGCGCAGCATATCTCGGCGGTCGCACGGCTGCCGCCTGAGCCGGGCCGCTGCTGTCGCGGACTACTCTATGCCGGAGTGAACCGCGCTTCGAGCAGGTCAACCTCGCGTACCAGCCTGCGGCCGACATCGTCGGAGATCTGCTTCGAGCGAACGTAGCGATAGATCTCCTCGCGCTCGGCCCTCAGGCCTGCCAGCCTCAATTCGCGTTCGATCTGGTCCATCGCCTTGACGAGATCGGCTTCGTCGCCGGTCTTCGAGCGGCCGTCGATGCGCTCGCGATAGAACTCCATGATGCGCGTTCCGATGTCGGCGTAGAGATCGGCGTCGCTGCGGCCCTTGCCCATCCGGTGCTGGGTGCTTTCGATCGCCTTGATGGCCGCCTCGGCAGCGGCGTTGCGCACACGATCTTCCTCGGCCTCATGGGACGGTTCCGGGGGAAGCTCCAGGTCCTTCAGGAGATAGGGCAGGGCGATGCTGGCCGCGAGCAGCGAGGTGATGATCACGCCAGCTGCGAGCAGGATCGCCAGGTCGCGCGCCGGAAAGGGCTGGCCGCTCGTCAAGGTCAGCGGCAAGGTCAGAACGCCTGCCAGCGTGATCGCCCCGCGCACACCCGCGAGAGAGGTCGCGGCGATCAGGCGCCAGCCCGGGACGAAGGGCATTTCTCCGCGCCGCGTCGCCCGAAACAGCGTGAACCGCATCGAGACCCAGACCCAGGCGAAGCGCATCGCAGCAAGGGCGAGGTTGATCGCGGCGATGTAGACGAGCAGCCAGATGGGATCGTGATGCCCGGTCTCGCGGACGACGCGGCTGCGCCTGAGACGATCTGCGGAAGCTGCTCGCCGAGCAGGACGAATATGACGCCATTGGCCGAGAACTGGATGGTGTCCCAGACGGCGCTGCGCCGGACACGCGTCACCGCCAGCGTATGCCCGCGCTGCTCGACATAGCTCATCGAGATTCCGGCTGCCACTGCCGCGAGAATGCCCGAGCAGTGCAGATGCTCGGCGAGGATATAGGCCCCGAACGGGATCAGGATGCTGATCAGGATATGCGAGCCGGTGTCTTCGCCCAGCCGCCGCGACACCCAGTATTTCAGGGCTGCGGTCGCCCAGGTGACGGCCACGCCAATCAAGATCCCGCCGATCGAAACCCAGAGAAACGTGCCAAAGGCGTCGACGAGCGAAAACGTCCCCGTCATGGCCGCCGCTACGGCGAAGCGCATGCAGACGAGGCCCGAGGCGTCGTTCAGAAGGCTCTCGCCTTCCAGGATGTGCATCAGGCGCTTTGGGATGGGCACGCGGGCGGCGATGGCGGAAACCGCGATGGGATCGGTCGGCGAGACGATCGCCGCCAAGGCGAAAGCCACCGCGATCGGCATGGACGGGATCATCCAGTGAATGAAGAAGCCGACGCCCACTACCGTCAGCACGACCAGCCCCAGCGCCATCTCGAGGATGGTTCCCTTGTCGCGAAACAGGCCTTCCTTGGGGATGCGCCAGCCATCGAGGAAGAGCAGGGGCGGCAGGAACAGCAGGAAGAAGATCTCGGGGTTGAGCTCGATGCTCACTGTAGCAAAGAGGCCAATGATCGCGCCCAGGACGATCTGCACGAGCGGTATCGGCAGCGGTACCGGCGAAAGCCTGACCAGCATGCCGCTGACCACTACCGCCAGCAGCATCGTCAGGACGATCACGATCGTATCCACGAGGTTTCCTATCTCGAATCGGTCAGGCAGGGCGCTAGCCACCGCTATAGCGCAGTCGCGGCCGCATTCTGACCGCGACCGCGTAATGCGTCGACCCACGCGAGGCTGACGTTACGTCCGCCAAAGCCCCCGGCGGACGGAGAGCGCGTGAAGGATCCTCGCCTGGCGAGCGGCAGCGTGGACTACGCCCCGACCTTCGCCAGCACATCGGCGCGCAGGAAGCGTTCGATGAAGAGCATGAACAGGACAGAGGGGACCAGCAGGATGAGCGCCGTTATCGACGCGACCTGGTAGTTGCCGCCCATCGCCGCGTTGTAGAGCAGCAGCGGCAGCGTGGTGACCTGCGGCACGCCGACGAAGAAGGTGCCGGTGAACTCGTCCAGCGATTCCAGGAAGACGAAGATGCCGCTGGCGATAATGCCGGGCGCAGCCAGCGGCAGTGTCACCGTGAAGAAGGTGCGCAGGCCCGAGGCTCCGATATTGCGCGCGGCCAGCTCCAGATCCTTGTCGACGGCGGCGAAGGCGGCGGCTGCGATCCACACAGAGAACACCAGCCCGTGCGTGGCGTGCACCAGCACGACGCCAAAAACCGTGCCGTTGATGCCGAGATTGTAAAAGATGCGGGCGACGTTGATGTAGATCGCGACCGATGGAAACGCCTGCGGCAGCAGGAACATGATCATGAACAGCGCGCGCATCGGCAGTTTCAGCCGCGCCAGCGCGTAGCCCGCCGGGACCGAGAGTGCGAGCGCCAGGACGACGGTCAGGACCGCAATCCAGACCGAGGTTCCCAGCGAAGCCATGGCGTCGCCGGTCGGGCGAAAAACCTGTTCCCAATAGCGGGTGCCGTAGGTGACTGGCAGCTTGTAGGGCGTGTACCAGCGCTCGGCCACCGACCACAGCGCCAGATTGGCGAGCGGGCCGATCAGGACGAAGGCGAAGGCTGCCAGCACCACTCCCGCCAGCGAGGCGCGCAGCATCGACATGGCGCGGATCACGGCGCGTTCTCCTTGGCCATGCCGTGCCTGAGGTAGAGGATCGCGGCTCCCGCGCTGATCAGATAGGTGATGACGCCCAGTGCATTGGCGGTGGCGTAATCGCCATAAGCGTTGATGCGGAACGCCATGTCGACGGTCAGCATGGTCGGCTGCGAGCCCGACACCATCATCGGCACCGACAGCACCGAGAGCATCGTGACGAAGGAGAGGACGAGCGCGACCAGCAGCGTCGGCAGCACCTGCGGCAGCGCTAACTCCAGTAGCACCCGCAGCCGCGACGCGCCGAGATTGCGGCCGGCCTCGAGAGTCGCCCGGTCGATGGAGGCGAGCGCACCTGCAAGAAGCAGCGCGACGAAGGGCGTCTGCTTCCAGACGAAGGTGATGATGATGCCGCGCCAATCAAGGTAGCTGACGGCCTGGAGCGGCTCCATCAGGCCCAGCGAGACGAAGCTGTTGTTCATCAGCCCGTTCTTGGCGAGGAAGGTGCGCATGCACTGCGCGGCCACGATGAAGGGGATGAACAGTGGCCAGCGATAGAGCAGGCGCAGGGTGCCGACGATCCAGGGGTTTTCGCCGAGCGTCAGGGTGCCTGCGATGGCGATGGCGGCCAGTGCCGTGAGGAGGCAGGAGGTCACCACGATAACGATCGTGAAGAGGATGTCGCCGGAATAGAGCTCAAACGCCTTCTCGAAGGCCTGGAGCGAAAAGCCTCCCTGAGGCCCGGTGAAGGCGGAGATGATAGAGAAGCAGAGCGGATACAGGAATAATGCCGCAACGAGCGCCAGACCGGGTGCGATCAGCAGCAAGGCGAGCTGGCGTTGGGAGAGAGACATTCGGACCTGCGTCTTCGAAGTTACCCGGTGTCAGCCGGGAGGTAGCGAGGCGGAGATCCGGGATCCATCCTGGAATGGTTCAGGCATGGATCGCGTATCGGCGTCGCTGAAGCGACTTGTCCGGGATGACGGCGCATCCGTCATCCCGGACATCGGTCATCGATCAGTTCGAGACCTTCTTCTCGTAGCCTTCGAGGATGTCGTTGAAGTAGGGCGCGATCGGGAAGGGCTTGCCGTTCTTGGCGAGCTCGGCCGGGGTGACATCGGTGAAGAGCTTGTCCCAGGCCGCCTTGTCGAGCTTGCCTTCGAGGTTCTTGGCGTCGATGCCCGGATACCAGTTGAATTTCTTGACGATGCCGTCAGCCTGGACCTGCGGGCTGGTGGCGAGCGCGATGAACTCCTCGGCCAGCTTCTTCTGCGCCGATTTGGCAGCGACGGCGTAGTACATCGGCTGGCCCGGCATGCCAGGCGAGACTAGCTTGAGCTTCATGTTCGGCGGCAGCTTTCCGTCGGCCTGCCAGGAATAGAACATGTCGACCCAGACCGGCCCGATGGCGATCTCGCCACGGTTCAGCATGTCGAGCGTGCCGGCGTTGCCGGGGGTGATCACGGCGTTCTTGTTGAAGTCCTTGAGCCCGGCGAAAGCGCTGTCCCAACTGGTCTTGGTGGTGGCGTCGTAGGGACCCTTGATCAGCTTGTCGGCGTCGCCGCCGAAGGCATAGACCCAGCCTGCGACGAAGGAGACGCCAGACATGCCGCCCTTGATGCCGTTGTAGCCGAACTGCTTGGGGTTCTTCTTGGCCCAGTCCGCCAACTCGGTGAAGGTGGCGGGTGGTGTCTTGACCATGTCGGCATTGTAGGCGAGCGCGGTCTGCGACTGGAACATGGGTATTACGAAGCCGGAAACATCGGTGCCCAGCGCGTTGGAGGCGGCTTCGCTGGTCGCGAGCTTCGCGGTCGCGACATTGCCCGTGTACTTGTCGAGCAGGCCCTCCTTGACCATCTGGCCCGCGGCCTTCTGGTGGATGACGAGGACGTCGAAATCGGTGGTCGCGGCGCCCTTCTGGGCGTCGAGCTTCTCATAGATCTTCTGTGAGCCGGCATCGCCGGGGCCGGTACCGACCGAGACGACCTTCACGCCCGGATGGCTCTTCTCGAACATCGGGCCGAGATAGTCCTTGACGTAGTCGACCATGTTCTGGTCGCCCGCCGAGGCGACGTTGATGGTCTGGGCGGTGACCGGTGACGCTGCGATCAGGGCAGCGAGGGAGCAGGCAATCGAGAGTATGCGCATGGGACTGGCTCCTTCAGGCGGCGATGGCGGCCTCGGCCGCCGGGAAGATGTGAAGTCGTTGCAGGGGAATGCGCAGGCCAACCGTCGCGCCGGGCTCATGCCGCGAGGCGTCGTCGACCGTGATCTGCCGGCCTGCCGCCTCGATGCGATAGCGATAGAGACCGCCGGGATAGCTGCGCGCGGCAATGCGGCCGGGCACGATGAGATCTCCCTGCGCGACGGCATCGGGCGCGTCGAGGCTGGCGACATCGTCGCGGAAATAGGCGACGGCCTCGCCTGCCGGCAGCGACGTGGCGTAATTGTCCGGAAGCCGGGCAAACGCCGTGCCCGCGCTGATCGCGGTTCCGTTCCCGGAGCGTGCGACATGCACCGGCATCACGTTCTCGGCGCCCATGAAATTGGCGACGAAGGCGCTCGCCGGCCTGTCATAGACCTCCTCGGGCGTGCCGACCTGCGCGACGCGCCCCGCCTGCATGATCACGAGCCGGTCGGCCATCGTCATCGCTTCCTCGCGATCATGCGTGACGTGGATCGCGGTGACGCCGAGCCGCTGCTGGATCGCGCGGATCTCGTGCCGCATCGTCATGCGGATCTTGGCGTCGAGATTGGAGAGCGGTTCGTCGAGGAGGAGGATGCCGGGGTCGATCGCGAGCGCCCGGCCGAGCGCCACGCGCTGGCGCTGCCCGCCCGAGAGCGCCGTGACCTTGCGGTCCTCGTAGCCGGTGAGACCCAGCATCGCGAGCAGCGACGACACCTTGCCGGTGATCTCGCTCCGCGAGGCGCCACGCAGCTTCAGCCCGTAGCCGATATTCTGCAGCACGGTCATGTGCGGCCAGAGCGCATAGGACTGGAACACCATCGCCATGCCACGCTTTTCCGGCGGCAGCAGCGCGACGTCACGATTTCCGACCATGATCGAGCCGGATTTGACCGCGACGAAGCCGCAGAGCGAGCGCAGAAGCGTAGTCTTGCCGCAGCCGGAGGAGCCAAGGAGCGCGGTGAAGGTGCCGGGCTCGAAATCAAGGCTAACACCGTGCAGCACCGGCGTGCCGCCATAGGCGACATGCAGATCGCGCACCTTGATGGCCGCGCCGACGCACGGCACGCCTTGCGTTCCCGCCTCCACGATCCGTCCCCTCCATGCCGGTCTTGTTTTGCAAGAATGGAATTGTTCTTCCATTCCGTGATCGGCTTGGAATAAACATAACGTTCCGTAGCGCGCTCTTGCAACAGATTTGTGAACCTATGACGACGGATGTGCGATCGATCTGGCTGATGCCGGAAGAGGAGGATGCGGCGTTTCTCTCGGCTCAGGTCCGGGTGCTGGCGGAGCGCTACGGAACCCCGGTTTTTACGCCTCACCTGACGCTGCGGGGCGATACGCCCATGGCTGCGGAGCGGCTGGCCGGGATGTGCGAGCAAGCCGCTAGCGAGGTGCCTGCCTTCGCACTGCCGATCAGCGGGATCGAGACCACTGCTGCCTATTTCAGGGCGTTCTATGCGCGCTTTCAGCTGGCGCCGGCACTCGTCGCCCTGAAGAGACGTCTGGACCCCGAGGAGGAGGGGGCGTTCGTGCCGCACATTTCCCTGCTTTACGGGGATCTCACGGAGGACGCGAAGGCGCCCGCTGCGGTCGAGCACAGCCCGGGGCTCGCGGCTCGGTCGATCTCATTCGACCGGATCTGCGTGGTGAGGTCCGGACAGGACATCCCGATCGAGGACTGGTCCATCATCTCGACCGCATATCTGCGCGGCTGAGGCGTCAGACCAGCCGCTTCAGGCGCAGCAGCCCGAATGCGGCAACCGTCGCGGCATCCCTGATCTCGCCATCCACGATCATCCGCTCGAACTCGGCCAGCGGGACGGTGGTCGTGATCATGTCCTGCTCCGTATGCTCGCGATCGGGCGCGCCGGGCTCGAGCTCCGTGGCGAGGAAAATCCGGTAGCTCTGCGTCATGGTGCCGTAGAGCGGATAGAGCAGGCCAGCCTCCTCCATCCGCCCGGCTAGCAGGCCGGTCTCCTCGGCGAGTTCGCCGCGCGCGACCTGGAGCGGGTCGGCGTCGGGCCTGCCTTCCCAGCCACCCTGGGGGAATTCCCACTGGCGGGAGCGGACGGGATATCGGAACTGCTGGACGAGGTGGACGAGGCCGTGATCGACCGGCGCGATGACTGCGAAATCCGCCTTCTCTACGACGCCGTAGATGCCCGTGCTGCCGTCCCGCAGCCGGATCTCGTCTTCCCGCACACGCATCCAGGCATTCCGGTAGACGATGCGGCTCGAAAGCGTAGAGATGTCGTCGCCGCCATCATCGACACCGTGCCCGGGCTTGCGCGGCGCCTGGGTCATGGCGTGAGCATCCACGCATGCGCGGGGTCGTTGTGGAACTTCCAGACCCGCTTGGGGCCTGCCATGACATTGAGATAATACAGGTCGTAGCCATGCGGCGCGCCGACTGGATGATAGCCGCGAGGCACGAGCACGACATCGCCATTCTCGAAGGCGAAGGTTTCGTCGAGCGAGCGGTCGTCTGTGTAGACACGCTGGAAGCCGAAGCCCTGTGGCGGGTTCAGTCGGTGGTAGTAGGTCTCCTCGAGCTGGGATTCGGCCGGCAGGCGATCCACGTCATGCTTGTGCGGCGGGTAGCTCGACCAGGACCCGGCCGGGGTCACGACCTCCACCACCAGAAGCCCGTCGGCCGCTTCGGTCTCGGGCAGGATGTTGCGGACGTGGCGGGTGTTGCTGCTCTGGCCGCGCGTCAGGCAGCCGACATCGGCCGGTGCGATCAGGCGGGCAGGGCGCGCGCCCGATACGCCGGGAGCCGAGCAAACTGCTACCTCGCACACGCCCTGCGCCGTGAGTGTCCACTGCGCTCCCGCCGGGACATAGACCGACCAGGGATCGGGCTCGAAGGGCGAGGCCCGCCCGCCGATGATGCCGAAATCCTGTCCGCCGGCGGATGCGGCAACCTTGCCCGACAGCACGACCAGGCAGTGTTCCCGGTCCCCCGTTTCGCGAGCAAGGCGTTGGCCGTCGGCAAGGCGATGCACGGCGAAGCCGACATGGCCCCAGCCGGCGCTCTGCGGCGTCACGTCATGGATTCGCCCGTCGTCATCGGGGGCGCTCGGCTTCACCAACAGCTTCGACATCGCAATACGGGGCTCAGGCGAGCCCCGCCTCCTTCAGGCTATGCTTGAGATGGGCCACGCCCTTCTTGGCGTAGGTCAGCGGATGAGCCTTCTCGGGGTCCTGCTCGGCTTCGACCACGACCCAGCCGGAATAGCCCGGCAGCTCGCGGAAGACGCTCGTGTAGTCGACCATGCCATCGCCCGGCACCGTATAGACGCCGAGATCGGCGCCCTTGCCGAGTACGGCATCGAGAAAGCTCCAATCCTCGCGGCGCGCCTGCTCCATGACAGAGCGGCGTACATCCTTGGCGTGAACGTGGCTGATCCGGGCGCGATAGCGCCGCGCGAGCGCGGCCGGGTCGGCGCCGCCCCAGGTGGCGTGGCCCGTGTCGAGCAGGAGATGGGCGGCCTCGCCGGTCGCTGCCATGAAGGCGTCGATATCGGCCTGCGTCTCGACGATGGTGCCGATGTGGTGGTGGTAGACCAGTCGTACGCCTTCGGCGAGCGTCCGCTCGGCCACCTGCGTGATCCGCCGACCGAACTGCGCCCAGTCGCCGGCCTTCATCACCGGCCGCTGGGAGAGCGGCTTGCTGCGGTCGCCATGGATCGCATTGGAGGTCTCAGCGAAGATCAGGACATTCGAGCCCATCGCCTTGAGCAGATCGAGATGCGGGCGGAGATGCCGCATCTCGTCCTCGGCATCGCGCAGCAGGAGTTCGGCAGAGTACCAGCCCGATATGCAGGCCATGCCGAACGGCCCCAAGGCCGCCTTCAGGGCCTCGGGCTCGCGCGGAAACTTGTGGCCGAGTTCCATGCCCTCGAAGCCAGCCTCGCGGGCCTCGGCGAGACAGGTTTCGAGAGGCGTCGCGCCGCCGATGTCCTGGAGGTCGTCATTCGACCAGCTGATGGGGTTGGCGCCGATGCGGATGGGCATGTCGTCCTCGTCTCAGTTGTCACGGCGCGCGAGCGCCTCGTCATAGCTGCGCCGGGCCGCCTTGACCTCGTCGCGTCCCGACACCTCCGGCACGGCGACCTCCCACCAATGCCCGCCGGCATCTGTGGAGGGCATCGGGTCGGTGTCGATCACGATGACGCTGATGCGCGTGTTGGCACGGCTTTCGGCCAGCGCCGTCTCCAGCTCCGCGAGACCTGCGACCTTACGCGCGATCGCGCCCATCGAGGCAGCGTGGGCCGCGAAATCGATCTCCGGCAGGACCTCGTGGCGGGTGTCGCGCAGCAGGTTGTTGAAGGGCGCGCCGCCCGTAGCGCTCTGCAGGCGGTTGATGCAGCCGAAGCCGCGATTGTCGAGCAGCACGATCGTCAGCTTCACGCCCAGCATCACCGAGGTCGCGATCTCGGAGTTCATCATCAGGTAGGAGCCGTCCCCGACCATGACGATGATCTCGCGCGCGGGGTCGGCGAGCTTGGCGCCGAGTCCGCCGGCGATCTCGTAGCCCATGCAGGAGAAGCCGTATTCCATGTGGTAGCCCCCGGCCGCGCCCGCCTGCCAGAGCTTGTGAAGCTCACCGGGAAGTCCGCCGGCCGCGCAGAGCACGACGTCGCTCGGGCGGCTCTGGCGCTGAACGGCGCCGATGACCTGGGCGTCGCTGGGCAGGGGCTCGTTGCCGGGCGCGGTATAGCGGGCCGCTGTGGCGAGCCAGTTCGTGCGGCTGGCCTGCGTCTGGGTGCTCCAGCCCGCAGGCGCCTTCCAGCCGGCAAGCCCGTCCAACAGCACGGCCAGCCCGGCCCGGGCATCGGCGACGAGCGGCTGCGCGCGATGCTTGCCGGCGTCGAATGCCTGCGCATTGAGACCGATGATCCGGCAGGCAGGGTCGGCGAAGAGCGCGCGCGAGCCGGTGGTGAAATCCTGCAGCCGCGTGCCGACTGCCAGCACAACATCGGCCTGCCGAGCGGCATCATTGGCAGCGGCGGTGCCGGTAACGCCGATGGCGCCGAGATTGAGGTCGAGCTCGTGCGGGAGGGCGCTCTTGCCGGCCTGCGTCTCGACGGCGGGAATCCCGTGAGCCGCACAGAACGCGGCCAGCTCCGTCTCCGCCTCGCTGTAGAGCACGCCGCCGCCGGCAACCACCAGCGGGCGCTTGGCCTGTTTCAGCAACGCGATCGCGCCCTGCAGCTCCAGTTCGTCGGGGCGGGAGCGACGTGGCTGCCAGAGGCGCTCCGCGAAAAAGCTCTCGGGATAATCATAGGCTTCGGTCTGCACATCCTGGCAGAGCGCGAGCGTCACCGGGCCGCACGCTGCGGGGTCGGTCAGGACCTGCATGGCCCGCTCGAAGGCTGGCACCAACTGCTCGGGCCGGGTGATGCGATCGAAGTAGCGCGACACCGGCCGGAAGCAGTCATTGGCCGAGATGGTGCCGTCCCCGAAATCCTCGATCTGCTGGAGAACCGGGTCGGGTCGCCGCCCGGCGAAGACATCGCCCGGGAGCAGCAGTACGGGCAGGCGGTTGACATGCGCCACCGCCGCCGCGGTGACCATGTTGGTCGCGCCCGGGCCGATCGAACTCGTCACCGCCATCATCCGCCGTCGCCGCGAGGCCTTGGCAAAAGCGATCGCGGCATGCGCCATGGCCTGCTCGTTATGGGCGCGCAAGGTCGGCAGCCGGTCGCGCACGGCGTACAGCGCCTCGCCGAGGCCGGCGACGTTGCCGTGGCCGAAGATCGCCCATACGCCGGCGAAGAGCGGCTCTTCGCGTCCGCCGATGACGGTCTTCTGCGCGGACATCGCGGCGACGAGCGCCTGCGCCATGGTGAGGCGGATGGTTGCCATCTTGGGTCTCCTCAGCCCTGCCGCCAGGCGTCGACCAGCCGGCCGAAGCGCTCGGCCATGGCTGCGGTCGCGGCCTCGTCGTCGATCCTCCCGGCGAGCCAGTCGCGGGCCGCGTCGCCGAAGATCGAGCGGCCCACAGCAAAGCCCTTCACGTTCCTGGCCCGTTGCGCCAGCCGGAACGCATCCTCCAGCTCCGGCAACGGCGCGTCGAGGCCGAGCAACACGACACCCCGGCAATAGGGGTCGTTGTCTGCGATCGCTGCGTCGACGGCGGCCCAGGCCGCGGTGCTCGGCTGGGCTTCGAGCTTCCACCAGTCGGGCTTGATGCCGAGCGCATAGAGCCGTCGCATGACGCGCGCCATGGTGTCGTCGCCCACGGGGCCGTGCTTCGAGCAGATGATCTCCACCAGCAGTTCGCGCCCGACCTGGCGGCAAGCCAGAGCCACGCGCAGCAACGTCGCCTCCTGCGCAACCTTCAGCGCGTCGTCATCGCCGGGATGATAGAAGCACAGGCATTTCACCACATGGTCGACGGGCCATTCGTTGAGTGCGGCGCCGAGCGAGCCGTTGGCATCGGTCTCCAGCGCGAGCGGGCGCGAGCCCGGGACCTCGAGCGGACGCGCAACCCAGAAGCCGTGGTCGCCGGCCCTGAACAGGGCCTCGCGACCGTGCCGTCCATCGAGCAGCATGCCGAAGCCGGGAGCGCCTTGCGCAACGCGCGCGGTGGCTTCCACGGCCAGCCGCTTGAAGGCCGCGATGCGGCCCTGCGGGACGCCGGCATCCTTGGCCATCGCCTCGATCTGCGCGCGATGGTCGATGGCGAGCGCCATCAGCGTGGCGGATTGCGGCCGCCGTGTGGTCGCCCAGTGAATGTGGTTGATGTCGGCGTCCTGCCGCAGCGCGCGGTGCGGCGAGCCGTGCTCCAGGAAATACTGGAGCTCGGGGAAGGTCGGGCTTTCGGGCGAGCAGAGCAGCCGCGAGACAGCGAAGGCGCCGCAGGCGTTGGCCCAGGCGCAGCAGGTCTCGGTCGGCTCGTCGCGCAGCCAGCCGCGCAGGAAGCCGGACATGAAGGCGTCGCCCGCGCCAAGCACATTATAGACCTCGACCGGGAAGCCTGGTCCCTTGATGCCGTCCTCCAGCGAGGCGGGGATCGCGCCCGGGAAGACCACGCAGCCCATCGGCCCGCGCTTGCAGACGATGGTCGCAGCGCTCAGCGCCCGGATGTTGCGGATCGCGGCGAGCGTGTCCTCGCTGCCGCCGGCAGCATGAAGTTCTTCCTCGGTGCCGACCACGAGATCGCAATCGGGTAGGATGGCCTGGAGGTGGCCAGTCACGGTTTCGGAGCGGATGTAGCGCTCCTCGCCAGCGGCATGTCCGGCGAGCCCCCACAGGTTCGGGCGGTAGTCGACGTCGAACACGACCTTTCGACCATGCTTGCGCGCCAGTGCGATTGCCTTGCGCTGGGCTTGGGCCGCATTTGGAATGGCGAAATGCGTACCCGTGACGACCACCGCCCGGGCCGATGCGATGAAGTCCTCGTCGATCTCGCTCTCGTCGAGCGCGGCATCGGCACAGTCGGTCCGGTAGAAGATCAGCGGAAATGTCTTCTCGTCGCGCACGCCCAGGATGACGAGCGATGTCAGGCGCTTCGGGTCGATGATGACGCCCGAGGTGTCGACGCCCTCACGCTGCAACTGCTCTAGGATGAAGCGACCCATCTGCTCGTCGCCGACCCGGGTGATGACGGCCGATCTGAGGCCGAGCCGTGCGGTGCCGATCGCGATGTTGGTGGGGCAGCCGCCGACGGCCTTCGAGAAGCTCGCCATGTCCTCGAGCCGGCCGCCGATCTGCTCGCCGTAAAGATCGACCGAGGAGCGGCCGATCGAAACAAGGTCCAGCGTCGGTTCAGCCATTGCTCTCGACTTTCTCGGCGGTGCCCACGGCCAACGTCATGGCAAGGGCGAAGGTGGCGGCCATGGAGCGGAAGGCGCCGTAGTCGGCCTCCCGCACCTCGAGCCACAGGCGGCAGTTCTGGGCGAGCGGACTGAGCGGTCCGTCGGTGAGGGCGATCACGGGCACGCCGCGCTGATGGGCCTCGGCGGCGATGTCGATGGTCGCCGGGGTGTAGGGCGCGCAACTGACGGCGAGGAGGACATCGCCGGGGCGAGCGACCGAGGCCTGTTCGGGCCCAAGTCCGGCAATCTGGTCCACCAGGATGGCGCGGATGCCGAGTTTTCCGAAGGCATAGGCCAGGTACGAAGCGACCGGAAACATTCGGCGGGACCCGACCAGGATGATGCTCTGGGCCCTGGCGAGCATGCCAGTGGCGCGGTCGATATCCGCATGGTCGATGCCGGTTTCGAGCTGCGAAAGCGATTGGCGGCTTGCCGCGACGAAGCCGTCGAGCAGGACGCGCGCCATGTCGGGACCGGCCGCGCCGCCTTCCCGCAAGGTCTCGATCCGCTCGCGATAATCGGGAAACTGCTGGCGCAGGCGGGAGCGGAACAGCTGCTGGAGTTCACTGAAGCCGGAGAAGTCTAGCGCCTGGGCGAAGCGCACGAGAGTGGATGCCTGGACGCCCGCCTGCTCCGCCAGCTGAGCGGCGGTGTGAAGGGCCATGTCGTCGGGGTGCGACAAGGCGAAATCGGCGACCTGTCGCAGTCGCTTGGGCAGCGCCTCCGCCCGCTCGCGCAGCCGCGCGACGAAGGCCTCATAGTCGGACCTGACCTGCTGCTGGGGCGACACGAGGGACATGTGGTGCAGCGTTCTCCGCCTTGATGGACCAGCCTTGACTTGGCGGCGCAGAGAATGGAATGTTTGTTCCATTAGTCAAGAAGAACAAAATGAATGTGCCGTTTCGGCCCGGGAGCGAAACGATTTGCCCCAGACGGATCACTATAGCCGCGACCTCGATGGCAAGGTCGCCGTCGTCACCGGCGCGACGCAGGGCCTGGGCGAGGCGATTGCGCATGAGCTTGCAGCCCGGGGCCTCGCAGGGCTCATCCTGACGGGACGGAGCAGCGAGCGCGGCGAAGCTGTCGCTGCGGCGCTCTCGAAGCAAGGATGTCGCGCGATATTTCACGGCGCCGACCTCGCCGATCTCGAATCCGTGCGCAGCATCGTTCCGGCGGCCGAGCGGGCATTCGGGCGGCTCGACATCCTCGTCAACGCCGCCGGCGACACCGATCGCGGCACGATATTCGACACGACGCCAGAGCTCTACGCCCGGATCATGGCGGTGAACGTGACCGCGCCATTCTTCCTGATCCAGGACGCAGCGACACTGATGCGGCGGCTCGGAATCGCCGGCGCGGTGGTCAACATCCAGTCCATGTCGGCTCATGGCGGCCAGCCTTTCCTGGCGGCGTACAGCGTCTCCAAAGGCGCCCTGGCCACGCTGACGCGCAATGCCGCCTATGGCCTTCTGGCAGACCGCATCCGCGTCAACGGCCTGAACATCGGCTGGATGGCGACGCCGGGCGAGGACGCGATCATGCGGCTGCGCCACGGCGCGCAGGATGGCTGGCTCGAACAGGCCGGAAAGTCCCAGCCCTTCGGCCGGCTCGTCGACCCGCGCGAGGTGGCCAAGGCGGTCGCCTATCTAGCCTCGAGCGAATCCGGCCTGATGACCGGCACGAACATCGATTTCGACCAGACCATTCTCGGCGCCCATGACTGACGCCCCGGGACGAACGACGGACATAGGGATGACGATGCGAATTGGACTTCTCGGCGCCGGCAGGATCGGGCGCATCCACGGCCTGAACGTGGCGGCGCGCCCCGATGCGCGGCTCGTCGCCGTGGCCGACGCCTCCGCCGAGGCCGCGGCCTCGCTGGCGCAGGCGACAGGGGCGAAGACAGCCAGCGCCGAAGCCATCCTGGGCGATGCCGGCATCGACGCCGTGCTGATCTGTACGCCAACTGACACACATGCGGATTTGATCGAGGCGGCCGTTTCCGCCGGCAAGGCGGTGTTCTGCGAGAAGCCCGTCGATCTAGATGCGGCCCGCATCCGTCGCTGCCTCAAGGTCGTGGCCAAGGCTGGAAAGCCTTTGATGATCGGCTTCAACCGACGGTTCGACCCGAATTTTGCGGCGCTCGAAAAGCGGTTGCGGCAGGGGGATGCCGGCGCGATCGAGATCGTCAACGTGATCTCGCGCGATCCCGGCCCGCCTCCCGTCGACTATGTCAGGCGCTCGGGCGGCCTGTTCCGCGACATGATGATCCACGACTTCGACATGGTGCGCTTCCTCCTGGCCGAGGAGCCGATCGAGGTGTTCGCACTCGGTTCCGCTCTGGTGGACAAGGCGATCGGCGAGGCCGGAGATGTCGATACTGCGGCCGTGCTGATGAAGACCGCGAGCGGGCGGATTGCGCAGATCTCCAATTCTCGCCGCGCAACCTATGGCTACGACCAGCGCATCGAGGTGCATGGCTCGAAGGGGATGCTGCGCGCCGGCAACATCCACGAGACCACCGTCGAGATCGCGACCGGCGACGGTTTCCGAGCCGATCCGGTCCAGAATTTCTTCCTCGAGCGCTACGCCGCGGCCTATCGCGCCGAACTGGACGCCTTCGTCGCTACGTGCGCGGGCAAAGCCGCACCGTCGCCGAGTGGCCTTGATGGCCTGCGCGCACAGATGCTGGCTGACGCTGCGACCGAATCCGCCCGCACGGGCAAGCCTGTCGCGATCGAGGCCGTCGGCTCATGACGCCCGCCGAACTCGAACTCAGGCGCCATGCCGCCATCTCCCTCGCTGCCGAGGCCGGGCGCCTGGCGATGGACTATTTCGGCAAGGAAGACCGCCTCGGCGTCACCATGAAGGGCGCGCAGGACTGGCTGACCGTGGCCGACGGTGCCGTCGAGGCGTTCCTGCGCGAACGGCTGACCGCGCTGTTTCCGGGCGATGCCGTGATCGGCGAGGAGGCCGGTGGTTCGGCCGGCGAAGCGCTCTGGATCCTCGACCCCATCGACGGCACCGCAAATTTCGCGCGCGGCGACCGCAACTGGTGCATCTCCATCGGCTTCCTGGTGAAGCGCGTGCCGACGATCGGGGTCGTCCTTGCGCCGGCGCTGGACGAGCTCTACGTCGCCCAGCGCGGGCAGGGCGCGACGCTGAACGGCCGGCCGATCAAGGTGTCGGGCGGGGCGGACCTCAAGCGCGCCAGCGTGGAGCTCGGCTGGTCGACCCGCATTCCCGTCGACCGCTATCTCGCCATCCTCGAGCGTTGTTACGCGGAAGGGTGCGCGGTGAAGCGTGGCGGGTCGGGCACGCTTGGGCTCTGCCATGTCGCGAACGGTCGCACCGACGCCTATGCGGAGCTTCACATCAACGCGTGGGATGTCGCGGCGGGCATTGTCATCGCCGGGGAGGCGGGTGCGACGATCAACGATTTCTTCGCCGGGGACGGGATCAGCAAGGGCAATCCGATCCTCTGCGCGACACCCGCGCTGGCCGCGAGGCTCGGCGAGATCACAGGGGTCTCTTAGCCAGCAAGATAAGTGTTGCCCAGAGGCAGGGCCCGTTTCACAGTCGACGACAACGTTGAAGAACGCAAAGTTCTCATTCCAGGGAGAGAGGCATGAAGTTGAGATCCATGTTCGGCGCCGGCGCACTTGCCGCTGCCGCAGCGTTCGTGTCGGCGCCGGTCTCCGCCCAGGGTTCGCTCGTGATGTATTGCGGCGTCCAGGAGGAATGGTGCCGCGCCATGTCGACCGCCTTCGAGAAGGAGACCGGCATCAAGGTCGCGATGACGCGCAAGTCCGCGGGGGAGGTCTATGCCCAGGTCAAGGCGGAGGCATCCAATCCGCGCGGCGACATCTGGTGGGGCGGTACTGGCGACCCGCATCTGCAGGCGGCCGAGGAAGGGCTGACGCTCGAATACGAGTCGCCCGTCAACAAGGACCTGCAGGACTGGTCCCTCTCGCAATGGAAGGCCGCCCAGAAGCGCTCGATAGGGATCTATGCCGGCGCGCTGGGCTTCGGATTCAACACCCAGCAGATCAAGTCGAAGGGGCTGGCCGAGCCGAAATGCTGGGCCGACCTGCTCGACGCCAAACTGAAGGACGATGTCCAGGTCGCCGATCCCAATTCGTCGGGCACGGCCTATACGCTGCTGGCAACGGTGGTCCAATTGATGGGAGAGGATAAGGGCTTCGAGTACCTCAAGGCCCTGCACAAGAACATCAGCCAGTACACAAAGTCCGGCGCTGCGCCGGCCAAGGCGGCGAGCCTCGGCGAGACCGCGGTGGGCATCGTCTTCATCCATGACGCCGTCGTCTTCGCCGTGCAGGGCGACCCGATCAAGCCCGTCGCGCCCTGCGAGGGCACCGGCTACGAGATCGGCTCGATGTCGATCATCAAGGGAGCGCGCAATCTCGACAACGCCAGGAAGTTCTACGACTGGGCCCTGACGCCCGCGGCGCAGGCGCTGGGAGCGCCGGCCAAATCCTATCAGGTGCCGTCCAACAAGAACTCGCCCGTGCCGCCGCAGGCGCCGAAGATGTCAGAGGTGAAGCTTATAAACTACGACTTCGTCAAATATGGTTCCTCGGCCGAGCGCACCCGCCTGCTGACCAAATGGGACAAGGAGATCAAGGCGTTGCCGAAGTAGGAGCGGCCCGGCTCGGAGACCGCTCATGCGCCCCTCGTCACGGCTCGCGCTTCTGGCCGGCTGGCTCGGCTACGCCCTCATCCCGTGGTACCTGCCCGACGGATGGAACCTCGCCGGCTACCCCTTCGGGCGAGCCGGCACGGCTCTGGCCCTCGCGCTGTCGGGAGCGGCGCCCTGGCTCCTGCCCGTGGGCCTCGCTTTGCTGGCCGCGACGGTGCTCGCGATCCGCGATGAAACGGCAGCCAGCGGCCGCAGCCTGATCGCGATCGGGGCCTTCGGGCTGCTCGCATTCTTCGCGCAGGGCTTTGCGATCACG
The DNA here is from genome assembly GCF_056406735.1 of Allobosea sp. P1_B10. Lineage (NCBI taxonomy): Bacteria > Pseudomonadati > Pseudomonadota > Alphaproteobacteria > Hyphomicrobiales > Alloboseaceae > Allobosea > Allobosea sp. P1_B10. The sequence goes on along the minus strand of NZ_JBFTZP010000004.1, from coordinate 215,443 downwards.
CTGCCCGGCCAAGGGATCGCCTGGCTGGCGGCCTTGCTCGGAAGCGCCAGCGCAGCACAACCCGGCATGGGATTTGGCGCGCTGTTGACGCTGTTCTCGCTGCTGCTCCTGCTCTGCCACGGGCTGGCCTATCGCGGCTTCTGCAGGGGCGATCTCTTTACCACCTCCAGCATCGGCATCGTCGTATTGCTGATCAGCCTCTTCATCTTCCTCCCAGTCGCGACGATTCTGAAAAGCGCGCTGGTCGACAGGGACGGCGCTCTCGCCCTGGCGGATTTCGGCGCGCGCCTGTTCTCCCCGACGATCTGGGGGCTGGGCTGCCTCGGGGGCGGCACAAGCTGCGGCGTCGCCTGGAACACGCTGATCCTGGGTGTCCTGACCGGGCTCATCACAACCTTGCTGGGGCTGGCCTGCGCCCTGCTGGTGCTGCGCACGGGCATGCCCGGCAAGCGGCTGATGCGCGCTATGACCGTGCTGCCGATCATCACGCCGCCCTTCGTCATCGGTCTCGCGCTTATCCTTCTGTTCGGGCGCTCGGGCGCAGTCACCGGGCTGATGGCCGAATGGTTCGGAATCCCGCGTTCGCGCTGGATCTATGGTTTGCCCGGCGTCCTGCTGGCGCAGGTCCTGGCCTTTGCGCCGATCGCCTTCCTCGTGTTGATGGGTGTGGTGCAGGGCATAGCGCCTAGCCTGGAGGAGGCGGCGCAGACGCTGGGTGCCAAGAAATGGACGACCTTCCGCACGGTGACATGGCCGCTGTTGCGGCCGGGACTCGCCAACGCGTTCCTGCTCGGCTTTGTCGAGAGCATGGCCGATTTCGGCAACCCGCTGGTGCTAGGCGGGAATTTCGAGGTGCTGTCGACCAAGATCTTCTTCGCCGTCGTCGGCGCCGCCCATAATCAAGGGCAGGCGGCCGTGCTGGCGATCGTGCTTCTCGCCTTCACGCTGGGAGCGTTCTGGGTGCAGCAGGGCTGGCTCGGCTCCCGGTCGTATACGACCGTGTCCGGCAAGGGCGATTCCGGGATTCCGGCGAAACTGCCGACCTCCGCGACGGTGATGTGCGCGGTTGTCATCGTGCCCTGGGTGCTGCTGACGGCAGTGATCTACGCAGTGATCCTGATCGGCGGCTTCGTTAAGACGATGGGCCGCGACCACACGCCTACGCTGGAACATTACCGCACCGGCTTTGCGATAGACTTCAGCAACGGCCTCTATTTCGAGGGCGCGGCCTGGCCCTCGCTGTTCACGACGCTCAAGGTCGCAGCGATCTCGGCGCCGCTGACCGCGATCATCGGCCTGGTGACGGCCTACCTGCTGACCCGCCAGCATTTTGCGGGCCGGCGGCTGCTGGAATTCACCACGATGCTGAGCTTTGCCATTCCCGGCACGGTGCTCGGCGTCGCCTATATCCTGGCCTTCAACGTGCCGCCGGTGGAGATCACCGGCACTGGGCTGATCCTCATTCTGGCCTTCGTCTTCCGCAACATGCCGGTCGGCGTGCGCTCAGGGATCGCGGGGCTCGCGCAGATCGACAAGAGCCTAGACGAGGCCTCGGCGACGCTGCGCGCGCGCAGCTTCACCACCCTGCGCCGCGTCGTGCTCCCCCTGCTCAAGCCTGCGCTCGTTGCGGCGCTGGTCTACAGCTTCGTGCGCAGCATCACCTCGGTCAGCGCCGTGATCTTCCTGGTCTCGGCCGAATATAATCTCGCGACCGCCTACATCGTCGGCCGCGTCGAGGCGGGGGAGTTTGGCCTCGCCATTGCCTATTCCTCGGTGCTGATCGTCGTCATGGCGGCGGGCATCGCCTTGATCCAGGCCGGCGTCGGCGAGCGCAAGCTCGGGCGCCGCCCGGTCGCGCTGGCGACCTCGGCCGCCGAACCCGCCAAGTAGGACGAGACGCCGCCATGACGAAAGCCGGTCCTGCCTCCGTCGAGTTCCGCAATGTCAGCATGCGCTACGGCGCAGTGACTGCGGTCGACGACGTCAGCTTCAAAATCGAGGCGGGTAAACTCGTCACGCTGCTTGGTCCTTCCGGCTGCGGCAAGACCACGACCCTGCGCATGATCGCCGGGCTCGAGATCGCCAGCGCCGGCCAGATCCTGATCGGTGGCAAGGAGGTCACGCGCCTTTCGGCTGCCGACCGTGACGTCAGCATGGTGTTCCAGTCCTACGCCCTGTTCCCGCATATGAGCGTGCTCGAAAACGTCGCCTACGGACCGACCGTGAAGGGGCTGCCGAAGGCACAGGCGCGCGACATGGCCCTGGAGAAGCTTGCGCTCGTAGGCCTGAAGGGGTTCGAGAAGCGCTATCCCGCCGAACTCTCGGGCGGTCAGCAGCAGCGTGTCGCGGTGGCGCGTGGGCTGGTGCTGGAGCCCCAGGTCCTGCTCTTCGACGAGCCGCTGTCGAACCTCGACGCAAAGCTCAGGCGCAGGGTGAGGCAGGAGATCCGCGACCTCCAGCAGTCGCTCAACCTGACGGTCGCCTATGTCACGCATGACCAGGAGGAGGCGCTGGCTGTCTCCGACCGGATCATCGTGATGTCGAATGCGCGCATCGCGCAGGAGGGCACGCCGCACGAACTCTATCAGGCTCCAGCCAACGCGTTCGTCGCCGATTTCATCGGGGACGCGAACCTGCTCGACGTGACGATCCTCTCCGTCGCTGGCGGACAGGCGGAGGTGGCGCTGGGGCCGACGCGGCTGAGCCTGCCGTCACGCGGCCTCGCGGCCGGCCCGGCCAAGATCGCGATACGACCCAACAGCCTGCTGGTCCAGCGCGGGGGACCCGAGGACGGGCTGCCCGCGACCATACGCAAGAGTTCCTATCTCGGCAGCCACGCCGATCTCATCGTGGAATCGCCGGTTGGCGAACTCTTCGTGGTCAGTCCTCATAGCGAACACCTCCCCGCGGTCGGCGAAGCGGTTCGTCTGGGTTTCGCGGAGACCGGGATCGTCCTGGTTCCATGAGAGGCGTCCTCGTCCCATGAAAAGGACGTGTATGGCGAAACGGACCTCGGAGGCGGAACTGCTCAGTCCCCTGCGACGATCCTGAAGTCGCGCTCGGCTGCGCCCGCCAGCAACGCCATGGCGTCCTGATAGGCGGGGCTGTCATGGGCTGCCTGCGCCTGCTCGACGCTGTCGAACTCGATGAGCACGGTGCGCTGCTGGAGCCCTGCTTCATGCACCATCGCCGGAAGGCCGAGGGCCAGGATGCGCCCGCCGGCGGCGATGACGGCGGGGCCGCTCAGCTTCGCATAGGCTGCTAGCGCATTGAGGTCGCTGACGGATCGATAGGCTACGACCCAATATGCCTTGCCCATGGCGGTTCTCCACGTTTGTGGCAGCACGCGCCAAGCAGGCTCAACAGTCAATCGGTTTTGAATGTCCCATGCTGCTGCGAGCCAGGCTCGAGGCATCCAGAGGTGTTTCGAGCATTCGCGGGGGATAGCCCTGAATTCCACTGGTCTTCCGACAGTGATGTGCGCATCGTCGTGGCCGTACAGCCAAGCTTTCCCGCGAGGTTCCATGCGGCTGAACCTGACTACTGCTGTCTGTTTCCTCGTCGCGACGACTCCGGGCCTTGCCGATGATCGCAGTGATTGCCTTGACGGCGTCGCGCGCCTGAAAGCCGCGATAGCTGCACGGCCTGCGCCCGGCGATCTCGACGAGTTGCGCCGGACGCTGCGCCGCGCGGAACGGGAGGTGGCCGAGCGCGAGTTCGACGAATGCCGCGACATCCTCAATGCCGCGACAGACGGGCCGGGCAAGGCCCGCAAGGATGACGACGATGCCGAGGAGGGGCCCGAGACTGAGGACATGTTCGGTTTCACTCAAGGGACCAGCATCCTCGAGAAGGGCAAGTTCGAACTCTCGGGGGTGGGTGAGGGTGCATTCGGCAGGCGCTTCGGCCGGTACCGGTCAGGCTCTCTCGGAGCCAGCCTCGCCTTTGCGCCATTCAACGGCTTCAGCATCGAGTTCGGCGCGGTCGGACGTTCGGCCTCGATCCGCGATGTGCCCGGACTGGACAATCGGAACGGCAGTGGCCTCGGCGGGTTCTCGACCGAGCTGAAATGGCAGGCGATCAAGCGGGGAGCCGGTTCGCCGATCGGACTGACGTTCATCGTCGAGCCCGAGTTCAGCTTCCGGGACGCCGATAGCGGCGAGCGAGGCCGGGGCGCTGGGCTCGGCGCGCGGATCGCGCTCGATGCGGAGCTCGTGCCCAGAACGCTGTTCGGCGGCCTGAACCTGATCTACGAACTTGAGAGGTTCCGCCCCCGTGGTCGTGGTCTCTACAATGGCGAGGGCGAGCCTCTGGAAGGCCCGTCGACGGGGCCCTGCCTTCCCGATGCCGACGATGATGCCCTGGAGACCTGCGTCGGCTCCGCACGGCGCCTGTCCGCGGAGCGCACCTCGCGGCTCGGCGTGTCGGGCGCGCTGTCGCTGCAGGTCAATCCGAATGTCTTTGTCGGAGGCGAGGTGCGATATATGCGCTCCTATTCCGGGCTGGCGCTCAACCGCTACGAGGGGCACGCCGTCTTCGCCGGACCGACCTTCTACGCGAAGCTCAGCGACGCCGTCGCGATCTCGGCGTCTTTCTCGAGCCAGATCGCGGGAAAATCGAAGGCCACGCCCGGTCGTTCCTTCGACCTCGACAATTTCTCGCGGCATCAGGCGAGGCTGAAGCTGTCGTACGAGTTCTAGGCGGCACGCGGCTTCGGGATGGCGGGCACGTCGGCGCCATCGTGTCGCTGCCGGATGCTCAGCGTCCGAGCGCCTTGCGGGCGTCCTTGACCGCATCGACGCATTCGTCGAACTCGCCCTCCTGATCCTCGCGTTGTGCCACGCGCAACGCTGTCTGCAGCTTCTGCAGCGTGGCCTGCGGCGGCTTCTTGGCGATCTCGGCCTGGATCATGACGATGCCGCTCTTGCACTCGGACTTGTCGTCCGCGCGGGCCGGTATCGAGATCAGCAGGACCACAGCCAAAGCAGCGATGGCGTTCGAGAAGGGCTTGGTGGAGATGGGCCTGGGCATGAGCCTGCCTCTGTCACTTCACGATGAACTTGCCGGCCATGCCGCGGCTTTCGAGGCCCTGCACATACCAGGGATACTCGCCTGGCCGGATGGCGACGAACTCGACATGGATCGTGCCCTGGTCATCGAATTCGAGATGATGAGGCGCACCCTGCATGTGAATTTCGAGATGGTTGACGACGATCTGGTTGATCCAGCTGTGCCGGAAGAATTCCGGGGCGAAGAACTTGTATTCCTTCGAGCCCTTGGCCGTGACGGAGAGCCGGTACGATTTGCCCGACTCCATCTCGATGTCCTTGCGAGAGACCGCGTAGTCGTTGCCGTCATCAGTGCCGAGAACCAGCTCAGGCAGATCCGTTCGCCCCCTGACGAGGTCGGTGGCGGTTGCCGGGCTCAGACCGATCAGCAAGGCCAGCAAGAACCACAGAAGATGCATGCCATCCTCCCAAAGTAGCGCTCTTGTTACGTCAGGCTAACACAGGATGCATCCGATTGCATTGGGGCTTCGCGCGACGTCGAGGGCGACGCCGAGAGCTTCCCGATCGATATCGGGAGCTGGCGGCTTGGACGCGTCTTGCTTGACAGTACTTTGCGGTTGGGCGCAGCTTTGAGGCCTTAGGCAAGGGAACGGGGCACCGGTGTTCGCCGTCAGCCCGTCCGCCACGGAGAGCCGCGCATGGAGGAATGCGAGGCCAGCGATCGTAGTCCGCGCTTCAGCGCCGGAGGCCGCCGCCTCGCGCGGATGCTTCTGGCGCTGGGCATGATCACGGTCGCGCATGCCCCGTCGCCAGCGCGCGCCCAGGCCACGCCGCCGGTTCCCGGCGAGGCCAAGACGATCGGTATCCTGCTCATACGCGAGGCCCGGGATCGACCGGCACCGCTGTCGCTTCTCGATATCCCGCCCGCCGATGACGGCGTCGCCGGCGCCAAGCTCGCGATCGCCGACAACAACAATACCGGCCGGTTCGTCGGCCAGGAGTTTCGCCTCGATGTCATAGAGGGATCCCGCGCCGAGGACCTCGTGGCGGAAGCGGAGAAGTGGGTCGCTACAGGGCGGCATTTCCTCGTGCTCGACGTGCGACCGCAGACCGTTCTGGCCCTCGCCGATGCGCTGAAGGGCAAGGAGGCGCTCCTGTTCAATGCCGGCGCGCCCGACGACGACCTCCGCGAGGAGCAGTGCCGCGCCAATGTTCTGCACACCAGTCCCTCGCGTGCAATGCTGGCCGATGGGCTCGCGCAATATCTCGTCTGGAAGCAGTGGCGGCGCTGGTTCTTGATCCTCGGGCAAAGGCCGGAAGATACGGCGTTCGCCCAAGCCCTGCGTCGCGCGGCCAAGCGCTTTGGCGCGCGCATCGTCGAGGAGCGGATCTTTCCGGCCGATACAGGCTCGCGGCGCGCCGATGGCGGTCATGAGCAGGTCCAGCAGCAGATCCCGCTGTTCACGCAGAATGCCGCCGCGCACGACGTCGTCGTCGTAGCCGACGAATCCGAATTGTTCGGGGAGTACCTGCCGTTCCGCACCTGGGAGCCGCGCCCGGTGGCGGGGACGCAGGGGCTGACGGCAACAAGCTGGCACCCGGCGCTGGAGCAATGGGGCGCGACGCAGTTCCAGAACCGGTTCAGGCGCTCCGCCAACCGCACGATGCGGCCGCTCGACTACGATGTCTGGATCTCGCTGCGCGCCATCGGCGAGGCGGCGACGCGGCGGCGTTCTGCCAGCTATGTCGATATCGCGGCGCATCTGCGCTCGCCGGAGTTCGAGCTGGCTGGGTTCAAGGGCCAGAAGCTGACCTTCCGGGACTGGAACTGGCAGTTGCGCCAACCGATCCTGATCGCGACGCCGAAGCTCCCCGTCACTGTGTCGCCCCAGCCGGGGTTCCTGCACCAGTTCTCAGTGTTGGACACGCTCGGGGTCGACCGGCCCGAAACGAAATGCAGATTCCAGGAACGCGCGACGAGCCCACGCTAACGGCATCCCGAATTCTTGAGGCAACGATCAGGAGCGGAGCAACATGCGGCTGACAACCCTGGCTTTAGGCGGCGCCTTGCTCTCCTGCGCGACCTGCGTCGAGGCCTATACGGTCTTCGTCACCAACGAGAAGGACAACACGCTCAGCGTCATCGACAGCAATACGGCGGAAGTCACCAGGACCATCAAGATCGGGCAGCGCCCGCGCGGAGTCACGCTGGCCAGGAATGGCGAATGGCTGCTGATCTGCGCGAGCGACGACAACGTCGTGCAAGTGTTCGACAGCAAGACGCTCGAATTCATCAAGAACCTGCCGTCCGGCCCGGATCCCGAACTCTTCGTCCTGCACCCCAAGGGCAACCCGCTCTATATCGCCAATGAGGACGACAACATCGTTACCGTGGTCGATATCGAGCAGGGCTCCGTGGTGACGGAAATCCCCGTCGGCGTCGAGCCTGAGGGCATGGGCATCAGCCCGGACGGCCGCATCCTGGTCAACACCTCCGAGACGACCAACATGGCCCACTTCATCGAGACAGACAGCCACAAGACGATCGACAATGTGCTGGTCGATGCGCGCCCGCGCTATGCCGAGTTCACGCCGGACGGCGCGCAGGTCTGGGTCAGTTCCGAGATCGGCGGCACGGTCAGCGTGATCGACGTCAAGACCCGCAAGGTGCTCGGAAAGGTCACCTTCCAGATCAACGGCGTCAACGCAGATGCGATCCAGCCCGTGGGCGTGCGGATCACAAAGGACGGCAGGAAGGCATTTGTCGCGCTGGGCCCGGCCAATCGCGTCGCTGTGGTCGATGTCGCGAGCAGGACGGTAGAGCGCTATCTCCTGGTCGGGCAGCGCGTCTGGCAGCTCGCATTCACGCCCGACGAGAAGCAGCTGTTCACGACGAACGGCACCTCCAACGATGTCTCGATCATCGATGTCGAGAAGCTGCGCGTGACCAAGTCGGTGAAGGTCGGCCGCTACCCCTGGGGCGTGGTCGTCGCCCCGTTCTGATCGCTGCGCATTCCATAGCAGGCGGTCGGGCCGACGGGTCCAGGTTCGAAAATCGACGAGGAACGGGTGTCATGCAGCTTCTAGGTCGGTCCTCAGTCCAATGAGCGTTCGCCCGGACGTCGCGGTGGGAGGGGTGGCTCTGTCGGTCGCCGGCGTCAGCCATGCCTTTGGCGGCAGGCCCGCGCTCGATGACGTATCGCTGGAGGTTTCCGCAGGGTCCTTCACCGTCCTGCTTGGCCTCAATGGCGCCGGCAAGTCGACCTTGTTTGCCCTGATCACACGGCTTTACGACAATGTCAGTGGCGAGATCAGGGTCTTCGGCCATGATGTCCGGCGCTCGCCGTCGGCAGCCCTGCGGGATATCGGCGTGGTGTTCCAGAGCCGCACGCTGGATGCCGACCTGAGCCTGCTTCAAAACCTCGCCTATCACGCGGCACTGCACGGCTTCGGGCCGGCCGCGGCGAAGGCGCGCGCCACCGAGTTGCTGGGGATCATCGGGCTCGCGGATAAGGCCCATGACAAGATCCGTGCCTTGTCCGGCGGGCAGGCGCGTCGCGTCGAGATTGCGCGCGCCCTGCTGCATCACCCGCGCTGTCTCCTTTTGGACGAGGCGACGGTCGGCCTGGATATCGGGGCGAGAGAGAACATCATCGCTTTGGTGCGAGGCCTTGTCGCCCGGGATGGGCTCGGGGTGCTGTGGGCGACGCACCTCATCGACGAGATCGCGCCGAGCGATCGCGTCATCGTCCTGCACAAGGGCCGCGTCCTGTTTTCCGGCGAGCACGACGCGCTGCTCGAAGCGACCGGCGCCGGCACGATCCGCGAGGCCTTCACGCGGACCACAGGGGCGGCGGATGCAGGCTCCGCGAGCGTGGCAGCAGCATGAAGACCGTTGCGCCCGAAAGCGTCTATCCCATCCTCGAACGCACCCGTGCCCGCACCGGCTTTGCAGGCTATCTCGCGTGCTTCAACGGCATTGTCTGGCGCGAGATGCTGCGCTTCGTGCACCAGCGGGAGCGCTTCCTTTCGGCGCTGGTGCGGCCGCTCGTCTGGCTGTTCATCTTCGCGGCCGGCTTCCGCCAGGTGCTCGGCGTCTCGATCATCGCGCCCTACGAAACCTATGTCCTCTACGAGGTCTTCGTGACGCCCGGGCTGATCGGCATGATCCTGCTGTTCAACGCCATGCAGTCGTCGCTCTCCATGGTCTATGACCGCGAGACCGGCGCGATGCGGACGTTGCTCGTCAGCCCGTTCCCGCGCTGGTTCCTGCTGACCGCGAAGCTGATCGGCGGCAGCTCCGTGGCGCTTCTCCAGGTCTATGTCTTCCTGGCGATCGCCTATGCCTGGGAGATCGAGCCGCCCTGGCTCGGGTATTTCACGGTGCTGCCTGCGCTGTTTCTGTGCGGGCTGATGCTGGGCGCCCTCGCATTGCTGATGTCGTCGGTCATCAGGCAGCTGGAGAATTTCGCCGGCGTGATGAACTTCGTGATCTTTCCGATGTTCTTCGCTTCGTCAGCGCTTTACCCGCTCTGGCGGATCCGGGAATCGAGCCCGCTGCTCTACGAGATCTGCCGCTTCAACCCTTTCACCCATGCCGTCGAGCTGATCCGTTTCGCCCTCTACGCGCAGCTCGACCTTGCGTCTCTGGCTGCGGTGCTAGGGTTCACGATCGTCTTTCTCGGCGCTGCCATTTACGCCTATAATCCCTCCAAGGGACTACTGGGCCGGCGTGGAACGACCGGAGGCGCGGCATGATGTTCGCGAAACGCCTTGTCTCGAGCCGCAGCTTGATCCGACTGGCTCTCGCGCTCGCCTGCGGCGGGGCTAGCCTCGCTTCCTGCCCGGCGCGAGCGGCGGAAACGGAATGGCCTTGTATCCAGCGCAAGGTGTTGACGCTGACCGCCACGCAGATGTGGGACGGGCCCGAGGTCGAGACGCTTACCGGCTGGCAGGACGACGGCGAGATGGGGCGGCTGATCAAGGCGCTCGTCAGTCGCGCGTTGCCTATGGAGAAGGCGACCGAGGGGCTTGCTCAGTGGGCGAAGGCGCAGCCCGAGGCTGTACGCGACGACAGGCTGAAGCTGCTTTTCGCCGGCGTGCTGAAGACAATCAATGACGACCGCGCGGTCATCATGGCGGGGATCGAACGCTTTCAGCATCGGCAGAAAGAGCTTGCCGAAAGGATCCAGCAGCAGGGCGCTGCACTCGGTGCGCTCCGCACGAGAGCCGCTACGGACGAGGCCGCCAAGGCGGAACTTGCTGCGGCTGAAGACCGGTACAAATGGGACACGCGGTTCTTCGCCGAAAGGCAGGAATCGCTGCCGCACGCCTGCGATATCCCGGTCCAGATCGAACAGCGGGCGTTTGATCTCGCTCGCGAGATCCGCGCTCTTATGAAGGATTGAGCGCTAGCGTGCCACTGGAGGTTCATAGCCGCGGCGGGATATCGGCAAGCGGGAGCAGCGCGTCGGCCCAGCCATCGGTACCCTCGGGAAACCAGGCGACGTTGCCATAGCCCCAGCCGACCGCGCGCCTGGCCGCATTCCACGACATCCAGCAATCCTTCTGGCAGAAGAACACCAGCGGCTTCGTCCGGTCGCCGGCGGTCAGGGTTGTGAGTTCGGCCTGAAAGGCCTGGAGCAACGGTTCGGGCACGACGCCATAGCCGACATTGGCGAGCCAGACCGCGCCGGGGATGCTCCGATGCGGGGCCTCCCGCCAGATCGTGCCCGGAGGCAGGTTGGCGGGCTTGATGGGGCGCGGCAATACGTCGATGAATACGGCGCCCTGCGCCCGCCACAGTGCCTCGGCGGTCGGCGCGTCGATGACACGGGCGCCTTGCAGCGTGGCCGGAACCGGAGCGCGATAATTGTCGATGCGGTACTCTGGAGGTTCCTCTGGGATGTCCTGCGCGGCGCTCTCCGCCGCGGAGATTGCGGCCACGCACAGGGCGAAGGCGATCATCCTGATCGACATGATCAGCGCCGTGGCGAGGTGATCAGCCTGGTATCCTCATCCAGCAGCGGCACCCCATATTCCAGCAGGATTGCGTCGATGTCGCCCTGCCTGCGGGCGATGATCTCGTTCAGCTTCCGCTTCCAGTCGTCTTCCTGGTTTCGCACGCCAAACGTGATCCGGTATGCCATGCGAGGTCCCACCGCCTCCTTGAGCAGCGGCGTCACGACCAGCGGCTCGCCTCCGCGGGTGGCAAAGTAGCCGCCGATCGGCCCCCACAGAATTCCGGCGTCGATCTCTCCAGTGCGGATATCGGCGATCATCCGTTCGGCCGGAGATTCGAAGCGCCGATCGACCATCAGCGGATATGGCCGTGCTCGCTGCATCAGCCCCAGCATCGCCATCATGTTGCCTGGCGGCGTGCCGGCGACGATGCCGATATGCCTGGTTCTCAGGCGTTCGTCTGCAAGCGTCTCCACGCCGTCGAGCCCCTGTCCGGCGCGGTGGATCAGGACATAGGTCGAGCGATAATAGTGATTGCTGTTGAGGACGAGGTCGTCGCCCTGCGCAAAGCCGATGATGACGTCGCAACGCTTGGCAAAGAGGGTCTGGCGCACGAAGCCCGTGGCTTGCGGAAACCAGGTGTATTCGAGAGGCAGCTTCAGGTCGTCGGCGACGAGCGTCGCAATCCTGTTCTCGAATCCCTGCTGCGCCTCGTTGGAAAAGGGCAGGTTCGCAGGGTCGCTGCAGACGCGGAGCACCTGCCTGTTGACGAGGTCGGAGCGCCCGGTCTCGACAGCCATCGCCGGCCCGATGGCCCACGAGATCGCCAACACGCCGCGAGCCAGCCATCGCAGTGAAACCTGCAGCCGCGATGAGCGCACCGGGTGACTGCGCGCCGCGTCGAGGGCGGCGGGGCGGCTCTGGCGCAACTGTCCCGGCATCACTTCAGGAACCCATGCAGGTCTTTTCATTCTGGACGGCCGTCTCCGGCTTTTCCACGGCCCGCTCCGGGCGCGTGCCGCGCGGCAGCGCACCGTCGGCGCGCGCCTTGAGGTAAACGTAGATGTCGTCGAGGTAGCACATGACGTTCACGTTATCGCCTAGCGCCGGCATGACACTGGTTTTGTCGGGCCGATTGACCGTACGGCCGCTGGCCACGACCTGCATGAAGTCGGGGTACTTCATCGTTTTCAGGGATTCGATCAGGCCCGGCGCGTAGCTGGAGCCTTCGCCCTCCGGTCCGTGGCAGACGTGACATTCGGAGTGGTAACGACGGAAGCCGGAAAAGGTGTACCAGTCGACTTTGCCGTTGGCCGAAATGTTGTAGGTCGGCTCACCATCGGCGGTCATCCATTTCCCGTCTTCCTCGGTTTTTGCTGGCTTGTCCTGGGAGGACCCGCCAGTTGCCATGAGTAGCGCCGCCAACAGGGCGCAATTCGCGAATGCGAAGCCGATGCCGAAACGTCTCACTTTCAGCCTCTCCGGTAGCCCCGACCAGATGATGTGTCGCTCTTGACCTTGCTGAGGTCATCAAAAAGGCCGGCGCAACCTTGTCAGCAGCGCCGGCCGCTCGCCGTGATCTGTTACGGCAGCGTGAAGACCGTCAGCGCACCGCCGAGCGCGGTGTAGTCGCGCAACGCGGCGTAGCCACCGACCGCGCCGAGACCATCGGTCGGGTTGGTCAGGCCTGCCGCAAGGCCGATGCCGGCCCAGCCGCCGATGCCCGAGAGCACCGCGACATGCTGCTTGCCCTTGTGGCTATAGGTCATGACGTTGCCGATGATGCCCGACGGCGTCTTGAACTTGAACAGCTCCTTGCCGTCCTTCTCGTCGACCGCCTTGATGTAGCCTTCCAGCGTTCCGTAGAAGACCACGCCGCCTGCGGTTGCGAGCGCTCCCGACCAGACCGAGAACGGCTCCTGGAGCGACCAGACGATCTTGCCCTGTCCGGCATCCCAGGCCACGAAATTGCCCATGCCGCCATGGCTGCCCGGCGCGGGATACATCGAAAGCGTTGCGCCCACATAAGGCTGGCCAGCGGTATAGGAGACGCGGAACGGCTCGTAATCCATGCAGACATGGTTCGTCGGCACGTAGAAGAGGCCCGTGCGTGGCGAATAGGCCGCCGGTTGCTGATCCTTGGAGCCCAGGGCAGCCGGGCAGACGCCCTTGGTGTTCTTGTCCTGACCGTTCTGGAAGGTCGACATCGACGCAACGACCTGCGGGCGGCCATATTGCGGACTGTTCTTGTCCATCACGACGCCGCTGGTCCAGTTGACCTTCGGATCGTACTTCTGCGCGACCAGCAGTTCTCCGGTCACGCGGTCGAGCGTGTAGCCCAGCCCGTTGCGGTCGAAATGCACCAGCGCCTTGCGGGTCTGGCCGCCGACCGGGATGTCCGCCAGGATCATCTCGTTGACCCCGTCATAATCCCACTCGTCGAAGGGGGTCATCTGGTAGGCCCACTTCGCCACACCGGTATCGGCATCGCGGGCAAAAATGGTCATCGTCCATTTCTGGTCGATGGGCTTGCCGTCGGCCCCCGCGCGCTGGGCCGGGTTCCAGGTCGAGGGATTGGCTGTGCCGTAGAAGAACATGTTGGTATCCGGGTCATAAGAATACCAACCCCAGGCCGTGCCGCCGCCGATCTTCCACTGATCGCCGGTCCAGGTCTTCAGCGACGAATCCTTGCCGACCGGCTTGCCGAGCGACATGGTCTTCTCGGGATCGATAAGCATTTCGGCGTCGGGGCCCGTCGAGAAGGCGCGCCAGAGCTGCTTGCCGGTCTTCATATCATAGGCCGTGACATGCCCGCGCACGCCGAACTCGGCGCCGGAAATGCCGACGATGAGCTTGTCCTTCACGGGCAGGACGGTCGCCGTATTGGTCTCACCCTTCTTGGGATCGCCGTTGACGACCTTCCAGATTTCCTTGCCGGTCTTGGCATCGAGCGCCACGACCGTGGTGTCTGCCTGATGGTGGAAGATCATGCCGTCGGCATAGGCGACGCCGCGATAGACGGTGTCGCAGCACATCACGGGAATGACCGAGGGATCCTGCTTCGGCTCGTATTTCCAGACGATCTTGCCGTCCTGATCGAGATCGAGCGCGTAGACGATGTTCGGGAACGGCGTGTGCACATACATCATGTTGCCGATCACGAGGGGCGAACCTTCGTGGCCGCGCAGCACGCCGGTCGAGAAGGTCCACGCGACCTTCAGGTTCTTGACGTTATCGCGATTGATCTGGTCGAGCTTGGAGTAGCGCGTATTCGCATAGTCACCCGTCTGGATTGCCCATTGATTAGGATCCGACGTTTGCTTGATCACGTCCGGGTTCGCAAAGACTTGCGGGGAAAAAGCGACAGTCGTCAATAAGGCAGCCGATTGGATAAGCTTGCGCATCGCGGTCCTCCTGACGTTTTTTATGATCCAGTAGCTCTCCATAGCGAAAGACGGCCGAACCGCTGAAGCGTCCACGCGCTCGCGTATCCGTTCAGGTCGCGGCCGAAACAACGTAAACAAGCACCGGCCGCGGAAGCCGATATCTATCCAGAAACACAACTGTAGGCCCGTTTCTCGGATTGGACAAGATGGAGGCAAGATGTTGGCGATGTGGTTGCGATAACGCGGCTTAAAGTTGATGCTTTCAGCGAAAGACGGTCATGGACGCTGACCTTTCAGGGAGGCGAATGCCAATGAATTGCTGCGTTGCAGCATGGTTGCCTCCGCCGATTACTTGGAATGGCCTCTTGCGATGCAGCGAAATCGTCCCGGGGTCGTATTCGTGCTACAAGGTTCGATGGCGATCTCGACGAAATCATCGGGCCTGCGGGCATGGATGTCGCTCCCTGGGCCGGCCGAGAACGGCATGCGCAGGCGAGGGCGCATTGCAGTTCTGTCCAGTGCAGCGCTTGTTCTGGCGCAACTCGGAATTGTCGGCGTTGGCGAGCCCGTGCCTTCCGCCAGCGCCCAGGTGCAACAGTCGGCATCACTCTTTAATCTCACGGAAATTGCCCCCGGGGTTTTTGTACATCAGGGTGCCTACGCGCTGTTTGCCCCCGGAAACCGCGGAGACGTCGCCAACCTCTCCTTCGTCATCGGGCGCGACGCCGTGGCCGTGATCGATACGGGCGGCAGCGCCGGTATCGGACAGGCGTTGCGGGCCGCAATCCGTGCTGTGACCGACAAGCCTATTCGCTATGTCATCAACACCCATATGCATCCCGACCACCTGTTCGGAAATGCCGCATTCGCCGAGGATCTGCCGGAGTTCATCGGCCATCATCGGCTGGCACGGGCGCTAGCTGCGCGGGCGGAACGGTTTCTGGCCGTCAATGCCGGTCTGCTGGGCCCCGAGGCATTCGAGGGCACCCGTCTGATCGCGCCGACGCGACCGGTCCAGGACCGGCTCGTCATCGATCTCGGCGAGCGCCAGCTTTTCCTCACGGCGCAACCGACGGCTCATACCGACAACGATCTGACGGTCCAGGACACGGCCACGGGCACGCTGTTCCTCGGCGACCTGCTGTTCGTCAGGCATGTGCCCGCGCTGGACGGTTCGATCCGGGGCTGGCTGGCCTTGATGGCGAGCCTCGAGCAGGTTGCGGCGACGCGCGCGGTGCCCGGGCATGGTCCGCCCTCCGTGGCCTGGCCCGAAGCGATGCAGCCGCAGAGACAGTATCTCGAAAGCATTTCCGCCGATGTCCGGCGCATGATAAAACAAGGGCGATCGATTGCCGAAGCCGCCGCTACCATTGGCCTGTCCGAAAAGGACGCTTGGCTCCTTTTCGACGCGTTCAACGCCCGCAATGTGACTGCCGCGTTCGCCGAACTCGAATGGGAATGATCCCGGCGCGGATGTCATCATCCGGAGGCTGACATGACCGAGCGTATTGGACGCCGCGGCGTCCTCGCCTTGATGGGCGCTGCGTTGACCGGCTTTCCGGCGACGCTGGTGCGGGCCGAGGACGATCCATGGCCCGGACTGCACCAGGACGTCTTCAGGAGCCGGCCGATCGTCGAGGAAGACGGGCTGGTCACCCTGGATGCGCCTATGCGCGCCGAGGATGCCGCGCTCGTTCCGCTGACTGTGAAGGTCGACCGCGACAGGCTGCCTTCGCCGCGCTCCCTGACATTGATCATCGACAAGAATCCAGCCCCGGTGGCAGCGACGTTCCTCTTCGGCGAGGGCGCGGGCGAGATCGTGCTGTCGACGCGCGTGCGCATCGACGCCTATTCGAACGTGCGCGCCGTAGTGGAGGCTGCCGACGGCACGCTGCATATGACCACGCGCTTCGTGAAGGCATCGGGAGGATGCTCGGCGCCGGCTCTCAAGGATGCCGATCAGGCGGCTTCGGAGCTCGGCAAGATGCAGCTGCGGCAGTTCTTCGCCGGTGGGGCGAACTCGGAGACGCGCGAGGCGCAGCTGATGATCAGGCATCCGAACTCATCGGGCCTGCAGATGAACCAGCTGACTGGCTATTACATCCCAGCGAAATTCATCAGCGATCTCGAGGTGAAGCGTGGAGAGGTTCTGATTTTCCGCATGGAGGGCGGCATCTCGCTCAGCGCGGATCCCAATATCCGCTTCATGTTCCGACCCGGCGCCGTCGACGACATGCTGATCGCAGTCGCCAGGGACACCGATGGCCGCGTGATGCGCGGGGAGTGGCCGGTCAAGAGCGGAAAGGACAGCTGATCACACAGTGGGATCACCGGGTCCGGCGATTCGGCAAGCTGGCCGTGATGGCCGTGCTGTGCCTCGCAGGCTGGGGTCTTCCTGCGGCGGCCGAAGCCAAGCTCACGGCACGCGACGTGACCCAGCGCCTGTTCCAGCTGGCGCCGGACGCCCGCATCGATCTCGGCGGCCAGGATCTGCGCCAACTCGACCTGAGCGGACTCGATTTCCGCCGCGCCCGGCTGGCAGGCAGTGACCTCTTTGGTGCCGACCTCGTCCGCTCAGACCTGTCGGGCACCGACCTGCACGGCGCGAGGCTGGACCGGGCGGTGATCATCGGGACGGATTTCAGCAATGCCGACCTTTCCGGCGCGACCTTGCTGCTGCCGACCGCCGTGTCCAGCCTCGCTTACGACGCCAGTGAAGCGCCCCGTTTCCGCAATGCCAATCTGGCGCGCGCAAGGATCGTCGCCCATCTCAGCGGCGCCGATATGAGCGGCGCGGACCTGACCGACGCCATCTTCAGCCATGCGGACATGCGGGGAACCCTGATGTCGACGCTGCGTACGGAATTGTTCGGCTGCGACCTGAGCCGTGCGATCCTGAGACAGACGGACCTGACCGGTATCGTCCTGCGCTTCGCAAAGCTGCGCCATGCCGACCTGACCGCGGCGGTGATGATCAATGTCGATCTATCAAAGGCGGACCTCACCGGTGCCGACCTGACAGGGGCGAACCTGGCCGGCGTCGATTTCGACGGCGCGATCCTGATCGGGGTCAAGGGCCTGGCATCCGCCAATGGCCTTGCTCTGGCGCGCAATCTCGACAAGGCGGTAAGATAGCGCCTCGCACGCGTTTCGGGGCAGGCCAGTGCCGTTTCTCGATCGTTCCGTCCGCATGCTGCTGGTCGCTTCCATAGCCGGGCTGATGCTGTGGCCGGGCGCTCGCGGCGGCAGCGCCCAGTCGCCGCAGGTCGTCGATACCGCGCTGATCCTGGCCGTCGATGTCTCGAACTCGGTCGACACGCGGCGCTATCGCCTTCAGGTAGAGGGCATCGCCGATGCGCTCGAGGATCCGTCCGTCCATGCGGCCATCCTGGGAGGGCCGCATGGTTCGATCGCGATCGGGGTGATCCTCTGGGCTGACCGGCCGTATTTTTCCTTGCAGTGGGTCCGGATCGCCAGCGCCGCTGATGCGGTGGCTCTGGCAGGACGGATCCGTCGACTGCCGCGGCAGGGCGGCGAGTTCACCTGCGTGGCGCAGATGATGCGTTTCGTTGCGGACAAGGTCACGCCGCAGATTCCGGTGCGTGCCACCAGGGTCGTCCTGGACGTCTCCGGGGACGGGAGGGAGAACTGCAATCCGGCGCTGCCTCCGGCAATGCTGCGCGACGAACTGACGGGGCTCGGCTTGACCATCAACGGGCTTCCGATCCTGGACGGGAGCCAGGCTGCGACGCTGTCAGGCTGGTATCGCGACAATGTTATCGGCGGCCCTGGTGCGTTCTTGATGCCCGCAGAGGGGTTCGAGGATTTCGGTCGCGCGTTCCGGCAGAAATTCATGACAGAAGTCAGCGCGTTGCCTGAAAACCTTGATCTGGCATCATCGCGATCAAATCCGCCGTTGGCGAAGTAATGGCCGTGAGAGGGCGAAGGTGAGATGTGCTTTCTCGGGCCGGGACGGTTTGCAAGGTGGATGGGCCGGTGTATGGTTACGTTGCTTTCGCTGAAGAAAGCTGGCCACGATCTGGAGATACCGATCATGCGCAAGTGGAAAAAACCCGCTATCATCGAAGTGACTGTCGGCTGCGAAGTGACGTCCTACGCGCCAGCTCAACTCTGACGCACCCGTTCTGAGACAATTGCCATCGTTCATGGCGGGATGCGGGCTTAGTTGCCCGCGTCGACCGCCTGCGACGTTTATCGCGATGGGAACATTTCCGCTGTCTCCGGCGGGCTTGCCGGTTGTAGTCTCGACAGATCGCTGTCGGGATCAGTCGGCGTTCGTTCTCGGCCTGCGGCTGCTTGCCTGACGATCACGCGCGAGGCGCTGGCGCATGAATGCTGAGATTTCCAGCGGCGACCTCGCGGCCATCGTCCCGGCTCTGCCGCGCGGCGTGAGGCTGCGCTTCGACGAGAGCCGCCGGCAGTGGTTCCTGCTCGGCCCCGAGCGCGTCTTCGAGCCCGACGAGACGGCCGCCGAAATCCTGCAGCGGATCGATGGCGTGCGCAGTATCGAGGCCATCGCGCAGGATCTGGCAACGAGCTTCGAGGCCGACCGCGATGAGATCGCCGCCGATATCATGACGTTCCTGCGCGGCCTCGCTGATCAGAGGATGATCGACCTGTGAGCGACGTCGAGGCGCTGCCGACAGCCACCGCGCCGCATGATCTGGCGCCGCCGATGGGGCTGCTGGCCGAGTTGACGCATCGCTGCGCCTTGCGTTGTCCCTATTGCTCGAACCCGCTCGAACTGGACAAGCGCTCGAGCGAGCTGTCGACCTCCGAATGGAAGCGGGTGATCGACCAGGCTGCTGCGCTCGGGGTGCTCCATATCTATTTTTCCGGCGGCGAGCCGATGCTGCGTCGCGATATCGCGGAACTGGTGGCCCATGCGCGCGAGGCGGGTCTCTACACCAACATGATCACGTCAGGGGTCGGCTTCCAGCCGGCGTTGCTGGACGCCGTCGCCGAGGCCGGGCTCGACCATATCCAGCTTTCAGTCCAGGCCGTGGATACTGCCACATGCGATCGCGTCGCAGGCTACAATGGCGCGGCCGAACGCAAATCCGCCATTGCCGCCGACATCGCGCGGCTTGGCCTGCGCCTGACCGTGAACGCGGTCGTCCACCGGGAGAATGTCCAGCAGATACCCGATCTCGTGCGTCTGGCGGAAACGTGGGGGGCGGCGCGCATCGAGATCGCGCATGTGCAGTATTATGGCTGGGGCCTGGTCAACCGGGCCCAATTGATGCCGACGCGAGATCAGGTCGAGGCTGCGATGCTCGATGTCGATGAGGCGAGGCTGCGCACCGCAGGTCGGCTCGTGATCGATTGCGTGCTGCCCGACTATTATGCCCGTTATCCGAAGGCCTGCATGGGTGGCTGGGGCGCGCGGCTGATGAACGTCACGCCGACCGGCCGGGCCCTGCCTTGCCATGCCGCCGAGACGATCCCTGGCATCGCCTTCGATAATGTCCGCGACACCAGCCTGTCCGACATCTGGTATCGCGGCGAGGCGTTCAACGCGTTCCGCGGCACCGACTGGATGAAGGAGCCATGCAGGAGCTGCGCGCGGAAGGACCTGGATTTCGGGGGATGCCGTTGCCAGGCGATGGCGCTGGCCGGCGATGCCGCCGCCACCGATCCGGCGTGCTCGCTGTCGCCTCTGCATCGGGATGTGGTGGCGCTGGCGGAGGCCGATGCGGCGTCCGGACGTCGCGATTTCATCTATCGGACGCATCAGGGCGTGTGACGTGCCGCACGTGCCTTTTCGTTAGATATCGCGCTCGTCAGCGCCGGCACAGCGCCAGCGCACGACGCGCCAATCGGGGTGTTCTCCGTTCCATTGCGCGACGTAAGGGGCTGCGCCGATCGCGCACCGCGCTGGCGAGACATTCGTCAGCAGCGAGATCCGCTCGTCGCGGCAGATCGATGGATCGCTGATCAGGCAGACGGAAACGACAATCGCAAGCATCCTCGGGTTCCTGACAGGTTGCGGGGCTCGGCTGGTCCGAGCGAGCAAATTCCGCGCCATCGCTGGCGGCAAGGCGGCTCACGTGCGCTCCACCGGGGTCACCGGGCCGCCGTCATGGTCGGCGGGCGGGACGCTCTCGGCAGCGGTCTCACCAGGAATCGCGATGAGATCTGAACGCCCCTGGAACCCGTTGGTTCGCCGCTGGATCACCGAGGGCGGCAGGCCGTAGCGCTTCTTGAACAGATGGGTGAAATGCGAGGAACTGCTGAACCCCCAGGAGAACGCGATATCGGTCAGCGTCTTTCCCGACCCCTGCCCAAGCTCGAGTTCCTCCAGGCATTTCTCCAGCCGCTTCTGCCAGATATACCCGGTGATGGTCGTGTCTTCGCCCGCGAATGACATGTGCAGATAGCGCTTGGTGCAATCCAGCGCGGAGGACAGACGCTCGACGCTGAGCTCGGGGTCGCTCAAATTGGCGCGGATCAGCGTCTTGATCCGGGCGGTCAGGGCCTCGCGCCCCGTACGCTTGTCGCGTTCCTCCGCCAGGAATGGCAGCAGCACAAGTTCGAGCAGGGCGTCGGCAACCTGGAGTTCGCATCCCGGCGACAGTGACGGCGCCTGGTTGAACGCGGACAGGACGAAGTCGTGGGCCAACCGCCCGACGCCGTCCCGTGCCGAGAAATGCCGTGCGAGGAGCTGTTCGGGCCCTACGCCCCGTTGCTCCACGAGATGCCGGGGGATGATCACGACGTCATGCTTCGTCAGCGCCGAACTCGTGATCAGATGGGGCCTGGAGACGTCATAGGCGAGGCCATCGCCGGGGGTCACCGCGATCCTGCGGCCATCCTGCTCGAACACCGAGGTCCCGCCGGTCTGGAAGAGCACCTTGACCACGGCGTGCCCGCCGAGTTGCGTCCATGCGGCGGGATGCGCGATCCGGTGCCGGCTGACCTCGATCCGGCACAGGCGCAGCCGCCCGATCGTGGCATAGTCGACATGGCCATCGATCGTGCCGGCGCCAAACCCGTCCGCGCGCAGCCGTCCGCACAGCGTTCCCAGCGCCTGCGCCCAGTAATCGGGTCGCAGCGAAGCCGGCGTCGCAGCAGTGCTCAGAGACACAATCGAACTGGTCATCGTCGCGCACGGATCAAGGGCCTGGACAAGGCACTATACAGCGCCGCCCGAGCACTAGGAACGTCTTTTGGCGTGGCCATCGGGAGGAGGCTGCTTCGCGGTCAGACAAGACATCGTTCCCTTGAGGGCAAGCGGGCTGGCCGGAAAGCGACAACACTGCGTGACCACCATGCGCCATCAGACGCATGGCAACGAGCACCGGAGGGCCTGGCGCAGGTGCGGAAATCGCTGGCGCGCAGGATCTTACCGGCGACAGGGAGGGACGAGATCATGCCAGAGGCCATCGCCATCCATCCGTCCATCGATCGCGGCCTTCCGCCCGCCTCAGCCGACTTCAAGGGCGGCACGCTTGTCTGCAAATGCGCGGACAGACCTGTGAAGGTGCGGGTCGAGTCGCAATCCGCGCATAACCACGCCTGCGGCTGTACAAGATGCTGGAAGCCCTCGGGTGCCTTTTTCTCGATGGTGGCGGTTGCTCCGCGCGACAAGGTCTCGGTGCTCGAAAACGGCGACAAGCTGGCGATCGTCGACGAGTCCGCCACGATCCAGCGGCACGCTTGCAAGGGCTGTGGCGTCCACATGTATGGCCGCATCGAGAAGAGCGGCCACCCGTTCTATGGGCTCGATTTCGTGCATACGGAATTGTCGACGGAAACAGGCTGGTCGCAGCCGGAATTTGCGGCTTTCGTCTCGTCGATCATCGAGTCAGGGGCCGATCCGGCCAACCAGGGCGCGGTGCGTGCGCGGCTTCGCGAGTTGCGTCTCGAGCCCTATGATTGCCTGTCGCCGCCACTGATGGACTACATCTCAACGCATATCGCCAAGGCGTCGGGTGTTCTGAAATCCTGAACCTGCCCGCTGAGGGAGCGCCGCCATGAAGACCCGCGCCGCCGTCGCCTGGGAGGCAGGCAGGCCGCTCACCATCGAGACCGTCGAGATCGGCGGCCCGAAGGCCGGCGAGGTCCTGGTCGAGGTGATGGCGACCGGCATCTGCCATACCGACGCCTACACGCTCTCGGGGCTGGATTCCGAGGGCAAGTTCCCGGCGATCCTGGGCCATGAGGGCGCGGGCATCGTGCGCGAGGTCGGCGCCGGCGTGACCACGCTGAAGCCCGGCGACCATGTCATCCCGCTCTACACGCCCGAATGCCGGCAGTGCAAAAGCTGCCTGTCGCGCCGCACCAACCTCTGCACCTCGATCCGGTCCACCCAGGGCCAGGGCGTGATGCCCGACGGCACCTCGCGCTTCTCCTGCGATAGCGGSACGGTGTTCCACTATATGGGCTGCTCGACCTTTGCGAACTTCACGGTGCTGCCCGAGATCGCGCTGGCAAAAGTCCGCGAGGACGCCCCCTTCGACAAGATCTGCTAYATCGGCTGCGGCGTCACCACCGGCATCGGCGCGGTGATCTACACGGCCAAGGTCTGGCCGGGCGCCAATGTCGTGGTCTTCGGGCTSGGCGGYATCGGCCTGAACGTGATCCAGGGCGCCCGCATGGTCGGCGCCGACAAGATCATCGGCGTCGACATCAACCCGGCCAAGGTCGAGATGGCCAGGAAGTTCGGCATGACCGACTTCATCAACCCGCGCGAGGTCGGCAACGACAAGGTCGTGCAGGCGATCGTCGACCTCACCGGCGGCGGGGCGGACTTCTCGTTTGATGCCACCGGCAACACCGATGTGATGCGCCAGGCGCTGGAATGCTGCCATCGCGGCTGGGGTGAATCGATCGTCATCGGCGTCGCCGAGGCCGGCAAGGAGATCTCGACCCGTCCGTTCCAGCTCGTCACCGGGCGCGTCTGGAAGGGCACCGCGTTCGGCGGCGCGCGCGGGCGCACCGATGTGCCGAAGATCGTCGACTGGTACATGGAGGGCAAGATCAACATCGACGACCTGATCACGCACAAGCTCTCGCTCGACGAGATCAACACCGGCTTCGACCTGATGCATGAGGGCAAGTCGATCCGCAGCGTCGTCGTCTATTGAGGCACCCGCCGGTCAGAAGCAGCGCAACTCACCCTCGATCTGGGCGCGCTTCAGGCGGGCGACCTTCTCGCGCAGCAACGGCATGGAGAGGAACATCGAGGTGTTCTGGCCGCCGCGCTGGCGCACGGACATGATCGTCTCGGCCTCCTCATACTCCTTGAAGGGAAGGACCGACGCGATCACGTCGATCGAGCAGGAGCATTTCTCAAGCGCTGACCGCGTCTGGCCATTGGCGACCATGCAGCCGAAGACATAGTCCGCGCGGGTGACGGTCGGATAGTCGTTGGCTGGCGGCTCGATCGCTGCGGCGCAATTCACTCCCATCGCTGCCGCCAGGATCAGCCCCAGGACAGGCGCGGTTGGCCGCGGCGCATGTTGAGCGTTGTTGTCGGTGCTCATGGCTTTGCGCTCCATGATGTCAGGACGATGCGCTCGTCGAGCCGTGGCGCGTCGGGCATGGTGCTGACGTAGCTTGCGGTCATTTCGAGCAGCATGCCAGGGGCCTCGTCCGCCGCCAGGAATTCAAACCGGGTGCCCTCATAGCCGAGCATGCGTGCTGCATTGGCGTCATCGATGAAGGGTCGGACGGTGATGCGAAGCGCGTCCAGCGTCTTGCCGCCGAATTCGACCCGAGCGACTTCGGTCGTCGCCTTGTCGCGCAAGCCGGCACGCAGGCGGTCCTTGAAATACGGGGCTTTGCCGCCGGTCAGCCGCACCATGTCGCTCACGGCCCGGTCGAGGAAGATCACCAGCAGCGGATTGCCGGTGAGACCGGTGATGCCGTCGACCTCGCGTCCGCGCGGGCCCGTGAAAATCCTGAGATCGACGTCGCGGCCGCCGCTCGCTGCGACGGATCTGACCACGAGCTTGATATCGTCGCTGAACGGCTCGCCCAGCCGCGCCGTGTCGGATGGGCGACGTTCCAGGCGATAGGTTACTTCCGAGCCTGACGGCAGGCCTGAAAGGTGGGGCCGTCCAAACAGGACATCCGCCGGTCCGTCCTGGGCGCGGGCCGACGACGAGACCAGCGCCAGCATGAGCGCCAATGCCCGGCAGAGCGTGAAGGCGGATCTGGATGCTCTCACGTCGGCGTCTCCCTGACTTGAACCGAAGTCGAGCAGGCAGCGAGGTCACAGGATAGACCGCGCCATCGCGCGCAGCAATCGACCCCGGGGTGCGGGCTGGCAGGTGGTCGGGCAGGCCGCCTCAGGCAGAAGGAACGAAGGCACCCGGCGGAATATGGCCGGGTTCGACATAGGCGTGATGCAGAGCGTCCAGCATTGCCCAGAGCACGGAGCATTTGAATTCCAGGGCGGCGATCACCGCTGCTTGGTCGGCCGGGCTGCGTGCATGCGTGGTGACATAGCCGAGCGCGGTCTCGACATCGCGCCGGGCCTGCTCCGGGCGCGCGGTGAAATAGCTCAGGCTCTCGGCGCTGACGAAATCGTAATGCGCCAGCATGCCCTCGACGCGATGGCGAATGATCTGCGGCGAGAACAGTTCGGTCAGGGAGGAGGCGACCGCCTCGAGCAGCGGGCGCTCGCGCACGAAGTTGACATAGGCATCCACCGCGAACCGCGTCGCGGGCAGCACGCCGCGATGGGCCTGCACATCGGCGCGATCCAGGCCCAGGCTCTCGCAAAGGCGGAGCCAGCGCTCGATGCCGCCTTCGCCATCCTCATGGCCGTCATGGTCGATGAGGCGCTGGCGCCAGGCCCGCCGCAGCGCGGGATCGCCGGCGCGGGCGATCAGGTAGGCGTCCTTCACCGGGATGTGGGCCTGATAGGTGAAGCGGTTGAGCGCCCAGGCCTGGACCTCGCCCTTGGTGCATTGTCCCGTATGCAGCCGGGCGTGAAACGGATGCTTGTCGTGGTAACGCTGCGCTCCGACATCGCGAAGTCGCCGCTCGAGCTGCTCGGGCGATAGCAAAGCGGTCACGGGCTCACCTCCATGCCGTCAAAGGCCACCTCGACGCCGGCGGCCTCGATCATGAGACGCTCCGGCGAGCCGTCGATCAAGGCCGGATTTGAGTTGTTGAGGTGGATGTAGATCTTCCGCGTCGCCGGTAATCCGGCGAGCCAGGCGAGCGAGCCGCCTGCGCCGCTGATCGGCATGTGCCCCATCCGGCGGCCGGTCTTCTCGCCGAGGCCGCTGCGGATCATCTCGTCGTCGGTGAACAGGGTGCCATCGAAGAAGACGATGTCGGCGTGAGCGGCGCTGGCTCGCACGGCGTCGGACAGGACGGCGCAGCCTGGAATGTAGACGATGCAGCGCCTGGCGCCGCCGATCCGGATCCCTGCGGTCTCACCACCTTCGGATTCGAGCTTGGGATCGCCCTCTTCAAGATAGAGCGGTGCCTTGCCCGGGACTGGGAAGAGCTCTGCGCTCAGCCCGCCGGGGAGTTCTACCCGGTCAGACGCGATCGCAGTCACGCGCCGGGCGGAGACCGCTTCGAAGATCGGATTGGCTGCGAGCGCCGCGAGGACGGGTGCCAGCGCGATCACTGTGAAAGGCTGTCGCTCGCGCAGGTTCACCAGCCCTGCGACATGGTCGATCTCGGCGCTGCTGAGAATGACCGTGCTGATCGGCGAATGCCGTTCCCGGCGGGGCCAGAGCGCTTGGGTCGCCCGGATCTGGCTTCCGAGGTCGGGGGAGGCGTTGAGCAGGACCCAATGCTCGTCGTCGAGCGTCACAGCCAAGCTCGACTGGGTTCGCCATCGCGCACGCGGATCGCGGTTCCAGGCGAGCGCGCAGACAGGGCAACGACAGTTCCACTGCGGGTACCCACCGCCTGCCGCTGCACCGAGCACGATGACCTTCATGACAGCTTCTCAGCTGGCCTGGCCATCCCATCTGCGAAGCAGGGCATGTCCGTCTCCATCGTTGCCGGGAACGTGGCTGCGCTGGGCTCTTTCTATTGGTATCTGCAGCCTACGGTATCCCGGCCTCTTCGCCTACGGCCGGCGCGGTGCCGCTTCGGAAACGGCACGGCCGGCCGTTCGCGCGCTGCTCCTCGGCCTTCAATCGGGTCTCACTGCGAGACGGCGCTGAGCGTGCGCGAGGGGTAGCGCAGGGAGACATCGAAGGGGTTCAGCCTTGCACCCAGAGTCTGAGCCTCGCCGCGCAAGATATTGATGACATTTGGCAGGCGGTCGCTGCCAAGCCGTTCCGCCAATGTGCCGACGCTGAGCGCCGCAACGACACGGTTGCGGGCATCGAAGACCGGGACGGCCACGCCTGCCATGCCCGGGATGAGGCCGGAGTTGAGGTTCACCCAGCCCTGCTCGCGCGCCTCTTCCAGGGCGCAGCGCAGGCCGGCCTCGTCGAGGAAGCCGCGATCGAGCAGGCGGGGCATGTTGAATCTGATCACGGCCTCGCGTTCCGCCTCGGGCAGATGAGCCAGCATGGCGACGCTGCCTTGGCCGATGCCGAGCGGCACCTTGCCGCCGATGTCGCCGGTGAAGGAGCGAATCGGAAAGGGGCCCTCGATCCGGTCGAGGCAGATTGCGTCGTAGCCGTTGCGGACGAGCAGGAAGATCGTGTCGTTCAGAGTGGCGGAGAGGCGCAGGAGCACGGGGCGGGCGAGGTCTCGCAATCCGCCGGCCTGGCCGGCGCGCGCCGCAAGCACGAAGAAGTCCAGTGCAAGCCGATAGCGCTTTCCTCCCGCAGCCTGCTCGACGAAACCTTCCGCGATGAGATCTCGCAAGGCACGATGCGTGGTCGGCTGGCTGCAGCCCGCACTGTCCGCGATGTCCTTCAGTCGCATGCCCTCAGCATCGCCCGCGGAAAGCACGCGAAGGAGCCCCAGCGCACGACGGAGGCTCGATATCGGTTCGTCGTCTGGGATGATCATCTGGCTAAATATCAACGAGGGAGTCAGGTGAAAAATTCCACATAGCTGAATTATGTCAACATAAATTCTCTCATGTGGAATACGAAGTTGACGGATTTGTGTTCCGGAGCTCTGTCTTGCCGATCGCAATCCAGCTTTCCCTCGCAGGAAAGCCCGCCGTCCGAGGTGTTTCGTGAGCTTCCTGACGCTGGAATCGCTGAGCAAGGTCTATAACGAGCTCAAGGCGGTGAACCATGTCGACCTGAGCGTGGAGAAGGGCGAGTTCGTCTCCCTGCTCGGCCCCTCGGGCTGCGGCAAGACCACCACGCTGCAGATGATCGCGGGCCTCGTCGAACCCTCGCACGGCAAGATCACGCTCGACGGCCGCGACATCACGTATGAGAAGCCGAGCCGGCGCGGCCTCGGCATCGTGTTCCAGAGCTACGCGCTCTTCCCGCACATGACCGTGGCACAGAACGTCGCGTTCGGCCTGGAAATGCGCAAGGTCGGGAAGGCGGAGCGCGACCGGCGCGTCAGCGAGATGCTGGCCCTGGTGCATCTCACCGCGCTCGCCGAGCGCTACCCGCGCCAGCTCTCGGGCGGCCAGCGCCAGCGTGTGGCCATCGCCCGCGCGCTGGTGATCACGCCGCCGGTGCTGCTGCTCGACGAGCCATTGTCGAACCTCGACGCCAAGCTGCGCGAGGAGATGCAGTTCGAACTGCGCCGCATCCAGCGCAGCGTGGGTACCACCACGATCATGGTCACGCACGACCAGGCCGAGGCGCTCTCGATCAGCGACCGGGTCGTGGTCATGGAGCAGGGGCGGATGACGCAGGTCGATGCGCCGTACCGGCTCTATGAGCGGCCTGCCACGGCCTTCATCTCGTCCTTCGTCGGCAAGATGAACCGGATCGAAGGCGTCTGGCGTCGCGATGGGGCTTCGGGCCGCGCCGAGGTGGCGGGCCTGCCGATGCCGAGCGAGAGCGTCGATCTCGCGGACGGAACCGCCATCGCCTTGTCGCTGCGGCCCGAAAAGGTCGTCCTGCGCCGCGCCGGGCAGGGGCGTGTCGATGGACAGGTCCTCAGTCGCTTCTTCCTTGGCAGCTACTGGCTGTTCAATGTCGAGACAGCCATCGGCGTCGTCGCCGTTTCGGTGCCCAATGATGGCGAGGAGCCGTTCGGAGAAGGCGCCTCGGTGTCGCTCGACTGGACGCCGGCCAATCTCAAGATTTCGCCACTGCAGCCGTTCGCGGGAGTTGCGGCGTGACCCGGGCGCGCAGTGCCTCGACCCCATGGTTGCTGGTCACGCCCAGCGCCCTGATGTTCCTGGGCCTGGTGATCCTGCCGCTGGTCCTGACGGTCATCCTGTCGTTCCACGCCTATGACCACACGACGGGCATCAAGAGCGAATTCACCCTGGCGCATTACACCGCCGTGCTGTCGGACGACTACTACCTCTCGGTCTTCTGGCGGACGCTGAGGCTTGCCGCGTTCACGACGCTGATCTGCGCGATCGTCGGCGTGCCCGAGGCCTACATCCTGGCCCGCATGCGGGATCCCTGGCGTTCGATCTTCCTGCTCGTCATTATCGGGCCGCTGCTGGTATCCGTCGTCGTGCGCGCCTTCGGCTGGAGCATGCTCCTGAGCTCGACGGGGCTGGTGAACCAGGCCCTCCAGGCGCTGGGGCTGGATCCGGTCAAGCTGCTCTATACCGAGACCGCGATCGTGATTGCGCTCGTCCATGTGATGCTGCCCTTCATGGTCATCCCTGTCTGGACGGCTTTGCAGAAGCTCGACCCGATGGTGGAGGCCGCAGCCTGGAGTCTCGGGGCCTCGCATTTCACGGCGCTGCGCCGCGTGGTGATGCCCCAGGTCTCGCTCGGCATGCTGTCGGGCAGCCTGATCGTCTTCGGCCTCTCGGCGAGCGCATTCGCGATCCCGGGCCTGCTCGGCGGCCGACGCCTGAAGATGGCGGCAACGCTGGTCTATGACGAATACATGCACGAGCTGAACTGGCCGCTCGGCGCCGCCATCGCGATCATCGTGCTCATCGCAAACCTCGCCATCATGCTGGCCTATAACCGCATGGTCGAGGCGCGCGCCCGCCGGACTCTGGGTTAAGCGCCATGCAAAAGAATGGACCGATCGCCCTGATCTTCCACAGCCTTGTCGTCGCCTTCGTGCTGGCGCCGCTGGTTGTGATCTGCCTGGTTGCCTTCACGCCGGAGAACACGCTCTCGATTCCTACGACCAGCTTCTCGCTGCGCTGGTTCCACGCGATCTTCGTGCATCCCGATTTCATCTCGTCCTTCGTCAACAGCCTGTGGCTGGCGACGATCTCTGCGACGATCGCGATCGCGCTTGCAGTCCCGGCGGCGTTGGCGATCAACCGCCACCAGTTTCCCGGCCGCGACGCGTTGAACGCGCTGTTCCTGTCACCGCTGATCATTCCCCATCTCGTCCTGGGCGTGGCCTTCCTCCGGCTTTTCGCGCTCATTGGCGCGACGGGGTCGTTCAGTTGGCTGGTCGCGTGCCACATCATCATCGTCACGCCCTATGTGATGCGGCTGGTGATGGCGGCGCTCTCGGGCATGGACCGCAGCGCCGAGCAGGCCGCGATGACGCTGGGTGCCTCGCACTGGACGGTGTTCAGGCGGGTGACAGCGCCGATGATCATGCCCGGCATCACCGGTGGCTGGCTGCTCGCCTTCATCAATAGTTTCGACGAGCTGACGATGTCGATCTTCGTGACCTCGCCGGCCACGGTGACGCTGCCGGTTCGCATGTACATGTATGCCACGGAGTCGATCGACCCGATGATGGCGGCGGTCTCGGCCCTGATGATCGCCCTGACGGCCGGCGCCATGCTGATCCTCGATCGCGCCTTCGGCCTCGACAAGATCCTCGTCGGACAGAAGTGAGGGCAGGCCCGATGCCTCTGCTCCACCGCCTCGCGCGCAAGCAGCATGCCCCGGTAGCCTTCGTGCTCGATGGCCGAGCCTGCGAGGGCAGGGCCGGTGACACCGTGCTGACCGCCATCCTGAGCCATGGCGAGCTGCTCCGGCGTTCAGAATTCTCGGGGGCGCCTCGCGCCGGTTTCTGCCAGATGGGCGCCTGCCAGGATTGCTGGGTGACGACCGAAAGCGGCGAGCGGCTGCGGGCCTGCAGCACCGCCCTGACCGCGGGACTACGCATCGTCACCAAGGCTGTGAGGCCCGCATGAGCAGGTCCGCCCAGCCCCTGATCGTTGGTGCGGGACCTGCCGGCGTGCGCGCGGCACAGGCGCTCGTCGCCGCCGGCCTGAGGCCGCTCGTCGTCGACGAGGCTCCGGCCGCTGGCGGCCAGATCTATCGGCAGCGGCTCGTGCCCGATGAGCGCAGCACAACGGCGCTCTATGGGTCCGAGGCCGGCAAGGCGGAACGGCTGCATCGCGACTTCGCGGCGCTGTCCGGGAGCATCGACTATTGGCCGCGCGCGCTGGTCTGGAACCTGCGCGACGGCGTCGCCGATGTCGCGGTGGACGGCGTGAGCCGGCGTGTCACCTATGACGGATTGCTTCTCGCTACCGGGGCGACCGACCGCGTGCTGCCGATCCCGGGCTGGACGCTGCCGGGTGTATTCACCCTCGGTGGAGCGCAGATCGCGCTCAAGTCCCAGGGCTGCGCGATCGGCTCCCGCGTCGTCTTCGTCGGCTCCGGACCGTTGCTCTATCTGGTCGCCTGGCAGTATCTGAAGGCAGGCGTCGATGTTGCGGCGGTGCTCGATACGGCGCCTTTCAAAGCCAAGCTCAACCTGTTGCGCGGCTTGCATATTGCGCCCGCGCTGGTGCTGCGCGGTTTGCGCTTCACCGCAGAGCTCAGGATGGCAGGCGTTGCGCTCCACTACGGCGCCTCAGATGTCCGCATCGCCGGCGCCGAGCGCGTCGAGGCGGTGTCCTGGCGGAGCAGCGGGCGTAGCAGGAGCCTCACCTGCGATGGCGTCGGCTATGGTCTCGCCCTGCGCTCGGAGACGCAACTCGCCGATCTCGCGGGCTGCGCCTTTCATTTCGATGCCCGCGACCGTGCTTGGCTGCCGGTGCGCGATGCCGCAGGGCGCGGTAGCGTCCGCGGCGTCTACCTGGCGGGCGACGGTGCAGGGATCGCAGGCGCCGACGCAGCCGAGCTGGCGGGCGAGCGCGCGGCATTGGCCCTGCTCGAGGATCGTGGCCTGGCGCATCCGCGCGAGCGCGCCGGTGTGATCGAGCGCAAGCTCGCGCGTATCGGCCGGTTCCGCGCGCTCCTCGAGGCCGCCTTTCCGTTTCCCGAGCACTGGGCAGCCGCGATTCCCGATGAGACGGTGCTGTGCCGCTGCGAGGAAATCCGCGCCGGCGAGGCCCGCAGTGCGATCGCCCAATTCGACATCAGCGAGATCAACAGGCTCAAGGCCGTCAGTCGCGTCGGCATGGGCCGGTGCCAGGGCCGGGTTTGCGCGAGCGCCTCGGCCGAGGTTCTGGCCGCCGCAACCGGAGTCGCGATCGGCAGTGTCGGGCGCTTGCGCGCCCAGGCGCCGGTCAAGCCGATTCCGCTGACGATGGCGCCGGCCGAGATGCTGCGGGAGGCCGGGGAATGAGCCGGTCGCTCGAAGTCGACGTCGCCATCATCGGGGGCGGGCTGGTCGGGGCATCGGCCGCGCTGGCGCTTCGCGGCAGGGGCATGAGCGTCGCCCTGCTCGACCAGGGTTTTTGCGGCGCGCAGGCCAGCGGCGTCAACTATGGCGGCGTGCGCCGGCAGGGTCGCTCGCGCATTCAACTGCCGCTGTCCCAGCGCGCGCACGCGATCTGGCCGCGTCTCGCGAGCCTGATCGGGATCGACGGCGAGTTCATCGTGTCCGGCCATCTCAAGCTCGCGCGCAGCGAAGCGGACATGGCGTCGCTCGAAGCCTATGCGGCGTCTGTCGCGGATCAGGGGCTCGGGCTCGAGCTGATCGGACGCAATGCGCTGGGCGAGCGCTTTCCCTGGGTCGGAGAAGGCCTTGTCGGCGGTTCGCTTTGCGCTGGAGACGGTCACGCCAATCCGCGCCTGGTCTCGGCGGGCTTTGCCAGTGCGGCGCGGCGCGCCGGCGTGCATGTGCTCGAAAACACGCCTGTCCTGGCTGCTACCCGCACAGGCCCAGGCTTCGCGCTCGAGGCCAGCAATGGGCTTTCCCTGCGGGCGGGCATCGTCATCAACAGCGCCGGAGCCTGGGCCGGGCCATTCGCTGAGGCGTTCGGCGAGCCCGTGCCGCTGGAGCGGATCTATCCGACCATGATGGTGACGGAGCCGCTGGCGCCGGTCATGACCGTGAACACCGGCATGGAGGGCGGCGGCATCTACGCCAGGCAGGTCGAGCGCGGAAATTGCGTGATCGGCGGAGAGCGTGGGCTGCCTCTCGCGGATCCCGACTATTCGCGTCCCAGCGGTGGCGGTGCGGTCAGCATCATCAACCGGGCTGCGGAGATGTTTCCCGGCTTGCGCCATGCCCACGCCATCCGCTTCTGGACGGGGACCGAAGCCTCGATGGCCGACCACCAGCCGGTGATCGGTCCGAGCGGGACGACGCCCGGTCTTTTCCACGCCTTCGGCTTCGGAGGCGCGGGCTTCCAGATTGCGCCGGGCGTCGGCGAGGTCCTAGCCGAACTCGTTTGCGACGGCGCAACGACCACCCCGATCGAGCCATTCTCGATCACGCGTTTCAGCCGGGACCCGGCAACGACTTCCAGCAACCTCCGCTCAGCCCACGGCTCGCGTGCGGATCAGGATCCAGAGCCGCTACACCGGGGAGTCATCTCATGATCAATCGCAAGACCGCATTGGGCGCCACCGTCGCCTCGCTGGCGCTGCTGGCCGCCAGCGCTGCCAGCGCCCAGACCAAGACGCTCTATGTCGGCATGAATGGCGGCAATTTCGAGCGCGTCTTCACGCAGGCGGTTTTCCCGGACTTCGAGAAGGAAAACGGCGTCAAGATCGTCGTCGTGCCCGGCACCTCGGCAGACATCCTCGCCAAGGCCACGGCCGCGAAGGACAAGCCGCAGATGCATGTCATGTTCCTCGACGACGGCGTGATGGTGCGCGCCATCGGCGCCGGGCTCTGCGAGCAGCTGAAGCCGAGCGCCGGCCTGTCGGACCTTCCCGCAGGTGCGCGCATGAAGGGCGACATGGCCGCCGGCATCGACATGGGCATGACCGGGCTCGCCTATAACAAGAAGATGTTCGACGAGAAGGGCTGGGCCGCTCCGACCTCCTGGATGGACATGGCCGACCCCAAGTTCAAGAACAAGGTGGTCTTCCAGTCGGCGTCCGCCTCGTCCTTCGGCCTGCACGCCTTCCTGATGTTCAACCGCATCCAGGGTGGCAACGAGGAGAATGTCGAGCCGGGCTTCACCAAGTTCCGCGACACCATCGGCAAGAACGTCATCGAGTTCATCCCGAGCTCGGCCAAGATCTCCGAAATGGTGCAGACCGGCGAGGCCGCGCTCTTCCCGCTGACGCCGACCGCCGTCGCTACTTTGAAGGAAAAGGGCATCCCGGTTGAGTACGCACAGCCGAAGGAAGGCTCTGTCGTGCTGATGGTTGCCCAATGCGTCATCGCCAACAATCCAGACGCCGAGCTCGCGCAGAAGCTCGCCGCCTACCTGCTCTCCCCGGAGGCACAGGCCAAGGCGATGACGATCGGCAGCGCGATCCCGTCGAACCCCAAGGCGAAAGCTCCGACGGCTGAGGCGCAGGCCAAGATGGATGCCTTCAACACCTACATGAAGACCGCCGTCGTGCTGGACTGGGACGCCATCAACGCCAAGCGCCCCGACTGGAACAGCCGCTGGAACAAGACGATCGAGCGCTAAGCCCGGTCTGACGACCTCGCGCGCCGTCGTTTCTGCCCCGTCGAACACCTAGCGGTTCGATGGGGCCGTATGGCGGCGCGCATTGCGTTTTTAGACGCTGCCTGCCGGAGGCGGATGGCGTCAGTCGGTCTCCAGCCGCCGATGGCGCGGGTGCTCGTCTCCATGCGCCAGCCGGACACGGCCGGCGCCGCCCCGTTCCGGCGATGGCCTCGGCGGAGGCCGTGAGATTTCCTCGCGATCGGCCAAGGCTTCGACAGCGTTCCGATTGGCGGAGCGTCGATGCTCAAGTTCGCCTGCCATCCAGCGTGCGATACGCGGGCCCGCGACGCTCGTCCCGTTCATCGCGACCCAGGAGCCGCTTCGCGTGCCGGCCGCGATCACCCCGCCATGGACGCGCGAGTCATCGGACGTCACCAGCGCCGACGGGCGAGGGGCACCGCCCAGGGGCTTCGGCCCGCCCGCGGAGTATTTCGGCGGCCTGAGTTCTCTCGCCAGAAGCCCTCCCACGACGATCGGCGTGCTGCCCGTGGCCAGCGCGTTCATCGACCCGCCGCGCTGGATGAGGCAAGCGGGCTCGTCCTCCTCCTCCTCCTTCCCGCTCTCGTCGAAGCGGCGATAGTCCGGGTGATCGAAATAGGATTGACGCCCCCCGGACGGGTAGCCGAAGGGCGCCGCGTCGCGTTGTATCCAGGCGTCGACGACCGCATCGCCCTCGAAGCCGCGATTGCGCAGATGGACGGTCCACAGACCGGCCGGCGCGACCGGACCAGTGTCGATCCGCTCCGTCGGCTGCAGCGCGATGAGGAACATACCCCGGTGGTTCATGGGATTTGCGCGAAAGAAGACCTGGCAGATGATCGAGCCGCCGCGCGTCAGGGAGAGCACCTTGCGGTCGCCTTCGGTCAGTTCAAGGAGGCTGGTTTCCCCGTCGGGCGTGGTCAATCTGACGCTGAGGCGTCCGCGCGAACTGGTCAGGCCCGGTAGCCAGATCTCCATGAAGCTCGGAGTGGTATCATCCGGCTGAACCCGCCAGGGGAGATCGACCGATCGTGGCGGATTGGGTTGCTCCGCCGTGGGAGCGGCGAAACGGACGCAGGCATGTGCACGGTCGAGGTGAGCGTTGCCCGAGGGAATGACGATACGCATCTTCGCATCGGGGTAGGCGCTGTTATGGGCCGAGACGATGTCGTGGATGCCGCGTTCGATCGGGTGCGTGCCGTCATGGGGACCGGCCGTGAACCCGTAGCTGAGGACGACGACGATGGGTGATCCGGGTGAGAGCCGGCGCGCTTTCCGCTCGACATAGCGGACCGCATCGATCGCGTAGGGTGTCAGGAGCGCGCCGGAGGAATCCGACACGACGCTCACAGGCAACTGGACCCCGATGATCGGCCAGGTGCGTGCTCGCCCGGCATCGAAGCCGAAGGCCTCGTCCAGCACATGCGTGCCGTGCGCTGCACTGCGCGCCAGCGGCTTGTGTCCCGCGAGCTTGAACTCGATGACCCCGGCTCCCTCGGGGCCATAGAAGACATCCTCGTCGCCGTCGCTGCGCACGAGCCAGCGGTCGATCTCTCCCGCCAGTATCTCCCGACCGTATTTGACCGATCGGCGCGGGGCGTCGAGCGCGCCGTCCTGCAACCAGATCGCATGAAAACGCGATGCGCCCGCCGCCGCGCGGAAACGTTCGTGGCCAAAGGCGAGCCCGTCATCGATGACGCCAACGATCACCGGGGGAGCTGGCGCTGCAGGGGAGGCTTCCGGAGCGTCCGGCACGGCGTCCTCGCTATCGCTGGCGGCCACGCTGCCCACCGGCATCGGCGGTCCGAACGTCAACAGTCCGAATGCGTCCCTGACGAAGGAGCTGCCACCATCCGCCTCGGGACCGCAGATGCGCTTCGCAGCCTCGGGGTCCGTGAAAAACGTGATGAAGTTCGCGCCCGGTTCGGCGCGCCACTCGTCCAGAGCCTTGATGAGCGGTTTCCAATACCGCTTCTGGTCCCCGGGCAGTTCGTTGATCCTGTCGAGAAGCGTCCGGCGAGGCAAAATCGGCCTGACCATCAGATGAACCCGATACGCCTCGGCGCCGCGCGGCAGGAAACTGCGGTGCCCGGCGTCGGGGTCGAACAGGGCCCAGTCCATGTAGGGGTCGACGGGCGAGTTGACAGGCCTTGCGGTGGGCTCGAGTTCCCAGCTCATCGGACGGCCCTTTCGCTACTGGATGGCGGTCACTTCCACTCGTCGGCAGCCTGCGCCCAGAGCCATTTGAGGATCTCGGAGCGGTCGTCGCCCGGCATCTGCTGCGCGCTACCATTCGGTTGTGAAAAATTGTTCGAGATCAACGTTTCAGCATCGGGGCGGTAGAGTTGCTTCCAGCGGAAGTCGTCGTCCCAGGGGTAGGCTGCTCCGTCGAACGTCCAGGGCTGGTAGCCGTGATACCCCGTCAGGGGCGTTCGCGAGCGCGCCGCCACATAGCTCCCGAGCGTCACGCCCAGAAGCGCACCCGCGACGCTGTCGACCGGAAAATGCACGCCGGCGACGGTCCGGTTGACGGCAATCCGAGCGGCAAGGCGCAGCATCTGGGTGCGCCAGGACAAGTCGGCATAGGCAGGGTTCGTCGAGTCGCGCATGACGTTCCAGAGTACGACGGCCAGCGCGAAGCTTTCGGTGGCGTGGCCGCTGGGAAAGGCGCTGTGCCCCGGCGTGGCGATCATCGGCTGGATCTGCGCCGAGTACTCGACCGGGCGCAGGCACGCCAAAGCGTGCTTGACACGCAGGTGCACGAACATCGCAAGATGCAAGGTGGCGGCGATCAGTTCCAGCGTTCGAGGCGTGCGGTCAGGGTCGAGCCGCGCGATCGCTCCGAAGAAAGCCACCCCTCCATCCATCTGCGCCAGGATCTCGGATGCGCGATCGGACCGCAGCTGGGCGTATTCGTTGACCAGGACTGTCTGAGCCATGAACGCGTCGTCGGATGGACGCGTGATCGCAAACAGCGGTCGATAGTGGCAGGCGGGGGCCGGGGCGGACGCAGTGGCCGGCGTCAGTTCAAGGTGCCAGATGTCCACCMGCCGAGGGGACGGAGACGCTGCCGACGTGAAGCCGATCCGCGATTTCAACTCGAAATCGATGACGGACGCGCGCACCCATGGGGCCCAGCGCTTCAGGGCGGCCGCGTCCTCCTCCGGCGGGTTTTCCCGGGCCAGAGAACCCAGACAGCTTCCGACGATCCCATCCCGGCTGCGGATGAGTGCGT
Source organism: Allobosea sp. P1_B10 (assembly GCF_056406735.1). NCBI lineage: Bacteria > Pseudomonadati > Pseudomonadota > Alphaproteobacteria > Hyphomicrobiales > Alloboseaceae > Allobosea > Allobosea sp. P1_B10. The sequence goes on along the minus strand of NZ_JBFTZP010000004.1, from coordinate 178,033 downwards.
CGGCGGCAATCGAGGCGCTCTGAGAGCCTGCCGCGGCAATGCCCCCGATCCCGCCTATACCACCTATACCACCTATGCCTCCGATCCCTCCAATGCCTCCGATTCCGCCTATTCCGCCTCTTGCGACGAGTTCTGACATTGCGGCGCTCCTAACGTGGGCGTTAGTTGGGCAAGCCGATAGCGCGGAATGTTTCAGCCCATTCCTGGCCGATAGGATATGCGGCACTGGGCGAACGCTCAAGCCATGCCGATACGGTCAATGATGGCTCGATGCGGAGCAGTTCCGCAATCGCATTGCGCGCACCCTCTTTGTCGCCGAGGTTCCAGCACGCGACCGCCATGGCACGCAGGGTCGAGGCATGGGAGCGGTTGGTCCGCAGCGAGCGCTTCGCCGCCGCAAGAGCCCGGTCGAACTGATGCGCGGCGAGGTAGGCCGTGGCCGAGAGTGAATCGTAGAAATAGCGATGGGGATCCAATGGTGAAAGCGTCAGTGCGCGCCGTGAGCAGCGCACCGCCTGCTGTCCTTCGCCCATGAAGGCGTGCAGCGTGCCGCGCAGCAACCAGGACAGCGCATCGCTGGGGTTGCTCTCGAGCGCCCTGTCATAGAGGTCGCGGGCGACGTCCAACTGCTTCAGCAGATTGGTATGCACAAAACCGTCGATGGCCAGCGCGAGCGAGCAATGGGGGTCGATCTCGATGGCCTGTCGCGTCAATCGCTGGGCCATCTGGGCATCCTCCGCGACATCGTGAGACCAGCCCTGCTGCACCCGCAGGACATGCCAGTTCGCCAGCAGTGCCTTGGGCAACGCCTGGCGTGGAGCGCGTTCGATCAGGGCTTCGAGCAGGGTGCGAGCGTGGGTGAAGTCGCCGGGCGACAGGCGATGCATCAGCGCCGTCGCGGCGATGACGAGTGTGTAGCTTTGCAGGTTCGACAGGCGCTGCGAGTGCGCTCGGCCGACCTCGCGCGACATGACCGCGAGCGAGACCTCCGAGGCGATTGCGTCGATCAATTCACCCTTGCCCGACAGGATGCTGTCCAGGTTGCCTTTCTGCCGTCCTGTCCATGCGACTTGTCCGCTACGGGCATCGGCAAGCTCGGCCTCGACGGTGATGCGGCGGCCGTCGATGCGGTAGCGACCAGACAGGATGTAATCCGCGTGCAAAAGCGTCGCGATCTGGTCCAGCGTCGAACTGCGGCCACGAAAGGCCGTGGTCGACAGACGCGATATCACATTGAATTCAGTCGACTGCGAGAAGTCGCGGATCAGCTCCTCGGCGATGACCTCGCCCAGGACATGGTGGGTGTCGTCACTATCGCGGGTGGAAAAGGGAATGACCGCGAGCGCCGGAAGGATTTCGCCGGCGGGAGATCCAGCCAGAGGCATCCCCGATGGCGGGGCCACGCGATAGGCCCGGATGGGATGGCTGAGATGCTTGACGTAGCACTCGCCGAGATCCTCGATATCCGCGTCGAGATCAGCTGTGACCAGGTCCCGGACCGCGGCCGACAGGCAGATTTCATCGGGGCCGACGAGTGTCGCCAGCCTGGCGGCGCGGTTGACGCTCCGGCCGTATACGTCGTCGTGGCTGACTATGACGTCGCCGATCTCGATCCCCATGCGCAGATGGGTCTGGTCGCCGTCCGGGCGCCCTCCGTTGCGAATCTGGACCTCCTTTCGGAGTGCGAAGGCGGCTCCGAGCGCAGGACGCGGACTTTCGAAATCCATGAGGATGCCGTCACCAAGGACCTTGATGAGGCGGCCGCGATGCGTGGGCAGGATCTCCGACTTCACCCGCTCTACCAGGTCGAGCCAGCCCGCAACGAAGCCGCCTTCGTCCTGCTCGACGAGGCGCACGGATTCCACCACATCGACCCACAGCATGACGCGGATCGCGCGTGAGAATGCTCCATCGAGGATAGCCGCGGTGCTGTTCACAACGCCAACCCCTTATGGTGTCGACCGATATGCCCCCCGCCAATTCATGTCAGATGATTGTTAGTGGATGGCTGGCCCCGACGCCAGCGCGAGCGGAGGGCCAGGACAGTGCAGGGCGGCTGCCTGGCTATCGCGGCATGGGGGCGATCTACGCGCTCCTGGCAGCGACCCCGACAGGGCTGCGCACGGCTTCGGAGATCTTCAGGAACTGCTTGGCCAGCGGGCTCGTCTTGCGCCAGACCATGCCGATCGTGCGCGTGGGCTGCGGCTCCTTGAAATGCATGACGGACACCGACGCCGAACGCGTCTCCACCGCGACGGCCATTTCCGGGATCAATGTGACGCCAAGGCCCGCATCGACCATCTGGACCAATGTCGACAGAGAACTCGCGTCGAGCAGGTCGCGCGGCTGCATCGTGCGTGGGTTCCTGTTGCAGAAGGAGAGGGCCTGCTCGCGGAAACAGTGTCCTTCCTCCAGCAGAAGCAGCCTCATTTCCTGGAGCGCCTCGCGGTCGGGCTCGGGCTTGCCCTCGTCGGCGCGGGGGCGCACGAGCACGAAGCTTTCCGTGAACAGCGGGGTCTCGGTCAGCGAGGGCTCGGATACCGGCAGGGCAACGACAGCCAGGTCGAGCCGGCCTTCATTCAGTTCCTGAACCAGCCGCGGCGTGTGCGTCTCGCGAATATGCAGGTCGAGCCCCTGATAGAGCCGGGTCAGGTCGCCGACGAGCGTCGGCAGCAAATAGGGCGCGACCGTAGGTATGACCCCTATCCGCAATGTGGAAAGCAGCCCGCCGCGCGATGTACGGGCGAAGTCGTCGAGTTCGTCCAGTGAGCGCAGGATCGTCTTGGCGCGCGCCGCGATCTCCTCGCCGAAGCGCGTCAGGCGAACCTGGCGCCGGTCCCGTTCAAACAGCTCGGCGCCGACCCCTTCCTCGAACGCCTTGATCTGCATCGACAGGGCCGGCTGGGAAATCGAGCAGCTCTCGGCTGCGCGGCCGAAGTGACCGTGACGGGCAAGCGCCTCGAAATAGCGCAACTGCTTGATGGTCAGGTTCGTCATAACCACAACTTATCGTGCCGATCAGAAAATCGGAATTAATATAATGAAAGCGCTTTGCTAAGAGTGGTGCAGCGAGACCGAGGACAGGGTCAGGGGGGCCTGCCTTGCGATGTCCGGCTGATGCCGATCGCGCCAGTCACAGTCCGCAGGCCGACAGGCCGCGCTCCGGGCCAGGATTTCCTGGATCGGAGGACGTGGCATGGCGCGCGCAAACCGTTTTGATGTGGAGACGACAATGACCGATTCGACCGAAGGCGCCGGGGGCAAGTGCCCGTTCCCGCACGCCTCTGCCAAGAAGACCGAGAACAGCAACTGGTGGCCGAACCAGCTGCGTGTCGACCTGCTGAACCAGCATTCGTCCAAGTCCGACCCGCTTGGTGCTGAGTTCGACTATCGCAAGGCGTTCAGCGAGCTCGACTACGAGGAGCTGAAGAACGACCTGCGCAAGCTGATGACCGACTCGCAGGACTGGTGGCCGGCCGATTTCGGCCATTACGGCCCGCAGTTCGTGCGCATGTCCTGGCACTCGGCCGGCACCTATCGGCTTGCCGACGGTCGCGGCGGCGGTGGTCGCGGACAGCAGCGTTTCGCCCCGCTCAACAGCTGGCCCGACAACGTCAACATCGACAAGTCGCGCCGCCTGCTCTGGCCGATCAAGCAGAAGTACGGCCAGCGCATCTCCTGGGCCGACCTGCTGATCCTCACCGGCAACGTCGCGCTCGAGACCATGGGCTTCCGCACCTTCGGTTTCGCAGGCGGTCGTGTCGACACCTGGGAGCCGGATCTCGACGTCAACTGGGGCTCCGAGACGGCGTGGCTCACCCATCGCCCGCTCGACACCTTCGACGGACCGCTCAGCGCCACCGAAATGGGCCTGATCTACGTCAACCCCGAGGGGCCCGGCGCCAATGGCGACCCGCTGTCGGCGGCGCATTTCATCCGCGAGACCTTCGCCCGGATGGCGATGAACGACGAGGAAACCGTCGCGCTCATCGGCGGCGGCCATACCTTCGGCAAGACCCACGGTGCGTCGGCTGAATCGCATAAGGGTGCCGAGCCCGAGGGCGCTGATCTGGAAGCGCAGGGCCTGGGTTGGGCCTCGAGCTACGGCACCGGCCATGGCGGCGACACGATCGGTAGCGGGCTCGAAGTCACCTGGACCCAGACCCCGGCGCAGTGGAGCAACTTCTTCTTCGAGAACCTGTTCAAGTTCGAGTGGGTCCAGACGCGCAGCCCCGCCGGCGCGATCCAGTGGGAAGCCAAGGATGCCGAGGACGTCATCCCGGACGCCCACAACCCGGATCGCAAGCACAAGCCGACGATGTTGACGACCGACCTGTCGCTGCGCTTCGACCCGGCCTATGAGAAGATCTCGCGCCGGTTCCTGCAGAATCCGCAGGCCTTCGCCGAGGCTTTCGCCCGCGCCTGGTTCAAGCTGACCCACCGCGACCTCGGCCCGCGTTCGCGCTACATCGGGCCGGAAGCGCCGAAGGAAGAGCTGATCTGGCAGGATCCGGTTCCGGCCGTGACGCATGTTCTGGTCAACGATGCCGACATCGTCGCGCTCAAAGCCAAGATCGTGGCGTCTGGCCTGACCGTCTCCGAACTCGTCGGCACGGCCTGGGCCTCGGCCTCGACCTTCCGCGGTGGCGACAAGCGCGGCGGTGCCAATGGTGCGCGCGTTCGTCTGAGCCCGCAGAAGGACTGGGAGGTCAACCAGCCGCTGCTGCTCGGCAAGGTTCTGGCTGTTCTCGAGGGCATCCGCGCTGACTTCAATCAGGCGGCGACAGGCGGCAAGGCCATCTCGCTCGCCGACCTGACCGTTCTCGCCGGTAACGCAGGTGTCGAGCAGGCCGCTCGTGCTGCCGGGCAGGAGGTCACTGTGCCCTTCGCCCCGGGCCGCACCGATGCCTCGCAGGAGCAGACCGATCTCCACGCCTTCCAGGTCATGGAGCCGGTTGCCGATGGCTTCCGCAACTACCAGGGCCCTGCGCTCAAGGTGCCTGCGGAGGTGGCTCTGATCGACAGGGCGCAGCTGCTGACGCTGACCGCGCCCGAACTGACGGTTCTGGTCGGCGGTCTGCGCGCGATCAACATCAATGCCGACGGCTCCAGCCACGGCGTCCTGACCAACCGGCCTGGCGCGTTGACGAACGACTACTTCGTCAACCTGCTCGACATGGGCACGCAGTGGAAGGCGACCTCCGAGGCCAAGGACGTGTTCGCCGGCACCGACCGCACCAGCGGCGTTGCCAGGTGGACAGGGACCCGCGTCGATCTCGTCTTCGGCTCGAACTCGATCCTTCGTGCGCTGGCCGAGGTCTACGCTTGCGCCGACGCCCAGGAGAAGTTCGTGACGGATTTCGTCGCTGCCTGGACCAAGGTGATGAACCTGGACCGGTTCGACCTCGTCTGATCTCCGCCGGAAACGAGCGTTCCACAAGACCACCAGCCTCCAGCGGCCCGCCGCTGGAGGTTTTTTGTTGGGCGACGAGGCCGGACATGCAAAGCGCCGGGCATCACTTGTTAGCTGACGTTGCGACATGCGCGCCGCGCGTCTACTTCAACAACTGGACTCGACCATGAAATACTAACGTATCGTACTGGCAGCAGTTTGGCGATCACGTGTGAAAAAGGCAATGGAGGCGGCAAATATTGAAGTGTCGTCCCATTTCTATGGCGGGTTTAAGCTTCGTGTGATGACAAGATCATCCTGATCAACTCCTGATTCGCCGAGAACCTATGCCTGCGCCCCTTTCGCATATTGCGGCCTCCAGCCGCGTCGCCCTGCTTCTGCTGGCGACTGTTTCGATGCCCGCTTTGGCTCTTGCAGCCCCGGATATCGGCCTCGGGCCAGTGGCCGGGGCCAATGGCGGCAACGGCGCCAATGCATCCGGGGCAGCTGGGGGAGCGGGTGGTGTCGGCGGACTGGCCGGCGACGCAAGCGTCAAGGGCGGGAGCGGCGGCGTCGGCGGCGTCAATGGCGGCGGTACCGCGGGCGGCGGGCCTGCCGGCGGTGCAACGGGACCTGAGTTCCAGGGCACCGGCACCGGTGGCGGGCCTGACAGCGGCGGCGGCGGCGGCCGTTCCAGCACAAGCGTTGCAGGAGCGGGCGGCGGCGGTGGCGGCGGCGGGCGAGGGGCGACGGTCGCGACCTCGCTGACCAATGTGTCAACGATTGCCGGCGGCAATGGCGGCAATGGTGGCAACGGCGCACCTGATGGCGGATGGGTCGGCGGCGGCGGCGGTGGCGGCGGTGGGGCCGGCGCCGTTCTCAACGGGACCTCCATCGTCAATAGCGGTTCGATTACCGGTGGTAATGGCGGCAATGGCGGACTTGGGACAGGTGACAGCTACGTTTCTTCTCTCGATGACGGGACCGGCGGCACCGGCGGATCCGGGATCGTCGTCAATACGACGTCGGGCGCGACCATCGTGAACTCGGGCTCGATCATTGGCGGCTATGGCGGTACCGGCAACGGGCCGCAGGGCGCAGCCGGAGTGGGCATCAGCGGCCAGAACCTCACGATCACCAATTCAGGCTCGATAACCGCCGGCAACGGCAGCGGCGATATCGACGCCCTGCGCTTCACGGGTGGCGCGAATGCGCTGACGCTGACGAACGCCACGTCTGGCCTGACCGGCCACATCGCCGTCCAGACGGGCTCACTGACTTTCGTCCAGCCGACCGATGTCACAATCGCGAACGCGATTACGGGGGCAGGCTCGATCGTCAAGATTGGCGCTGGCGTACTGACCCTGACCGGAAACAACAGCTACTCGGGCGGGACGACCGTCTCGCAAGGCACGCTGGTCGGCAGCGCGGCGAATATCAGGGGCGCTCTTGCGAACAACGGTCTCGTCATCTTCAACCAGGGCTCGGCCGGCACTTTTGCTGGCGACATCAGCGGCAATGGCTCGCTGACCAAGGATGGGGACGGCAACCTGACGCTGTCCGGCGTGAACAGCTCGACCGGTCCAACCTTAATCCGGGCAGGAACACTCACCTTGGCCGGAGGCAACGCGATTGGAGACAATGCGCTTGTCGTGATCGACAGCGGAGCCGCATTGGCCGTCGCAGAGAGCGAAACCATTGGCTCGCTTGCCGGGGGTGCCGGGGCCAGTGTCATGATCGCCGGCGGCCAGGTCCTCACCACGGGGAACAACTGGGCCTCGACCTTCTCGGGCACCATCTCGGGCGAGGGCGGGATCAGGCAGAACTTTGCCGGCACCACGACGTTTACCGGCGTCAGCGCCTATTCGGGTGCAACCGAAGTCGCCAATGGCACGCTGATCGTCAACGGTTCGATCGTGTCCTCTTCGGGCGTCACCGTGGCGCCGGGCGCGACCCTGGGTGGGAGCGGCCAGCTGCCGTCCACAAGGGTCCTCGGGGCGATCTCGCCTGGCAATTCGCCGGGAACGCTGACAGTCAGCGGCAACCTGACGCTCACCGCCTCTTCGCTCTATATCGCCGAGGTTCAGGGGAATGTCTCCGATCGGATCGACGTGACCGGAAGCGCATCGCTGGCGGGCACTCTGCGGATCGTTCCGCTCGGTGGTCGCTACAGCTTCAACAGTCCCTACACGCTCTTGTCTGCTACCGGCGGTGCGAGCGGTGAGTTCGGCGCGATCGATACAGCCGGATCTTTCGGCTTCGGCATCACGACCGCAGTTGCCTATACCGGCACCGATGTCGTGCTGACCCTGGCGCCCCGGAAGATCGCGACGCCGGGCGATCCCGCCAATGCCTTCGCGGTCACGTCGGCCATCGATGATGTTGTCGCGCGGGGTGCTGACGCATCTGCCCTGTTTGGCCTCTATGACCTGCCGCAAGCTGCCATTCAGAGCGCAGCCAACCAACTCTCGGGCGAGATCCATACAGGCGTTTCGGCGCTGGCCTCGCGGGCCACGGGGCAGTTCCTCGGCACGATGCTCGACGGCGGTCTCGCCGGCCGGCTGCAACAAGCCGGACCGGCTCCGGAAGCGACCACATTCTCCAGCCGCCTGGGCAAGGGCGACGACGTGCCGGCGAAGTCCGGCGTGCTGGACGCGCCCCGGTTTTCGCTGTGGGGCGCTACATCGGGGTCGTCTGGCCGTACCGATGGTAGCGCTGCTATCGGGTCAGCCCGGCGTAGTCTCGATGATGCTCACCTGGCAGTCGGCGCCGATTTCCGCATCGGAACCGCGTCCGTCGCCGGCATTGCTGTCTCAGGTGGCAAGGGACGGGCTTCGCTGCCCGGTGGGACCGGCAAGATCGAGAGCGATGTCTTCCAGGCCGGCCTGTATGGCGCAACCCGGCTCGGCGTGGTGAATCTGGCCGCGGCTGGCGGCTTTGCCCGGCTCGACAACGACATCACGCGAGCGGTGCCATTGCTCGGCAATGCACTGGCCTCTTCCTATGCCAGCACGGCGTGGAGCGGTCGGTTCCAGGCCAGCGCCGCGGTGGCCAGCTGGAATGGCTTCACCGTCTCGCCGCTGGCGGCGCTGCAGGCTGTTCATGTGCTTAGCCCCGCGTTCCGCGAGCAGGCGGGAGTCGGTGGGAATGCTGCCGCACTCGAAGTCGACAAGCGCTCAGGTCTGACGAGCCGGTCCGAACTGGGGGCACAGATCGACATGCAGACGCAGCTGGCCGGCGTGCCTGTCACCGGCTTCATCAAGGCCGCGTGGGCCCACTATTTCGAGCGCGACGCCTTGCTCACCGCGACGCTTGCGGTGCTGCCGGGCGCTACCTTCACGGCGAACGGAGCCAAGCCTGCTCGAAATGGTGCGCTGCTTGCAGCAGGTGCCGATGCCAAGCTCAGTGAGCGCGTGTCACTCGGGGTTCGCCTCGAGAGCGAGCTGTCGGCCAACGCACGCAGCCTCGGCGGCACCGCACAGCTGAGGGTCAGCTTCTAACCGGCGAAACGGGGCCGCTGCCTCGCGCGGCGTATTTTGGCGAAGCCCAGCCTTTCCTAAATGACGCAGGCGGCGGCGCTCGGTTGCCGCCGCCTGCATCCAGGATCAGGCCTTGAACGTATAGCCCGGGCCGATCGCGGCGTCGGCCGGGATCGGCGGCAGGTCGTTGAACAGCCCGGGCTGATCCTGCATCACCTTCAGGATGTGCTTGGGCTCTATGTGCTTGTTGACGTCGAAGCTCGACTTCAGGAAGCCGAGCCGGTGCAGGCGATCGAGGGCTTCGTGCATCGCGCGGTAGTTGTTGGCCGAGAGGCGACGGTCGGCCTGCTGGATGTTGAACTCCATCGCCGCTTCCGCGATCTCCTGCTTGAGGCCGGGGATCCAGCGCGTGCCGACCTGGGCCGCGAGCTTGGGGTTCTTGCGCATCCACTGGTCGGCCTCGGAAACCGCCGCCAGGAATTTCTCGATCTTGGGGCCGTTCGCGGCCACCCAGGGGCGCATGCCGACATTGAAGCCGACATAGGCGATGACGTCGCCGCCGCGGATGATCTCGACTGCGCCCGGCACGTCCTTGAGCGCGATGATCGGCCAGGGGTCCCAGCCCACGAAGGCGTCGATGCCCTTGGCCAGCAGCGCGACCGTCATGTCCGGCGGCGGTGTGTTGACCAGGGTGACGTCGGCCGGGGTGAGGCCGCCCTTCTCGATCAAGGCGAGGATGTAGAGGTGGTTGATCGTGCCGAAGGAGGCGGCGATCTTCTTGCCCTTGAGTGAGGCGAGGTTGCCCTTCTGGATGCCGGAATCGCCGCGTGCGACCAGCGCCATCGTGGCGTCCGAGCCGCGCCGGGTGGCGTTGCCGCTGTAGTTGCCCAGCGCGACGAGATCCATGCCGCGCACGACGGCGCCGATCATCGGCACGCCGACCTGGACGATCTCGCTCTCGCCGGCCTGCAGCGCGTTCAGCGCGTCGACGCCGGTGGCGTAGGGGCGGGCGATGTCGACATCGAGGCCCCATTTCTCGAAGAAGCCGCGTTCCAGCGCGATGGGCAGCCCGAGCTGGTCGATGCCGGTGACCATGCCGGCCTTCATCTTCTCCAGCTGCTGCGCCTTGACAATGGACGGCGCGGCGATGACGGCCGCTCCTGCCAATACGGTCCTGCGTGTAATCATCTCTATCCTCCCGGTTTCAAGGGCTCAATTCTTCTCACCCAGTAGTACCGGGCGATGTCGTTGAGTTGGTTCTTGTCGATGTTGCGGAGTTCTACGGACTGATCTTCCGTGCCCGACACGCGCCCGAAGCGCTGGAGCACCAGGATGTGAAACCTCTCAGGCGTGAAGGGCAGGGTGATCAGCGCGTTGACGCGCTGGCGGTCGGGAAAGCCATCGCCGACCTTTCCCGGCGCCTGCACGATGAGCCAGACCTGCCAGAGCAGCCAGGCGACCAGCAGGCCGAGCAGGATGCGGCCGCGCCGCGAGGCCAGTGCGGCGTGGACCATCCTCATGCGGACCTCACCAGGGCCAGCACCTTGTTGGAGAGCTCCTTGAATCCGTCATCCTCGACGAGCGTGTCCCAGACGCGCGGCCGGGCCAGCGGGATCTCCACCTGCTCGAGGATGTGGCCCTTCGACAGCACCACCACGCGGTTGGCGAGGAAGACCGCCTCGGGCACGTCATGGGTGATGAAGATGACGGTCGGCCGCCGCTCCTCCCAGATCCGCGTCAGCTCCTCCTGCAGGGTCATGCGGGTCTGCGCGTCGACGCTCGCGAAAGGCTCGTCCATCAGCAGGATGTCGGGCTTGTTGGCGAGCGCGCGCACGACGCCGACGCGCTGCTGCATGCCGCCCGAGAGCTCGTTGGGATAGCGGTCGGCGGCGTGGGAGAGGCCGACGAGGTCGAGATATTCGCGGGCGATCTCGTCGCGCTCGGCCTTGGGAATGCCGCGCATCTTGGGGCCGAAGCCGACATTCTCCAGCACGGTCTTCCAGGGGAAGAGCGCGAAGGACTGGAAGACCACGCCTCGGTCGGCGCCCGGACCCTTGACCGGCTGGCCGCCGACCAGGATCTCCCCGCCCGATTGCGGGATGAAGCCTGCGACCATGTTGAGGATCGTGGATTTGCCGCAGCCCGAGGGGCCGACGATCGAGACGAACTCTCCGGCCGCCACGTCGAGCGAGATGTCGTGCAGGGCCGTGTGATGGGAGCCCGCATAGGGATCGAAATAGGTCTTGGAGAGCGATTTCAGGCTGAGCGTCTTCACTGTGTCACCAGTCCCCAGCGACGGCCGGTGGCGCGCTCGATCGGAGCCAGCACCCATGCGTCGACAATATACCAGAGGATGCCGAGCACGATCATGCCCAGCACGATTTCGACGACGGAGCCCGCGCGGCGGGCGTCGAACATGAGGAAGCCGATGCCGCTCGTGCCGACGATCATCTCGGCCGCGATCAGCGCCCGCCAGCCATAACCGAGACCGTTGCGCAGGCCGGTGATGATGTTGGGCAGGGCGCCCGGCACCACGACTTCGCTCAGCACCTGCCAGCGCGAGGCGCCGAGGCTCTGGGCGGCCCGATGCAGCTCTATGCGCACCGAGCGCACGCCGAGCACCGTGTTGAGCACCACCGGGAACAGCACCGTGTAGACGATGATGATCGTCATCGTGGTCATGCCGAAGCCGAACCAGATGATCAGGATCGGCAGCCAGGCGATGTCGCCGATGGCCTGGAAGAACAGCAGCACCGGCCAGAGCGCCGTGTAGGCGCGCTTGCTCAAGCCGATGAGCAGCCCGAGCGGGATCCCCAGCGCCATGCCGACAGCCGCGCCGGCTGCGAGTCGCGCGACGCTGTCGCCGAGATATTCGGGCAGGATGCCCTTGTGGATCAGCTGGCCGAAGGTGCGCAGTACATCCATGGGCGACGGGAAGAAAGCCGGCGGGAAGGGCCCCCAGGCCGCCACCGCCCACCAGATCGCCACCACCGGCACGAAGGGCGCCAGCGTCTGCAGCACCGGCCATTTGGTGGAGGTGCGGACCCACCAGCTCCATAGAACGAGAGCGCCGTTCATGCCCGCACGAGCCCCCAACGCTCGATCGTCGCCCGCTCGAGCGGGGCGAGGATCAGGCGGTCTATCAGGAGCCACAATGTCCCGATCACGATCATGCCGAGCACGATCACCTCGGTCTGGTAGAAGTCGCGGGCGACGAAGAGCATGTAGCCCAGCCCGATATTGGTCGCGATCATCTCGGCCGCGATCAATCCGCGCCAGGCGAAGCCCAATCCGGTGCGGATGCCGGTGACGATGTTGGGCAGGGCGCCAGGCAGGAGCACGTCGGTGAGGAGGGCTGTCTTGCCTGCGCCCAGCGAGGCGGCGGCGTAGCGCAGCGTCATCGGGATCGTCGAGACGCCGAGCAGCGTGTTGTAGACGACCACGAAGAATACGGCGTTGAAGATGACGAAGACGATGGCGCCGAAACCATAGCCGAACCAGAGTGTCGCGATCGGGATCCAGGCGATGCCGGCGAGCACCGAGAAGAAGCGCAGCAGCGGCGTCAGGAAGGCGGAGACGCCCTTGCTCAACCCCATCAGGATGCCGAGCGGTACCGCGACGATGATCGCCAGCACGGTGCCGATGACGACGCGGGCGAGGCTGATGGCGACATGCGCGAGCAACGAGCCGTCACGCAGGCCGGCGATGCCGGCCTCGACCACTGCTGCGATGCTGGGGAAAATTTGCGGCCTGACCTCGAAGACCGGGACGGCCACCGCCCAGATCACGACTAGGACTGCCAGGGGCGCGACAAAAGTCAGCGCACCCGCTAGGCGGTTGCCGGCAACCATAACTCCTCCCTGTTCGTGAGCCCCTCGGCCACGAGACAATCAACCCGCCTGCACCTTCAAGGTGAATGCAGATCAGACGCGCGTCTCCTGTAGCGGAACGGTCGAGCGAACCTTGGGACTTCGCGTCACGTTTCAAAGGAGTACAGGTGGATTCCGCAAGCGACAAGCCGCATTGAGCAGGGGCGTTTCGCCCTATTGCGATAGAGACGCGAAATCCGATTGCAGCATCAGGTCAGGCCCTCGGGCGCAGGGGGGCTGATTGGAAAAGCGATGCAGCAAAGCGTGCGTCTTGCGAGCATGTTGATGCGTATTGTCCCGCCCGCGGCGAATGGAACGGACGTATCGAGCTGCGCCTAGTGGTTCGCCGCATGCGCGGCGCCGTGCGGCGACTTGCCGGCCGTGTGGCAGTCTTGGGAGTCCGATCTGGGCTCGCTGCATGCTTCGACAAAGGTCTACAGGACAGTGACCGCTCTAGATGCAGTGGCGGAAGGGGTGGGATTCGAACCCACGGTAGGCTTTCACCTACGGCGGTTTTCAAGACCGCTGCCTTAAACCACTCGGCCACCCTTCCAACGCATCCGCGCATATCCGTGCGAGGGCGATGAGACACGGGTCGCATCGCGGAATCGCGGGAAATATGCTGCGCGTAACGCAGTGCACTCGATACACATTGCGCTGCTGTTCGTCGAGACGAGAAGCGTCGCAGCTTTCATATTGATGGGGCAATGCTGACCGCCGGAAGACGGCGCCCACGGGGCAACGAAGGGACGGGCGTGCGCAATTGCCGCAATGCAGCATCTGGGCTGTGCGCAGTGTCCGCTCGGGCCGGTTCGCTCCGGACCGCCGCTGCCGGACGATCGCACTATGCTGATCCGGCTTTCGATTCGGTGAAAACAGCTCCGCCACCTCGGGTCTGCCCGTGATAACGTAACGTCGCTCCACCGGTTTTTTTGGCTGGTCCGTTAACCGGTAGGCAATCCGCGAAAGCTCCACGAAATCTGGCGGACAACGCGTACTCCAGGCAGCGAAGTCGCCGCGTTTTGGTCACCGTCGGTCGCCCGGAGCTTGACATGTGCCGCATTTCGGACACCTTTGTGCCCGCTCACAGGGGCCGGGAAGCGTCTCGGCGGCCTCGCGATCTGCGAGCCGTCGCTTAACGCTCTCTTAACGGGAATGTCCGAAAACTCAGGCTTCGCCGCTCATGCGGCTTGGCCTACATCCCGGCAGTACAGCCGGTAGAGTTTGCGGCGCAGAAGGCGGAACGACGGAATGACACGAGGCGCACGCTCATCGGTCCCGGAAACGTGTTCCCAGGCTCCCGAACTGGCTGGCCTCAGTCCTTATTCCGTTACAACACGCGTCGCGCGACTTGGTTGCGTCGCGCTCGCCGGCGTTTTCCTTGCGAACTGCGCCAATGACCAGGTAGCCCGCAGCGGTCGCTCGAAGGAAATCGGTGCCTTCTCCCATCCGAAATACGGCCAGGCCAGCCCGCGCGTCGTCGCGGAAGGGCAGGACGTGCCCAAGGGCGGTGGGCGCCAGCTCATCGGCAAGACCTACTCGGTCGCCGGCAAGCGCTATACGCCTTATGAGAAGCCCGTCGGCTACACGGCTGTCGGCATGGCATCGTGGTATGGCGAGGCCTTCCATGGTCGCCGTACCGCCAATGGTGAGGTCTATGACCGCTATGGCATCAGCGCGGCGCATCCGACGATGCCGCTGCCGGCCTATGCCCGCGTCACCAACGTTCTGAACAACCGCTCGATCATCGTGCGCGTCAACGATCGCGGCCCCTATCATGGCGGCCGCGTCATGGACGTCTCGCAGCGTACCGCCGAGGCACTCGCTTTCCGCCATCTCGGCACGGCCCGCATCAGGCTCGAATATCTGGGCCAGGCCTCGCTCGCCGGCTCCGACGACAAGCTGCTGCTCGCGACCCTGCGCACCGATGGCCAGCCGGCTTCCATCCCGGGCACGAGCGCCCCGACCATGGTCGCCTCGGCGGCTCCGGTCGCTGCCGCCCGTTATGCCAGCGCCAATCTCGACGAGGCCCCGGCAGAGCGCAGTCAGCCTGAAATCGTCCAGCCCGTCGCGCGGGCCTATGCAGAGCCCGTACGTACGATTTCGCCGAGCTCGCCGATCATTGCAGGCGTGGCGGCGCAGGCGCCGGTTGTTTCGGTCGGCACGGCGTCCGGTGTCCCCGTGCGCGGCGCGCCGCTTCCGCCCAACCGCCCGTTCGACCTCGACACCATTGCCAATGCCGGTACCCCGGTTCTGGTTCGCCCGAAGGCCGCCACTCCTCTGCCCCCGTCGCGCACCAACATGGCGAGCCTGTTCACTGCGCCCGAGCGCAGCCCGACACAGCGTTTCGCCAAGACGCATCCGCTGGTCAACAACCTCACGCCACAGGCGTTGCAGCCGCTAGCGCGCAATTGAGCGGAGCCGGGCTTGACCGCTCGGGCCTGCCTCTGCATCTGATGGCCGTATGAGCGGCCTGTCCTCCTGCGTGCGAAGGTTTTTGCGAGCCTCGGCGCTTAGGCGAGGCTTCGTGGCCGCCGCGGTCCTCGCGGCAGGCATCGCCTCTAGCGGCGCCAGTCGGGCCCAGAGTTTCCAGTCCGCCGCGCCCTATGCCGTGCTGCTCGATTCCGCCAGCGGCACCGTGCTGTACGAGAAGGCTGCCGACGAGTTGATGGTGCCGGCGAGCCTGGCCAAGATCGCCACGGCGCTCGTTGCGTTCGAGGATATCGCGCAGGGCCGGCTGACGCTCGACAGCGAGATCGGCATCTCCGAGAACGCCTGGCGCAAGGGCGGTGGTGTCTCCGGCGGGTCGACCATGTTCGCCCAGCTCAACAGCCGCGTAAAACTCTCTGACATCCTGCAAGGGCTGATCGTGCAATCGGGCAACGACGCCGCGATCGCGCTGGCCGAGGCCGTGGCGGGCGACGAGGCGACGTTTGCGCGGGTGATGACGGAGCGCATCCGGGCGCTGGGGCTGGGCAAATCGGTCTTCCGCAATGCCACCGGCATGGGCGATCCCCTGCAGAAGGTCACGGCCCGTGAGATGGCGCTGCTCTCCGACCACATCATCAAGACCTATCCCGAGCTGTACAAGATTTTTGGCCAGCGCGAATTCACCTGGAACAAGATCCGCCAGCAGAACCGCAATCCGCTGCTCACGATGGATATCGGCGCCGATGGCCTGAAGACGGGTAATATCGACGAGGCAGGATTCGGCCTCGTCGGCTCGGCGGTTCAGAACGGGCAACGCCTGATCGTGGTGGTCAACGGTCTCAAGAGCTCGCGCGATCGGGCCCAGGAAAGCCGCAAGCTGCTGGAGTGGGGCTTTCGCGCGTTCGAGACGCGCAGCGTCTTTGCTGCCGGCGAGGTGATCGGCGAGGCCAGCGTCTTCGGCGGCGAGAAGGGGCGCATCGGCCTCAAGGCCAAGGGGCCGATCAACCTGCTGCTGCCGCGCGGCAGCAACGAGCGCCTCAATGCGCGGATCGTCTATCAGGGCCCGCTAAGGGCGCCTGTCCGCGAGGGAGCGGAGATCGCCCGGCTCCTGGTGACGCGCGGAGACGTCAAGACACTCGAGGTTCCGCTGTATGCAGCCGAGACGGTGGAGTCCGGAACCTTGCAGAGTCGGGCGCTGGATGCGCTATACGAAGCCGCCACCGGTTGGGTGCGCAGTGCCTTCAGGAAAAGCTGAGCGTCCGGTTTCGTGAATACAGGTTGTTTCATCACGCTGGAGGGCGGCGAGGGCGCCGGCAAATCGACGCTGGCCAAGGCCTTGGCTGCGCGGCTCGCAAAGCTGGGCCTCACGGTCGAGTTGACGCGCGAGCCAGGGGGCTCGCCGAAGGCGGAGGCGATCCGGGAGACCATCCTTTCGGGCCGCGTCAAGCAGCACGGACCCTTCGTCGAGGCGCTGATGTTCTCGGCCGCGCGCATCGACCATATCGATCGCCGCATCGCTCCGGCCCTCGGGCGCGGGGACTGGGTGATCTGCGACCGCTTTCTGGATTCGACGCGGGTCTACCAGGGCGTGCTCGGCGACCTCGACAAGGGTTTGCTCGCCGAACTCGAGCAGGTGACGATCGGCGGGCTTCTGCCGGACCTGACACTGATCCTCGATCTCGACCCCGCCATCGGGCTGGCGCGTGCCGCACGGCGCCGCGCGCCGAATGAGGCGAAGGATCGCTTCGAGAGCGAGACGCTCTCCTTTCATCGCGGGCTTCGCCAGGGCTTCCTCGACATCGCCGAGCAGGAGCCCGACCGCTGCGCGGTGCTCGACGCCACGTTGGCGCCGGAAAATCTTGCTGATTCCGCTTGGGCCGTGCTGAAACAGCGCCTGCCTCTCCCGCAGGACGCCTGATGCTCCAGACGACAGACGAACCCGACCGTTTGCCCAACGCGCCGCATCCGCGCGAGACGCTGGCCCTCGTCGGCCATGCCGCGCAGGAACGCTCCTTCATCGAGGCGCTGTCATCGGGGCGGACGCACCACGCCTGGCTGCTTGGCGGGCCGGAAGGCATCGGCAAGGCTAGCTTCGCCTACCGCGTCGCGCGCTTCGTGCTGGCCGCGGGCGAGCCCACCGAACGTGCCCGGCAGGTCGACACCCTTGCCATGCCCGAGAACGACCCGGCCACGCGCCGTGTCATGGCTCAGTCCCACCCCGACCTGCATGTGCTGCGTCGCATCCAGAAGCCCGATGGCAAGGGCTACACCAGCAACATTCCGGTCGATGCCGTGCGCCGCGTGCTCGATCGGTTCGGCTCCAGCGCAGCCGAGGGCGGCTGGCGTGTCGCCATCGTCGATTCCGGCGAGGACATGGATCGCTCGGCCGGCAACGCCTTGCTCAAGCTGCTCGAGGAACCGCCTCCTCGCGCGCTGTTCCTGATTGTCTCACATGCGCCGGGGCGCATGCTGTCGACCATCCGCTCGCGTTGCCGGCTGCTGAGCTTTGGGGCGCTCGACGAGGCCGAAGTCGCGCAGGCGGGGCAACTCGCGCTGGAGCGCATGGGCGGCCCCTTCGACGCCTCCGCGCTGCCGCGCGCGGCGCGCCTCGGCGACGGCTCCGTGCGCCGCGCCCTGACCTATGTCGATCCGACGACGCTGGCTCTGGTCGAGGCCGTGCGCGCCCGGCTCGATGCGCTGCCGGGCATCGATGTGACGGCGCTGCTTGCCTTGGCCGAGGATGTCGCGGGCAAGGCTGGCGAGTCGGATTTCTGGGTGATGATCGATGCCGTGCAGAGCTGGCTCGGCGATCACCTCCATGCGCATGCCAATGCAAGCCCCGCCCGCCTTGCACCGCTGGCGGAGGTATGGGAAAAGCTGGGTCGCGCGGCTCGTGAGGTGGAAACCTA
This sequence comes from Allobosea sp. P1_B10, assembly GCF_056406735.1. NCBI lineage: Bacteria > Pseudomonadati > Pseudomonadota > Alphaproteobacteria > Hyphomicrobiales > Alloboseaceae > Allobosea > Allobosea sp. P1_B10. The sequence continues at coordinate 159,954 of NZ_JBFTZP010000004.1, read as the reverse complement.
TAACCTCGACCGCCGCCCGCTCGTAATGACGATGTTTCATGATCTGTCGGATGCGGTTGCCCGCTCGCGCGCAGCGTGAAGCGAACCCTTCGGATCGATGATGGCCACGGCCCCTAAATTCTACCTGACGACCGCCATTCACTACACGAATGGACCGCCGCACATCGGCCACGCCTACGAGATGGTGGCGTCGGACGCGATCGCGCGCTTCAAGCGCCTCGACGGCTACGACGTCTTCGCCATGACGGGCACCGACGAGCACGGCCAGAAGGTGCAGCGCACAGCGGCACAAAATGGCCTCGAGCCAAAGGCTTACGTCGACTCGATCGCAGATCGCTTCAAGGAGATGGAGCAGCGTCTCGGCTGTTCCTTCGACCGCTTCATCCGCACCACGGACGCCGACCACGTGCCCTCCACGCAGGAGCTCTGGCGCCGGATGGAGGCGAATGGCGATATCTATCTGGCGAAGTATGCCGGCTGGTATTCGGTCAGGGACGAAGCCTTCTATGGCGAGGAGGAGACCACGCTCCTGGGTGACGGCACCCGCCTGGGTGGCCAGGGCACGCCTGTCGAATGGGTCGAGGAGGAGAGCTACTTCTTCCGCCTCAAGGCTTATCAGGACAAGCTGCTGAAGCTCTACGAGGACGTTCCCAACTTCATCTCGCCGGGCACGCGCAAGAACGAGATCGTCAGCTTCGTGAAGGGCGGGCTCGAGGATCTCTCGATCAGCCGCACCACCTTCGACTGGGGCTTGTCGGTGCCCAGCGACCCCCGGCATGTGATGTATGTCTGGGTCGACGCGCTGAACAATTATCTCACCGGCTGCGGGTTTCCCGACGAGGCCAACCCGCGCTGGCACTATTGGCCTGCCGATGTGCACGTCATCGGCAAGGACATCGTGCGCTTCCATACGGTCTACTGGCCGGCGTTCCTGCTCTCGGCGGGCCTGCCGCTGCCCAAGCGCGTCTTTGGCCACGGCTTCCTGCTCTCCAAGGGCGAGAAGATGTCAAAGTCGCTGGGCAATGTCGTCGACCCGTTCGGGCTCGTCGATGCCTATGGCGTCGATCAGCTGCGCTATTTCTTCCTGCGCGAGGTCTCCTTCGGCCAGGACGGCAATTACAGCCACGAGGCGATCGTCGGGCGCATCAACGCCGATCTCGCCAATGATCTCGGTAACCTCGCCCAGCGCTCGCTGTCGATGATCGCCAAGAACTGCGACGGCAAGGTGCCTGCGCTCGGCGCGCTCACCGAGGCCGACGAGGCCATGCTGGCCATGGCCGACGGTGCGCTCGCCAAGGCGCGTGGCGCCATGGAGGATTTCGCGCTGCATGTACTGCTAGCCGACATCTGGGCCGTGGTCGCCGAGGCGAACCGTTATTTCGCCACCAACGAGCCCTGGCGCCTGACCAAGACCGATCCGGCCCGCCGCGATACGGTTTTGCACGTCACGGCCGAAGTGCTGCGGCAGGTCGCGATCCTGGTTCAGCCGGTCATCCCGAGCTCCGCAGCCAAGCTGCTGGACCTGTTGGGCGTCGCCCCCGACGCCCGCCAGTTCGCCAATCTCGGACCCGATCACCGGCTCGCGGCAGGTTCTGCGCTGCCGGCACCGAGCGGGATATTTCCGCGCTTCGTCGAGCCGGAAACAGGCGAGGGCGCCTGATGCTGATCGATACCCATTGCCATCTCGATTTCCCGGATTTTGCCGAGGAACTCGACACCTATGTCGCCCGCGCGGAAGCTGCGGGCGTGACGCGGATGGTCACGATCTCGACCCGCGTCGCGCGGTTCGAGACCTATGCCGCGCTGTCGGAGCGCTTCGCTTCTGTCTGGTGCAGCGTCGGCACGCATCCGCACGGCGCGCATGAGGAACTCGACGTGACGGTCGAGCAGCTTGTGGCGCTGTCTCGGCATCCGCGCTGCGTCGCGATCGGCGAAGCCGGTCTCGACTATCACTACGACAAGAGCCCGCGTGACGCGCAGGCTCAAGGGTTGCGGGTTCACATCGCTGCGGCGCGGATCACCCAGTTGCCGCTCGTCATCCATTCCCGGCAGGCCGATGACGATATGATCGCCATCCTCCGCGATGAGATGACGAAGGGAGTCTTCCCCGCCATTCTGCATTGCTTCACGGCAGGCGAGGCGCTGGCGCTGGCTGGCGTCGAGATGGGGCTCTACATATCCTTTTCGGGCATCCTGACCTTCAAGACCTCGGAAGACCTGCGCCGGATCGCCCGGCTCGTTCCCCGGGATCGCCTCCTGGTCGAGACCGACGCGCCCTATCTCGCTCCGACGCCCTTCAGGGGCAAACGTAACGAGCCGGCCTATGTCGTTGAGACCGCCAGGGTTCTGGGCGAAACCATCGGCCTGAGCTTCGACGAGGTCGCAGCGCTGACGACAGCCAATGCGCGCCGTTGCTACTGGAAGATGGACAACGCTAGTCCGGTCGCGCAGGCGCAGAGCGGCGCCGCAGCAGCATGACGCTGAAGGTCACCATCCTCGGCTGCGGCTCGTCGGGTGGCGTGCCGCGTCCCGGCTTGGGCTGGGGCTTCTGCGACCCGTCTGAGCCCAGGAACCGCCGTCGCAGGTGCTCGCTGCTCGTCGAGCGGTCGGGGCCGGGCGGCAGCACACGCCTGATCGTCGACACGTCGCCCGATCTGCGTGAGCAGTTGCTCGATGCCGAGCTCTCGCATCTCGACGGCGTCCTGTTCAGCCATGATCATGCGGACCACACGCATGGCATCGACGACCTCCGGGCGCTGGTGCTGCATATGCGTCGCCGCATCACCGTCCATGCCGATGAAAGGACGAGGGAGTCGCTGACGGGCCGCTTCGGTTATCTCTTCGAGACACCCGAAGGCAGCATGTACCCGCCGATCCTCAACATGCTGCCGCTGTCAGCCGGCAGCGACGTCACGGTCGAAGGCGCAGGCGGCGCTATCACTGCGCTGCCCTTCGTCGTCGAGCATGGCCCGGGCTACGAGGCGCTGGGCTTTCGCTTCGGCGACCTCGGCTATCTCCCGGACGTGAGCCTGCTGCCGCCGGAGGGCAGGGCGATCCTGAAAGGGCTCGACATCCTGATCCTCGACTGCCTGCGCGAGACCCCGCATATCAGCCATTTCCATCTCGCGCAGTCGCTCGAGACGATCGCGGAGCTCAAGCCGCGCCGCGCCGTCCTGACCAATCTGCACAGCGACCTCGACTATGCCGCGCTGTCAAAGCGCCTGCCTCCGAATGTCGAGGCGGCCTATGACGGCATGGTGGTGACTGACGGCCGCTGATGAGGCCGTCACCGAAGGCAGCGCGGACTCAGGCCGCATTCTGCAAGTGCCAGGCTTCGAGCTGGCCGAGCACGGTCTTGAGGTCACTGACATCGACATAGCGGCGGCCAAGATCCCGCAGATTGTCCCTGTGCGGCTGCTCCTCGATATCGCCCACGCAGTCTTCCGGGACGATGGTGCGGAAGCGATAGCTGAAGCTGTCGATCGAACTGGCGCGGATGCAGCCGCTGGTGTTACAGCCCGTGACGATGACGGTATCGACGCGCTCCTTGGTGAAATAGTCGCTGACACCGGTGTTGAAGAAGATCGACGGGCCCTTCTTGCAGACCCTGAGGTCGTAGTCGGGGTCATAGATGCGAGGATCAAGCTCGACGCTCGGATGGTCGTGCCGAAAGGTCTCGCGAACGGCCGTGATCTTCCAATAGGGCATCTCGCGTTCGTTCATGTAGGCGGTGTTGCAGGTTGCAACCGGCACATTGTAGCGCCGCGCCACCTCAAGCAGTCTTGCAGTGTTCTCCACGGCCCGCACAACCAGAGGCGCACCGCCGAGCGGGTATTGCGGATCGGTAAAACCGGTCTGGAAATCGACCACGACGATACCAGGCTTCTGGCCGAAGCCGACAGGGATCTCGCCATAGCTGCGGTTCTTGTAGTCGTCTGACATCGGATCCTCCTGCGGTCTCGGAAATCGAACTCCGTCATCCTGAAGCAGATAAAAAATCAAGCAAGATTGTTTTTATAACGTCGTGAGGTAGGGTCATTTGGGCCCGTCGGGGCCGAGGAGACGATGGGCCGCCATGTCCAAAACACCCCGCCAACCGCAGATGCGCAGCGTCCTGACGCGCGAAAGGCTGATCGCGGCCACGCTCGACCAGATCCTCGAGGTCGGCTACCACGCCGCGACCACTCACCAGATTGCCGACAGGGCGCTCGTTTCGCGTGGCGCTCTGCTGCATCATTTCCCGATGCGCGCCGACATCGTGCTCGCTGCGATGGAGGCGCTGCTCGACGACGGCACCCGCCAGATCAAGACGGTCGCCGGCGAGTTGCAGGACGGCAAGGTGACGCTGGACGATTTCGTCGAATTGCTCTGGCAGCTATTCTCGGGACGGTTCTTTTATCTGTCGCTCGAGATGATCACCGAGGCTCGCAACGATGCCGACCTGCGCGAGCGCATGATCCCGGTGGTCAAGCGCTTCCATGACGCACTCGATGAGATCTGGACCGAATTCTGCGATCCACGACGCCGACCGCCGCACCAGGCGCGGATCGTCCTGAACCTGACCGTCTGCCTCGTGCGCGGCATGGGTGTGCAGACGGTGCTGCGCCCGGAGCCCGGCTACTATCGCGAGCTCATCGAATCCTGGAAGGCCCTGCTGCCGCACATCATCTCGGGACCCTCGGGGGACCTGATGTTTGCAGGAGCGCGGTTCAATTCAGACACGACTGACGGACATGTCTTCAAGTAACTGATCACGCTATGTTTAAAGGTGTTTCTTGCCACCTGATGACATCACAAGCCACCTGCGAGCAAGCGCGCCAGCTTGGCGGACACCCCAACACTCTCCACGGGCGGCGGAAGGGCGAGATCACCGCTTTCGGGCTTCGCATGGGGTTGGAAGGCCGCGGCCAGCACAGCGTTGAAACCGGCCTCGGTCGAGCAGATGACCGGCACCTCGACATGCGGCTGAACCCTCGCGGCCAGTCCGGCAAGCCCGGCGCCTCCCAATATGACCGCCTGCGCCCGGTCGCGTTCCGCTGTTCGGCGGCAGGCTTCGGCCAGCATCATGATGGAGCCCTCGCGGTTCCCGGCGATGTCGCCGCCCGTGGGCGCCACGGCCTCGACCGCGGCCAGATGGTCCCCCAGCCCCAGTGATCCCACGAATTCGGTCAGGATCGGGCGCCAGCGTTCACCGCCGGTGACGATGGAAAAGCGGCCGTCGCGTTCAGCAGCATGGCGGCAGGCAGCTTCCGCCATGCCAACCACCGGAACCGGGCACAATTCCTTGAGCGCCATCAGGCCGGGGTCTCCAAAGCAGGCGAGGTAGACGGCATCGCAGCCCTCGCCGTGTTCGGCATAGGCGTCGAGCGCGGCGTGCCCCGCGATCGCCGCGGCGGTGCGGGTCGAGATATAGCGCGCGCCGAAGCGGCCGGTGGCTGGGACTAACGTGACGCCATAGGGCGTCAACGGCGCAAGGACACGCATAAGGATCGCGGTCATTTCCGACATCGTATTCGGGTTCAGAACGAGGATGCGCGGCATTCAGAAACACTTACTGTCAGTCACCGGGTCGGATTTCCGGCATTGCAAGATGGCTGCCGCTCACGCGGCGAGATGGCACGCGACGAGACGGGCGCCATGCTGCGCGAGTTCCGGAGGCTCGGCGCGGCAACGGTCGATTGCCAGCCCGCAGCGCGGGTGGAAGGCGCAGCCCGGCGGCGGCGCGATCGGGCTCGGCACCTCGCCCGACATGGGCTGGCGGTTCCGGTTGGGCCGCTCGACATCGGGGATCGTGTCCAGCAGCAGCCGCGTATAGGGGTGCTTTGGCGCAGCAAAGACGCTGTCGGCCGGTCCGTGCTCGACGAAGCGGCCGAGATACATGATCGCGATCTCGTCCGACATGTGCCGGACCACGGAGAGATTGTGGCTGATGAAGAGATAGGTCAGCCCCAGTTCCTTCTGGAGGCGAACCATCAGGTTCAGCACCTGTGCCTGCACCGAGACGTCGAGCGCCGAGGTCGGCTCGTCGCAGACGAGGAAGTCGGCTTCCGTCGCCAGCGCGCGGGCAATCGAGATGCGCTGGCGCTGGCCGCCCGAGAAGGCGTGCGGGTAGCGCTGCGCATCCGCGCGTGAGAGCCCGACGATCTCCAGGAGATCGCCGACGCGCTGCTGTGTGGAAGCCTCGTCGGGCCGTAGCTTCAACTCGCGGATCGGCTCGGCGATGATGTCGCCGACGCGCCAGCGCGGGTTCAGCGAGGCGTAAGGGTCCTGGAAGATCATCTGCACGCGCGGCGGGCCGAAGGAGCCATCGGCGCGGCGGATGTCGTGGAAATGCAGCGCGCCCTCTGTTGGACGCTGCAGGCCCACCACCATCCGCGCCAGCGTCGACTTTCCGCATCCGGACTCTCCGACAATGCTGAAGGTGGTGCCGCGCTGGACCGTGAACGAGACGTTCTCGACGGCGCGCAGGATGCGTCTCGGCTCGCGCGACAGGAGGCGTGTCAGGGCCGGTGCGGACACATCGAAACGGCAGGAGGCCGCGGAGACGGTGAGGATTGGATCGGCCACATCCGCGCTTCGGTTGCCCAAGCCGTCATCCTGCGAGACGCCGCTGCGCGGCTCCTCAGAATTGGGGCTCAGCGGTGCGGTTGTCATGAGGTCACGCATGCACTGGCTCCCTCAGCGGGAAGTGGCAGGCGGCGACGTGAGCGCCCTGCGGCAGACCCGGCCGGTGCTCGCGGCAGAACGGCTGGACGAAGCCGCAACGCGGATTGAAGGCACAGCCGGCCGGGATGGCGTTGAGGCGGGGCATCGCGCCGTCGATCTGGTTCAGTTCGGCATGGCGGGCATGGACACTGGGGATCGAGGCCATCAGCCCCGCCGTATAGGGATGGCGCGGACGGCGCGTGACCTCCTCGACCGGGCCGATCTCAACGATGCGCCCGGCATACATCACCGCGACCCGGTCAGCGGTCTCGGCGATCACGCCCATATCGTGCGTGACCAGCATGATCGCCGTCCCGTGTTCGCGGCACAGGCGCTTGAGCAGGGTGGTGATCTGGGCCTGGATCGAGACGTCGAGCGCGGTCGTCGGTTCGTCGGCGATGATGAGCTTGGGCTCGGCGCAAAGCGCGAGCGCGATCACCACGCGCTGGCGCATGCCGCCCGAGAACTGGTGCGGATACTGGTCGATCCGCGTTTCGGCGGCCGGGATGCCGACCTCCTTGAGCAGGTTCAGCGCGCGCGCTCGCGCTTGCCCCCGGCTCAGCGGCAGATGGGTCCGGATGGTCTCGACCAACTGGTCGCCGACCGTCAGCAGCGGGTGAAGCGAGGTCAGCGGGTCCTGAAAGATCGCGCCGATCTGGCGGCCGCGCAGCTTGCGCATCGCTTCGGCCGGGAGATTGTCGATGCGCTCGCCGGAGAGGTGGATGCTGCCGCCGGCGATCCGTCCCGGTGGATCGAGCAGGCCGATGACGGCCGTGCCGGTCAGCGACTTGCCCGCACCGGATTCTCCGACGACGCCAAGGATCTCGCCCGGGGCGATCTCGAAGGAGACGCCATCCAACGCGGTCAGCGGGCCGTGCCGCCCGTCGAAGACGATGTTGAGGTCCCGCACGGACAACAGCGAGCCGGACGCTGCCTGGGGCGTGCGCGCGGCCTGAGGATTCGGAGGCGCGGCGATGGCGTTCATGACGGGGGCCTCGCGCGTTCGATCGTGTAGCTCGACGAGAATATCTCGCTTGTGGGCGGATGGCCGTGCGTGCGCTCGGGATAGCGCGCCATCACGCCCTCGAACTGGGTCTGCGCCCGCGCGGTGTCGGCGGCCTCGTCGACATCGGGGATCAAGCGGTTCTCCATCACGAAGCGGCCGTCGATCACGACATGAGCAAAATCGCGGCCGTGGCCGGCGAGCAGCATGGTCTGGATGGGGTCGATGACCTGGCCGAGATGCGGCCGGTCCAGCTCGAACACCGTGATGTCGGCACGCGAGCCCGCCTGGAGCCGGCCCAGATCGGGGCGGCCGAGCGCATCGGCGCCGCCGATGGTCGCGGCATCGTAATAATCCTCGCTGCGGGCGGCCATGACCGAGCCGGCAACCGTACGGGCCAGGATCATGCCGACCTGCATGTTCATGATCATGTCGGGCGGGCTGGTATCGGTGCCCATGCCGATCCTGATACCCATCTCTCGATAGCGCCCGAAATGATCGATCGCGTTGCCATGCCGGCCGGACACCAGCGGGCAATGGACGATCGCGGCGCCCGCGTCGCGGATGATCTCGAGGTCCCGGCCAGGCCGGTCTACGAGCCGGCTGCCGGACACGACAGTGCCGTGCGGCAGCAGCGCACGTTCGTTGAGGAAACCCAGGCTTTGCAGCCATTCCGGCGGGCTCATGCCGTGCTGTGCCAGGACGAGGTCGTATTCGATCTTGGACTGGCAGCAATGCAGCCGCACCGGCACATCGAGATCGCGACCGGCCTGCGCCGTTTGCCGCAGCAGCGAGGCCGTCGAGGTCTCGATCCGGTCCGGCGCCAACATGGTGCGCAGCAGCCCGCCGGCGGCGCCCTCATTGCGCTTGCAGAAGGCGATGGCGGCGTCGAGTTCGGCGAGCCCGCGCGCTTCGTCGTAATGAGTGGTGATGGCGCCATCAGCCTCCACCACCTGGTTGCCTGTACGATAAGCTGGGCCGAGATAGGTGCGCAGGCCCAAAGCTGCCGCACCCTCCGCCGCATCCTGGAATTCCTCCGGCGTCTCGCCCCAGACGCGGTAGAACAGCGAGGCGATCGGCAGGGCCGTGGTGATGCCGTTACGGATCAGCGTCGCGAAGGCGTGCTTCTTCTGAAAAGCCAGCTCCTCGCGCGAATACATCTCGTAGGGGCCGGCATCGAGATAGGAGCGCGGCCAGACGCGGCCCTTCTTCCAGGCGGGCTGGTTGTCATAGGCCAGGATCGTCGTGTCGAGGTCCGACAGCGCGTCGAGGTCGACGAAGCCCGGCCCGATCAGGGCGTTGCCATAGTCGATGCGTCGCGCGACCTCACCGGGGAAGCCGTGCCCGACGAAGATGACCTCTCCATCCTCGAAGACGATCTCGCCATTCTCATAGAGCCGGTGGCGGCCGTCGCTGTGGCCGACGAGCCAGCGCGCGGTCAGCAGGATGCGGCCCTCGGGGCGCGTCTTGGCCTGCAGGCTCACGGCACGGCCCTCACCGAGACGCCGTCGCGGGCCACGATCTTGCCGCGCTTGACGACACGGCGCTTGGGCGAGCGGGTGACGATCGCCTCCGACAGTGTCTCGCCGGGCAAGACCACGAAATCGGCGACGCAGCCTTCCGCTAGCCCGTAATCCGCGATCTCCATCACCTTGGCGCCTTCGCTGGTGCAAACCTCGAAGGCCAGCCGCAATTCGTCGTCGCGGCGGAAGTTGTTGCGCTGGCCGATAAACATGGCGCGCTCCAGCATGTCGGCATTGCCATAGGGGCCCCAGGTATCCTGGATACCGTCAGAGCCGGAACAGACACGGATGCCCATCCCGAGCAGTTTCTTGACCACGGGGGCAGGGCGCCCGGACGGCGCCGTCGTCATGATCGCTATGTCGAGCTCGGCGAGTTGCTCCAGCAGCGGATCGATCAGCGCGGGGTCGGGCGTGCCCAGGCAGAAGGCATGGCTGATCGTAACCTTGCCTTTCATGCCGAGCGCGCGCGTGCGCTCGCAGATCAGGTCGGTCGAGAACGCTCCCATCTCGCCGGGCTCATGCAGATGGATATCGAGCGGCTTGCCATAGCGCTGGCAGAGCTCGAAGACCGCGTCGAGATGGCCCTTGGGGTCGCGGTCGATGGCGCAGGGGTCGAGCCCGCCGACGATCTCGCAGCCGGCCTTCATCGCCTGGTCCATCAGTTCGAGCGTGCCCGGCCGGCGCAGCAGGCCCGATTGCGGGAAGGCGACGAGCTCGATGTCGACGATGTCGCGATACTCGTCGCGTGTCCGCATCACGCCCTCGACGCCCCACATGCCGTGATCGGTGTCGACGTCGACATGGCTGCGGATATGGGTCGAGCCCATCAGCGAGGACTGGATGCTCTGCCGGGCCGACTGGACATAGGGGTCCATGTTGAGCCGGCGCTTGTTCAGCCGCTCATTGTCGATCTTGTCGAGCAGTCTCGGGCCGACCTCGTTGACGTACCAGGGCAAGCCCAGAAGGCTCTTGTCGAGATGGGTGTGGGCCTCGATCAGGCCGGGAATGACGATCTCGCCCTTGCCGTCCTCGACAGTCGCGCCGGCCGGCGGCTCGATCTGCGCGGCAACGCGCGTGATTTGCCCATTCTCGACGAGGATGTCAGTGGCAGCCCCGCCATAGGGGCGGACGTTACGCAGCAGCAGAGTGGCAGTCATGTCAGGCGATCCTCGATGTTTTTTTGGTCGTCATGGTCTGTTTTTCGACCGTCATTGCGAGCGGAGCGAAGCAATCCAGGGGCGGCAGCGCTACGTCTCCCTGGATTGCTTCGCTCCGCTCGCAATGACGGGGTGGATCATTGCATTCTCACCGCAACTTCGGGTTCAGCGCGTCGCGCAGCCAGTCGCCGAGCAGGTTGACCGAGAGCACGATCAGCCCGAGCTGGAGCGACGGGAAGACGATCAGCCACCAGGAGCCCGAAAACAGGTACTGGTTGCCGATGCGGATCAGCGTGCCCAGCGAGGGCTGCGTGATCGGCATGCCGACGCCGAGGAAGGACAGCGTCGCTTCCGAGAGGATGGCGAGGCCGAGGTTCAGCGTCGCCGCCACCATCACCGGCGTCAGCGTGTTGGGGAGGATGTGGCGGCGCATGATCCGGGTCGAGGGGACCTTTATGATGCGCGCCGCCAGCACATACTCCTTGCGGCGCTCGACCATGGTCGAGGCCCGCACGGTGCGGGCGTATTGAACCCAGTTGGTCAGCGAAATCGAGACGACCAAGACCACGGCCGCAAAGGGCTCGCGCAGCGCAGGCGGCAGCAACTCGCGAAATATCGCCGAGACCAGGATCGCCATCAGCAGCGTCGGGATCGAGAGCACGGTATCGCCGAGACGCATCAGCAGGTTGTCGATGCGCCCCCCATAGAACCCCGCGACGAGGCCGACCGTAACGCCGATACCCATCGAGACGATGACGGCTGCGATACCGATGATCAGCGAGACGCGCGTGCCGTAGAGGATGGCGGAGAGCACGTCTCGGCCTTGCGGGTCGGTGCCCAGCAGGAACGGCCATTCACCGTCGCGGCTCCAGATAGGCGGGATCTCGGCCTTGTCGATGAAGATCTGCGAGAGATCATGTGGGTTCTGCGGCGCGATCAAAGGCGCCAGAAATGCGCTCGCGATCAGCAGGAACAGCACCAGCGCCGAGAGCCAGGCGGCCGGCGTGGTGCGAAAACTCCAACCGATGTCGCTGTCGAGGAAACGGCGCAGGCGGCCGGGCCTGGTGGCGGTTTCAGCGGGCATTGGCGGCTCCCGAAATCGCGTCCTCGCGCAGGCGAGGATCGACCCAGGCATAGGTCAGGTCGACCAGCGTGTTCAGCGAGACGAAGATGAAGGAGACGACGATCAGATAGGCCGCCATCACCGGGATATCGACGAAGGTCACGGCCTGGACGAAGAGCAGGCCCATGCCGGGCCATTGGAATACCGTCTCGGTGACCAGCGCGAAGGCGATGAGGTTGCCGATCTGGAGGCCGGTCACCGTGATCACCGGCATCAGGCAGTTTCGCAGCGCGTGGCCGAAATTGACGGTCCGCGCCGGCAGGCCGCGCGCCCGGGCAAAGCGGATGAAGTCGGTTCGCATGGTCTCCAGCATCTCGGCGCGCACCAGCCGCATCACCAGCGTGATCTGGAAGAGCGAGAGCGTGATGCCCGGCAAGATCAGCGCCAGCCGTCCCGACGGCGTCAGAAATCCGGTGCTCCACCAGCCGATCTGCACGACCTGGCCGCGCCCGAAGGCCGGAAGCCATTGCAGCGTCACCGAAAACAGCAGGATGAACAGGATGCCCAGCGCGAAGCTCGGCAGCGAGACGCCGAGGACAGAGATGATCTGCAATGCCTTCGCCAACGGGCTTTCGCGCTTGATGGCGGTGTAGACGCCGAGCGGGATCCCGACGATCAGTGACAGAAAGGTCGCGACGAGAACGAGTTCGAACGTCGCCGGAAAGCGCTCCGCGATCAGCGTGAAGACATCCTGCTGGTTGCGATAGGAGATGCCGAAATCACCCCGCAGCGCGTTGCCGACGAAGGTCGCGAACTGCATCACGAAGCCCTTGTCGAGGCCGAGCCGCACGCGCAGTTCGTCGCGCTGCGCCTGGCTCGCCTGCTCGTTCAGCATCAGTTCGACGGGGTCGCCGACAAAGCGGAAGATCAGGAAGGCGAGGAACGCCACTGCAAGCATGACGCCGGCCGCGTTCAGCAATCGCTTGAAGAGGAAGGCCGGCATCTTGGGCTCCTGTTCGTCCGCCGTCATTCTCGGGCTTCGCGCAGCGAAGACCCGAGAATCTCAGGACGGGAAGGCGCTGGTTTCCGAGATGGTCGGGTCAAGCCCGACCATGACGACGGTGACCCTCACTTCATCATTGTCAGCCACAGGCGCGGCTTGTTGTCCGAGGCCTGGACCGTCTGTGCGACCGAGTTGCGCATCGCCCAGGCCATCGGCTGCTGGTGCAGCGGGATAAAGAGATGCTCAGCCTTGGCGATCTTCAGCGCTTCCATCATCATCGGGATACGCTTGGCGTTGTCCAGTTCGACGCCGGCCTTGTCGATCAGTGCATCGATGCGCGGATCGCCCCAATTGCCCCAGTTGAAGACGCCGCCGGAGCCGCTCTTGGACCGCATCACCTGGATCAGGATCGAATAGGCGTCGATCATCGGCTCATTGGCCCAACCAAACGAGATGACGTCGAACTCTCCCTTGACGCGCTTGGGGGTCTGCTGGCTGCGCGGTCCGAGGCTGAGGTTGGGCTTGAGGCCGGCGCGCGACCACATCGAGGCGACCGCCTGGCAGAACTCCTCCTCGTTGACGAGGCCGTCGCTCTGGCAGTTCATCTGGAAGCTGAAGCCGTTGGGATATCCGGCGGCCGCGAGCAGCTTCTTGGCGCCGTCGAGGTCGAAAGGCAGGCGCACGTCCTGCGAAGGCTCGTAGCCGGGGATCGCGGGGGCAATCAGGGCGCCTGTGTTGCGCGACAGGCCGCGCATGGCCCGCTTCTGGACGGAGTCGATGTCGATGGCGCGATAGAGGGCTTCGCGGACGCGGATGTCCTTGAGCGGGTTCTTGTCCTTGACGTCGCTCTCGAACAGCGTGTCCTTGAGATTCAGAGCGAAGATCACGGTGCGCAGCTCGTTGGTCTGCAGCACCTTGACGTCGGGCGAGGCGGTCAGGCGCGGCAGGTCCTGCAGCGGCGCGACATTGGTGAAGTCGATCTCGCCCGACAGCATCGCGGCGACGCGGGTCGAAGCCGAGGCGATCGGCAGGAACTCGATCGTGTCGATGTTGTGCTGCGGCTTGTCCCACCAGTTCGGGTTCTTGACGTAGACAGTCTTGGCATCGGCGCGTCGGCTCTCGACGATGAACGGCCCGGTGCCGTTTGCGTTGTCGGTGGCATAGCCCTTCACGCCCTTGCCCGAATCGGTCGGCAGCAGAGAGTTGTTGGCGACCAGCCACTCCTTGTCGAAGACGAAGATGTTGGTGAGGTCGTTGAGCAGGAGCGGGTAGGGCCCGTTCACCTCGATCTCGACGGTGAAGTCGTCGATCTTCTTCGAGGATTTGTAGGCCGGCAGATTGCCCTTGAGCGGCGAGGTGTCGTGCGTCACTCGCTCCAGCGAGGCGATGACGTCGTCGGCCGTGAACGGGTTGCCGTTATGGAATTTTACGCCCTGGCGCAGCTTGAAGCGCCAGACGGTCGGCGAGACGGTTTCCCAGCTTTCAGCCAGTGCGGGCTCGATCTTGAGGTCGCCGGTGTAGCGCACCAGCCCTTCGTAGACATGGTTGAGGACCGACAGCGTGAAGGTGTCGCCATAAGAATAGGGGTCGAGCGAGGCGATCTCGCGCGCAGCTCCCCATTTCAGCGTCTTCGCCTCCGCCTGGCCTGTCAGCGAGAAGGCGGCAACGGCCGCCAGCAACCAATGCTTCTTCATCGATCTCTCCTCTCGATGAGCCCCGGCGCCTTTTGACGCTCGCGGACCCGCTGCCCCTCTGAACATGCCGCGCTTTTAACCAGTCTGGCTGAAAAGGCGGCACTTCGTGTGCGATTAATAATCAGTATTGCATACGATTGTGATAGCGTATTGTATGCGATAATTGAACACAAGCGGAAAGCTGGAGCGGAGCGGGAACCCGTGACATGGAGTGAGCCTCGAGAGGCTGGAACCAGGCAGAGACGGGCCGACATGAAAGAACCACGCTCCCCCGGATTGCGTGCGCAATCGGTATACAAGGCGCTGCGCCGCGCGATCATCGAACAGGCGCTGAAGCCCGGCATGAAGCTTCCGGAGGACTCCATCGGCGAGCAGCTCGGCGTCAGCCGGACTCTGGTCCGCGAGGCGCTGGGCCGGCTCGCAGTCGAGGGACTGGTCGAACTGAAGCCCAACCGCGGCGCCTCGGTCGCCTATCCCACGCTGGAGGAGGCGCGCGACGTCTTCGACGTGCGCCGCGGGCTCGAACGGCTTGTCGCGGAGAACCTCGCGGGCCGTCTCACGGCCACTCAGGCGGAAGACCTCGAGGAACATGTCCGACAGGAGGAGAGGGCGCATGGCCGCGACGGGCCGGAGTCGATCCGCCTGTCCGGTGAGTTTCACATCAAGCTGGCGGAGATGACCGGCAATGCGCTGCTGCTGCGCTATGTCCAGGAAACGTCGTCACGCTGCTCGCTGATCCTGGCGATCTACGGCCGGCCGCATTCGTCGGAATGCGCCGTTTCCGAGCATCGCCAGTTGATCGAGGCCCTGCGCGCCGGAGACGGAGCACGCGCGGCCGACCTCATGGACCATCATCTGCAGGCCGTGGTGACGCGCGCGCTGCTCACGCCGCGCGCCGAACGCGATATCCGCGAGTTGCTTGCGCCCTATGCCCTGAGCGAAGGATTGACCCCGCCGTGAACGCCCCGCTGACCAGGCCTCAGGCCAATGACGACGCCTCGATCATCACCTTCGACTTCGCGGCCCTGACCCCGCGTGAGCGCTACAAGCTGCTGATCGGCGCAGTCGTGCCGCGGCCGATTGCGCTGGTGACGACGGTGGACGGGCAGGGCGTGGTCAATGCGGCGCCGTTCAGCTTCTTCAACTGCCTCTCCGCCGACCCGGCCATTCTGGCGCTTGGCGTCGAATACAGGCCGACGGGCGGCCAGAAGGATACCGGCCGCAATGTCCGCGAGACGCTGGCCTTCACCGTGAACATCGTCTCGGATGCGCTGATCGAAGGGATGAATGTCTGCGCGGTGCCCTTCGAGCCCGGCATCGACGAACTCGCCAAGGGCGGCCTCACGGCCATGCCGGGCGTGAAAGTCCCGTGCCCCTGGATCGGGCAGGCGCCGGCGGCTTTCGAATGCCGTCACCACACCACCCTGGGCATCGGCAATTCGCGCGAGATCATTCTCGGCGAGGTCGTCTACGCTCATTTCCGCGCCGACGTGGTCAACGCCAACAACCTGCATGTGGATGCGGCGGCGCTTGATGCGGTCGGCCGCATGGGCGGGCAGGGCTATGCGACGACGCGGGACTATTTCGACCTGCCGACGCTATCCGTCGATGCCTGGCAGCGCGATCCCGCCGCCGCCAATGCGCGGCGTCAGCGCGAAAACGACGCCTGAACGGACGAAGGGATCCAGCGGCACCGGCGCGGCATTCGCAGCGCAGGTGCCGCTAACGAGTTACTGGAGGTCGGCAAAAGCCTGCTTCAGGCGCTCGACCGCTTCCACGACGACAGGGCGGGGCGTCGCAAGGTTGAAGCGCAGGAAGCTGTCACCACCGCTGCCGAATGTCGGACCGTGATTGGCTGCGATGCGCGCCTGCTTCTCGACGCGAGCCGTGAATTCCGACCGTTCCATCCCGGTTCCGGCAAAATCGACCCAGGCAAGGTAGGTCGATTCCAGCGGCATCGAACGCAAGCCGGGGATTGCCGCGATGCCTTCGTCGAAGAGCCTGCGATTGCCGTCGAGATAGGCCACCAGTGCGTCGACCCAGGTCGCGCCCTCGGGGCTATAGGCTGCGGTTGCCATTACCATGCCGAAGGAATTCGGAGAGATCCCCAGCGCGTTCATGCGGGCGCGGAAGGCGTTGCGCAGGGTCTCGTCGGGAATGATGACGTTGCCGACATGGCTGCCGGCGATATTGAAGGTTTTGGTGGTCGCCGTCATCATCACCAGGCGGTCGCGAATGTCGGGGGCGGCTAGCGGCATCACCGTGTGCTTGTGCCCGGGCATTACCAGGTCGTGGTGGATCTCGTCCGAAACCAGGAGCAGGTCGTGGCGCTTGCAGAAGTCAGCGATCTCGCGGAGTTCGTCGCGCGTCCAGACCCGGCCGCCGGGGTTGTGGGGCGAGCACAGGATCAGCATGCGCTCGCTGCCGGTCATCCGGGCATCCCAAGCGGCTATGTCGAGGACGTAGCGGCCATCCGCGATCGCCAGGGGGCACTCGACGACCTTGCGCCCCGCCGCCTGAATTACGCGCGCAAAGGCATGGTAGACCGGGGTCATCAGCACGACGCCGTCGCCGGGCTTCGAGTAGGCGTCGACGCAGAGCGCAGTGCCGTTGACCAGTCCGTGCGTGGTGAAGATCGCTTGCGGATCGACATCCCAGCCATGGCGGTTCTTCATCCACCAGCAGATGGCCTCGCGGTTGCTGCGATCATCGCCGAAATAGCCGTAGACCCCATGGGTGGCCATCTGTTCGACCGCAGCCTGCACGCAGGTCGGAGGCCGGAAATCCATGTCGGCGACCCACATCGCGATGCCGTCGGCGGCGGGCACCCCGTAGATCGGCTCCATCATGTCCCATTTTGCCGAGAGGGTGCCGCGGCGGTCGATCACAACGTCGAAATTCGGAGCGAAATTCATTCTGGTCCTCGATGCTGGGTCGACTCGGTCGGGCGCGACAATAGAGCAAAGCGGCCTCCGCGGCAGACGCAAGGCGCGGCGTCAGCCCGCGCCTGACGCATTCCGACCCGGCTGCCCGCCGTGTAGCGCTCGGGGGAATCTGCCTGTCTACTCCCGCTGAACTCGACAGGCGGTCGCCGATCTCGGCCCGACCAGACGCGTCGACAACAAGCTTGGGGAACCTCTATGCAGATATCGTTCAAGGGCCGGAAGGTCGTGATTGCGGGCGGCAGCCGTGGCATCGGGCGCTCGATTGCGCTGGCCTTCGCCGCGCAGGGTGCCGACGTGGCGATTTGCGCTCGCAGCGCGCCTGGCCTCGAAGCGACAGCTGCTGAACTGCGGGCCTTTGGCGGCAAGGTCTTCAGCCTGGCCTGCGACCTCGCCGAAGCGAGTTCAACCGCACGCTTCGTGACCGAAGCCGCGACGGCTCTGGGCGGGATCGACGTGTTGATCAACAACGCCTCGGGCTTCGGCTCCAAGGACGACGAGAACGGCTGGGCAGCCAGCATGAATGTCGACCTCATGGCGACGGTCCGCGCCACGCAGACTGCGATCCCTTATCTGGAGAAGGCGGAAGCTGGCGCGATCGTCAACATCTCGTCGATCTCCGGCCTGCTGGCCGTGCCACGCTCCCTGCCTTACGCCGCCATCAAAGCAGCGGTCGTCAACTACACCATGGGGCAGGGCCGGGCGCTTGCCGTCAAGCACATCCGCGTCAATGCCATCGCGCCCGGTTCGGTCGAGTTCCCGGGCGGTTCCTGGGAGAACCGCAAGACCTCGGACCCCGAGCTTTACCAGCGCACACTGGGCAGCATTCCGTCTGGTCGCCTTGGCAAACCAGAGGAGATCGCGAGCGTCGCCCTGTTCCTGGCCTCCGACATGGCGAGTTGGATCACGGGGCAGACGATCGTCGTGGACGGCGGACAGGTCTTGACCTGACCGCTACCTGGCCGGGGAGGCGGGACGCCAAAAGCGCTTCGCCACCCTGCAACCCAGCCCGGCTCAACGGAACCGATTGGGCTCCCGCACACTTGATATCAGCGGGGGCCAAGGGTGGAGCAGGCATATGAAACGGTTCGCGTTGGTCGGGATCATTCTTGCGGGCACGACGGGTATCGTGAGCGCTCAACCCCTGGCCGTGTCCGCCACCTCGGCGCCCGCTGCCGGAGGGATGGAACTGCTGGCGGTCCTGGGCGGCGAGTGCGCCACGTCAGAGGAGGTCGACATCTCTGCCGATATGCAGCCCTCGGCGACGATCCCGACCCGCTGGGCCAACGCCATGCGCATCGGTGCAGGGCACGGCTCATTCGGGACAGAATGACCGAGCCCGTCACGGCATAGGGACTAGACCGACCCTCAGATCTTGCTGCCCGGGAACGGGGCGCACGCTTGCACGTTGGATCTGGACCAAGCAAAAACGCCTCGCTGCCGCTCCCGGCACGCGGCGATTTGCACCCAGCGACAGGGGGCCATCGTGAGCACGCCAAAAACTCCCGGAACACCTGAGACCTCGACGGGCCAGGGGGGCGAAACGCATCAGACCACCTCTGCTCCTGCACATCGGATCACGACCAATCATGGCGTGCCGGTCAGCGACAACCAGAACTCTCTCAAGGGCGGCCATCGTGGCCCGACGCTGCTTGAAGACTTCGTTCTTCGCGAAAAGATCCAGCACTTTGACCACGAACGGATTCCCGAACGCATCGTCCATGCCCGCGGCTCGGCAGCGCATGGCTATTTCGAGCTCACGGAGTCGCTGGCCGAGTTCACCCGCGCCAAGATCCTGACCGAGGTCGGCGTCAAGACGGAGCTGTTCACGCGCTTCTCGACTGTGGCTGGCGGGGCAGGGTCGGTCGACACCCCTCGCGACGTTCGTGGCTTCGCCGTGAAGTGCTACACCAAGGAAGGCAACTGGGACCTCGTCGGCAACAACATCCCGGTTTTCTTCATCCAGGACGCGATCAAGTTTCCAGACCTGATCCATGCGGTCAAAATGGAGGCCGATCGCGGCTATCCCCAGGCCGCCAGCGCCCACGACACCTTCTGGGATTTCATCGGCCTGATGCCCGAGGCCACACACATGATCATGTGGGCGATGTCGGATCGCGCCATCCCACGCTCGCTG
Source organism: Allobosea sp. P1_B10 (assembly GCF_056406735.1). Lineage (NCBI taxonomy): Bacteria > Pseudomonadati > Pseudomonadota > Alphaproteobacteria > Hyphomicrobiales > Alloboseaceae > Allobosea > Allobosea sp. P1_B10. The sequence continues at coordinate 140,727 of NZ_JBFTZP010000004.1, read as the reverse complement.
CGCATGATGGAAGGTTTCGGGGTCAACACCTTCAGGTTGTTGAACGAGAAGGACGAGGCGACATTCGTCAAGTTCCATTGGCGCCCGAAGCTCGGCACCCAGTCGACGTGCTGGGACGAAGCCGTGAAGATCGCGGGGGCCGATCCCGACTATCATCGTCGCGACCTGCATGAGGCCATCGCTGCCGGCGATTTCCCGGAATGGGAGTTCGGGGTCCAGCTTCTGAGCCAGAAGCAGGCGGACGCGCTGCCGTTCGACATCCTCGATGCCACCAAACTCATCCCCGAGGAGATGGTGCCGATCCGCGTCATCGGCCGCATGGTCCTGAACCGGAATCCCGACAACTTCTTCGCGGAAACCGAACAGGCTGCCTTCCTGCCGACCAACATGCCGCCCGGGATCGACGTCTCCGAGGACCCGCTGCTGCAGGGGCGACTGTTCTCCTATCAGGACACGCAGCTGTCGCGGCTCGGCACCGTGAATTTCCACCAGATCCCCATCAACAAGGCCAAGGGATGCCCATTCCAGAACTTGCAGCGTGACGGCCATATGCAGACCCAGGTCTTCAAGGGGCGCGCCAACTACGAGCCCAACAGCCTGAGCGATGCCGGCGAGGACGGCGGACCGCGCGAGGATCCCAAGGGCGGCTTCCGGACGCTGGCGCTGCCGATGGAGCAGACAAAGGTCCGGCTACGGTCGGAGAGCTTCGCCGACCATTACTCGCAGGCGAGGTTGTTCTTCCGCTCGCAGACGGAGATCGAACAGGCGCATCTGGCAAGCGCGCTGGTTTTCGAGCTTTCGAAAGTCACGCTCGAACATGTCCGGCTAAGGGTCATGTCAAACCTGCGAAATGTCGACGACGCTCTCGCCAAGCGCGTTGCCACGGGCCTGAACATGGAGCTGCCAAAGGCGTCGGTCCCGGCGGTTTCGCCACAGGACATGAAACCGTCTCCGGCCTTGCGCATCGTGGGGAAATATCCGCCGACCCTGAAAGGGCGCGCCGTCGGAATCCTGGTCTCCGACGGCGCCGATGGCACCGTGATCGATGCGATCACGAAGGCCGTCGAGGGCGATGGCGGCTCGGTGACCATCGTCGCGCCCAGGATCGGCGGCGTCAAACTGAAGGACGGATCGCGGCTGAAGGCGGACGGGCAACTGGCCGGCACGCCTTCGGTGATATTCGACGCGGTCGCGATCGTGCTGTCGCAGGCGGGATGCGAGGCTCTGCTGAACGAAGGCGCGGCGATCGACTTCGCGAAGGATGCCTTCGGCCATCTCAAGGCGATCGGCTTCACCGGCGAGGCCGAGCCGCTGCTCGACAAGGCGGGGGTCGTTGCGGATGCAGGCGTGATCGAACTTACGAAGGGCGCCGCCGGCTTCGTTGAACCGGCCCGCACACGCCAATGGGCTCGGGAGGCGAAGGTCCGTACGCTGGCCTGATCGGCCGGCCGCTCAATGGGAGAGGTCAGAGAGCCAGCGGTCCGGCCTCGGGGCCTGACCGCTGGCTGCGACTGTATCGACAAGGCAGGGCACGGCCCAGACCGGATCAACGCGATTCGCATAAGACATATTATGGAACTTGAATGAAGTTAGATTCTGAGCCGAGCCTCGATCGAAGCTGCTGCCGGCCCGTCCGGCAACGCCTTCGTAAAGCGACCCGAGCCGAGCAGATCCTCCAGTCCTGTCTTGGGTTTGTCAGGATTGCCGGATCAGACGCTTCAGCGACTGTCGCAGGCCCAGTTCCTCCGGCGGCGTCCAGTTCTGGATGATGCCCGGCACCTCGGAGGCTGGGCTGGGCTTTGCATAGAGGTAGCCCTGGCCGAAATCGCAGCCGGCTTCCCGCAGCCGCTTCACCTGGCCCGCGTTCTCGACGCCCTCGGCCGTGATGTGCATTCCCATGTTCCTGCCGAGGTTCACCACCGCAGCGACGATGGCGGCATCGTCGTCATCGGTCTCAAGGTTCCTGACGAAGCTCTGGTCGATCTTGATGTGGTCGACCGGAAACTGCTTGAGATGCGTCAGAGAGGCAAATCCCGTCCCGAAATCATCGAGCGCGACCGAAACGCCGGCCTCGTGAAACTCGCTGAGGATATAGGCCGCGGCCTCGGTTTTCCGGCCGAGGAAGACAGTTTCGGTTACCTCGACCTCGAACTGGGAGGTCGGGACGCGCGCGTCATCCAGGATGTCGATGATCCGGGTGGCGAGCGCTCGATCTGCGAAATCCGTGGACGCGAGATTCACCGCGATACGCCCGCAGTTGAGCCCCTGATCCAGCCAGGAGCGAATGTCCGCTACGACCTGCCGGACGATGTCCGTAGCGAGTGTGGCCGAGATGTCCTGATCCTCGAATGCCGAGCCGAAATATGCCGGCGTCAGAAGCCCCTTGGTCGGATGCCGCCAACGCGCCAGGGCCTCGAAACCGACGATCTGGCCCGTGGCGAGCGACACCTTCGGCTGGTAATGCGGCAGGAACTCTGCGGCGGCCATGCCGCTGCGGACCTCGCGCAGGATCGTCACGCGATGTTCCATGACCTCGCGCGCGGCACTCGTGTAGACGACCGCGCGGCTCCTGCGGCCCTCCTTGGCGCGGTAGAGCGCGATATCGGCGTCCTTCATCAACTCGGCGGGGTCGCGATGGTGTTCCGGATAGGCAGCGACGCCGATGCTAGCCTTGGTCGAAAGCGCCCGGCCCTCGAACTCGAACGTGGTCCGCAGTGCCTCGACGAGAGAGTTGGCGAACACGGCAAGGTCGAGCAACCCGGTCGGCTTGGCCAGGATGATCGCGAACTCGTCGCCTCCGAGGCGGGACACGGTGTCGTGCTCCCCGATCAGCCCGATCAGCCGCCGCGCGGTTTCGGCAAGCAGCTTGTCGCCGGCGGCATGGCCCAGCGTATCGTTGATATCCTTGAAGTCGTCGAGGTCGAGGAGAAGCAGGCCAACCCCGGAGCCGTCCGCTTCGGCTGTCCTGAGGGCTTCCTCCAGACGTGTCTGGAAAAGCGCGCGATTGGGCAGGCCCGTCAGCGGATCATGATTGGCCGTCTGCCAGATCGCAGCTTCGGTGGCCTTCCGGTCGGAGATGTCGAACGTGATGCCGATCAGGCGATGCTGGTCTTTCCGCTCCGCCCGCAGCGCGAGCCAGACCTCCCGGTCTCCCGGGCCGCGATACCGGATCTCGGCCGCGTGAGTGCCCTCGGCAATCGCTGCATTGCGCAGCTGGATCACCTTATGCTGGTCCTCGGGATGCACGCGGTCCAGGAAGTCGGCGGCCGGCCCGGAGCCGAAACCAAGCAGTGCATGGGCGGTGTCCGAGCGGTCGACCCATGAGGTCGTCACGTCGAGGTCCCAGGCGACCATGTTGCTTGCATGCAAGGCCAGCCGCAGGCGCTCCCCGCCGGAGCGTAGCGCTTCCTCGGCGATCTTGCGGGTGGTGATGTCCTGGATGGTGCCGAGCATTCTCACAGGGCGTCCATCGGTGTCATAGAACGTTCGCCCGCCGACCTCGACCCACCGGGTTTCGCCATCGTTGGCCCGGATGATGCGGAACGTCTCCGAAATGGATGCGGCACCGACATCGAACGCCGGATAGAATTCGGCAGTGATGCGCTCGCGGTCGTCCGGGTGCAGCAGCGGCAGGAAACTGGACCGACCCGCCCTCGCCGTCTCGGCCAGACCCAGGATGTGGTGAACCTCCGGCGACCATTCGCGGTTGCCGATGACGAGGTCGATGTCCCAGATTCCAAGCCCGGTTGCCGCAAGAGCCAGGCGAAGTCGTTCCTCGCTCGTTCGCAGGGCGACATTCGAGCGGCGCTGCTCGCTTAGGTCCTGGACGGCCCCGACCATCCTGACGGGCACGCCGGCTTCGTCCCTGACGAGAAAGCCCCGGTCGGCGACAAAGGCGTAGCTGCCATCGCCTCGCTTCAGCCGGTATTCGTCCTCCCAGCGCTCCCCGGCATCGGCGATGAAGCGCTCGAGCTTGCTCTCGACAGCCGCGCGATCGTCAGGGTGGATATAGTTCAGCCAGGCGGTGCTCGAAGCCGGCACCTGGGCGGCGTCATAAGCGAAGATGCGCTCGACGCTTTCGCCCCATCGCAACCGGTTGCTCGCCAGATCCCATTCCCAGATCGCATCAGACGCAGCGTGGGCTGCGAGCCGATAGCGCTCCTCGCTCTCCCGGAGCCGCTCCTCGGAGAGTTTTCGGCTGTCGATGTCCGTGATGGTGCCGACCCATTCCCTGACGGCGCCGTTGGAATCCTTGAGGGGCACGCCCCGCGACGAAAACCAGCGGTAGCGTCCGTCGAGGCAACGGACCCGGTACTCCTTGGTGAATGGCTCGGGCACTACGAGGCGCTCGCGCCAATTCGCTACGACGCGGTCGTGGTCCTCCGGGTGAATGTCGGCGAGCCAACCGAGGGCGCTGGATCCGTCCTCGCCGTCAACGCGCCCTCCGTCGATACCTTGGCCCCACACCTCCGTGATGGCGCCGTCAGGCGAGGCGCACCAGACCACGACCGAGCTGGCCTCGACCAAAGCCCGGTAGCGTTCTTCGCTCCCGCGCAGCTTCGACTGGGTCTGCCGGAGTTCGTCGATGTCCAGCGATGTCGCGACCCATTCTGCGACAGCGCCGCCACGCGTGATCGGGTTGAGCGTCAGATGGTGCCAGCGATACGCCCCGTCGTGCCTTTGGAGTCGCCCTTCCCCTTGGACGGGCTGTGCCAGGGCGATCGCTTGCGCCCGCGAACGCAGAATCGCCGGGGCATCGTCGGGATGATTGAGGCGCAGCCGCTCGTCGAGCCCTGTTCCAATCGCCCCGTGATAGTCCCCAAACTGACGGTTCTGGTAGGTGATCGTGCCGTCGGTGGTCGTAACCAGGACCTTCTGGGGCAAGGCATCGCAAAGGCTGCGATAGCGCGCCTCGCTGTTTGCTGCGGCCTCTTCGGCGGCCTTCCGGGCCGTGACATCGGTGAATGTGCGCACGACGCCGCCATTCGGCAGCCGGTTCGTCCTGACTTCCAGGACGGTGCCGTTCGGCCTCTGTCGTTCATAGATCGAGGCTTCGATGTTGACGCCTTCGTGCTTGATGGCGCGCAGCAGCATCGGGTCAGCTTCTGCGAACTCGCCCTGCTCCAGTTGCCATTGCTTGACCTCGTCGAAGCGCGGAGCCGAGTGCATCATGTCGGGTGGCAGGCCGAGCAGATCCATGGCGCGCTGGTTGCAGATAACCACCGCCCCGCTCTCGTCGACCATCAGGATGCCCTGGTCCACATGCTCCAGGGTGGCGTTCATCAGGGCGGTGTTCTGGGCCAGCGCCTTGTTGGCGCGGCGCAGTTCCAGTTCGCGCATCACCGCCCGTGCAAGCGCCAGCAGCGTCTTCGACTGCTTCTCCGTCAGCCCATCTGGACGCGGCTGGAAATCGAGCACGCAGACCGCGCCGAGCAACAGGCCGTCCGAGGTCTCGAGCCGGGCGCCGGCATAGAAGCGCAACTGCTTTCCCGTGACGAGGGGATTGTCGCGAAGCCGCGAATCCTCAGCGGTGTCATTGATGACCACCAGTTCGGAGAGGTGGATCGTCTGCGCGCAGATGGAGGAATCCAACGACGTCTCGCGCAGACCCAGTCCGATCTCCGACTTGAACCATTGTCGCTCGGCCTCGAGGAAACTGACCAACGCGACCGGGGTATGGCATGCGTCTCTGGCGAGTTGCGTGATCTCGTCGAAAGCCGCCTCCGGCCCCGTGTCGAGGATATCAAATGCCCGCAGCGCGGCGATGCGTTTGGCGTCGCCCCATGAGATGATTTCGGGAGCTTCGCAATCTCTTGTCAAAAAGAGGGCCTTTTCCACGACTCGATGTGATCCGGGCAATCTAGGAAGCTGCGCTTACGAAAAACTGAACAGTCAGATTAGATATTTCAGTGCTCATTGTGCGCGGAGAGCTTGGACAAATCCTTGAAAAGGGGCAAGCCCCCTTCCCCTACGATGTCACGTCATTTTTAAACCAGATTGAAAAAGCTTTCAGTCGGGGCAACCCCAAGCATTTTTCAGATCATTTGACATGAACGTCATGAGGCGGTCTCACGCCCGCCGGGGCGGTGGGGGCCGTCGCCGATGAAGCTTACGGCGAGGCTTGGCGCTTCACGATGGCGACGCCGTCGGCCTTCGGATCGTTGCCTTTCGCCACGGCTGCGAGATCGGACTCGACCCGACGCGCGATTGGCAGGCGGAAATGCAGAGGGTCCCAGTAGTTGTCGTCGGCGCGTGTCACGCTCGACATATGCGCGTAGTCGACCAGCACTGCGCCCTGGCGGGCTGCGATGGCCCCGATTGCGGCCTTGCAGGCATCGTGAAAGCGGGCGTCCTGGCTGCCTTCGCGCGGCAGGCTGGCGGCGTGGGTCGGCGGCAGCACGATCATCTTCACCGTGCCCGCCGGCAAGGGCGACAACGTTTCCTCAAGCCAGGCCAGCGCAGGAAAGCGCCAGGCAGCGCGAACCTCGGCGCTGACTGTGGCCGGGGGGATGAGCGGCGTCATGTCCGGCGCAACGCCGCCATAGCCGGCGAACAGGTGATAGCGGGCGCGTGCGAGGTCGTAGGTCTCTTCCGGCGGGGTGAAGACCTCGTAGCCATCGCCGCGCATGCGTTCGGGCTGAAGCCCGAGCCTTTGGCCGAGCAAGCGGAGCGAGACTTCCAGCGTCGTCAGGTTCATCTGCCTCAGGATGTTGGTCCAACTCGGTGCATCGTAGAGCCAGGGCGGAAACGGGCGCGGCGTCAACCGGTTCTCCGGGGCTGTCGCAGTGGCGGAGCACCAGGGCAGGTCCAGCCCCCAGATCACGGTCTTGGGTGCGGGCGTCGCGCCAATGAAAAGCTTTGCCATCTGCACCTGTTCCCAGGGCGTCGCCGCATTCATCGCGAGATTCGCAAAATGCCCGCCGATCGACCGCGAGAGAATCGCAGGATCCAGCAGGCGCATAGTCGATGTGCCGATAATCGCGGCGTCGAACGCGCCGGAGCGCACAAGCTGTGGATACATGAAGCGCTGATTGATATCCATCAGCGGGCGCGCCGGTTTGCCCGAAGTGACGCGCAAGCCGAAAGGGTCCATCGCGACCACGAATCCCACCAGAATCCCCGCCAGCACGAGCCCGCTGGCGAGGAATATCCCCACCCAGCGCCGCCAGCCCTGCTCCTGCCGGGAGGTCCCCGCTACGCTCATTCAGGCTTTCTCCGCCAGCAACACTGCATCCGGGAGTGGCGATCACGCGGCTCCGGGGCGCTTTTGCCATGATCGAACGGCGCGAACAATGTTGACCGCAGCCCCACGTCTGCCTATGTCAGCGCACCGGTGAGGGCGGGTAGCTCAGTGGTAGAGCACGTGACTTTTAATCATGTGGTCGAGGGTTCGATCCCCTCCCCGCTCACCACCGGCAATTCCCGCGCTTTCAGAAGCTCCGCAGATCTGGCCGAGCGACCGGCGGTGCCTCCTCGACATTCTCACAGCGTGGGCAAGCCTTATCGCGCGTGCCGCGCGTTGCCATAGTCATTCGAGTAGCTCACTGCTGCGAGGCGCTGGCAGCCCGAGTCGAACCGGCAGGCGGAGCGTTGACGGACCTGCTCGTCGCTCGATGGTGCGGCCGGCGGCAGATTCGTGCCCTCAGAGGCAAGCCTCCGACGTCGCATATCCGCCCCGAGAATCATCCTATGTGTCCGTTATCGGCGCTGCGCCGAACACAACGCCAGCCCGTCACAGGAGCGAGAGATTGGCCTATACCGACGAGTTGGACCGGATGCTCGACTACGAGCGTGCGCTGCGCGGCAAGATCGCGGCACGCATCGCCCAGGAGGCCGGCGCTGCTGTCGGCGACACTCTTACGGAGGCTCACTTTGCGGCAGCCGACGAGGCCATTTCTGCCTGGACGGAGACGGGCGAGGAAGAGTATGATTCGCAGGCATTCCGCCCGACTGGGCCCCTGCAAGACCTCCTTGCTGAACACCTCGCCGTTATAGAACGCATCATGGATGAGCGTGATCGCCGGCTGTCATAGCCTGGCGGGAGCCCCCTCGCCGCCCCTGGATCACCCCCTGCCCGCATTGAGGCGCAACGAAGCGTTCACGCAACCAGAGAGTCGGGCTGCCGTAAGGCAAGTTACTCTCTGGAAACGCTGCGTCGGCAATCACTTGGCAATCCTCTGCTGCTAGGCACGCAACGCACAGCAGGGGGCGGCATTGGTCAAGGGTTCGGTATATCTCACGGCGACCATCTTCCTGGTCGGCATTACCTCTGTCGCAGCCGGCACGTTGCCGCCCGCAGGCCCAGCGGGCGAAGTGATCTGGATGATCCTGGCGGTAACCGGGGTGATCACGGTTATGGGGCTTGAGGCCGGCTGAATTGGGCTCGGCCTCGCAGAAAAGCCTAGACAGCCTGGCTCTGCCTCAGACCGATTTTACCCGCACGCGTCTCCACATTTGACGCAAAAACTCCGCCGGCCTCCATGAGGCGGCGGAGCAATGGCTCGTCGGTGGTCTTGAGCGAGCCCGGCAGCGGCCACCCGTCGCTATGTGGCGAGCAGGTGGTCGCGCGCGATCGCGTCAGGGTTTTGGCGCAGCGGGCGGGGCGCCAAGGTTCAGGTCGGGAGCGCCGAAGCCTCCCAGCCCCGGGATCTGGATGGAGTCGAACTGCTTGTCGATCGACTTCTGGTCGAGCTGCACAGCCGACGCTTTGTAGTGCATCACCATCTGCGGGAATATCACCACCATCGCGACCATGATGCACTGGATGACCACGAAGGGCACGGCTCCCCAGTAGATCTGCGCGGTTGTGACAGGCTCCATCATCTTGCCGGTGATCTTGTCCCTGTAGGGGATCTTCGGCGCGACCGAGCGCAGGAAGAACAGCGCGAAGCCGAAGGGCGGGTGCATGAACGAGGTCTGCATGTTGACGCCGAGGATGACGCCGAACCAGATCAGGTCGATGCCGAGCTTGTCCGCGGCCGGTCCCAGCAATGGCACGATGATGAAGGCGAGCTCGAAGAAGTCGAGGAAGAAGGCGAGCAGGAACACCATCACGTTGACGACGATCAGGAAGCCCGTCGCCCCGCCCGGCAGGCCGACGAGAAGGTGCTCGACCCAGACATGGCCGTTGACGCCATAGAAAGTCAGCGAGAACACGCGCGCGCCGACCAGGATGAAGAGCACGAAGGCCGAGAGCTTCGCGGTCGATTCAGTCGCCTGCTTCAGCAGATCGAAGGTCAGGCGCTTCTTGCCGAAGGCGAGAAGGATCGCGCCGGCCGCGCCCATCGCGCCGCCTTCCGTGGGAGTGGCGAGACCGATGAAGATCGTGCCAAGCACCAGGAAGATCAGGGCCAGCGGCGGCACCATCACGAACACGACCTGCTCGGCGATGCGCGAAAGCAGGTTCAGCCCCAGCGCCTTGTTCAGCAGCGCGATCACGAAGGAGATGCCGACCGCAACCGACATCGTCAGGACGACAAAGTCGGCGCCGGCCTTCACACCCGTGAAGAGTTTCATATAGGCGTAGGCCAGGCCAAACGAGATGATGGTGACGACCAGCAGCGAGCGGCGCCGTGTCTGGCCGTCCGCGTCGCGCAGCGTCTGGGCTTCCGGCGGCAAGCCTGGCGCGCGCTCGGGATAGAACATCGTCACGAGGAAGACGTAGCCGGCATAGAGCCCTGCGAGCACGAGGCCTGGGATGAAGGCGCCCTCATACATGTCGCCGACGGAACGGCCGAGCTGGTCGGCAAGGACGATCAGCACCAGCGATGGCGGGATGATCTGCGCCAGCGTCCCCGACGCCGCGATGACGCCCGAGGCGAGCCGGCGGTCATAGCCGTAGCGCAGCATGATCGGGAGCGAGATCAGGCCCATCGAGATGACTGAGGCCGCGACTACGCCGGTCGTCGCGGCGAGCAGCGCGCCGACGAAGATCACTGCATAGGCGAGGCCGCCTCGGATCGGCCCGAAGAGCTGGCCAATGGTGTCGAGCAGGTCCTCCGCCATGCCGGACCGCTCCAGCACGAGGCCCATGAAGGTGAAGAACGGGATCGCCAGCAGAACGTCGTTGTTCATCGTGCCGTAGATTCGTTCCGGCAGCGCCTGCAGGAAGTTTTCCTGGAACATGCCGAGATCGATGCCGACCAGCGCAAACAGCAGGCCGTTGGCGGCCAGCGCAAAGGCGACCGGATAACCCAGCAGCAGGAACACGACGAGCGTCGCGAACATGACGGGCGCCATGTTGACCCGCAGGAAATCGCCGAGCCCCGCAGCGTGGGCGTCACCGGTATGGAGGCTTAAGAAGGCAGTCGCGGTGAGAGCGAGCAGGAGAGCTGTGCCGCGCGCGAAACGGGATGTCATGGCGGGTGTCCGAATGTTCTGAAAGTTGCTGTCGAGGCCGGTTTCGCTACAGAAGACGTCTCGGCTAGGAGACGAGACCCTGCTCTTTAGCCTGATCCAGCAGTCGCTGGGCCTCGGCCTCGGCTGCCGCCGCATGACCACGCAATGTCTCGTCGTCCTCCAGATGGCCGCGCATGATCGCAACCTGCTTGATGATCTCGGAAACGCCCTGGAAGGCCAGCATGACGAAGCCGATTACAACCAGTCCCTTGGCCGGCCACTGCGGCAAGCCGCCTGCGGACATGGACTGTTCGTTGATCGCATAGGAGCGAACGAAGAACGGCCAGGAATGATAGACAATCAGCAGGCAGAACGGCATCAGGAACAGCGTATGGCCGATCAGTTCGATCCATTGCTGGACCTTCTTCGGCAGGTGACTGTTCACGATGTCGATGCGGATGTGTTCTTTGACCTGCATCGTCCATGACGCACAGAACAGGAAGACCGCTCCGAACAACATCCATTGCAGTTCGAGCCACGCATTTGACGAAACGTTGAACACCTTGCGAACGATCGCGTTCAAGGTGGCAACGATGACAGCGAGCAAAATCAGCCACGCTGCCTTCTTGCCGATCTGCAAATTGATCGCGTCGATCGTCCGGCTTATTGCGAGAAGGCCATTCATGGTGCGCTCCAGCGGTCTTTAGCAGCCCGAATTAACTATCATCGGCGAGCAAGGCGACCGGTATAGGACCGCACTCTCACGGGCAAGCCCGTCTCTCGTATCCGTTTGGCGTAGATCCAACAGAGACGATAACGGCCAGCCACAGCGGGCTGACCGCGGAATCTGTCGGGTCGTTGCCAGCAATTACCGCGCTTTTCGTCTCCGCCACAAGCGGGCGATACGTCAGTCGGTGGCGAAGGCCGAACCGGCAACGGCCCGGTCACACTGGAACGCGGCAAAAGTGCCTTCAATGTTTCGGCCGAACTCTTGTAGCCTGCGCGCGATCCAGGGAGAGCCAAGACGATGTCGGACGAGCAGACCGGAATGCGCAAGGGTTTGGCCAATTACGGCGATGCCGGATTTTCCCTGTTTCTGCGCAAGGCCTTCATCAAGGCGATGGGCTATTCCGACGACGCGCTCGACCGGACGATCATCGGCATAACCAACACGTTCTCCGGTTATAATGCCTGTCACAAGAACGTCCCCGACATGATCGAGGCCATCAAGCGCGGCGTGTTGCTCGCCGGCGGCTTGCCCATCGAATTTCCGATCGTCTCCATCGCGGAATCCTTCACGCACCCGACCTCGATGTTTCTCCGCAACCTCATGGCGATGGACACCGAAGAGCTTGTGCGCGCCCAGCCCATGGACGCCGTCGTGCTGATCGGCGGCTGCGACAAGACAGTTCCTGCCCTGCTGATGGGCGCCGTTAGCGCCGATGTCCCGGCCATCCTCACAGTGACCGGGCCGATGATCACCGGGCATCACAAGGGCGAACGCCTCGGTGCCTGTACGGATTGTCGGCGGCTCTGGGCCCAGCACCGGGCCGGCGCGATCGACGAAGCCGAGATCGAGGTCATCAGCGGCCGCCTCGCCCCGGGACCTGGCACGTGCATGGTGATGGGCACGGCCAGCACGATGGCGCTGATGTCCGAGGCCATGGGGATGATGCTGCCGGGCGGAGCGGCGATACCCGCCGTCTCGGCCGACCGCCTGCGTCATGCCGAGGCGACGGGGGCTCGCGCCGTCGCGATCGCTCGTGAAAAGCTGCGCCCGAGCCAGATCATCACCGAACGGTCGCTCAAGAACGCGTTGCGCATCCTTCAGGCGACCGGCGGCTCGACCAATGGCCTGGTCCATCTCGCGGCCATCGCCGGGCGGATCGGCATCGACCTGGACATGGAGGAGTTCGACCGCATGGGCGCGGACACGCCCGTCCTCGTCGATCTGAAACCATCCGGCCAGCACTACATGGAGGACCTCCACAAGGCCGGCGGCCTGACCACGATCATGCGCGAGATCATGGAGGTGCTCGACACCGATTGCCTGACCGTGACGGGCAAGTCCTTGGGCGAGAACATCGCGGATGCCGAGCCTGGCTGGGCGCAGACTGTCGTGCGCGCCCTTGCCGATCCCATCCATACCGGAGGCGGTCTCAGGCTGCTGCGTGGGAATCTTGCGCCCAACGGCGCCATCATCAAGCAATCGGCGGCCACGGCGGCGCTGCTCTCGCACACCGGACGGGCGGTGGTGTTCACCTCGCTGCAGGACCTCGCAGAGCGCGTCGACGACCCCGATCTCGACGTGACGGCGGACGATATCCTCGTGCTGCAGAACGCGGGGCCCAAAGGCGCGCCCGGGATGCCGGAAGCCGGATATCTGCCGATTCCGAAGAAGCTCGCGGCCCAGGGCGTCAAGGACATGGTGCGCATTTCCGACGCCCGGATGAGCGGTACCGCCTTCGGCACGATTGTCCTCCACGCCAGCCCCGAGGCGGCCATCGGCGGCCCGATCGGCCTGATCCGCGACGGTGACAAGATCCGCCTCGATGTGGGCAGCGGCGAACTGCAGCTGCTCGTCGACGAGGACGAACTCGCAAGGCGAAAGGCGGCATGGACCGCTCCCGTCATGGCAGGCTCCGAGCGAGGCTACTACAAACTCTACGCAGAGCAGGTGACCCAGGCCGAGCAGGGTTGCGACTTCGCCTTCCTGCGCAAGTCGCCCCCACCCGGCCCCATATTCTAGCCACAATAGCGGGCCTGCTACTTTACGAATTCGAGCGATTTCGCGGGCGCAGAAGCTGCCACCTCGCAGGAACTGCACGGATTTTCCGCGAGATCCGTGTCGGCATTGTTGAATTTTTACGGCCCGCAGTGAACCAAAATGCGGCCGACACGTTCTCCTGTCATCCCGCTTCTTGCGGATATTGATAGGAGGACAACATGTTGAAGCGTAGTATCGCAGTTACGTCCATTGGCTGCGCGATGTTCGCGGCAGCAGCATTTGCTCAGACCAGCGCGCCGAGCACTGCCCCCTCCGCGCCGGCAGTCGCGCCCAGCACCACATCAGATACCGCGAAAGTCCCCTCGCAGAACTTGGCGGGACAGGGCAAATGGCGCGCCTCCAAGCTGATGGGCGTCGACATCTACGGCCCCGACGACAAGAAGGTCGGCGACGTGACCGAGGTGCTGTTCGACAAGACCGGCAATATCGAGATGGTGACCGTCGGTGTCGGCGGCTTCCTCGGCATCGGCTCCAAGGATGTGGCGATCCCATTCGAGCAGGTAAAGTGGAGCGATGAGCCCATCGCTGCTGCGGCCCCGGCTCCCGCGCCCGCCGGCGGATCGGCTGGCATGGCCACGGCCCCCGCTTCCACTCCCGCCGCGATGAACACGCCGAAGGTACCGGCGATGTATCCCGACCATGGCAAGATCACCATGACGAAGGACCAACTGAACAGTGCGCCTGCTGTGACCTATAGCGGTAGCTGATCTGTAATCGGTGTTGCGTAGCGTCGTGTAAGTGGCCCGCCTTCCTCGGAAGGCGGGCTTTTCATGCCGCTGATCAGCGCATCGCGCCGATGGTCGCCATGATCGCCGGAAAGGCCTCGGGTAGATCGTCGGCGATCAGGCCAAACCCCAGTGCTTCGCCCGCCTTGCCATGCACCCAGACGGCAGCGCATGCGGCCTCGAATGCCGGCATGCCCTGTGCGAGCAGCCCGGCGATCAGCCCGCCGAGCACATCGCCCGATCCCGCCGTGGCGAGCGCGCTCGAGCCTGTGGTGTTGATCGCGGCGCGTCCATCGGGGGACGCTATGACGCTGTCGGCGCCCTTCAGAACCACGATGGCGCCTGACACAGTTGCGGCGCGCCGTGCGCGGTCCAGCTTGGACGGCATCGCGGCGATTGCCTCGTCGCGTCGGAACAGTCGCGAGAATTCACCCTCATGCGGTGTCAGCACGCAAGGCGCTCCGCGTTTTTCACAGGCGCGCCGCAGAAATGCGATCGATTGCCCTGCCAGCAGGGTGAGGGCATCGGCATCGAGCACAAGAGGGATCGCGCGACGCAACATGGCGAACACGCCCTGCCCTGCCCGTGCATTGAGCCCCAGCGCCGGCCCCGCGAGTCCCGCCGACAGGCGCGGGTCATCTAGCAGCCTCTCGAGCGACGCCATGTCGGGAATCGGGCGCTGCATCAGCGCGTCTGGGCCCCGGGCGGCATGTGCTGCCAGCGCCTCGGGCTGGCAGGCGATCGTCGCCAGGCCTGCCCCGCTGCGGAGCGCGGACCGAGCGCTCAGGCGCGGCGCCCCGACGCCGGCTAGCCCGCCCGCCAGCACCAGCACCGAGCCGCGCCGGAATTTATGCGTATCGCCCGCGTGGTGGGGCCATGCGTGCCGCCACAGCGCGGGGGCATTGCAGAACGCCGTTGGCTGCCGCGGCCCGGCGAATGCGATCGTGGGATCGATGCCGATATCGGCGAGGGTCACGAGGCCGCACAACCCTCGACCGGGCTGGAGCAGGTGCCCGGGCTTCAAGCGAAAAAAGGTCACGGTCTCGCTGGCCCGGACAACCGGACCGGTGGCCTGCCCGCTGTCACCCGAAACGCCGCTCGGGACGTCGACGGCGATAACCGGGCGCCCGGCCTTGTTGACGGCCTCGACGAGTTGCGCCAGCGCGCCCTCAAGCGGGCGGCTCAGGCCAGCGCCGAACAAGGCGTCAACGACGAGATCGAAGTCGCCGGGGGCGACCGCATCTGCCGCCGCGATCGGGCCGTCCCAACGCCCTGCCATTGCGGCGGCGTCGCCGCCGAGTGCAGAGCCCTGGCCTGCCGAGGCCAAGGCAACAGCCAGGCCGCGCTGGCGCAGGAGCCGCGCCGCCACGAAGCCATCGCCGCCATTGTTGCCGGGCCCGCACAGCACGAGCACCTTCGCCCCTGCCCTGACGCGACGCGTCACGGCATCGGCCACAGCCCGCCCGGCGTTCTCCATCAGCTGCAGCCCGGGTGTCCCAGCGGCAATCGCCGCCTGGTCGGCCGCGGCCATCTCGGTGGTGCTCAACAGCTCCATAGGAGGCTCGATGATCTCGCTCATGGGCGCATCATCCGATGCCACCGCGCATACGGGCAAGAGAAAGGCGGCCGCAGGCCCGCAGAAGGTGCATATGCATAATAAATATGCATATGCTGACTATATGGGCTGATTTCTGCCTCATCATCAGGCTGATCGAGCCTTTCTACCGCATGGCGGGGGCCCGACGCCGATGCTATGAGCAAGGCAGTGGGTTTGGCCAGATCTGCAGATGTCGTCGACCGCCGTTCGGCGCGCCGGCATCGGGAGATGGGCGACCTTCAGGGTCCGGGCGACGCTCCGGGCCAGTCACGCGCGAAGGAGGCCGGTCGGCGCATGAAGAAGATCGAGGCGATCATCAAGCCGTTCAAGCTGGACGAGGTGAAAGAGGCGCTTCAGGAGGTCGGGCTTCAAGGCATCACGGTGCTCGAAGCCAAGGGCTTCGGCCGACAGAAGGGGCACACCGAGCTTTATCGTGGCGCCGAGTATGTCGTCGATTTTCTGCCGAAGGTGAAAATCGAGATCGTGCTGGCCGACGAAATGGTCGAAGCCGCGATCGAGGCCATCAAGAAAGCGGCCCAGACCGGCCGCATCGGCGATGGCAAGATTTTTGTATCGACGATCGAGGGGGCGATCCGCATCCGTACCGGCGAGTCCGGCGCGGACGCGATCTGAGGGCTTCATCCCCAACCCGCGAGTTCTTATCCCTGCGGTCGCCAACAACCGCGGGGGTCGAGTTGACGTTTGAAAAACTGCTGACAAGAGGATTGCAGACATGAAGACCGCCAAGGATGTCCTGAAGGCGATCAAGGACAACGACGTAAAATACGTCGACTTCCGCTTCACCGACCCGCGCGGCAAGTGGCAGCATGTGACCTTCGACATCACGATGATCGACGAGGACATCTTCGCCGAGGGCACGATGTTCGACGGCTCCTCGATCGCCGGCTGGAAGGCCATCAACGAATCCGACATGCTGCTGATGCCGGACCCGACCACGGCCTGCATGGATCCGTTCTTCTCGGCCGCCACCATGGTCATCACCTGCGACGTGCTCGAGCCGTCGACCGGCGAGCCCTACAACCGCGATCCGCGCGGCATCGCCAAGAAGGCTGAGGCCTATCTGAAGTCGACCGGTATCGGCGACACCTGCTATGTTGGCCCGGAAGCCGAATTCTTCGTCTTCGACGACGTCAAGATCGCTGCCGACCCCTACAACACCTCGTTCCAGCTCGATAACGTCGAACTGCCGACCAACGGCATGACCGACTACGAGGGCGGCAACCTCGGCCACCGCATCGCGACCAAGGGCGGCTACTTCCCCGTCCCGCCGCAGGATTCGGCCCAGGACATGCGCGGCGAGATGCTTGCGGCCATGGCTGCCATGGGCGCCAAGGTCGAGAAGCACCACCACGAGGTCGCTTCCGCCCAGCACGAACTCGGCCTGAAGTTCGACACCCTGACCCACATGGCCGACACCATGCAGGTCTACAAGTACGCGATCCACAACGTCGCCCAGAGCTACGGCAAGACCGCGACCTTCATGCCGAAGCCGATCTATGGCGACAACGGCTCGGGCATGCACGTCCACCAGTCGATCTGGAAGGCTGGCAAGCCGATCATGGCCGGCAACAAGTATGCCGACCTGTCGCAGGAGTGCCTGTGGTACATCGGCGGCATCATCAAGCACGCCAAGGCGCTGAACGCCTTCACCAACCCGTCGACGAACTCCTACAAGCGTCTCGTCCCGGGCTATGAGGCCCCCGTGCTGCTGGCCTACTCGGCCCGCAACCGTTCGGCGTCCTGCCGTATTCCGTGGACGACCTCGCCGAAGGCCAAGCGCGTCGAGGTTCGCTTCCCCGATCCGATGGCGAACCCCTATCTCGCGTTCGCAGCCCTGCTGATGGCCGGCCTCGACGGCATCCAGAACAAGATCGATCCGGGCCCGGCGATGGACAAGGATCTCTACGATCTTCCCCCGCGCGAGCTGAAGAAGATCCCGACGGTTTGCGGTTCGCTCCGCGAAGCTCTGGAAAACCTCAAGAAGGACAACGCCTTCCTCAAGGCCGGCGGCGTCTTCAACGACGATTTCATCGAGAGCTACATCGAACTGAAGATGCAGGACGTGATGCGTTACGAAATGACGCCGCACCCGGTCGAATTCGCGATGTACTACTCGTACTGAGCCGAAAGGCTCAGGGGATCGAGTTCCTCCCAGCCGCTGGTGCAGCGGTTGACTTCAAGCCGGGGCGGCGACGCCCCGGCTTTTTTGTGCGGGCGGTTCCGGCGGCGTTCGAGGTTGGCAAGGATCTTGCCGCGAGCCGGCAGTCGCGGCTAGGCACTCGCCTCGTGCGGCGCGCTGTCGACCAGCAATCGGTTGTAGGCTGCGATGGTGCGCTCGACATGGCGCTGCGTGGTCAGCGGATCGGCCCAGTAACGGCGATAGGCCGCCGCGCCCATGGCAGCCGCGGTCGAATCGTCCTTGAGGCGCGTCA
Source organism: Allobosea sp. P1_B10 (assembly GCF_056406735.1). Lineage (NCBI taxonomy): Bacteria > Pseudomonadati > Pseudomonadota > Alphaproteobacteria > Hyphomicrobiales > Alloboseaceae > Allobosea > Allobosea sp. P1_B10. The sequence goes on along the minus strand of NZ_JBFTZP010000004.1, from coordinate 122,826 downwards.
ACGCCGCCGCCAGACCCTGCACGTCTCCACTGTCGACGAGGAGCCCGTCCTCGCCGTCGACGATCCAGCTCGCCGGACCGGTTGTGCGCGCCAGGATGACCGGTACGCCCAGCGAACGCGCCTCGGCGATCACGAGCGGGCCCGGCTCGTACCAGAGCGACGGCAGGACAAGGCAGCGCGCCTGCGCGATCTCGTCAAAGACCTCGTCAGCTGCAACCCAGCCCCGGACTTCAGCCTCGGGATTTATGCGCGCGATCACGTCCGCCAAGGGGCCCTCACCGACGAACCGCACCGGTATTCCGGCACCGAGTGCGGCCTGCGCCAGCACGTCTCCTGCCTTTTCCTGCGTGAAGCGTCCAAGGAACAGTGCGTGGCGATTGCCGGCCACAGGCGCGGGCTGACGCCGCGGTGCCTCCATCATGTTCTCGACCACGGCATGCCGTGCTCCAGCCGGCAGGAACGGCTCGGCAAAGCGGCGGGCGAAGTCGCTGACATGCAGGAAGAGCGGCGCGCGCAGGCCGCGCATCGCGTCGTCGGAGCGCCATTGCCGGGCGACGCGAACCAGCTTGTGAACGTAGGATGCCCGGTCGCAATTCGAGGTTATGCAAGCAACGGACATCGGCTTCAGCCGGCAGGGAGCGCCCGCCTTGAAGTCGAAATAGCCGCCGACGGGGCAGAACGAAAAATAGTCGTGCATGGTGATTGCGACCGGGAGGCCGCTTTCGCCAGCCGCCGCGATCGCCGCGGGGCTGAACGCCTTGGTCCACTGGTGAAGATGGACGATCGTTCCGGCGGGCTGGCGAGCAAGCAATCCGGCGAGGAATTCGTGAGCCGGCTGGTTCCAGATGCCCTGGCGCGCGGCGGCAAGCTTGCTGCCGACCTTCCAGACCTCCTGCCCCGGGAACATCTCGACCTGGATGCGCGGATGGCTCAGCCGCTCCGACACCGGGCCGATGGCGCAGGCGAAGACGATGTCGACGCCGGCCTCGGCGAGTCCTCGTGCGCTCTCGATCGCGACCTTTGCGGCGCCGCCATTGACCGACCCGAAATCGCTGATGATGACGCTGCGCATCGACAAACCCTCCGCAGCCGATCTCTAGGCTGCAAAGGTTGATTTTTCGTCGGAACGGAGCGGTGCCAGCTGGCTAGTGGAGCGCGATGACCGCAACCGCCACTACAGAGCCTAATCCGGTGAAGGCCCAGAACAGCGGCGCCTGGAGCCAGGAGCTTCCGGAGATGCCGCTCAGCTCCTCGTGACCGAAGGATTCACCGGCAAAACGCTGAGCGCGCTCCAGGCCGGCCAAACGCATGCTGACGACTGACTGACGCGACACGACGTATTCTCCCCTGCCTGAAATGATAGCACTTCGTGCGTTCCCGCATAGGCCTCTTGCAGTTCGACCAATGTCTGACGCGCAGGGTTAACGCGGCCTGAACCCCGCCGGTTCCGGGATGCGATTTCACATATTGACATGACGACCACGCGACGGACCGACGCAGCCCGCACAAGGTGTCGCTTGCTGCTTTTTCCTCAGGCTTTTTGCGCTTATAGCCACTGCTGCAGCGCGGGATCCCCGCGTCTGCGCTAGTGTTTTGAGTTGCGAATCAGGAGCGGGCTGGCGATGGCGGAGAATGGCGATCTTTTCGGAGCGGATGCGGACCGGCCGCTGCCGGTACTGCCCAGCCCGGAAGCGCGCGCCGTCAAGCCTGCGCGCGAACAGCCCCAGGCCCCCCGCAACGGGACATTGTCCGAGGCGGGATACGACGCATCCGCGATCGAGGTGCTCGAGGGACTGGAGCCGGTACGCCGGCGCCCGGGCATGTATATCGGAGGCACCGACGAGCGCGCCCTGCACCACCTCTTCGCGGAGGTGATCGATAATGCAATGGACGAGGCTGTGGCCGGCCACGCCAGCTTCATCGATGTCGAGGTTCTAGATGACGGCTCGATCGCCGTGACAGACAACGGGCGCGGGATTCCGATCGATCCGCACCCCAAGTTTCCCGGCAAATCCGCGCTCGAAGTCATCATGACGACGCTGCATGCCGGCGGAAAGTTCGATTCGAAAGCCTATGAGACCTCGGGCGGCCTGCATGGTGTCGGCATCTCGGTCGTCAACGCCCTGTCCGACCAGCTCGAGGTCGAGGTTGCGCGCGGCCAGATGCTCTACCGCCAGAGATTCTCGCGTGGCCTGCCGCAGGGCCCGCTAGAGACGGTCGGCCGCGTCGCCAACCGTCGCGGCACCCGTGTGCGCTTCCACCCGGACGCTCAGATCTTCGGCGAAGCCGCGCATTTCGTTCCGGCCCGCCTGTTCCGCATGGCGCGCTCCAAGGCCTACCTGTTCGGCGGAGTCGAGATCCGCTGGCGCTGCGCCCCTGCCCTGCTGAAGCCGGAAGGCGACGTCGCGGCCGAGGCGGTGTTCAAGTTCCCAGGCGGCCTGCGCGACTATCTCGGCCGCGAGATCGAGGGCAAGGACCTTGTCGCCGAGCCGATCTTCGCGGGCAAGATCTCCAAGGACGGCGGCCACGGCTCGCTTGAATGGGCGATTGCGTGGCTTGCCACCGGCGAGGACGGCTTCTCCTCCTCGTATTGCAACACGATCCCGACGCCCGAGGGCGGCACCCACGAGCAGGGCCTGAGAATTGCCCTGCTGCGCGGCCTGCGCGACCATGCCGAGCGCCTGGGCCAGTCCAAGCGCATGGCGCATGTCACCTCCGACGACGTGATGGCGACCTGCGCCGCTATGCTTTCTGTGTTCATCCGCGAGCCGGAGTTCCAGGGCCAGACCAAGGACAAGCTCGCCACGCTCGAAGCCTCGCGCATCGTCGAGAACGCGATCCGCGACGCCTTCGACCATTGGCTGGCCGCCGCGCCGCAGCAGGCGCTGAAGCTGCTCGACTGGTCGGTCGACCGCGCCGAGGAACGGCTGCGCCGGCGCCTCGACAAGGAGGTCTCGCGCAAGACCGCGACGCGCAAGCTGCGCCTGCCCGGCAAGCTCGCCGATTGCTCGAATGCGGGCGCGGCCGGCTCCGAGCTCTTCATCGTCGAGGGCGATTCGGCTGGTGGCTCCGCCAAGCAGGCGCGCAACCGCAAGAACCAGGCGATCCTGCCGTTACGCGGCAAGATCCTCAACGTCGCCAATGCGACGCGCGAAAAGCTCCATGCCAACCAGCAGCTGGCCGACCTGATCCTGGCGCTCGGCTGCGGCATCGGCAGCCAGTTCCGCGAGGATGACCTGCGCTACGAGAAGGTCATCGTGATGACCGACGCCGACGTCGACGGCGCTCACATCGCTTCGCTCCTGGTCACCTTCTTCTGGCGCCAGATGCCGCGCCTGATCGAAAAGGGCCATCTGTACCTCGCGGTACCGCCGCTCTACCGGCTGCAGCACGGCGGCAAGAGCGTCTATGCCCGCAACGACGCGCATAAGGACGAGCTGATCGCATCTGTGTTCAAGGGCAAGAAGCCCGAGATCAGCCGGTTCAAAGGCTTGGGTGAAATGATGCCGGCCCAGCTCAAGGAAACCACCATGGACCCCGCCAAGCGCATCCTGCTGAAGGTCATGGTCGAGCACGACGCGCGCGACGAGACCTCGGACACGGTCGAGCGCCTGATGGGCAACAAGCCCGAGGCACGCTTCATCTTCATCCAGGAGCGCGCCGCGTTTGCCGGCGAACTGATCGACCTCTGATGGTGCAGCCCCGCAGATTTGCAGGGCTGGGCACCAATCCTGCGGGGCTGCAAACGGTCATGACAGCTGGCACCTCTGCCATATGTCGAGCGAACCCCTTACGCGCCGCGATGCAGAGCGTGACGAACTCCACCGCCCTCACCGGCTGCCGTCCCAATGGCCGCTGATCGCATGGGGCAGTCTGCTGCCGCTGCACCTCGACGCGATGCCGATCTGGCAGCGCCCGGCTGGGACGATATCCGGATCTTCCACGCCATCGCCGTCAGCGGGGCGCTGGCCCTGGCGGCGACGCGGCTCGGCCTGAGCGAGGCCACGGTCGCGCGCCGGCTCAAGGCTCTGGAAAGCGGCCTGAGGCTGCAACTGTTTCGCCGCGAGGCCAACCGTTTGGTGCTCACGACAATCGGTTGCGAGCTCGCCGCCAGCGCCGCCGACGTCGAGGCTGCGGCGCGTCGCTTTGCAAGCCATGCCGCTACGGCAAGCGAGGTTCCCGACGCACCGGTCCGCATCACCGCCACGACATCGATCAGCCTCTTCCTGACCATGCATTCGACCTGGATCTCCGCAGCCGCGGGCGGGATCGAGATCGACATCATCAGCACTCGCGACCGGCTCGATCTGGCGCGCGGCGAGGCCGACATCGCCGTCAGGATGCAGCGCATGCCGGAGGGCCCAGGCTATTTCGGTCAGAAGGTCGGCCGACTGGCGCAAGCGCTCTATGTCCGGCGCGATGTCGATCCCGCCAGCGCTCCGATCATCTCGGTCAGCCGCCAGACATCCTCGCGCATTGCCGACCATATCATGGCGTTTGCGGACGGCCGGCCGATTGCCGCGCGGGTCGGCGATTCATCGGCCCGTTATGAAAGCATCCGCTCTGCCGGAGCGCTGTCGATGGCGCCCTGCTTCATGGGGGACGCGGACAGCAGCCTGGTTCGGCTGCAACCGCCGCCGCTGGCCACTGCCGACGAGATCTATCTGGTCTCGCACGCGGTCTCGCGGCAGCGGCCAGCAGTGCTGGCTGTTCTCGTGGCCTTGCGAAAGGTCTTCAAGGCGCATCGCGAGAAACTCGAAGGCGGGCTGGCGCGCCCCTCCGCCGACTGAGTTTCTGCGATTGAAGCAACACTTCGCTAACCGTCTTTTTACCGCTGCCGGCGCAAAGTGACGCAATGGCGCCCGTGCGCCTCGCCATGCGGGAGAGCGCGATGCGCCTGATCGAACTGTTCTGGAAGAACGAGCGCGGCACCATGGTCGCCGATCTCGCCAAGATCTGCGCCGCGATCGGCTTCATTTCCGTCGTGGCCGCGAATTTTGCTTCCAACCAGACCGCCCATCTCGACACCGAGCGTTTAACAGAGATCGCGTCGGCCGCATCGAAGGGCAAGCCGATCGACCCGATCGACCCGCTCGTCACCGGCTCCATCCTGAAGCGCGCCGACCAGACCCGCCTCGACCCCTGCGCCGTCCAGCGCTGAACGGCGAGCGCTAGCCGCGTCTCAGCCTAACCAGGCCAGCAGCTCGCGCGTCACGATTTCGGGCTGCTCGCGCGTGGACAGATGCCCGCAATCGGGCACCGTCACCAGTTTGGCCGTCGCGCCGATGCCTGCTGCGATCTCCTGCGCCTCGGCCGGCGGCGTGATCAGGTCCTCTTCTCCGACCAGGACCAGTGTCGGCACAGTGATAGCCGGCAGCCCGGGTCGCGAATCCGGCCGCGTCATGATCGCCTTCTGCTGGCGAACGAATCCTGCCGCCCCGACAACCTCCGCCATGGCGCGGACCGCGAGACGAAGCGGCTCGTCCGTCAGGCGCGCCGGTGCGACGAGCCTTTGCCAGAGCAAGGTCGTGACATTGTCGAATGCGCCCTTCTCCGCCAGGGCGATCATCTGTTCCCTTGGCGCATTGGTTTCCGCCGTCGCAGGCTTGGCGCTGGTGTCGAGCAGCGCCAGTCGCGTCACCCGGTCCGGGGCCTGGCGCATCACTTCAAACGCGATATAGCCGCCCATTGAGAGCCCGCAGAGGGCAAAACGCGGCGGGGCCGCCGAAAGCAGGCGACGTGCGATATCGGGCAGGTTTTCGTCAAGCGCGTGGTCGGCCACCAGAATCGGGCGGCCGCCTGCGGACAGGCTCGGCCATTGCGGAGCGTACAGGGCGGCGTCGCAGGAGAGGCCGGGAATCAGGACCAGGGGTTCATGCATGGGGTCGATAGCGTCCATCTTGCTCTAGTTTATTGACTTCGCCGCACTTTTTCTGCATTGCACGGAAGTCCGAAGGCGCGCTGGAAAGAGATGTCGCGCCACCGTCGCGGTTGATAGGTCATCCCGCCACGAGTAACCGACCCTGAAGAAGCGCAACAGCCTATGTCATTTGCCGAACTCGGCCTGAGCGAAAAGGTTCTGACTGCGGTCACAACCGCAGGCTACGACACGCCCACCCCCATCCAGGCCCAAGCCATCCCCCATGTCCTCGCGCGACGCGACGTACTGGGTATCGCCCAGACCGGAACGGGCAAGACAGCAGCCTTCACGCTGCCAATGCTCACCATCCTGGAAAACGGCCGCGCCCGCGCCCGGATGCCACGCACGCTGATCCTCGAACCGACGCGCGAACTCGCCGCCCAGGTCGAGGAGAACTTCTCCCGCTACGGCGTCAACCAGAAGCTTTCGGTGGCCCTGCTCATCGGCGGTGTCTCGTTCGGCGACCAGGATGCCAAGATCACGCGCGGCGTCGACGTGCTGATCGCCACCCCCGGCCGCCTGCTCGACCATGTCGAGCGCGGCAAGCTGCTGCTCACCGGCGTCGAGCTCCTCGTCATCGACGAAGCCGACCGCATGCTCGACATGGGCTTCATCCCCGACATTGAGCGCGTCTGCAAACTCGTGCCCTTCACCAGGCAGACACTGTTCTTCACCGCCACGATGCCGCCCGAGATCACGCGCATCAGCGAGCAGTTCCTGCATAATCCGGTTCGCATCGAGGCCTCGCGCCCGGCCACCGCGGCCGCGACGATCACGCAGCGCCTGATCGCCTCGAACGGCCAGGACTTCGAGAAGCGCGAGACGCTGCGCAAGCTGATCAACGAAGCCAAGGACCTGCAGAACGCGATCGTGTTCTGCAATCGCAAGCGCGATGTCGCGACGCTGCACAAATCCCTGCAGAAGCACGGCTTCCCGGCGGTCTCTCTCCATGGCGACATGGACCAGTACGCTCGCATGGCCGCTCTGGAATCCTTCCGCACCGGCGAGAACCCGATCCTGGTGGCAAGCGACGTTGCAGCACGCGGCCTCGACATTCCGGCCGTCAGCCACGTCTTCAATTACGATGTGCCGACCCATGCCGAGGACTATGTCCACCGCATCGGCCGCACCGGCCGCGCCGGCCGCGAGGGCGCATCCTTCACGATCGTGACGCGCCATGACGACAAGCTCGTCACCGCGATTGAGAAGCTGACCGGCCAGGCCATCGAATGGCAGGGTGGCGGTGTCGAAGACCTCCCGCCCGGTGCCCCGCGCGAGGAGCGCCATGGCAAAAGCGGCGGACGTGGCGATGACCGTCGTTCCGGCCGAGGTGGCGGTCGCGGTCGCCCGGAGCGCGGCTCGCGCGCCGAGCCCGAGACGTTGGCGCCGCGCCCGATCAAGGTCGAGCGCGCTGCGGCCGAGGACGAGGCAGCCCCGCGCCGCCGCCGTCCCGACGCCGATGGCCCGACCCGTACCAAGATCCGCGGCGAGGCCGCACCGACGCCGAAGCCCGATCGTGTCGTCGAGCAGCCCCGCGCACCCAAGCCGGAGCCGCGCGCGGCCAAGCCCGAGCGCAGCGCCCCGCCGCGTCGTCGTGACGATGACGACGGCCCGCAGGTCAAGGGGCTGGGAGACCATGTTCCTGCCTTCCTGCTGCGTCCCGTGAAGGTTGGTTGACGTTAAGGCATAACGTCGCATTAACCCGTTTGCCTGCATTATCGGGATACGGATGCAGCGAAAGCCGCATCCGTGAACGGGCGCATGCCGCCGTTGTTACGGACAGGATGTCCCCGCTTCGATGTTAATCGAAGCTGTCACGGCCCAGTGCCGTGATTCGGCTTCCTGTTCGGGCGCAGATGATGAGCGATACCCTGCAGCCAGCCGCTCAGCCTTATGATCTGTCGGAGCGCGTCGTCGCTGCGATGCGCATGCATGGTTCGCCAGCCTATCCCCGCGCCTTCGAGGTCTGGTACGCCCATCTCAGCGGGGAGATGCCGTCCGTCAGCATGGCGATGAACGCGATCATCACCGGCAGCGACGGCAAGGTCGGAGTCGCCGACATCGACAGCCTCTATGAGCGGTTTATCGGGACCGACAGGCTCGCCCGTCAGACCGAGCGCACCAGCGTGCAGGTGCTCGGCGAGATCGACGGGTTGATGGCGCTCGTCGACAAGACCCTCGATTCCAGCGAGCGATATCACGGCCGCCTGACCGCGATGTCGGAGGACGTGCCGCAGCCTGCCGACCGCCAGAAGCTGCGCGAGTGGGTCGAGGCGCTGGTGATGTCCACGCGCGAGGAGATCACCCGCAAGACGCAGCTGGAGACGCAGCTGCGCGACAGTTCCAATGAGATCCGCAATCTCCGCGAGGCGCTGGAGACGACCCGCGCCGAGGCGCTGACCGACCCGCTGACCGGGCTCGCCAACCGTCGCCATTTCGAGGAGATGCTGCAGAAGTCGATCGATCAGGCGACGCTGCGCCGTGAGCCATTCGCGCTGGTGATGGCCGACATCGATTTCTTCAAGAAATTCAACGACGCGCACGGCCATCTCACCGGCGACCAGGTGCTGCGCCTCGTCGCGCGGACGATGAGGGACAAATTCAAGGACAAGGCGATCATCACCCGCTTCGGCGGCGAGGAGTTCGCGATCATCCTGCCGGAATCCGATATCGTCGCAGGCAAGTTCGGCGCCGAGACCGTGCGCCAGGCCCTGCTCACGCGAGAGCTGGTCAAACGTTCCACCAACGAAAACCTGGGCCGGATCACCGTTTCGCTCGGCGTGGCGGGTTATCGCCGCGGCGACACCGCCAGTTCGCTCGTCGATCGCGCGGATCAGGCTCTCATGCAAGCCAAGCGCGACGGTCGCAACCGGACCGTCACCGAGGAAGCGTTGGAGAGCGTGGCGAGCCGCGTCGCCTGATCGCATGCGCAGCGGCGCAAGCGAGATCGGTCCAGCGTTTCAGTTCCTCAATGTCGTCCAACGCCGCCGCGGGAAGTGTCCAATAACTCGTCAGCACGAGCTTGCCGGTCTTCTGGAAAGCGAAGGGCTCGCAACCAGCTGCGCTCAGCAACTCCCGCATGGCGCCATCGGTCTTGATATAAAGTGCGCCACCATGCTCGAGCGCGAACATGGACTCGCCGTCAAATATGCCCTGCCCGCCGAACATCCGGCGGATGCGCACGTTCAGGATGCCCGAATACAGCTCGCGAAGGCCGTCGGCATCCATCATGGAGTCAATGCGCCGGCGCGGCCTCTGTCCGGGGCTTGATCTCGACCGATTCGCCACAGCCGCAGGCCGAGACCTGGTTGGGGTTGTTGAAGACGAAGGTCGACGAGAACCTGTCGGTCTTGAAGTCGAGCTCGGTGCCGAGCAGGAACAGTACGGCCTTCGCGTCGACGATCACCGTCGCGTCCTTCTCGGTCACGACTTCGTCGCCCTTGCCGGCCTCGTGAGCGACCTCGAAGGTGTACTCCATGCCGGCACAGCCGCCCTTCTTCACGCCTACGCGCAAGCCAAGCGCTGGAGGATTCGCCTCTCCGGCTGATTGCGCCATGATCTCACGGATACGCGTGGCCGCGGCATCGGTCAGTGAAATGACCTTGAGGCCTGGAATCGAAAACATTCGGTGTCCCTCCTCGATCGGGTTCAAGGCCCGATGAAGCAAGATTGCAGCACACTACATAAGGATTGATGAGCCGAAGGTCGAGATGCCGGGGCGCAGGACGGTTGTTTTGCAGCGCGCATTGCATGCAGCCACGGCTCATGCAGTGTGGGGCCCAGGAAAAACCAGCCCCGAAGAGTCCGATGACCTATCGCTTGCACCGCCCGGAAGCGCTCCACACCCTCGTCAGCGACATGGTTCGCAAGGCCGGCTGGAGCGAGAGTGATGCCCGGGAGACCGCCGACCATCTCGTTCTGGCCAATCTCAGCGGCCACGACAGCCACGGCGTAGGGATGATCCCGCTTTATTTCCAGTCTCTTGCAGATGGAAACCTCAAGACCGACTCGAAGCCGCAGGACAGGCTCGACGCATCGCCCTTCCTGATCATCGACGCGCAGGTCTCGCTCGGACAGCCGACCACACGCAACGCCGTCGACCGCGCCATTCCCATGGCGAAGGCCGGCGGTGTCGCGATCCTGAACCTGCTCGATTCCCACCATATCGGCCGCATCGGTCATTACGCCGAGGTCGCAGCACAGGCCGGGCTGATCTCACTGTTCTGGGTCAACGTCGCAGGCCGGCCACCGATCGTGGCGCCCTTCGCCGCCAAGCAGGCGCGCTTCGGCACCAACCCGCATGCCATCGGCATTCCCGTCCCCGACAACGATCCGATCATCCTCGACTTCGCCACCAGCCGCATGGCCCATGGCAAGGCCCGCGTCGCGCTCAACAAGGGCGTGCCGGTGCCGGAAGGCTATATCATCGATGGTGAGGGCCGCCCGACGACCGATCCCGCGCATGTCTTCCAGCACGCCATTCCCGATCTTCCGCTGGGCGCGCTGCTTCCCTTCGGCGACCACAAGGGCGCCGGCCTCTCCCTGATCGCGGAGTTGCTCTCGGCGGGCCTGATGGGCGCCGCGCGCATCGACCAGAAGCCCAACAAGACCTGGATCATCAACTCGCTGTTCGGCATCCTGATCGACCCGGCGCGACTTGAGCCGGACGCAGGCCTGCGCAAAAGCCGGATCGAGAGCTACCTCGCCTTCGTGCGGGCCGCTGCGCCACAGGACGAGGCCAATCCGGTGCTCGCACCCGGCGACAAGGAACGCGCCACCCGGATCGAGCGCCAGCGCGACGGCATCCCGCTCGACAATGAGACTTGGTCGCAGATCAAGGCGGCGGCGGCCCGTTTTGGCATCGACGCCGAGACTTTCTGACCGGCGCCGCTGCCATGACGCAGGCCGAGTACAACGCGTTCTGTGCATCGCTTCCCGCGACCAGCCATGTCGTGCAGTGGGGCGGTGCCCATGTCTGGAAGGTCGGGACGAAAGTCTTTGCCATCGGGGGATGGAGCGCCACCGACGAACTCGCCGTGACCTTCAAATGCTCGGAGATGGCCTTCGAGCTGCTGAAGCAGCAGCCGGGTCTGCGCCCGGCGCCGTACCTCGCCTCGCGGGGGATGAGCTGGATCCAGCGTCAGACCGACGCGAGCATGCAGGACGAGGCGCTGTGCGATTATATTCGCGAAAGTTACCGCCTCGTCGCGGCGAAGCTCACGAAGCGCGAGCGCGTGGAACTGGGGCTGGCAAAGTAGAGCCTCCTTCCGTCATTGCGAGGCGGTGCAGCCGACGAAGCAATCCAGAATGCAGAGCGCTGCCGCCTCTGGATTGCTAAACTCGCAATGACGTTCTGAGGGCCATGGTCATCCCGCTAGAGCAGCGCCTCGCCGCGGAAAACCGGCACACAGCTTCCGCCAACGCTGGCGCGCACGCCTTCGCTCGTGCGCCAGGCCTTCAGGTTCAACAGGCTCGGCCTGCCCATCTCGACGCCCTGCGTCAACGTATATGACGCGCTCTCCCGGTCGCTCAGCGAGAGCAGAAGGGCTGCCACGGTCGCGCTTGCGCTGCCGGTGGCAGGATCCTCCCAGGTTCCGCCGATTGGTGCGAACATGCGCGCGCGGATGGCGTCTCCATCGCGGGCATAGAGGAACAGCGACAGGCGGCCCTCAAGGCCGGGATTGGCGTCCCGAACCGCGCGAAACTGGCTAAGGTCGGGCGTCGCGCCACTGAGCGCCTCGAGCCTGACCTCGGCGAGGACGAAAAACACGCCGACGGAAGCGCGCACAGGCCGGTGGTTGGTCACGACGATGTCGGCGGCCTTCAGCCCGGCGCAGGCTGCGATCGCCTCTGGCGGCAGTTCCACGCCCGTCTGCAACGGCTGCGGCGCAATGATGGTCGCGGCACTCACCTCGCCTTCAGCATTCCTCGACACCGTGACCTCGACCACTCCCGAGATTTCCTCGAAGCGCAGGACGCCGCCGGTGTCGCGCCCGTGCTGCGCGAGGACGAAGGCCGTGCCGACATTGGGATGCCCCGCAAAGGGCATCTCGTGGGTGCGGGTGAAGATGCGGACGCGAGCCGTGTTCGAGGGATCGGACGGCGGCAGGACGAAGGTCGTCTCGCTGTAGTTCATCTCCGCGGCGAGCGACTGCATCTGGTCGTCGGACATGCCGCGCGCGTCGGTGAAGACGGCGAGCTGGTTTCCGCCGAAGCGATCCTCGGTAAAGACGTCGACAGTCTCGTAGCTAAAGCTGGGCATGGCCGCTCCCGATGACATCAAGGCAATGAGTTCGCTTGATGCCAGCTTTCAGTCGGGCTGAATAATCACGCTCGATCATGTGATTCATCACCGTACGAGGCGCCGTGCCGCGCCCCGGCGCATGATCAGAGCAGGAAGTGGAAACCGAAACCGAAGATAATGCAGCCCGCAGCGACAATTTGTGCAACGAACAGCGGCTTAAGGCGGAAATTCTGCTCGGCGAGAAACCCGGCCCGCTCCGCACGCGACATCGCGTCCCGTGCCTTGAACTGCTCTGCAAGCACGGAGGGGTGAACCCCGTTGGCGCCGTCGCGCTCGAGATCCATCCGCACGGCGATGAAACCGATCACAAGCCCTATCACGCCCAGGCCGAAGAAGCCCACAAGCCTCAGCGCTGCATAGAACACCCCGATCGCCAAAGCGGCGAGGATTGGGAACGCGATATAGTCCCATTTGGTGAAGCGCATCGCGAGATGATGCGCGAAACCTCGGAGCCCGTCCAGTTCACCACATATCGAGCGCGACGCGGGCCTCGTCTGACATCCGCGACTGGTCCCAGGGCGGATCGAACGTCATCGTGACGGTGACCCCCGCCACGCCGGGAACGGCGCCCACGGCATTTTCGACCCAGCCCGGCATCTCGCCGGCCACGGGGCAGCCCGGCGCCGTCAGCGTCATGTCGATCGCGACCATGCGGTCATCGGCGATATCGACGCGATAGATCAGGCCGAGCTCGTAGATGTCGGAGGGAATCTCGGGGTCATAGACCGTCTTCAGCGCCGCGACGATATCGTCGGTCAGCCGGTCGATCTCCTCGGGCGGCAGGCCGCTGCTCGCGCCCATGGTCGGCGCGTTCGGCTTGAAGTCCTCGACGGTGTCGGTCATCGCAAATTCCAGTTCAGGCGAGCGGCCATCAGGCGAACAGCGCCTCGGCCTTCCGCAGGGCTTCGACCAGCATATCGACTTCCTCAAGCGTGTTGTAGAGCCCGAACGAAGCACGGCAGGTCGATGTCACCCCATATCGTGCCAGAAGCGGCATCGCGCAATGGGTTCCGGCGCGAACCGCGACACCGGCACGGTCGATCACGGTGGCGACATCATGCGCATGGGCGCCCTTCATCTCGAAGGCCACGATCGCGCCCTTGTCACGCGCCTTGCCGAAGATGCGGATCGAGTTCATCTCGCCCAGCCGCTGCATGGCGTATTCGCCGAGGCGGGCCTCATGGGCAGCGATGTTCTCGCGGCCCAGCGCCATCATGTAGTCGAGCGCCGCCCCCAGGCCGACAGCCTCGACGATGGCCGGTGTACCGGCCTCAAAGCGATGCGGCGGGTCGTTATAGGTGACCGTGTCCTCGCTGACGGTGACGATCATCTCGCCGCCGCCTTCGTAGGGCGGCAGCTTCTGCAGCCATTCGCGCTTGCCCCAGAGCACGCCGGAGCCTGTCGGCCCATAGGTCTTGTGGCCCGTGAAGCAGTAGAAGTCGCAGCCGAGCGCCTGCACGTCGACCGGCAGATGCACGGCGCCCTGGCTGCCGTCGACGACCAGCGGTATGCCGTAGGACTGGCAGATTGCGGCAATTTCCGCGATCGGCACGATGGTACCGAAGGCGTTCGACATCTGGGTCAGCGACACGACCTTGGTGCGCGGCGTGATCAGCTTTTCGAATTCCTCGATGAGGAAATTCCCGTCCTCGTCGATCGGTGCCCATTTGATCACGGCGCCATGGCTCTCGCGCCAGTAGTGCCAGGGCACGATGTTGGAGTGGTGTTCGAGGATCGAGAGGATGATCTCGTCACCCTCCTGGATCTTGAGGTAGCGCCCCAGCGAGGACGCGACCGTGTTCAGCGCCCCTGTCGAGGAGCGCGTGAAGATGATCTCCTCGAGATGGGCCGCATTGAGGAAGCGGCGGGCGCTTTCGCGTGCCGCCTCATAGGCTTCGGTGGATGCGTTGGCGAGGTAGTGCAGCCCGCGATGGACGTTGGAATAGTCCTCGCGCATCAGCTTGGTCATGGCCTCGATCACGACCTCGGGCTTCTGCGCCGAGGCCGCATTGTCGAGATAGACCAGCTTCTTGCCGTAGACCTCGCGGCCAAGGATCGGAAAATCCTTGCGGATCGCCTCGACGTCGTAGGGCTTCGCCAGAACGTTCATGGCTTCATGCCTTCCCGGATTCCGTCGGCTTGTCGGCAACGAGCATGCCGGCGTGGCCCCAATCCTCGCGCTCAATCTCCTGGATCACGATATGGGTGTTCGCCGGGTTCTTGCCGAGAACGCGCACGAGCGTATCCGTGAAGGCCTTGACGATCTCGGCCTTCTGCGCGCGCGTGGCCCCCTTGGTGATCTGGAGATTGACGTAGGGCATCAGACGGCACTCACCACTGAGGACGCCTCGCGCTTGGCGAGCCAGGCCTCGACCTCGGAGATGACGAGGTCCCGCAGGGTCTCGTCGGCGACAAATTCGACGGCATCGCCGGCGAAAGCCTGGAGCACCAGGGCTTCAGCATGCGGACGCGGCAGGCCGCGCGCCATCAGGTAGAAGAGCTGTTCGCCATCCATCTGCGCAACGGTCGCGCCATGGCCGCAGACCACGTCGTCGGCGAAGATCTCGAGCTCGGGCTTGTTGAACATGGTCGCGCCATCGTTCAGCAGCAGCGTGTTGCTCTTCATGCTGCCATCGGTCTTCTGCGCGTACTGGCGCACGATGACCTTGCCCTGGAACACGCCGGTGGCCTCGCCATCGATGATGTTCTTGAACAGCTCGCGGCTGGTGCCATGCGGCACCTCATGGTCCATGACGAGCGTGACGTCGGAGTGCTCCTGCCCCGTGAGCAGGTTGATGCCGCGCAGGCCGATCTCGCTGTGCTCGCCTGCATAACGCACGAAATGCTGCTGGCGCAGCGTCCCGGCATCGCAGACCAGCGCGAAGGAGTCGAACTTCGCGTGCGCACCAACCGTCGCCAGCAGGCTGAGAACCTGCACGGTCGCCGAGCTGTGACGCGTCACGAGACGCAGGTGCTGCACCTCGCTTTCGTCGCCGGTCTCGAACACGATGGCGCCGTTGATCTGCGAGGCCGCAGCTCCCGCGCTTTCGCTGACCTCGACGATCGTCGCTTTGACGCCCTTGCCGGCCAGCACGACCGAGCGATGGAATATCGCGGTCTCGGCCTCGCCGGAAGCCATCGAGACGATCACGATCGGCGCATCGAGTTCGATGCCATCCGCGATCTCGACGAAGGCGCCATCGCGCATCAGCGCTGTG
The DNA here is from genome assembly GCF_056406735.1 of Allobosea sp. P1_B10. Taxonomy (NCBI): domain Bacteria; kingdom Pseudomonadati; phylum Pseudomonadota; class Alphaproteobacteria; order Hyphomicrobiales; family Alloboseaceae; genus Allobosea; species Allobosea sp. P1_B10. Next base: position 107,384 of record NZ_JBFTZP010000004.1, on the reverse strand, counting down.
TTGAGCATCAGGCCGGCATCGCTATCGGCCACGCCTGGCCCCGACAGGACACGGGTCAGGTCGTCCCGGCCCGAAACCAAGGCATCGCCAAGCGCATGGATAGCCACGCCCGCCGGCAGATTTTCCAGCGTCGACAGCTCCGGAGCGAACACGCCGTCGACCAGCACGAGCCGTACGCCGTCGAGCTTGAGGGCGTCGAGGCGCGCGCGGACCGCGGGGGTGACCGCGGAGACGGTCGCCAGCGGCTTGGCTTCACGCAGGAGCGAGCGCAGATCGGTGTAGCGCCATGTCTCCAGCCGGCGATGCGGCAGGCCCTTGGCCTCGAAGCCGGCAAAGGCGTCCTCACGCAGCTTGCGCACGGCGCTGCCGCCGGGCAGCTCGGCCTTGGCACCGGCGAACTGGGCGATCAGCGCCTGTTCGGCTGCAGTCTTGAGTGGTGTGACAACCGACATCACGCAGCGTCCGCATAGGCGGCGTAGCCGCTCTTCTCGAGTTCGAGCGCCAGCTCCTTGCCGCCGCTCTTCACGATCCGGCCCTTCGACATCACGTGCACGGTATCGGGCACGATATGGTCGAGCAGGCGCTGATAGTGGGTGATAACCAGGAAGCCGCGGTTCTTTTCACGCAGGCGGTTGACGCCGTCGGCGACGATGCGGAGCGCGTCGATGTCGAGGCCGGAATCGGTCTCGTCGAGGATGCACATGGAAGGCGCCAGCAGCGCCATCTGCAGGATTTCCATGCGCTTCTTCTCACCGCCGGAGAAGCCGACATTGAGCGGACGGCGCAACATATCCTTATTGATCCCAAGGCCATCGGCAGCGGCGTTGACCTGCTTGATGAAGTCTGGTGTCAGCAGTTCGGCCTCGCCACGCGCCCTGCGCTGGGCGTTCATCGCCGCCTTCAGGAAGGTCATGGTGGCGACACCCGGGATCTCCAGCGGATACTGGAAGGCCAGGAAGATGCCGGCGGCGGCGCGGGCATCGGCCTCCATCTCCAGCACGTTCTCGCCGTTGAGCAGGATCTCGCCGTCGAGGACCTCATAGTCCTCCTTGCCGGCGATGACATAGCTCAGCGTCGACTTGCCGGAGCCGTTGGGGCCCATGATCGCGGCGACTTCGCCGTCGGCGACGGTGAGGTCCAGGCCGTTGATGATCTGCTTGTCTTCGTCGGCGATTTTGACAACGAGGTTGCGAATTTCGAGCATGTTCTAAGTCCGGATTTCCGTCGCGTCAGGCCCGGCCCTGTGCCGAGCGTTCGCGACTTGAACGAGAGAAAGAAAAGGCGTGGATGGCCGGGACAAGCCCGGCCATGACGGGATCAGCCGACCGAGCCTTCGAGCGAGATCGTGATGAGCTTCTGCGCTTCGACCGCGAACTCCATCGGAAGCTGCTGCAGCACCTCCTTGACGAAGCCGTTGACAATCAGCGCGACGGCTTCCTCCTCGGAGAGACCGCGCTGCTGGCAATAAAACAGCTGGTCCTCGCCGATCTTGGAGGTGGTCGCCTCATGCTCGAAGATCGCGGTCGCGGTCTTGGCCTCGATATACGGGATCGTGTGCGCGCCGCACTGGTCGCCGATCAGCAGCGAGTCGCAGTTGGTGAAGTTGCGCGCGCCGGTCGCCTTGCGGTGGGCCGAAACCATGCCGCGATAGGTCGAGTCAGACTTGCCGGCCGCGATGCCCTTGGCGATGATCTTCGACGTCGTGTTCTTGCCGAGATGCAGCATTTTCGTGCCGCTATCGACCTGCTGCGCGCCCGTCGAGACCGCGATCGAGTAGAACTCGCCGCGCGAGCCGTCGCCGCGCAGGATGCAGGATGGATACTTCCAGGTGATCGCCGAGCCGGTCTCGACCTGCGTCCACGAGATCTTCGAGTTCTTGCCGCGGCAGTCGCCGCGCTTGGTCACGAAGTTGTAGATCCCGCCCTTGCCCTCGGCGTCGCCGGGGTACCAGTTCTGCACCGTCGAGTACTTGATCTCGGCGTCGTCGAGCGCGATCAGCTCGACTACCGCCGCATGGAGCTGGTTCTCGTCGCGCTTGGGCGCCGTGCAGCCTTCGAGATAGCTCACATAGGAGCCCTCTTCGGCGATGATCAGCGTCCGCTCGAACTGGCCGGTGTTCTGCTCGTTGATGCGGAAATAGGTCGACAGCTCCATCGGGCAGCGCACGCCCTTGGGGATGTAGACGAAGGAGCCATCGGTGAAGACGGCGCAGTTCAGCGTCGCGAAATAGTTGTCGGTCACCGGCACCACGGTGGCGAGGTACTTCTTCACCAGCTCGGGGTGTTCCTGGATCGCGTCCGAGATCGAGCAGAAGATCACGCCGGCCTGCGCCAGTTCCTTCTTGAAGGTCGTGACGACGGAGACGGAGTCGAAAACCGCATCGACCGCGACGCGACGTTCGGGCGCGATGCCGGCCAGAATCTCCTGCTCGCGCAGCGGGATGCCGAGTTTCTTGTAGGTCTCCAGGATCGCCGGGTCGATCTCGTCGAGCGACTGCGGCGACGCTCCGCTCTTGGGCGCCGCGTAGTAGTAGATGTCCTGGTAGTTGATCGGCGGATAGTTGACGCGGGCCCAGTTCGGCTCGGTCATGGTCTTCCAGCGACGGAAGGCGTCGAGGCGCCATTCCAGCATCCACTCCGGCTCGTTCTTGCGCGCCGAGATGTAGCGCACCGTGTCCTCGGTCAAACCCTTCGCGGGCTTTTCCATCTCGATATCGGTGACGAAGCCGTATTTGTACTCGGTCACGTCGATCGACTTGACCTGATCAATGGTCTCCTGGACCGCTGCCATTGCCTACTCTCCTGTCGCGGGTTCAAGGCCCGCCGGTTTGGTCTTCGTGTTTCGGGGCGCGTCAGGCGGCTGCCTGAATTGTCCCGTGCTTGGTTGCGGCCAGTGCTTTCGCATAGGCCGCCAAAAACTGGTCGATGTCCGCCTCGGACGTGGTCCATCCAAGGCTCGCCCGCAAGGCCCCTGCGCTCATGGCAGGGTCTACTCCCATGGCGTCCAGCACATGAGAGCGCTTGACCTTGCCCGACGAGCAGGCCGAGCCGGACGACAATGCGACGCCCGCGAGATCGAGCTTGATCAGCAATGTCTCGGCCGCGAGCCCCGGCGTTGCGAAGGCGCTGGTGTTGGGCAGGCGCGGCGCGGCGCGTCCGAAGACTGCGGTCGATGGAGCAAGGTCCAGCAGGCCGGCCTCGAGGCGATCCCTCAGCCCGGAAAGCCGGCCGGCCTCGTTTGCCTGAGCCTTGCGAGCCAGAGCAGCAGCTTCGCCGAAGCCCACGATTCCCGGCACATTCTCGGTACCGGCGCGCCAGCCGCGCTCCTGCCCGCCACCACGCAACGGCTTGTCGGCGAGTTCCAGTGCACCCGTGCGGAAAATGATCGCTCCGACACCCTTGGGCCCGCCGAACTTATGGGCGGAGATGGTCAGCGCATCGACGCCGAGCGCCTCGATATCGATCGCGATTTTTCCGGCGGCCTGCACTGCGTCGCTATGAGCCAGCGCGCCAAAGCGCCTCGACAGCGCCGCGACCTCGCCGACCGGCTGAAGCACGCCCGTCTCATTATTGGCCAGGTGCAGCGAGACAAGGGCGCGAGCCCCAGGCTGCTCGGCCGCCAGGCGACCAAGCCTTGCTGCGAGCCAGGCGAGATCGGCGAGGCCGTCGGCATTGACCGGGATAGCCTCGACCGCATCGGCCGCGAAGCGATGCCCGTCGCGCACACAAGGATGCTCGGTTGCGCCGTGAAGCAGCAGAGAAGCCGGCGTGCGCACGCAGTCGCGGCCGCCGCTGCAATCCATCAACCCATGTGAGAGCACGGTCGCGTTGGCCTCGGTGCCGCCGCTGGTGAACACGACATTGCTCGGCTTGGCGCCGACGAGTGCCGCGACCTGGGCGCGCGCCTGCTCGATTGCGGCGCGGGCAGCCCTGCCCTCGCTGTGGACCGAGGACGGATTGCCCGGCATCGCCAGCGCGCGCACCATCGCCTCCACGACTTCCGGCCGAACCGGTGTGGTCGCATTGTGGTCGAGATAGGCGCGTGCCAGCGCGGTCACTGTCCTAAAACTCCAATCCTGGGTCAGTTCACGACGTTCGGCACGAAATGCTTGAATTCGTACCCATGCGCCGTGCTATAGCCGCCCGTCCAACCGGCCTGAACCGGGGCGAAGGCGGTGCCAAATTGGGCGATCCGGCATTCGTTCCCGTCTTGTTCACGGCGGTTAGAACCATTCTAAGCGCCTGATGTAGGGCGCGAGCGGTGGGGCCGTCAAGGGTTACCCGGCTTTTTGGCGGCATTTTGCTGCTATCTGGCCGGGCATTTCCGGGCTCACCCAACAACAAGGCGGTATGACGATGCCCGAGGTTATTTTCAACGGACCGGCTGGCCGGATCGAGGGGCGCTATCAGCCCGCCAAGAAGCGCGGCGCGCCGCTGGCGATCATCCTGCATCCGCACCCGCAGTTCGGCGGGACGATGAACAATCAGATCGTCTACAACCTGTTCTACACCTATGTGAATCGCGGGTTTTCGGCGCTGCGCTTCAACTTCCGTGGCGTCGGCCGTAGCCAGGGCCATTTCGACCATGGCGCAGGCGAGCTCTCCGATGCCGCAGCCGCGCTGGACTGGATGCAGGCCCTCAACCCCGAAGCCAAGAGCTGCTGGATCACCGGCGTCTCCTTCGGCGCCTGGATCGGCATGCAGCTGCTGATGCGCCGTCCCGAGATCGAAGGCTTTATGTCGATCGCGGCCATGGCCAATCGCTACGACTTCTCCTTCCTCGCCCCCTGCCCGTCCTCGGGGCTGTTCGTGCACGGCTCGGAAGACCGCGTCTCGCCGGTCAAGGAAGTCATGGCCGTCATCGAGAAGGTGAAGACCCAGAAGGGCATCCAGATCGAGCACGCCATCGTCGAGGGCGCCAACCACTTCTTCGACGGCCGTGTCGACCAGCTGATGGAAGCTGTCAGCGCCTATCTCGACCGCAATGTCGGCCCCGAGATCCCCAAGGAAGAGCGCGAGGCTCAGGAGCAGGAGTAACTCCCGGTCGCTAGCTCAACCTGCATGCTCGGCCTCGTGCCGAGCATCGAGGACCTGAACCAAGACGTGGATGATCGGGACAAGCCCGACCATGACGGGAGCGGCCCGGCCTCTCAGTTAACCCCGACCAGCAGTCAGATGACGCCATGACCACATTCAAATCCGACCTTCTCCGCACCCTGTCCGAGCGCGGCTATGTCCATCAGATCTCGGACCCCGAGGGTCTGGACGCCGCCGCGCTGAAGGGGCCGATCAGCGCCTATATCGGCTTCGACGCGACCGCGACGTCGCTGCATGCGGGCTCGCTGATCCAGATCATGATGCTGCACTGGATGCAGGCGACCGGCCACAAGCCGATCGCGCTGATGGGCGGCGGCACCTCGATGGTCGGCGACCCCTCCTTCAAGGAGGAATCGCGCAAGATGCTGACGGTGGCCGACATCGAGCGCAATCTCGAGGGCATCAAGCGCGTCTTCGCGAACTATCTCGACTTCGGCGGCGCCGCCACCATGGTCAACAACGCGGACTGGCTGCTCGGCCTGAACTATCTCGAATTCCTGCGCGATGTCGGCCGGCACTTCTCGGTCAACCGCATGCTGTCCTTCGACAGCGTGAAGACACGCCTGGACCGCGAGCAGTCGCTGTCCTTCCTCGAATTCAACTACATGATCCTACAGGCCTACGACTTCGTGGAGCTGAACAAGCGCACCGGCTGCGTGCTGCAGATGGGCGGCTCCGACCAGTGGGGCAACATCGTCAACGGCATCGACCTCGGCCACCGCATGAGCAACGTCCAGCTCTACGCGCTGACCTCGCCGCTGCTGACCACCGCCTCGGGCGGCAAGATGGGCAAGACGGCCTCGGGCGCGGTCTGGCTCAACGCCGACCTGATGAGCGCCTATGATTTCTGGCAGTTCTGGCGCAACACCGAGGACGCCGATGTCGAGCGCTTCCTGAAGCTCTACACCACGATGCCGCTACCCGAGATCGCCAAGCTCGCCGCGCTTGGCGGGTCCGAGATCAACGAGGCCAAGAAGGTCCTGGCGACCGCCGTGACAGCCATGCTGCACGGCCGGGAGGCTGCCGAGGCCGCAGCCGAGACGGCGCGGAAGACGTTCGAGGAAGGCGCACTCGCGACCGATCTGCCGAGCATCGATCTCGACCCGGCAGAACTGGATGCCGGCCTCGGCGTGCTCAGCGCCTTCGTCAAGGCGGGCCTCGTGCCCTCCACCGGCGAAGCACGGCGCCAGGTCAAGGCCGGTGGCCTGCGCGTCAACGATGTCGTGGTCTCCGACGAGCGCGCTTCGCTGAGCCGCTCAGACCTGACCTCAGACGGCGTCGTGAAGCTTTCCTTCGGGCGCAAGAAGCACGTGCTGCTGCGGGCGCGCTGAGCGCCCGCCTTCTACCGGCTCGGTGCCGGGGCCTGGCGCGGCTGTAAGGGCTGCTGGGCCGGCGCCCCGCCGAGTGGATCGACGAAGCGGCGCAGGATGCCCGGGGCCAGCGCCGAGAGCGGATTGATCGACATCGTCGGTGCGCTGGCGGCTCCCGATATCCGGAAATTCACGGCGAACAATCCGCCATACTGGCTGCCGCCGCCGAGCAGCGCGCCAACGATCGGCACCTGCGCGAAGGCATTGTTGAAGGCGTAGCCCGGCACGAAGGTGCCGCCGATATCGACGCGGTCGCGGCCGTAATCGACATTGCCCTGCAGCGTGAATCCGACCTGCTGCCCCCAGATCACCATGTCCGAGACGTCGAGCCGGCTTGCCGAGCGCGTGAACTCGGCGCGCAGCTTGGTGAAGCCGACCTCGCTCGCGTTCAGCTCCCCGCCTAGAGCCGATGCTGCGGCGCCATCTGCACCCGAGCCGGACGGTCCCGACTGCGAGATGACGCGGCGCAGGGCAGGCTCGTCGCGCACGACGAAATCCCGGAACAGCAGCTCGCCGCTCTGCCGCTCGTCGCCCGGCCCCATGTTCAGGATCAGGTTTCCGCCATAGGCGCGGCGGTAGAGGTCGGTGAAGCGCAGCAAGGCGCCGCCATTGTCTGACTGGACAATGATCGCACCCGCGGCATCCCCCCGCCGGCCCTGCCGCGCCGAGACGTCGGCCCGCCCGATCCGCCCCTGGAAGGCCAGCGAGCTGATGTCGCCGCCGCGCTTCGAGAGCTTCATCGTGCCGCTGCTGATCGCCTCGTTGTTGAAGCCGGTGAGGATCGGCACGTCGAGATCGACATCGATGTCCGCGCCCTTGGCCGCATTCTTGTCGCCACGCTGGGAACCGCCCGAAGCACTCTGCATCTCGCGGATGAACGGGCGGACATCGGCGACGGCGCCACGGACCACGAGCTTCGTCAGATTGCCGTCGCGCTTCGCCTCGACCTTCAGGTTGTCGCCGGGCGAGAGCCTGAACTGCGACAGCGACGCGCTTTCCAGGCCGTTCTGCTTGTTCAGTTCGATCTTGCCTCGAATCGAGACCGGATTTGCCTCGAACACGAAATCCTCGAGATCGGGGCCATCGGGATCGGCGAGGTAGTTGAAGCTCACGCGCCCAGGCTTGCCTGCGGCCTTGCTAAGGCCAGGCAGCACGCCATCGAGCGCGGCCTTGCTCAGGTCCGCCTCGACCCGTGGAGGCGTCTCCACGCCCTTCCCCAGCGCCTTGGTGACCTTGATCTGAACCGGGCCCGTGATGCCGAACTCAGGGCCGAGCCCGCGCTTCTGGCGCGCGGCATTGTCCAGCGAAAACACCAGCGTGGCGTCGCCCTTGCCCTTGCTATCCTGCTTGATGTCGATCTGGCCGCGGTCGCCGCTGATCCGGGCATCGCCCTTCACCTGCAGCCCGTTTCGATCGAAATTGACGTTGAGCGTGCCACCTTCGAGCTTCTCGGTGCCGAGCAGCGTGTCGGAGGCAACATTCGTCAGTGTCCCGGCACTCTGCACCATGATCTCGCCGGGCTTCGGATCATCGGTCAGCGGCAGCGTGATCACCGTCTTCAGGTCGCTGGCGCCCCGTATCGCAGCGGGGTCGATCGTCGCCGGCGCGAAATCCTTCAGGCCGGGATAGTTTGCCAGCGCCGCCAGCGCCTCCACCGGGCCCGTCGAGCGGAAGGTGACGCGGGCCGGAGCCCGCTTGACCCAGGTCTCGGCCACGCTGAAGCTGCCTTCGCTGAGCGCGAGCTGGCGGCCATTGCCGATGTCGGCGGTCGCCTTGGTGATACCTACGTGAATGGTCCGCCCGGTGCCCTTGCCTGTCACCACGGCGTCAACCAGGGGCGGCAAGTCCGGGGTCGGCAGGAAGCGGACCTGGGAGGCGTCAAAGGCGACGGCAAGGGCAGTGTCGGGCATGCCGGCGCCCTGCACCAGTCGGGCATGGTCTTCTGCGCTCAGGTCGAGGTCGACGGCGAGCTTGCCGACGCGTCCCTCGACGAACTGCTTGGTCAATGCCGTGTGCACCTCGGGCGAAGTCCAGCGCGGCCAGAGCGCAAGGAGCGCGCGGGCGTCGGAATTCTCGGCCCGGACGGCAATCCGTTGTGTCGGCGACGACCCGGTCTTCTGGATACGCCCGGTGATGTCGGCGGTTATGGCGGGACCGCGCACCGCGATGGCATCGACCCTGGCCTCGTTGGTGCGCGGATCGAGCAGGAGATCGGTCTTGACGCTGTCGACGATGATGGCGGGATCACGGTCAAGACCGGAGATCTGTCCGGCCGCGTCCAGCCTTAGCCGCCAGGCGCCACCCTCCTCGCGCAAGGTGCCTGTGCCCTTCAGCCGTGTCGCACCAGCGAGGATGTCGCTCGCGCGCAATTCCACGACGCCGAGATTGTCGGTGCTGGCAAGCTCGACATGGGCCGAATCAACCTTGAAAGGCGCCAGCGGGCTGTCGGGAAAATGGATGGTGCCGGGCAGCACGTCGATCTGCGCCGTGATCGCCTTTTTACCATCGGGCGACTGGATCAGCGCGGCTCGCCCCTTCATGGGCAGGCCTTCGAGCGCGACGCCGCCGGTGCCGAGGGCGAGCGCCACGACCTCGGCAGGTTCGAAGCGGATGATCTCGATATCGGCGCGCTGCGTGCCATCGGCCGTGCGCGACATGTCGATGGCGATTTCCTTCCAGCGCGACCCGGTGCGCCCCTTGACCGCGAGACGCGTCGCATGGTCGCCCGTCCTGGTGAGCTTGATCTCCACATCCTCGAAACCAGCCTTCTGCCGGCCATCGGGGTCGACCAGCGAGAGCCGCGCACCGTTCATGCCCGCGGTCTCGAGGGAGCCGAGGAACCCGTCTCCCTGGGCCAGCGTCGTGACGGCGCTCATGATGCTGGAGAAGGCGCTCCACTGGGCGGCATCCGGCAGGGTCGCAGCCGGGGGGCTCTCAGCAGGCGCCGAATCGGCGTTCACAACCAGCGCCCCGTCCTTGTTGACGCCCAGCCTCACATTCACGCCGCGCAGATCGACGGAGACGAGCTTGATCTGGCCCATCAGCAGCGCGAGGGGCTCGTAGCCGAGCACAGCTTCGGGCGCGCGGATCATCGCACCACTGCTATGACGGAACGCGACCTGCCTGACGCGTAGCTGCGAGTGCCCGTCGATTCGTCCAAGTTCGGCGGCCGCGGCCTCGACAGTCCAGCCGCTGCCGAGGCGCTCCTCGATCGCGGTGGAGATGCGTCCCTCCAGCCCCGATAGAGGCACGATACCGGTGACGAGCAAGGTCGCCGCAGCGCCTGCGAGCGTGACGACAGCAACTGTGACGGCGACGAGGATGGTGACGAGGCCGGCCTTGGCGCGCCGCTTCACCGCGGCGATATCGCAGTCAGCCGCATCCGCAGCCGTAACCTGTCCAGTCGCGGTTACCGTCTTGTGCTTCTGCGCGTCGTCCGCCAATGCCTGTGTCGTCCTGCTTTGCTGATATGGCGATCGGGTCGACCAGAGGCTTTCAGATATCGGACATCCCAGGCCCCCTGAGACCGGCAGGCCAGACAGTCGATGCGATTCGTTTAGACGGCACGCGTCACCAGACTAAACGGTGTTCGCATTGACACCATAACCTGCGCGACGAGCGATTTGTTGCATGCCGCGCGAAGGCGACGAAAGGAAGGCGATCATGGCATTGCAAGAAGGCAACCAGGCTCCCGATTTCACTCTCGCACGTGACGGCGGCGGCACCTTGTCCCTTGCCGAGTTGGCGGGTCGCAAGATCGTTCTCTACGCCTATCCAAAGGACGATACGACGGGCTGTACCAAGGAGGCCATCGCCTTCAACGGGTTGCGCGAGGCCTTTGCCGCCGCGCGAACTGATATCATCGGCCTGTCGCCGGACAGTGTGAAGAGCCACGACAAGTTCAAGACCAAGCATGGACTCCAGTTCCCGCTCATCGCCGACGAGGCCAGATCCCTGCTCGAGGCCTATGGGCTCTGGGTCGAGAAGAGCATGTATGGCCGCAGCTACATGGGTGTGGAGCGCTCCACCATCCTGATCGACCAGCACGGCACGATCGCGCGGATCTGGCGGAAGGTGAAGGTTGACGGGCACGCCGAGGAGGTCCTCGCCGCGGCGGCTGCCCTCTAGTTTCAGGGGCAATTTTGAAGCCTGGTGGACGGGATTTGCGAAGGATTAACCTTAACCGGCTCTAATCGATGGATCGGCAGCGTAACATCCGGTCCCCGCGTATGACTCACATAGCCTCCCCCGCCCCAAGCCTTTCCGTCACAGGGCTCGTGACCCAGAGGACATACACAGTGGGGCGCGCCACAGCTTTTGCCGGGCTGTCCCTGCTGGCGCTGGCCACTGCGGGCTGCGGTGCCGCCGGCTGGTACATCTTCAGCAAGGACGACCTCGCAGCGCGGCTGATCACGCGCGAGACGACACGGCAGTATGCCTATGAGGATCGTATCGCCGCGCTGCGCGCCGATATCGACCGCCTCGCCAGCCGCGCACTGCTCGATCAGGACGGCGTCGAGGCGCGGGTGGACGAGCTCGCGACCCGACAGGCCGAGCTGGAATCGCGCCAGTCACTCGTGACGGCGCTCGCCGACACACTCCAGAACAGCGGTATCGTGCGTGGCACCAAGCTTCCGCTGCGCCCTCGCCTGCTCAAGCCTGAAGAGCCGATCCGTGCTTCTGGCGTGAGCAGCTTCGCGCCGATCATGCCCAACAAGCCGATGCCTGCGCCCGACGCGCCCGCCCTGCGCGGCGCCGAGCAGAACGCCGACGGCTCATGGCAGTCCGGCGAGGCCCAGCCGGAGCCGCCGGCACAGCGCGTCACGTCTGCACTGACCCGGCTCGACCTCGCGATAGAGAAGACCACGGCATCGCAGCTGGCTGCGCTCGAGGAGATGGACGACAGCCTCGCACAATCACAGAAAAGCCTGCGCAGCGCGCTTGCCGAAACCGGCCTCGACGCCGAGAAACTCGCCACCAGCAATGTCGTCGCCGGCGGGACGGGTGGACCGTTCGTACCTTTCAAGATCCACGCATCGGCGGGGCCGTTCGAGGCCCGTCTCAACGCCTTGCAGCCGCGTATCGCCTCGGTCTTCAAGCTGCGGAGCGTTGCGGAGCAGTTGCCTCTGGCGCGGCCCATGTCCGTACCGATGGATTTCACTTCGAACTACGGCTACCGGGTCGACCCCTTCACCCGCGGGCCGGCGATGCATACCGGCGCGGATTTCCGCGCCGAGACCGGGACGCCGATCATGGCGACCGCACCGGGCAAGGTTGTCACGGCCACGTATTCGGGCGGATACGGCAACCTGGTCGAGATCGAGCACGCCAACGGCATCTCGACCCGCTACGGCCATATGTCCGCGATCCTGGTCTCGGAAGGCCAGGCCGTGACGACCGGGATGGTTGTCGGTCGGGTCGGCAGCACCGGCCGCTCGACGGGCCCGCATCTGCATTACGAGACCCGCGTCAATGAAGAGCCGATGGACCCCACCCGCTTCCTGCGCGCTGGCATGAAGCTTCCAGCCAAGGGCTGAGCGGCCCTCCTTATCGACCAATGAAAAACGCCGTCGTCCCGCACCAGCGCAACGACGGCGTTTTTGATTCAGCAGCAGAAGCCCCTGCCCGCTAGTCGATGTCCTCGACCTCGACCTCGGTTCCGTAGACCCGCTGCGCCAGCGACGCTTCCATGAACGGATCGAGCGCGCCGTCGAGCACTTCGGACGGTGCCGTCGAGCTCACGCCCGTACGCAGGTCCTTCACCAGCTGGTAGGGCTGCAGCACATAGGAGCGGATCTGGTGCCCCCAGCCGATATCGCTCTTGGCGGCCTGCTCGGCGTTCGCCTTGTCCTCGCGCTTCTTCAGTTCCACCTCGTAGAGGCGGGCCCGCAGCATGTCCCAGGCCTTCGCCCGGTTCTTGTGCTGCGAGCGCTCCTGCTGGCAGGACACCGCGATGCCGCTCGGAATATGCGTGATGCGCACCGCCGAATCGGTCGTGTTGATGTGCTGCCCGCCGGCGCCCTGGGCGCGGTAGGTGTCGATCCGGCAATCGGATTCGTTGACGTCGATGACGATTCGGTCGTCGACCACCGGATAGACCCAGACCGAGGCGAAGGAGGTCTGCCGCCTGGCGTTCGAGTCGAACGGCGAGATCCGGACCAGGCGGTGCACGCCGCTCTCCGTCTTCAGCCAGCCATAGGCGTTGTGGCCCTTGAACTGCAGCGTCGCTGACTTGATCCCGGCGGTGTCGCCGTCCTGATACTCGAGCGTCTCGACCTTGAGCTTCCGGCGCTCGCCCCAGCGGCGATACATCCGAAGCAGCATCTCGGCCCAGTCCTGGCTCTCGGTGCCACCCGCGCCGGGGTGGATCTCGAGATAGGTGTCGAGCATGTCGGCCTCGCCGGAAAGCAGGGTCTCGACCTGGCGGCGCGCCGCCTCGACCTCGACTGCCTTGATCGCGAGTTCGCCCTCTTCGATGGAGGCCTTGTCCTCCTCCATCTCGCCGAGCTCGATCAGCGTCAGCGCGTCGTCGAGGTCACGCTCGAGCTTCACGATGCCGTTGATCTGGTCTTCGATCGATGTGCGCTCGCGCATCAGCTTCTGCGCGGCTTCGGCATCATTCCAGAAATCGGGTCCCTCGGAGAGGGCGTTCAGTTCCGCGAGGCGGCGTTGCGCGACATCCCAGTCAAAGATGCCTCCTCAGCAGTCCAATCGACTGCTTGGCGTTGTCGAGCTGATTCTGGATTTCAGGACGCATGCGGAAAATTGCCTTGGGTGAAAGAGACGCGTTGAGATAGGGGCGAACGCCACGGCTGTAAACGGCAAAGCGCGCGCTGCCGCCATGCTTGCCCTTTTGGGGTGACCGCCGACCTCTCGAAAGCGAAGCGCAACTGGCCGATGCGCGCGTGGTCGGGTCAAGCCCGACCACGTGATTCTGCCGTCAGTACAAGCCGCCCGTGCCCGAGCCGACGCTGCGCCCGCCACCACCGGGGGTGACGCTGAGCGGCGTGCTGCCATCGCCGGCTGCGCCGATGACGGAGTAGCTGTCGGGCGGGGCCGTGCCGGGCTTGAAGGCCTCGAGGATACCGCCCTCGCCGCCCGAGCGCATGCCGGTGCGCGGGTCGACGCGGATCAGCTTGATGCCGGCGGGCACGCGGAACGGGGTCGCCGGCTTGTCCTTCAGCGCAGCCGTCATGAAGTCGCGGAAGATCGGGGCAGCGTACTGGCCGGCGGTTGCCGAGGTGCCGAGCGACTTGGGCTTGTCGAAGCCCATGTAGACGCCCACGGCGAGATCGGGCGAGAAGCCGACGAACCAGACGTCCTTGGCATCGTTGGTCGTGCCGGTCTTGCCGCCGAGAGGCTTGCCGACGGACTTGACCACGGCGGCCGTGCCGTTCTGGACGACGCCTTCGAGGATCGAGACCATCTGATAGGCGGTCAGCGGATCAAGGACCTGATCGCGATTGTCGATCAGGCGCGGCTCGCGCTGGTTGTTCCACTTCTCGGCGTCGCAACCTTCGCAGATGCGCTGGTCGTGGCGGAAGATCGTGCTGCCCCAGCGGTCCTGGATGCGGTCGATCAGGGTCGGGCGAATGCGCTTGCCGCCATTTACGAGCATGGCGTAGCCCGCGGTCATCCGCATCACGGTGGTCTCGCCGGCGCCCAGCGACATCGACAGGACCGGCATCAGGTCGTCATAGACGCCGAAGCGGCGGGCATACTCCGCGATCAGCGGCATCCCGACGTCCTTGGCCAGCCGCACGGTCATCAGGTTCTTGGAGAACTGGATGCCGTAGCGCAGCGTGCGGGGACCGGTCGACTTGCCGTCGAAGTTCTCCGGGCGCCACATGCCGAGCCCGCCGCCCTGGTCGATCTCGATTGGCGCATCGAGCACGATGCTGGACGGGGTGTAGCCGTTGTCGAGCGCGGTCGCATAGACAAAGGGCTTGAAGGACGAGCCGGGCTGGCGCATCGCCTGCGTCGCGCGGTTGAATTCCGACTGGTCATGCGAGAAGCCGCCGACCATGGCGAGCACGCGGCCGGAGAACGGATCCATCACGGTGATGGCGCCATTGACCTCGGGCAGCTGGCGCAGGCGCACGAAACCGGGCCGGGCATCGATCGGCTCGACATAGACGACATCGCCGACCGAGACGGCCTGCGAGACGCGAGCGCGGCGGGTCCACTTGATGCCGTCGCCGGCCAGCGTCACCGTATCGCGATCGCGGCGCAACTGGCCCGACGTCTCGACCAGCGGGTGCAGGCCGAGTCGGGCGCTGTCGCCGGCCACGTCGAGCACGACGGCCAGGCGCCAGGGCGCAACGTCGCCGAGCACCGGCAATTCGCCAATGGCCAGCCCCCATTCGCGGGCACCCAGATCGAGCTTCTGGATCGCGCCGCGCCAGCCTCGCGCCTCGTCGAAGCGCACGAGGCCGTCGACCAGCGCCTTGCGCGCCATCAACTGCATCTTGGGATCGACGGTCGAGCGCACCGAGAGGCCGCCCTCGAGCAGCTTCTTCTCGCCGTAGCGATCCTGCAGCTCGCGGCGAATCTCCTCGGCGAAATAGCCGGCGGCGATGTTGTTGGGCGAAACCGTGCGCGGGTTCACGCCGAGCGGCTGGCTCTTGGCGAGATCGCCGGCCTCACGCTTGACGAAGCCGTTCTCGACCATGCGGTCGATCACGTAGTTGCGGCGCTCGATGGCGCGCTCGCGATTGCGGAAGGGGTGCAGATCGGTCGGCGCCTTCGGCAGCGCGGCCAGATAGGCGGCTTCCTGCAGGTTCAGTTCGTGCACGGACTTGCCGAAATAATTAAGCGCAGCGGCGGCGATGCCGTAACTGCCCTGCCCCGGCGCCGGCGCGCCAAGATAAATCTCGTTCAGGTACAGCTCGAGAATCTTGTCCTTGGAATAGGTCGCCTCGATCCGCAGCGCGACCAGCGCCTCACGAATCTTGCGGTCGAGGTTCTGCTCCGAGCCGACGAGGAAGTTCTTGGCGACCTGCTGGGTGATCGTCGATGCACCCTGCGGGCGGCGATTGCCGCCGCGGTTGCGGAAGTTGGTGATCGCGGCGCGGGCAAGGCCCTCGGGGTCGACGCCGACATGCTTGTAGAAGTTCTTGTCTTCCGCGGAGAGGTAAGCGTCGATGACGAGCTTAGGAACCGACTGAATCGGCAGGTAAAGGCGCCGCTCGCGCGCGAATTCCGCGATCAGGCTGCCGTCGCCGGCATGGACGCGCGTCATCACAGGCGGCTCGTAGTTCCGCAACTGCGCCGAATCAGGAAGATCCTTCGAGTAGTGCCAGATGAGTCCGGCTGCACCGACGGCACCGACCACGAAAACGATCGCGCCAGCCGCAAATACCCACCCGAAGAGTCGCAGAACAAACCGCATTGGAGGCCCTGGCCCTCATTGTCACGACCGACATGCCCGAAAAACGGCACGCACAAGCTGAATTCTATAGCATGGCAGAGATGGCGGAACCGTGGCTTAGCGACCACATTTCCGCATCAAAACCCCGATTGCTTCAGCGGCGGTTCTCGGCTGCCTTGCCGCCGGGTGCACGCGCCTGCTCGAAATAGCCATCGATGGCGGCATGGACGGCGGACACTGCCTGTGTCCGCCAGGCCGGGGAATTCAGCAATTCGGCGTCCTTGGGGCTCGACATATAGCCGAGCTCGAGCAGCACGGAGGGCACGTCGGGCGCGCTGAGGACGCGAAAACCGGCGGAACGCATCGGCACCTTGTGGAGCTTCACCGAGCCGCCGAGCTTCTCGACGAGATTGCGGGCGAAGACCGACGAGAATGTCCGGGTCTCGCGCTTGGCGAGGTCCATCAGGATGCCGGCGACATCCTGGACGTCCTCGCTGGAATCGAGGCCGGCGACGGCGTCGGCCTCGTTTTCCTTGGCCGCGAGTCGCGCCGATTCGGCATCTGTCGCGCGCTCCGAGCCGGTATAGACCGTGGCCCCGCGGACATCCTGCGCCTGCGAAAGCGAATCGGCGTGGATCGAGACGAACAGATTCGCGCCTGCAGCGCGCGCCATGCGGACGCGCTCGCCGAGCGGCACGAAACGGTCGTCGTCGCGCGTCATCACGATCCGGTATCTGCCGGTTGCAGCGAGGCTGTCCTTGAGCGCCTGCCCGAAAGCCAGAACGACCGCCTTTTCGGCGATCGACGTCACCACAGCCCCCGGGTCGATGCCGCCATGGCCGGGGTCGATGACCACGACCTGGCGCGAATCGCCGGCGGGCGGCGCCGGCTCCACGACCGTCGTGACCGTCTCGGAGCGCTTCGCGGCGGTGTCACGGACAGCCGCCAGGAATTCGGGACGGCTGGCCCGCTTCAACTCGATCACCAGTTCGCCGAAACCTCCGCTGCGGGTGCGGATCTCGGCCCGGGAAATGATCGCGGGCTGCGACAGGTCGATTACGATGCGCGAACGGTCCGGCGTGAAAAGCCCGTACCGGAAGGCGCTGACGAAGCCGGCACTATTGCGGGCTGCACTCGGCTGGACCTGAAAATTGACGGATGGGAGGTCGACGATGATGCGGTCGGGGCCCGCGATGACGGATGTCGAAATCGTGATGGGGCGCGACAGAGCCATGGTCAGCCGCACGACATCGCCGGCCTGCTCGAGTTTCGCGTCGGTTGCCACCGCGAAATCGGCGCTGCCCTTCGGATTGGCGAAGGTCGGCGACGCCCAGCCCAGGGCCAGACAGGCACCAAGCAGCACAGGCGCGATCCAGCGCAAATGCGGCCGCGTCCGGGAATGCGATGTAAGAGAGCGATGCAACGGGCGAATTGTCCCCAAGCGCGTCACCAAGGCTTAACCATAGCGGTCCGATGACTTAACAGCGCGTTACCATGACGACCTGCGGCCGGAAACCGCCCTGCCCCGGCGCGAGAGAGATCGTCCAATCATGTGGCTTGCAAATCACTGTCACCTGTCTGTAATTGGAGGTGGTTGCTTTGCGAAGCCGCCCATGGTGCGCATCCGGATCCGAGGATCCGTCGGCGTCCGGGGCCAAGCATAAGGCGACGGATCCTCCCGGGTCCGGCTGCAGCAGCGCAACCAGAAACGGATCGTCCGCAGACGGTCGGCGTCAGTCACGAACTGTCGGCGCCTGGCCAGTTTCGCGAGCGTGCAAACGCGGTGTGCTCCCTGTTCGGGCGGTGCGCTGCAGGTCAGGACAGATGTCGGGGCTTACGACACCGCAGAACATATCGGTGACTCGTTCATTCCTGCCGGACCGTGCCGGGGCTTTCGCCCGGCCGGGTTTCCCGGGCCGCAATTCTGTCTCGATCGAATTCCCCATCCTGCAACATGCCGGCACAAACCGGCCTTCGCGCGGCGCCCCTGCCCGCGGCAGCGGATCGTTATCCGCAGCCCGGCGGGCGATGGCCGCCGCGCCCATGGAAAATCCCTATGGCCAACAAGATGCTCATCGACGCCACCCACCCGGAGGAGACCCGGGTCGTGGTGGTCCGCGGGTCCCGCGTCGAGGAATTTGATTTCGAGTCCGCCAGCCGCAAGCCACTGCGGGGCAATATCTACCTGGCGAAAGTGACCCGCGTGGAGCCTTCACTCCAGGCAGCCTTCGTGGAATATGGCGGCAACCGCCATGGCTTCCTCGCCTTCTCGGAAATTCACCCGGACTATTACCAGATCCCGATGGCCGATCGGCAGGCGCTGATCGCAGAGGAAGCGCGCGCCGACCGCGAGGAAGAGCGCGACGAGGAGAAGCGCGAGAAGCGCGGTGGTCGCCGTGATCGCGGACGGCGCGGCGATCGTGATGGTCGCGCCAAGAAGGCGCACAATGACGAGACCGTCAGCGCCGATGCGGAGGTCACCGATCTCGTCGAGACCGCCGATGGGGTGCATGTAGAGACCGACGGCAAGGAAGCCGCGATGGTCAACGAGGGCGCTCCCGCCTTCGGTGAATTCTTTGCGCCCGCCGTCGCCGAATCCAGCGACGAGGCTGTGGTCGAGAACGCAGCGCCCCTGACCTTCGAGACCGTGGAAGCCGAGGCGGCCGAATCGGACGAAGGCGAGACCGCGCAGGACGAGGCTCGCAGCCCGGCCGAGAACGACGAGAGCGGCGAAGACCACGAGGACGCAGGCGAAGACGGCGCCCATGAGGAGCCCGAGCAGCTCGGTGGCGGCGACGCCCTGGACGACATCTCCGAGCGGCCGCAGCGCCATTCGCGTCGCCAGTATAAGATTCAGGAGGTGATCAAGCGTCGCCAGATCATCCTGGTCCAGGTCGTCAAGGAAGAGCGCGGCAACAAGGGCGCGGCGCTCACCACCTACCTGTCGCTCGCCGGCCGCTATTCCGTGCTCATGCCCAACACCGGCAAGGGCGGCGGCATCTCGCGCAAGATCACCAATGCCGAGGACCGCAAGCGCCTCAAGGAAGTCGCATCCGAGCTGGAGGTGCCCGAGGGGATGGGCATCATCCTCCGGACCGCCGGGGCGTCGCGAACGAAAGTCGAGATCAAGCGCGACTACGAATACCTGATGCGAATGTGGGAGAGCGTACGCGAGCTCACGCTCGGTTCGGTCGCGCCGTCGCTGGTCTATGAGGAGGGCAACCTCGTCAAGCGCTCGATCCGCGACCTCTACAACAAGGATATCGACGAGGTTCACGTCGCCGGCGACGCGGCTTACCGCGAAGCCAAGGACTTCATGCGCATGCTCATGCCCGGGCAGTCCAAGAGCGTGAAGAGCTATCGCGAGCAGACCCCGCTCTTCGCCGCCTTCGGCGTGGAGAGCCAGCTCGACGCGATGTTCTCCAACACCGTGACCCTGAAGTCCGGCGGCTACATCGTCATCAACCAGACCGAGGCGCTGGTCGCGATCGACATCAACTCCGGACGCTCGACCCGCGAGCACAACATCGAGGACACCGCCCTCAAGACCAACCTCGAAGCGGCGGAGGAGATCTCCCGCCAGTTGCGCCTGCGCGACCTTGCCGGCCTCATCGTGATCGATTTCATTGACATGGAGGAGAACCGCAACAATCGCGCGGTCGAGAAGAAGCTGAAGGACTGCCTCAAGGACGACCGCGCCCGGATCCAGGTCGGCCGCATCTCGGCATTCGGCCTGCTCGAGATGTCGCGCCAGCGCATCCGCACCGGCGTGCTCGAGAGCTCCTCCGTGCCCTGCCCGCACTGCGCCGGCGCCGGCATGATGCGCTCGGCCGCTTCGGTCTCGCTGCAGATCCTGCGCGCGCTCGAGGAGAACCTGATCAAGGGCGCCTCGCACAACCTCAATGTCCGTACCCGGCCTGAGGTCGCGCTCTATGTCCTGAACCAGAAGCGCGCGCATCTGAGCGAGCTCGAGACCCGCTTCGCGATCTCGATCAGCATCGCGGTGGACGCCACGCTGCTCGGCACCCGCTATTTCGAAGTCGAGCGCGGCGAGTTCGTCGGCAATGAGGGCAGGATCGTTCCGTCGACCTTCAAGGCCGAGGCGCTTCCGGCTGACCTCGAGGATGAGGCGCTCGATGCCGCGGCCGAGGCCGAGGCGCTCGATGCCGAGACCGTGCCTGCCGAAGTTGTGGCCGGCGAGGAAACTGCCGAGCAGGCCGAGGCCGGTGAGGCGCGTGGCGATGGTGGGCGCAAGCGTCGTCGTCGGCGTCGTCGTCGGCGTGGCGGCGAGCGTGACGCCAATGGCGTGCGGCTCGACGGCGGCAGCGACAGCGAAGGCGACGACGAGAGCGAAGACGGCGAGGAGGACGGCGACGAGACCGCCGCCGCGCCCGCCCCGACCGAGGACGAGGCCGCTGTTGCGCAGGCTCCGGACGTCGCGGCGGAAGCCGTCGCTGCCGAGCCCGTCGCCGAGGTTGCCGCAGAAGCCGAGGACGCCAAGCCGCGTCGTGGCCGTCGTGGCGGTGGACGCAAGCCCAAGGCCGGCGCCGAAGCTCCGGCCGAGGTCGAGGTCGAGGTCGCGGCTCCCGCGGTGATCGCCGAGACAGTCGCGGAAGCGGTCGAGGCCGCCCCGGCCGCGGCCGAGGAGACCGCTCCCGCTGTCAAGCCCAAGCGCACGCGCGCTCCCCGCAAGAAGGCCGTGACCGTGACAGAGGATGCCGAGGCCGTTGCAACCCCGGAGCCCTCGGAGCCGGCGCCCGCAGCGCCTGAGCCCGTCGCAGCCGCTCCGGAGCCCGAGCCTGCCCCTGAGCCTGCTCCCCGCGTCGTCGAGGAGCCGGTGGCGGTAGTTCTGACCCCGCCCGATCCGGACCGCCCGAAGCGCGGCGGCTGGTGGAACAAGCTGGCTGGACGAAGCTGAAAATCAGGCCGCTGCGGGACACCGCAGCGGCCTTTTTCTTTCTGGGTGCTATGCGGCAGGTGACCTGACGTCCCGGCGGCCTTCGCTGTGCGGACAGCCGGGCGCGTGGACGGATCTGAAATGTGCACAGATCCGCGCTGTCGATACTGACGCCGCACCACGCCTCCGGATGCAACGCGGAACCTCGTCCGGACAGGGGACATTCCCGCGCCGGTGCTTCCGGATATAGGCGAAGGAGATGGGCTCGTCCGGGAGCCCGCTGGCCGTCTACCTGCAAAGGGTGCAATTCAGAACGGGTAGCGCAACGACAGGGCGCTGAGACACGTATTCGCGGAAGTCCTCGAGTCCACGTTGGAGAATCCGAGGCCAGGCGCGCCGCCGCCCAGCCGGCCAACGGCGTCTTACACCGGCGCGAGCGGGCTCGGCGGCGGCACGGTCGATATCGCGGCTGCCGCACTATTGGCGTCGCCGCCTCGCACGGTGACGGCGTTCGAGGCGAACGGAACCTTCGCCTCGTTCAGCGCACGGTAGATCCGCTTCAGCGCCTCGCGCTGCACGCCGGAAGCCTGGTTGGGCTTGGCGGTGAATTTCAGCCGGACCACGACCGCACTGTCCGTAATGTCGGCGACGCCCTGCATCTTCAGCGGCGCGATGAAATGCGGGCCGAACTCCGGGTCCTCCATCATCGCGATGCCAGTCTTCTTGATGGTCTTGCGGGCGACCTCGATATCGGCGGAGTGGTCGAGCCTGACGTTGAACTTGACGGTGGCCCAGTCGCGGCTGGAATTCGTCAGCGACGCGATCTGGCCGAACGGGACGGTGTGGATCTGCCCGCTCTGATGCCGCAACTGCACCGAGCGCAACGAGATCTTCTCGACCGTTCCCTTGAGCCGGCCGTTATCGACGTATTCGCCGACGCGGAAGGCGTCCTCCAGCATGAAGAAGAAGCCGGAGACGATGTCGCGCACGAGAGCCTGCGACCCGAACGAAATGGCGAGACCGAGGATACCGAACCCGGCGAGCAGCGGCCCGATATCGACGCCCATGCGCGAGAGCACGACGAGTGCTGTGAGCCCGATCACGGCGCTGAGCACGACGCCGCGCAGCACGGGCAGCACCGTGGCCAGCCGCGACGGAACGCTCTCCTCATGCGGCGTATCCTCGTCCCCAGGCATGATCGTCTTGGGCTTGGGGGTATAGGCATCGAAGAAGGCGCGCAGGAACACGAGTGCCACCCAGCCGCCGAAGCCAAGGAAGGCGATGCCGCTGGCCTGCCGGGTGAAGTCGGCAAACTGGGTCGAGCTCACGCCGAGCAGGAACCCCGCCCAGAGGCTCGCCATGAGATAGAGGCTGCCGGCCCAGATAAGTCCTCCGGCGCCGGCCCGGATCGCGCGCTGGAAGGCGCTTGCGAGCGGGGTCGGCTCGACCAGCGCAGCCCGATGCGCATGGCGGCACGCCAGAAGGCTGGTCACGCCAACCGCAAGGATCGGAGCGAGCACGATGATCAACTGCGTCAGTCCCGCGGCCTCGGTCCAGCGTCCGCCCCCGGCCATCATCGGCGCCGCCCGCCCGACAGCCCAGATATCGATGGCGCTCGTGATATAGAACCAGGGCGTGATCGCGGCCAGAATCCGGAGGCCGGGTCCCGGTACATCCTGATAGCGCAGGACAAGCGCGGTCAGGTCGTGGCGCGCATTGAAAAACCACCACACCTTGAAAATCGTAATGCCGAGGCTTGTGACGGCGAAAAAGCCGGCAAAAGCCTCGGGACTTGTGACCCGCTGCGCCAGCAAGGCGCTCGAAACCACCAGGGGCGTGGCGATGCCATAGAGCGTGAGCAGGAAAAAGTGTCGCTCGGCCCGCGGCAGCGGCAGCAGCCGGCGCTCCGGGACCCCGGGCGCAAGCAGGAAGCGACCAACCGCGATATAGGCAGCGCCGATCGCGGCGCCGTTGCCCACGGTCCTGAACGTGATCAACGCAAGGTCGTCGGCCGGGAGCCAGTATCCTCGCATGGTGCGACCGACCGCCAGCAGCACCGCGATGCAGGCGAGGTCCTGCAACAGACCGAAAGACGATGCGATCAGCCGGGGCGTGAACTCCGTGCCCTTCGGCACGAGCCGGCGCGCGAACCAGCCAGCCGTGGCGCGCCGGAAGATAAAAGCGGCGCCAAAGGCGATGGCGAGGCAGGCCAGCACGCGCGCTGCGGCGGAGGCTCCCGTGCTGCCGTTGATATTCTGGGCCCAGGCCCGGCTCCAGTCAGCCGGGAGGTCGACGATACGCGGAATCGCCGCGTTGCCGTGATCAAACCCGGCGACGAAGTGCTCCCAGATCATCTCGAGACGCGATCCTGCCATGGTCGGCGGCGGGACCGGGGCGGTCGCCTCGGACGCATCCGATGTCGCGGCCGCAGGCGCAGCAGGAGCGGCATGGACCTTGGGCTCTGCCAGCCTGACCTCGACCTTGCGGCCACCGACGGCAAGGGCGTCGACGAGCTTGCGGATGGCCTCCGGTGTCTCGTCGCCGCGCAGTGTCAGCGTCAGCGGCGCGTCCGTCTGTGCCGCTGCCTCAAGCGGAGCGAGCCAGCTTAGTGCGGCGAAAACCAGAGCCGCAATGCGTCTCGGTATTGCTGCGCGTTGGCGCCAGCCAGGGCCGTCCTGCATCCTCGTTCTCCGCCCTGCCGATCCCAACCCGGTGTTGCTTGTCAGGAGAATGCGGACGCCGCGCCGCCCTTGGCAAGCACCGCCTGTCAGCGCCGTTTCAGCCAGCTGCCGAGGCGCGAAACCGCGTCTTCGCATTCCGCCAGCGATCCGGCGAAGGACAGCCTGACTGTGCGCGCGCCGCGTGCCTCGTCGAAATCCAGCCCGGGCGTGATGGCGACCCCGGCTTCATTGAGAGCGCTTCGGCAGAAGGCCATGGAATCGTTCGAATACCGGCCGATGTCGAGATAGATGTAGAAGGCTCCGTCGACAGGCAGGAAGTCGCCTAGCCCGATCTCCGGCAGCGCCTTCAGCAGAAAGGCGCGGTTCTCGGCGTAGCCGGCCTTGATCGCCTCGCATTCCTCTACGGCGTCGAAGGCCGCCTCACCCGCCACCTGGCTGAGATAGGGAACGGAGATTGAAAGGTTCTGCTGCAGCCGCTCGATCGTGCGGACCATGCGCTGCGGCACCACGAGCCAGCCGACTCGCCAGCCGGTCATGCAGTAATATTTTGAGAACGAGTTCACGATGATCGCATCGTCGTCAGCCGAGAGTGCGGTCGTCGCGGGCGTCTCGTAGGTCAGTCCGTGGTAGATCTCGTCCGAGATGTACCAGAGGCCGAGCCGTCGGCATTCGGACGCAACCGCGGCGATCGCCTCGGGAGCCATCACCACGCCGGTGGGGTTGGCCGGGCTCATCGTCAGCACGCCGGCAAGCGGCGCCTCTGCATGGGCTTTGGCAATGAGCTCAGGCGTCAGCGCAAAGCGCGTATCGGGCCCCACCTCGATCGCCACGGGCTCGAGCCCGAGCGCGATCAGGATGTTGCGGTAGGCGGGATAGCCCGGCGCGGTGATCGCGACCCGCGCGCCCGGCTCGAAGCAGGCCAGGAATGCCAGGATAAATCCGCCCGACGAGCCTGTGGTGACCACGATGCGCTCGGCCGCCACGCTGACGCCATAGCTCTCGCGATAATGCCTGGCGATGCGGTCCCTCAGCGAATCCGTGCCCAGCGCCTGGGTGTATCCGATGCGGCCATGCTCGAGCGCGGCCGATGCGGCGGCACGGATCGAGGCGGGGGTCGGCGCGGAGGGCTGGCCGACTTCCATGTGGACGACCGAGCCTCCACTGCGCTCGATCGCAGCCGCCTGGTTCATGACATCCATCACGATGAAGGGGGATACGCGCTCGGCGCGTGCGGCGAGCGCGGGGATCTGGAGGGCGGGCGGCAGGGTGGAGGTCATGTCAAAATCCGTATCGCTCGGCAAAATGGCGCCGGCGGCTTTGCCCTAGAGCATCATGCCGAAAAGCGGAAACCGGTTTTTGCGTATCGCCCTGCCCGCGACTCGGGCGTCGCCGAGCACCGCGGTGGCAAAGCTGTGATTTGACGCCGGCCCTATGAGAGTCGAGAACCCGAGCAACGACGTTGCGCCAGGACATGCCGGCGCGCGACCCCGAAAGGATGACGAGATGGCCATTTCGACCCTGCCCCGCTGGGCGCTGTCAGCTTTGCGACATGCCGGCACGGGCATCGCGACGCTTGGTCTCGCCGCAATGCTGTCGGCCGCGGTCGCGCCCGCCTCCGCTCAGTCCCTGACGCCGGAACAGCGCAAGGCCGTGACCGACATCGTGCGCGAAACCCTGTTGAAGAACCCCGAGATCATCCAGGAAGCGATGATCGAGCTTGAGCGTCGCAATGCTGTTGCCCAGGCCGATGCACAGCGCAATGCCGTCACCGCGGAGCAGGCCCGACTCATCGATCCCGCGACCTCGGTGATCGTCGGCAACCCGCAGGGCGACGTTACCCTCGTCGAGTTCATGGATTACAATTGCGGCTTCTGCAAAAGGGCGATGGAGGATATTCGCGCTATCGCCAAGGACGACCCGCGCCTCAAGATCGTGATCAAGGACTTTCCGATCCTTGGGCCCGATTCGGTCGAGGCCAGCCGCGTCGCTCTTGCCGTTCGCGGCCAGCTCCAGGGCGCGAAGTACTTTGACTTCCACACCAAGCTGATGGCGGTCAAGGGACGCGTCAACGGCGCCAAGGCACTGGAAATCGCCAAGGAATTCGGCGCCGATGTCGAGCGCGCCAAGAAGGATGTCGAATCCGCCGCGACCCGTGGCGCGATCGAGGACACCGTCGCGCTGGGTGACCGGCTCGGCCTGACGGGAACGCCCGCCTTCATTATCGGCGATGAGGTCGTCTTTGGTGCTGTCGGCCAGGCCGCGCTGAAGCAGAAGATCGAGTCCGTCCGCAAATGCGGCAAGGCGACCTGCAGCGGCTGAGCCCGTTTCTATACGACTTTGACCGGCCTGCAGGCTTCCCCTGCGGGCCGGCAGCGTTTATGAGAGCGGCGTCTGCCGCCCTCGCGCGGTGCCGGATCAGCTAGCGCCTATGGTCGCCGTCCACGTCCTCAACGGACCCAATCTCAATCTCCTCGGAACCCGCGAACCCGCCACCTATGGCGCGGTGACGCTGGCTGGCGTAGAAGAACGCCTGAAGGCCAAGGCGAATGCCGCCGGTGTCGAGCTGACGTTTCGCCAGACCAACTATGAAGGCGAGCTTGTGACCTTCATCCAGGAGGCAGGCCTCGCCGGCGCCGGTATCGTGATCAATGCGGGCGCCTATACCCACACTTCGGTCGCCCTGCGCGATGCCATCAAGGGCACCGATGCTCTGGCGATCGAGGTTCATGTCTCGAATGTCCATGCCCGCGAGGAATTCCGGCACCATTCCTATATGGCTCCGGTGTGCGTCGGCGTGATCTGCGGCTTCGGCGTCGCCAGCTATGACCTTGCTTTCGACGCGATCGTGCCGCTTCTCCAGAAGCGCGCGGCCAAGTCCGCAGCCTGAATTCGCTCTATTCAATCGTGAGCGCGTCGAGCGCTCCTGTCCAAGACTACGAAGACGGTGAAACCGCCATGGCAATCAAAAGCCCTATCGATCCTGAACTTGTTCGCGAACTCGCTCAATTGCTGAACGAGACCGATCTGACAGAGATCGAAGTCGAGAAGGGTGATTTGCGCGTGCGCGTCGCCCGTACCATCACGGCAACCGTTCAGGTGCCGCAGGCTGTCGCTGCGCCGGTCATGGCCGCAGCGTCCGCTGCCATCGCCGCTCCCACCGAAGGCAAGGCGGCTGCCGCCCATCCCGGCGCCGTTCCCTCGCCGATGGTCGGCACCGCCTATCGCCGCCCCTCCCCGGACGCCAAGCCTTTCGTCGAGATCGGCAGTGTCGTGAAGGCCGGTGACCGCGTGCTCCTGGTCGAGGCCATGAAGACCTTCAACGACATCGTCGCGCCCCGTGCCGGCAAGATCGTCGCGATCATGGTCGAGGACGGCCAGCCCGTCGAATACGGCGAGCCGCTGCTGGTGATCGAGTGAGCGCGGCCGGAGCACTGGACGCAGGCAACTTCAAGATGTTCGACAAGATCCTGATCGCCAACCGGGGTGAGATCGCGCTGCGGGTCCTGCGCGCAGCGAAGGAACTCGGCATCGCCACCGTCGCGGTCCACTCGACTGCCGACGCCAACGCCATGCATGTGCGCCTCGCCGACGAGAGCGTCTGCATCGGTCCGCCATCGGCGCGCGAGAGCTATCTCAACATCCCAGCCTTGATCGCCGCATGCGAGATCACCGGCGCCGATGCGGTTCATCCCGGCTACGGTTTTCTCTCCGAGAACGCCCGCTTTGCCGAGATCCTGGAACGCCACAACATCACGTTCATCGGTCCCAAGGCCGAGCACATCCGCAGCATGGGCGACAAGATCGAAGCCAAGCGCACCGCCAAGGCGCTCGGCATCCCCTGCGTGCCGGGTTCCGAAGGCGGCGTCACGGATGATGACGAAGCCCTGCGCATTGCCGCCGAGATCGGTTTCCCCGTCATCATCAAGGCAGCGTCGGGCGGCGGCGGCAAGGGCATGAAGGTCGTCCGCGAGGCCGAAGAGATGTCGGTTGCGCTCTCGACCGCCCGCACCGAGGCCAAGGCCAATTTCGGCGACGACGCCGTCTACATCGAGAAGTATCTCGAGAAGCCGCGCCATATCGAGATCCAAGTGCTCGGCGACGGCAAGGGCCACGCCATCCATCTCGGCGAGCGCGACTGCTCGCTGCAGAGGCGCCACCAGAAGGTCTGGGAGGAAGGTCCCTCACCCGCACTGAACGCCGGCGAGCGCGACAAGATCGGCAATATCTGCGCCGCTGCGATGGCCAAGCTGGGCTATCTCGGCGCCGGTACGATCGAGTTCCTCTACGAGGATGGCGAGTTCTACTTCATCGAGATGAACACGCGCATCCAGGTTGAGCATCCCGTCACCGAGATGATCACCGGCATCGACCTCGTCAACGAGCAGATCCGGATCGCAGCGGGTGCGCCGCTCTCGATCCAGCAGAAGGATGTGGTGATCGAGGGCCATGCCATCGAATGCCGCGTCAATGCCGAGCATCACGCGACGTTCCGCCCGTCGCCCGGCAAGATCGCCTCGTTCCATACGCCTGGTGGCCTCGGCGTACGCGTCGATTCGGCTGTCTATCAGGGCTACATCATCCCGCCTCATTACGACTCGCTGGTCGGCAAGCTGATCGTCCACGGTCGCAACCGGGCAGAATGCCTGATGCGCCTGCGCCGCTCGCTCGACGAGTTCGTCGTCGACGGCGTCGACACCACGCTACCGCTGTTCCGCACGCTGGTGCGCAACCCCGACATCCTGAACGGCGACTACAACATTCACTGGCTCGAGAAATTTCTCGCGGCCGGCGGAATGAGCGAAGCCGACGAATCCTGACACGCGCCGCTCCGTCATGGCCGGCTCCGACCCGGCCATGACGGTGAACGATGAACGGGTCTGGACGCATCTTGCCAGCCAGGTGCCGCATTGACGCGTCACCGTTTGACTTGGCGACGCAGCCGCGCTCCCATCCGATCATGAAAGCTCGATCCGTGCCCGTCCGCTCGCCGGTGATCACGCCCGAGGTCATGCTGCGGGCCTATGCCGCCGGCATTTTTCCGATGGCCGACAGCGCCGACGATCCCAGCCTGTTCTGGGTCGAGCCGGAATTGCGCGGCGTCATCCCGCTCGACCGTTTCCATCTGGCCTCGCGCCTGGCTCGCACGGTGCGCTCGGACAGATTCGAGATCAGGGTCGATACCGATTTCGACGCGGTCATAGCGGCCTGCGCCGAATCCAAGCCCGACAGGCCCGAGACCTGGATCAACGGCCGCATTCGCGAGATCTTCCGCGAGCTCTTTCGATTGGGCCATGTGCACACCGTGGAATGCTGGCGCGAGGGCCAACTCGTCGGCGGGCTCTATGGCCTGTCGCTAGGCTGCGCCTTCTTCGGCGAGAGCATGTTCCACCGCGAGACCGACGCATCGAAGGTCGCGCTGGTCCATCTCGTGGCCCGTCTGAGGCGCGGCGGCTATTGCCTGCTCGACGCGCAGTTCCAGACCAGTCACCTCGCCCAGTTCGGCACGCTGGAAGTGCCGCGTGCGGCCTATCAGGGACTGCTCGAACGCGCCACCGCGCGCAACGCGCAATGGTGGTCCTGGCCGAAGGGCGAGCCGGTCACCGGTGTGCAGGCGCTGGCCGAACTCACTGCGGGCTGATCAGCGACTGCCGCCGGCCGGATCGGGCGCGCCGCGACCTGTCGGATTGGTCGGGAAGAAGCGCTGGCTCGGAGCCTGGCGCGGTGCCACGGGCACGCCCTGCGGCGGCTGGACATCGATGCGCCCGCCTGGAGCAACCGGCTGCTGGCTGGCATCGCGCGGCGGTGTCGTGCGCGGCCGGCGCGGCTCTTCTGCAGGCATGGGAGCCTCGGGCTCCTTGGGATCGACGACGAGTTCGGTGCCCCCCTTGCAGTCGGTCAGCCAGACATCATAGATCGCATGCTCGACGCCATGCAGACCGGGGCTGGAGGCGTACATCCAGCCCGTAAAGATGCGACGGTACTCGTTGTTGAAGGTGACTTCGTCGACTTCGGTGAAGGCGTCGGTCTGCGGCGCCTCGGTCGGCGGCCGGCTCCAGCAGACGCGAGGCGTGATCTGCAGTGCGCCGAACTGCACGGTCTCGTCGACCGCCACCTCGAACGAGATGATCCGCCCGGTGATCTTGTCGAGCCCGGCGAAGACGGCCGTGGGATTGCGAATGCGATCGGCCATGGCGGGGCCGGTCAGCGCAAGTGAGAGCAGCGTGGCGGAAACCAGCCCTTTCAGGGCGGCAATGCGGAGAGGCGTCGGCATGCGGCTTGCGAATCTCTTCAAAGCGCGGCCGAACCGCGACGGCGCGCAGTAACACGCAAAACGCAGCGGAAAAAGGGCATTGCCGGTATGGCAGCGATCCGCAGGGCGGATCAGCGCCCCGGCGTCCAGGCGTCGTAGTCGCCGGTTGCCGCCGGGCGCTCGCCAGACGCCAGCGTGGAGCCCTGCGGCCGGTAGGCCAGCGCAGTGCCGGTCCAGTTCTGCTGGTGCGGCTGCTGCCACTCGCGCGGCTTGTAGCTTTCCTCAGACGGCGCGACATCGACTGTGTGGTGCAGCCAGCCATTCCAGCCGGCCGGGATCTTGGAGGCCTCTGTATCGCCGTTATAGACGACCCAGCGGCGCTGGATTCCGAGCGCCTTGTCCTTCACGCCACCCTTGGTGCGATAGTAGACATTGCCGAACTCGTCGGCGCCGACGCGCTCGCCGAAGCGCCAGGTGTGGAAACGAGTGCCAATGGTCTGGCCGTTCCACCATGTAAAGATCTGCAGCAAGGTCTGCTTCATCACGATCATCCGCGTCGGGCGAGTTCGCGCGACTTATGGCCCCCGCGTGCGAGGCTGTCCAGCCTCAACGAAAAGCCGGCTGTCGCAGGCCACCCGCCGTCGGTGGCGCGGGGCCGGTCCCCTGCGGCCCATCGCAACGGACCAGTGTCATCACCGCCAGCACGCCAGGATCCGCAGCCTGAATCTGGCGCGTCTTCTTGTTGCGCACGATCACGTTGGTGGGATGCACCCGGCTTGCCTGAGCTATCAGCGTGGCCGCGACCTCGAGGTCCTCGGGCCTGAGTTCGATGCCTTTGCGTGCGCCCAGATGGCTGGATGTCACGAGCCGCGCCGCCGGGCTCAACTCCATGAGGAGATGAGCCGTCGCGCCGGATACCTTGGCGGAGGTGAAGCTCAGTCCGTCGATCGGCATCCCGCTCGCCGCGATGCCACTCTTGTTGATCGTGATGATGGGCCCCTGGCAGCCCCCCAGCGCGGAGGCCCATTTCCCGGCAAAGGCTGGAGCAAGCGGCTCCGGCTCCATGCAACCGGCGAGCAGGATCGGTGCAATCACAGCCAGGCGTCTCATGAAAGGCCACCACTTCCGAGCCAGGAAAGACAAGGATGCCATTCACTCGTTAAGGCCGGGTGTGTCCGCGCTGTAACATCCCGGCCATTCGCCGGGGCCCGAACACGATTCGACGATGGGCAGAAAGGCATAGCCGACTACGCGAAGGTCCCATGAATTCAAGGCCTTGCCGCAGTGGGCGAAGAGAGAGCTTATACAAGCCGGCAGCCTGGCCTACGGGTAAGCGGATTGGCCGGCCTTTGATCGAATTGATTGCGGCGCCACTGTGGCAATCGCGCCATGCGTCTGGATTCGGCTTGCAATTCCCAAGGCTTAGCACCGGCCTTGCAACTTATCCCCATAACTCACACCTTCTACCAGATGTCGTGTCCACAGGCTTCATGGCGCACTAATCCTTGACGCAGAAGCGCAATCGGCGCTAGATTTTGGCCATCGCATGACGGCCGGCGGCACCCCCTCTGGATGAACGCGAGACCCTAGTTTCCAGAGTGTTCCGGGCCTGCCCTGCATCCGCGCCAAGCGCGGAGGCGAACGGGATTGCGCGGGCATTTTGGGCGTGACCGGGCCCATAGGCGGGGCGACACCGTCGAGGACTCACAGGGCATCGAACCGAGTTTGGACTGACATCAGGAGCCGGTGATCAACCGGCCGCGCGGGATCTCCACCCGCGGCGATCTTAAGGGACGACAGATCATGCGCATCGAGCGCCGCTACACCTCCGCAGGCCAGTCACCTTACGCCGCAATTCCGTTCCGATCCGCCGTCAGCGAAATCCGCAATCCCGACGGCTCGATCGTGTTCCGGCTCGAGGGCATCGAGGTGCCGGAGGCGTGGTCGCAGGTCGCCAGCGACGTGCTCGCGCAAAAGTACTTCCGCAAGGCTGGCGTTCCCGCGGCCCTGAAGAAGGTCGAGGAGAACGACGTCCCCTCCTTCCTGTGGCGCTCCGTGCCCGACGAGGCGGCGCTTGCGGCCGTGCCGGAGAAGGAGCGCTTCGCATCCGAAATCTCCTCCAAGCAGGTGTTCGACCGGCTCGCCGGCTGCTGGACCTACTGGGGCTGGAAGGGCGGCTATTTCTCCTCGGAGGAAGATGCAGCCGCGTTCCATGACGAATTGCGCTTCATGCTGGCGACCCAGCGCGTCGCTCCGAACTCGCCGCAATGGTTCAACACCGGCCTGCACTGGGCCTACGGCATCGACGGCCCCAGCCAGGGCCATTTCTACGTCGACTTCAAGACCGGCAAGCTGGTGAAGTCGAAGTCGAGCTATGAGCACCCGCAGCCCCATGCCTGCTTCATCCAGGGCGTGCAGGACGATCTCGTCAACGACGGCGGCATCATGGACCTGTGGGTCCGCGAAGCCCGTCTGTTCAAATACGGCTCGGGCACCGGCTCGAATTTCTCGATGCTGCGCGGCGAAGGCGAAAAGCTCGCCGGCGGCGGCCGCTCGTCTGGCCTGATGTCCTTCCTCAAGATCGGTGACCGCGCCGCCGGCGCGATCAAGTCGGGCGGCACCACGCGTCGCGCCGCCAAGATGGTCGTCGTCGATGTCGACCACCCCGATATCGAGACCTATATCGACTGGAAGGTGCGCGAGGAGCAGAAGGTCGCGGCTCTCGTGACCGGCTCCAAGGTCGTCCAGAAGCACATGAAGGCCGTGATGAAGGCCTGCGTGAACTGCGAGGGCGACGGCGATTCCTGCTTCGATCCCGAGAAGAACCCGGCGCTGAAGCGCGAGGTCAAGCTGGCCCGCAAGGCGATGGTCCCCGACAACTACATCAAGCGGGTCATCCAGTTCGCCAAGCAGGGCTACACCGACATCAAGTTCGATGTGTACGACACCGACTGGGACTCGGAAGCCTACCTCACCGTCTCCGGGCAGAACTCGAACAACTCGGTCTCGCTGACCGACGACTTCCTGCGCGCCGTGGAAACCGATGCCGAGTGGAACCTGACCGCCCGCACCACCGGCAAGGTCATGAAGACGCTCAAGGCTCGCGACCTCTGGGAGAAGATCGGCTACGCCGCCTGGGCCTCGGCCGATCCGGGCCTGCATTTCAACACGACGATGAACGACTGGCACACCTGCCCCGCCTCGGGCCGGATCCGGGCGTCAAACCCGTGCTCGGAATACATGTTCCTCGACGACACCGCCTGCAACCTGGCCTCCGCCAACCTGCTGCAGTTCTACGATCGCGAGACGAAAGCCTTCGACGTCGCAGCCTATGAGCATCTCTGCCGGCTCTGGACCGTCGTGCTCGAAGTCTCGGTGACCATGGCGCAGTTCCCGAGCCGCGAGATCGCCGAACTCTCCTATGAGTACCGCACGCTGGGCCTCGGCTACGCCAATATCGGCGGCCTGCTGATGACCATGGGCCTCGGCTACGACAGCGACGAGGGCCGCGCCTTGTCAGGCGCCCTCACCGCGATCATGACCGGCGTGTCCTATGCGACCTCGGCCGAAATGGCTGGCGAACTCGGGCCCTTCCCAGGCTACAAGAAGAACGCCAGCCACATGCTGCGCGTCATCCGCAATCATCGCAACGCTGCCCATGGCCAGGCCACGGGCTATGAGAACCTGCAGGTCACGCCGGTGCCGCTCGACCATGGCACGTTGGCCCGCCTCGGCGGCACCAGCGAGCTGATGTCCGAGCGCGCCCGCATCGTCTGGGACGAGGCGCTGAACCTCGGCAAGATGTACGGCTACCGCAACGCCCAGACGACCGTGATCGCGCCGACCGGCACGATCGGCCTCGTCATGGATTGCGACACGACCGGCATCGAGCCCGACTTCGCGCTGGTTAAATTCAAGAAGCTCGCCGGCGGCGGCTACTGGAAGATCATCAACCGCGCCGTGCCCGACGCGCTGCGGGCRCTCGGCTATCGCGAGCACGAGATCGCCGAGATCGAAGCCTACGCTGTCGGCCACGGCTCGATGGCCCAGGCTCCCGGCGTCAACCATGGTTCGCTCCGCGCGAAGGGGTTCCCGCAGGACAAGATCGACGCCGTCGAGAAGGACCTCAAGGCCGCCTTCGACATCAAGTTCGTCTTCAACAAGTGGACGCTGGGCGAGGATTTCCTGATCAACGTCCTGAAGGTGCCCGCCGAGAAGCTGGCCGAGCCGACCTTCGAGCTGCTGCCGTTCCTCGGCTTCAGCAAGGCCGAGGTCGAGGCCGCCAACGTCCATGTCTGCGGCGCCATGACCCTCGAGGGCGCCCCGCACCTGAAGGTCGAGCATTACAGCGTCTTCGACTGCGCCAATCCCTGCGGACGGATCGGCAAGCGCTATCTCTCGGTCGAGAGCCACATCCGGATGATGGCGGCAGCTCAGCCCTTCATCTCGGGCGCGATCTCGAAGACCATCAACATGCCCAACGATGCCACGGTCGAGGACTGCAAGAGCGCCTACATGCTCTCGTGGAAGCTGGCGCTGAAGGCCAATGCTCTCTACCGCGACGGCTCCAAACTCTCGCAGCCGCTGAACTCGGCGCTGATCTCGGACGATGACGACGAGGAGGATGCGGTCGAGGCGCTGCTCCAGCAGCCGATGGCTGCGCGGGCCACGCAGATCGCCGAGAAGATCGTCGAGCGCATCGTCGAGAAGGTCGTGCGCGAGCGCGAAAAGATGCCCTCGCGCCGCACCGGCTACATCCAGAAGGCGGTCGTCGGTGGCCACAAGGTCTACGTCCACACCGGCGAATATGCCGATGGCCGCCTCGGCGAGATCTTCATCGACATGCACAAGGAAGGCGCCGCCTTCCGCGCGATGATGAACAATTTTGCCATCGCGGTGTCGCTGGGCCTGCAATACGGCGTGCCGCTTGAGGAATATGTCGAGGCCTTCACCTTCACGCGCTTCGAGCCCTCGGGCTTCGTGCAGGGCAACCAGTCGATCAAGAACGCGACCTCGATCCTCGACTACGTCTTCCGCGAGCTGGCGATCAGCTATCTCGGCCGGCACGACCTCGCTCATATCGATCCCAGCGAGATCGGTCATGACGTGATCGGCGGCGGCGTCGGTCAGGACAAGGCGCCCGAGTTGGTCACGCCGATCACCACCTCGCCGCTGGCCTCGACGGGTTTCCGCCGCGGCAAGCCGATGAACTTCCACTCGATCCAGGGCGGCGGCACTCCCGCCAACCTCGACACAGTGGGGCGCGGCGGCTCGAACGTGAAGGCCCTGGCGACAGCCGGCGCGACCGCGCTGAAGGAAGAGCCGGAGGCGTTTGGCGAAGCCCAGATGGACAAGCTCGGCTTCGCTGCGCCGGCAGCCCAGCCATCGGCTTCAGAACGCCGCGCCGAGGCGATCATGAAGGGCTATGTCGGCGACAGCTGCGGCGAGTGCGGAAACTTCACGCTGGTGCGCAATGGCACCTGCCTGAAATGCAACACCTGCGGTTCAACGACCGGGTGCTCTTGAGGTCTTCAGACGGTTCATGGAACACCGCGGCGTAGCATTGCTCCCACGATCGTAGCGGCGGTTTCACGATCCTACTCACGTCGCCCGGCCCTGCCGGGCGACGTTTCATTTTCGGCAACACGGTTCCGTTAGATGAACGTCAGAAGCCAATATTGGCTAGCGTGTTCAGTGCTGTAGGTCGCTCTATTCAAGGGCTGATTCGGCTAGGCGGTAACGCGGCGGCTTAAGCGGAATGGCCATTCCGTCAGCCGACATTGGCACTACGGCAGCATGGCGTTTGCCCGCCCCCCCCCCGATGCGCTGGCTCAGCTATTTCACATGTGGTGAATGGGATCGCCCCAGACCGGAGGCTGAACGGCGCTAGCAGATATGATGTCAGGTTGCTGCCGGCGTGCCCTGTCTAGGCCAGCATCCTGGTATCGCCACAGACCGAGATCTCCTGGCCCGAAATCGTCTTGCCGAAGGGCGAGGCCAGAAAGACGATCTGTTTTGCGATGTCGTTGGGGTCGACGAACTGCTTGATCGAGACGCCGGCGAAGAGGCGCTGTGTCATTTCCTCATGCGAAACATTGAAGCTGCGCGCCTTGTTGGCGATAACGCTCTGGATACGCGGACCCTCGACAAGGCCCGGGCAGATCGCGTTGGCCCGGATGCCGAACTCCCCTAGCTCTGCCGCGAGCGCCTTGGTGAAGCCGATCACGCCCCACTTCGCCGCGCCATAGGGCGAGCGCAATGGGAAGCCGTGCTTGCCGGCCTGGCTGGAGAGGTTGATGATCGAGGCGTTCCCGGACTGCTTCAGGTGCTGAACGGCCAGCCGGGTGCAGTTGAACTGCCCTGTCAGGTCGATCGCCACGCAGCTGTCCCAATCGGCGGGGTCGATCTCGTCGACGCGGCCCGTGGGGCCGGCGATGCCGGCGTTGTTGACGAGGCAGTCGAGCCCGCCGAGCGCGACCAGGGCCTCCTCCATCAATCGCGATACGGCCGCCCTATCCGAGACATCGCAGACCGACTGCGTCATTCCAGGATCGCTTTGAGCCATCTGGGCGAGCGCGTCAGTGTCGACGTCACAGATGTGCACCCTCGCGCCTTCGGCCGCGAAAGCGCGTGCCGTTGCTCGGCCGATTCCGCCCGCGCCGGCCGTCACCAGCACGCGCAAGCCCGATATCTGCAGGTCCATCGCTTCTCTCCCCTCGGAATTCAGATTTCGGTCCGCTCGGCCAGGCGGCCGGTGCTCTCGACATGGGCGGCGGCGAACGTGATGTCGCGCTCCAGGGCTTGGCGTGCGGCCGGCGCATCGCGCGCGCTCAAGGCCTCGACGAGGCTGGCATGGGCCTGCACGGCGCTGCCACCCTTCAGCCGCATCGGCTCATGGCGCATGTCGAGGTTGAGGATTGGCCCCGCCTTGAGCCAGAGCCGCTCGATCATCTCGACCAGCGAGGGCATGTTCGTCGCCTCGTAGAGAGCGAAGTGAAGGTCGCGGTTGGCGGCGACGCTGTCGGCGGCGCGCGGCGGCTCCGCGTCGGCTGCCTCGCGGAAGATCGCCTCATGGGCGGCGATGCGCGCGATCTGCTCGGGGCTCGCGACGCGGGCGGCCTCCTCCGCAGCAAAGCCCTCGAGGACGAGGCGCAGGCGCGTCAGCTCGCGAAACTGCTCTAGCGTGAGAATGGGGACCCGCACCGCTCGCCCCGGCAGCACCTCGAGCGCCCGGTCGGCGGCGAGCCGGCTGACCGCTTCGCGCACTGGCATCATGGAGACGCCGAGCGCCTCGGCGACGCGCCGCAGCGAAAGCTTGTCACCGGGAGCCAACTGCCCTGCGACGAGGCGCGCACGCAGCTCCATGGTGACGCGGTCGCCCAGCGTCTCGCGGGCCAGCAGCCCGACATCGTCCAACGCGGCCAGGGCGCGTGGTTTCATCTCGGGGGCAGTTGCTTCCCGCGACTGGACTGTGGGCAAGGGCTGGACAGGTGCAGTCATGTCTGCCAACCTAACTGTGATCACAGATCACGACAAGCGGCATAAGACCGTGTGACAGCCTTAGCCGACGCCCCAATGGCGCGGACTGTTCTGGGAGGAACGCAATGGCAGAGATCTTCAAGACCACGCGGATTTCGCGCCGTCAGGCCCTTGTGGGGCTGGGCGCAGCTACGGGGCTCATCGCGAGCCCCTCGATCATCCTGGCGCAGACGCCCGACGCTGTCCGGTTCGGACACCTGACCCCGCGCACCGGCTTCCTCGGCCCGCTCGGCGAATACGGCGTCATGGCCGTCGACCTGGCGGTGGAGGAAATCAACGCCGCCGGCGGCATCAATGGCCGCAAGCTCGAGGCGCTGAAGGAAGACTCGGTCAATCCGCAGACCGCCTCGACCAAGGCCGAGCGCATGTTCGAGCGCGACAAGGTCGCCTGCATCATCGGCGAGATCTCGTCGGCCTCGTGCCTGACGATTTCGCAGGTCGCGGCGCGCAACAAGATGCTTTTCGTCAACACCGGCGGCAATTCCGACGCCCTGCGCGGCGAAAGCTGCAACCGCTACATGTTCCATGTCGAGCACCAGAACTCGATGTATGTGAAGAGCACCGGCCGCTCGCTGCTGGCGCAGGGGCTGGTAAAGGGCAAGAAGTGGTTCTCGCTCACCGCCGACTATGCCTTCGGCCATGACCTCAGCAAGGTCGCCAAGCGCTTCATGGAGGCCAATGGCGGCCAGTTCGCCGCCGACAAACTGGTCCCCACCGACGCGACCGACTTCTCGGCGCTGCTGATCGAGATCCGGGCCGCCAAGCCCGACCTGGTGATCTCCAACCTCGCCGGCAACCAGATCACCAACTTCCTGAAGCAATATGCGGAGTTCGGCCTGACCTTCCCGGTCGCGGGGTTTGGCTTCGACACCGCGCTCGCCTGGGCCGCCGGCAAGGACAATTTCGGCGGCATCTGGCCCTGCGTCTGGCACCACCTGATCGACACTCCCGGCAGCAAGGCTTTCGTCGCCGCCTTCACGAAGAAGTATGGCAAGCCGCCCGAGAACCAGGCCTGGGGCGACTACATGGCCGTGAAGATCATGGCGCAGTCGATGAACGAGCTGAAATCGACCGAGACCGACAAGATCCTCGCGCATTGGGAGAAGGGCGCGAAGTTCGATGTGCTCAAGGGCCGCGAGGGCTATTTCCGCGCCTCCGATCACCAGCTGATCAGCGAGATGTACACGATCACCGCCCTGCCCGCCGCGCAGGTCAAGAACCAGTGGGATCTCTTCACCTCCTCGCCGCCCGTGCCGGGCCCCAACGAGAACATGGAAGTCATCGCAACCAGCGGTGACGAGGCGGTCTGCAAGATGAGCTGACGGCTCGTTGGTCATTCTCGGGCGGCGCGGGGCGCCGACCCGAGGATCTCCTGACTGGAAGACACTGGTTTCCGAGGTGGTCGGGTCAAGCCCGACCATGACGGGATCGCCTCCCGCGTACTCCGAAAAGGGCCGCCCTCTTGCTCACCCTCTTCATCCAGCAAGTGCTGAACGGACTGCTCGACGGGGTCTATTACCTCCTGATCGCGCTGGGCCTCTCGCTGATCTTCTCGCTGGGCGGGATCGTCAACCTGGCGCATGGCGCCTTCTATGCGATCGGCGCCTATCTCACGATCGTGCTCGCACCCCATATCGGCTTTGGTGGCGCCATGATCGCATCGCCGGTGCTGGTCGCGCTGATCGGCATCGTCATCGAGCGCGGCCTGTTCCAGCGCTTCTATCGCTCGGACCCGATCCTCTCGCTGCTCCTGACCTTCGGTCTCGCCATGGTCGCCGAGCAGTCGTTGCGCATGATTTTTGGTGCGCCACCGCTGTCCTTCTCGATCCCGCCTGCCCTGCGCGGCCAGATCTTCATCGGCGACTTCATCTATTCGCGCTATCGGGCGATGCTGCTGCTCATCGCGGCGGGCTGCGTGCTCGGCCTCTGGTTCCTGCTGCAGCGCACGGCCTTCGGCCGCGTGGTCCGCGCCGGCGTCCAGAATCCCGACATGGTCGGCGCGCTCGGCATCTCGCTCCAGCCCTACATGGTCGCGGTCGCCGGAATCGGCATCGGGCTGGCGGGGCTCGCCGGCGTACTGCTGGCGCCGATCTATTCGATCCACCCGGCCATGGGCCAGGAGATCATCACCCCCGCCTTCGTCGTCGTCGTCATCGGCGGCCTCGGCTCCTTCTGGGGTGTCGTGGTCGCGGCCCTGATGGTGGGCGTGGTCAAGGGCATCACCATCGGGCTCGGCTACACGCAATGGTCCACGGCCGTGATCTACCTGATGATGCTGCTCGTCCTGCTGTTCCGGCCTCGCGGCCTGTTCGGCGAACGTATCCAGCGGTTCGAGTGAGCGCCATGACGCAGACCCAACGCGATCACGCGCCGCTCCTCATCGCCGCCATCGGCCTCGTCGCCCTGCCCTCACTGATGCATCTGGTCGGGCTGGGCACGACCTCGGCGACCGAGATCGTCGTCTTCGCCATCGCCTGCATGGCGCTGAACATTCTGGTCGGCACGACAGGGCTGGTCTCGTTCGGACACGGCGCCTGGTTCGGGCTGGCCGCCTATGCCGCCGGGCTGATCCAGCGCAACTGGCTGCCCGGACAGTTCCTGCTACCGGTGCTGCTGGCGGTGCTCATGGTCGGCCTCATCGCCTTTGCCTTCGGCGCGCTGATCCTGCGTCGCAAGGGCGTCTATTTCTCGCTGCTCACACTGGCGCTCGCGGCGATGACCTATTCGGTCGCCTTCCGCTGGACCTCGCTGACCGGCGGCGAGGATGGACTGGGCGGCATCAAGCGGCCGCTATTCCTTGGCGTCGATTTCGAGGTGACGCTGCACTTCTATGCGCTCGTGGCGGTGATCGCGATGGCAGTGGTATACGGGCTCTGGCGCTTCCATCGCTCGCCTGTCGGCACAGTACTGGTGGCGATCCGCGAGAACGAGCAGCGCGCGCGCTTCCTCGGCTATGCGACCGACCGCTACAAGCTGATCGCCTTCACCCTCTCGGCCGCGCTGACGGGGCTCGCAGGAACGCTCCTGCTCTTCAACAACCGCATGACCTCGGCCGAGCCGATCTCGGTGGCGTTCTCGGGCGAATTGCTCGCCATGGTCGTCATCGGCGGCATGCGCTCCTTCCTGGGACCGGCGCTCGGCGCGCTCTTCTTCGTGATCTTCCGCGACTATCTCTCGAGCATGACGCCGAACTGGCTGTTCTGGTTCGGGCTGCTTTTTGTCGCCTTCATCGTGTTCTCACCGACCGGGCTGATCGGCGTCGGCCAGCGCCTGCTGCGGCCCTTCCTAAAGCAGGCTGCCGGCGATGCCGCCATGTCGGAGCGCAAGGCGGGACAGGTGACGCTGCCCGATTTCATGAAGCCGACGGACGCCGGCGATGGCGTCATCCTCGCGGCCAAGGGGCTCGCCAAGAGTTTTGGCGGCATCAAGGCCGTCGAGGGCGTCGACATCACGATGCGCGACCGCAAGCTGCACGCGCTGATCGGCCCCAATGGCGCCGGCAAGACGACCGCCTTCAACCTGATCTCGGGGCTCTTCGCGCCGGACCGGGGCACGGTCCATCTGCGCGATCGCCAGATCGGCGGCATGACGCCCGAAGCGATCACGCAGGCCGGCATCGGCCGCGCCTTCCAGATCACGAACCTGTTCCCGACCCTCTCGGTGGCAGAAAACGTGCGCCTCGCAGTGCAGGCGCGTGCAACGGAACGCTTTAACCCCTGGCGGGCAGCCGGCGGACTCGATGAGGTCAACACCCAGACCGCAACCGTGATCGACACGATGGGCCTGCGTGGGATCGAGACCGCCGAGGCGGGATCGCTGAGTTATGGCGGCCAGCGCCTGCTCGACATGAGCCTCGCGCTGGCGACGAAGCCGCGGGTGCTCCTGCTGGACGAGCCGTTGGCCGGCTTGGCTGCAGCGGAGCGCGAGCGCGTCGGCAACCTCATCAAGTCGATCTCGACCGATCTGCCGGTTTTGCTGGTCGAGCACGACATCGACCGCGTCTTCGCCATCGCCGACCATGTCACCGTCATGAACGAGGGCGCGGTGCTGGTCGACGGCACCGTGGAGGATGCGCGCTCCTCGCCGCGCGTGCAGGAGGTCTATATCGGCTCGGGCGCGCATGCCCTGGCGGAAAAGCCACGCGCCAGCGCCGCTCGCGAGACCGTGCTGCTCGGGCTGAAGGACGTCGACACCTTCTACGGCAAGAGCCACATCCTGCGGCAGGTCTCGCTCGACGTGCACGACAACGAAATCGTGGCCCTGCTCGGCCGCAACGGCGCCGGCAAGTCGACGCTGCTCAAGACGATCACCGGCATCGCGCCGCCAGCGACGGGCAGCATCACGCTCGCCGGCAGCGACATCGCCCGGCAGGCACCCGCCGTGATTGCGCGCGCCGGCATCGCCTATGTGCCGCAGGGGCGCGGGCTCTTCGCGGGCATGAGCGTCAAGGACAACATGGAACTCGGCCGCCTCAAGCGCGTCACCGGCAACGGCACGCATTGGGACGACGACAAGATCTTTGCCTTCTTCCCGCGCATCCGCGAGCGCTGGCACTCGCCGGCCGACTACCTCTCCGGCGGCGAGCAGCAGATGGTCGCGGTCGCTCGCGCTCTCTCCGGGGACACCCGC
The DNA here is from genome assembly GCF_056406735.1 of Allobosea sp. P1_B10. NCBI lineage: Bacteria > Pseudomonadati > Pseudomonadota > Alphaproteobacteria > Hyphomicrobiales > Alloboseaceae > Allobosea > Allobosea sp. P1_B10. The sequence goes on along the minus strand of NZ_JBFTZP010000004.1, from coordinate 65,552 downwards.
GTGCTGCTGCTCGACGAGCCCTTCGAGGGCTTGGCGCCCGCCGTCGTCGAGGAACTCTTCGAGGCTTTCGACAAGCTGCGCCGCGAGATCGCGATAGTCATCGTCGACCATCACCTCGACCTCGCTCTGGCACTGTCGGACCGCACCGTGGTGCTCGAGCGCGGGACCGTCGTCCACACCGGCCCATCGCGCGCGCTGAGCCAGGACCTAGCGCTGCGCCGGCAGGTGCTGTGGCTTTGACGACATCGTTCTCCCAATTCGGCCTCGTTCACGGGACTACAAGCTATGACTAACATCGCCATTGTCGGTTCGGGCCTGATCGGCCGCGCCTGGGCCACCGTCTTCGCCAGCCATGGCTGCGAGGTCGCGCTGCATGACGTCGCGCCCGGCGCGGCGGAGGCGGCGCGTGCACATATCGGCACCAATCTCGAAGAGCTTGCCGGCCACGGGCTCGTGCAGGATCCGAAGGGCTCGCTCGCCCGCATCCGCGTTGCCTCGGGCCTCGCCGATGTGCTGGCCGGAGCCGATCTCGTGCAGGAGAACGGGCCGGAAAGCGTCGAGGCCAAGCAGAAGCTCTTTGCCGAGATGGATGCGCTCGCACCCGCCTCCGCGATCCTCGCCTCCTCGACCTCCTTCATCATGGCCTCGGTCTTCAGCGAGGGGCTGGCGGGCCGCGCGCGCTGCCTCGTGGCGCATCCCGTCAACCCGCCGCATCTCGTGCCGATTGTCGAGCTCGCTCCCGCGCCCTGGACCGATCCGGCCGTCGTCGAGCGGGCCAAGGTCATCTACGAGCAGGCCGGGCAGGTACCGATCACCCTGCGCAAGGAAAAACCCGGCTTCGTCCTGAACCGGCTTCAGGCCGTGCTGCTGGCTGAGGCCTTCCGGCTCGTCGGCGAAGGCGTCGCCAGCGCCGAGGACGTCGACAAGACGATCCGCGACGGCCTCGGGCTGCGCTGGTCCTTCATGGGGCCCTTCGAGACGATCGAGCTCAATGCGCCGGGCGGCATCCCGGACTATTGCTCGCGATACGGCGCCTCACTGACGCGGATGGTCGCCGACAGCGCCGGCGGCGATCCCTTCGGCGCCGAGACGGTGGCGACCGTGATGAGCGAGTGGAGCGGCACGCAGGCGGCTGACCGGGTCAAGCGGCTGAGCGACTGGCGCGACACCCGGCTCGCGGCACTGCAGGCGCACAAGCAGGGCTCTCAGCGCAAGCCCGACTAAGGGCCCGCGCCACATCCGAGATTTGCCTAGAAAGGACCACCACCATGGCCAAGAACCGCAAAGTCATCATTACCTGCGCGGTGACAGGAGCGATCCACACGCCCTCGATGTCTCCGCATCTGCCGGTGACCGCCGACGAGATCATCGATGCGGCCGTCGGCGCGGCCGAAGCCGGCGCCGCGCTCGTCCATGTCCATGCCCGGAACCCCAAAACCGGCCAGCCCGACCAGTCCCCGGAGGCTTTTGAGCCCTTCCTGAAGGTGATCAAGCAGCGCTCGAACTGCGTCATCAACATCACCACCGGCGGCGCCCCCACCATGGGCGTCGAGGAGCGGCTCGGCCCCTGCGCTCATTTCAAGCCTGAGGTCGCCTCGCTCAATATGGGCTCGATGAATTTCGGGCTCTACCCGATGCTGGCCCGCTTCAAGGACTTCAAGCACGACTGGGAGCGGCCTTATCTCGAGGGCTCGAAGGACCGCATCTTCAAGAACACGTTCCAGGACATCGAGAACATCCTGACAACCTGCGCGGAGAACGGCACCCGCTTCGAGATCGAGTGCTACGACATCGGCCATCTCTACACGCTGGCCCATTTCGTCGACCGCGGACTGGTGAAGCCGCCCTTCTTCGTCCAGTCGGTCTTCGGCATCCTGGGCGGTATCGGCCCTCACCCCGAGGACGTCGCCCATATGAAGCGCACGGCCGATCGGCTGTTCGGCGACCAGTACCAGTGGTCGGTGCTTGGAGCGGGGCGGCACCAATTGCCGATCGCCGCGATGGCGGTCTCGATGGGCGGCAACCTGCGCGTCGGGCTGGAGGACTCGCTGTGGCTAGGGCCGGGCCAGTTCGCGAAATCCAACGCCGACCAGGTCAAGGCGGCCCGCATGATCATCGAAGGCCTCGGCCTCGAAGTGGCGACACCGGAGGACGCCCGTGAAGTCCTGCAGCTGAAGGGCGCCGACAAGGTCAATTTCTGATCGTCCGGCGCTCCCGGGACGGGACAATCACCGCGATGAGCTCGCGGGCGGGCGCCTCCTGCGATAGGCGCTCGCGAGACCAGGCCGCCGGGTAACGTCAGGCGAGATCTGAGCCGATCGGCCAAGGCGCCAGCATCAGCACTCGGCTCGTCACACGACAGCTTGCTGATGTGCTATCATGATCGCGGAAGCCGCCTCCCGACGCAGATCTGGGCTGGCCATGACTGCCCGCCCAGAACTCTGAGGTTGGCGTGATGCGGGTCATGCACACAGGCTCGTCGGCCGGCGCGGCGCTGAGCAAGCTACCGCGACTGTCTGCATCTATCGGCGAAGAAGGTGCCTGCGATGAGTGGCACAATCGACAGCTGGTTGAACGATCTGGGCCTCGGCAAGTATACGCCGACGTTCGTGCAGAACGACGTCGATCGCCGTGCCCTGCCCCATCTGACAGACGCCGATCTGCGGGAACTCGGCGTATCCCTGGGGCATCGCAAGACCATCCTCGCGGCCATCGAGAGCCTCGACGAGGATGCGGCCCTGCCCCGACCGAAGCGGAAAGCGGCCTCCGGACGGCAAAGCGGAAAGACTGAGCGAGCAGCGCCCGCTCCGAGCCCGAACGCAGAGCGCAGGCTGCTGACGGTCCTTTTCTGCGATCTCGTCGGATCGACCCGCCTGATCCAGCGGCTCGACCCCGAGGATGCCGGCGATGTCCTGCGCCGCTATCAGGATGCCGTCGCCGGCAGCATCACGCGCTACGGGGGGCATGTCGCCCAGTTCCTGGGAGACGGCGTACTTGCCTATTTCGGCTGGCCGACCGCCCACGAGGACCACGCCGAACGCGCCGTGCGCGCCGGCCTGGATGCGCTGGCCGCCGTCCGCTTGCTAGTGCTGCCTGAGCGTGGGCCGCTCAATGCGCGGGTAGGAATCGCGACCGGCCAAGTGGTGGTCGGCGATGCAGCCAGCGGACGTGAGATGTCGGCAGCCGGCCATGCGCTCAACCTTGCCGCGCGCCTGCAGCAAGAGGCCGAGCCGTCCGAGTTGCTGATCACCGATGATACCCTGCGGCTCATAGGAGAGACTTTCGTCACAGAGAAGGTCCGCGAGGCCCATCTCAAGGGCGTCGACAAACCGGTCGACCTCTATCGTATCGCTGGCGAGCGAGAGGTCGAGAGCCGGTTTGACGCGGTTCGCGGCGTTACACTCTCGCCGTTCATCGGGCGCGTACACGAGGTCGGAATCCTGCTCGAACGCTGGGCCGCCGCGCGCGCCGGCCAGGGCCAGGCCGTCTTTGTGTCCGGTGAGGCCGGCATCGGCAAGTCCCGTCTCGTCCAGTGCCTTGAGGAACAGGCGAAGGGGGCGCCCCATGAGGTCATCCGGCTTCAATGTTCGCCCTATCATCAGGACAGCGCCTTTCACCCGGTCATCCAACGCCTCGAGCGGGTCGCCGGGTTTGCTGCCGACGACACGGCCGAGCGGCGCCTGGACAAGCTGGAAGATCTGCTGCGGAGCAACGACGAGGACGCTTCGGCCGTGGCGGCAATCTACGCCGAGCTCCTGTCACTCGACACGCTCGGGCGCTACAAGCCGCTGAAGCTTGCGCCGGCGAAGCTGAAGGAGCTAACGCTCCAGACGCTCGTCAGCCGCCTCGCATCCATCAGCCGGCGCCTTCCTGCCTTGATGATCATCGAGGATACGCACTGGCTCGACCCCTCAACGGCCGAACTCCTCGAGCAGGTGCTCGCCCGCATCTCCGAATTGCCCGTGATGCTGGTGGTCACGCATCGGCCCGAATGGTCGGCGCACTGGGCCACCGGCTTCAGCTATACGACGACGCTCAGCATGGGCCGTCTCAGCCGTGCGCAGATCGCCGAGCTTGTCCAGTCGATCATGGGCCGGAATCCCCCCTTAGGCCTGATCGATGACATCGCGGAGCGCACTGATGGCGTGCCGCTGTTTGTGGAGGAACTGACGCGGTCGCTGCTCGAACAAGATCCAGACCACCCGCGCGCCCTGGACGAGATTCCGGCAACGCTGCAGGGCTCGCTGATGGCCGGGCTCGATCGCCTGTCTCCGGTGGCAAGGCAACTGGCCCAGATGGCGTCGGCGATTGGCCGGGAGTTCTCTCGGGCCCTGCTGAGGGACGTCGCGCGACTGCCTGGTGCCGTATTGGATGCGGCCCTGAACGAACTGACCCATGCGCATCTGATGATCAGAAGTGGGCTGTCCAGCGACACCTACGCGTTCCGGCACGCCTTGATCCAGGACGTGGCGTACCAGACGCTGGTCACCGGCAAGCGTCGCGCTTACCACAGGTTGGTGGGGGAAACGCTGATCGCGGCGCAGCCCGATGTGGCCGAGACGCAGCCGGAGCTGATTGCCCGCCACCTGTCCGAAGCCGACCTGCCGGAGCGCGCGCTGTCGTTCTGGAAACTTGCGGCGCAACGGGCATTGGCACGGTCCGCCAATTTCGAGGCCGTTAAGCACTGCGAGAACGCTCTGCGGCTGGTCTCCCGAGTTTCCGATGGCCAGGTCCGTGCGAGGGAAAGCGTGCAGGTCCGCCTTCTGCTCGGTCGCGCTCTCGAGAGCGCCGGCCGCATGTCCGAGGCGATGCGTCATTCGCTGGCGGCGTTGGAGGAAGCGCGTGCGCAGGGTGACGCTGGGGCCTTCGCCGAGGCGGCGCTCGTCTTCGACAATGCCCGCTTCCTCTCGAACGAGCCGTCCCGCGACTCGCTTAAGTTGCTCGAGGAGGCGAGAACCTTGATCGGTGTCGCCGACCTGGCAACGCGCTGCCACATCCTGAGCCGCCTGGCCCGCGCGCACCTTGTGCTCGGCGAGATCGATGCTGCAAACCTCTTTTCGCGAGAAGCAACCGAGGAGGCCCGGCGGTTGAACGACCCGCTGTCGCGCTTCGAACTGTTGGTGAACCGCTTTCTCATCCCGGCAAGCACGCGATGCGAAGACAACGGCCAGGAGTGGCGTGCCCAGATCGACGAGTTGCTCAGGCTCGCCGATGAAGTTGACGACGACGATGCACGCGGACGCGCGCGCAGCCTCGACGTCTACGGATCGGCCGAATTCGGCGACCGCGAGCGCATGGACAAGGCGCTCCATGAACTGAACATCCTCGGCGAGGCGCGTCAGAGGATGCACGTGCACTGGATCGCGGTCCACGGCCGGGCGATGCAAGCGATCCTGAACGGCGATTTTGCCGAGGCGGAGCGACATGCCGAGACGGCCCTGGAGCTCGGGCGCCGGACATATGGCGACGCCGTCGAAGGCGTCTACGGATTTCAGATGTTCACGATCAGGCGCGAGCAGGGCCGGCTGGCCGAGGTGGCGCCGATCATCAAGCACCTGATCGACGAAAACCCGGATCAGCCGACGTGGAAGCCAGGCTTCGCTCTGATCGCCTCCGAGCTTGGTCACCTGAAGCCTGCGCAACGGACGCTTGACGAATTCGTCGATGGCCGCCTTCCGATCGCTGTCGATGCGAAACGGAGCGCAACCCTGGCCTATCTGGCGGAGGTCTGCGCGGCGCTCGAAGACCGGACTTGCGCGAAGCGGCTCTACAGCCTGCTGGCCGCGTATGACGGAAAAACCATCACCGCGGGTGTGACCACGGTTTGCCTTGGGGCAGCCGGGCGGTTCCTCGGTCAACTGGCCGCGCTCACCGAGGACTGGCAGGTCGCCGAGGCCCACTTCCAGGCGGCGATCGAGCTTGATCAAAGGATGGGCGCCCGGCCTTGGCTCGCCCACAGCCAGTACGCCTATGCCCAGATGCTTCGCCGGCGGGGGCGAGTTGGAGACAGGAAGCAGGCCGAAGCGCTTCTCGAGTGCTCACTGGAGACGGCGATGAACCTCGGCATGGTCGCGCTCAAACGAAAGATGCAAGGAACCGTACATTGATAAGAAAGACTGGCCCTTGAGCTGAATCGTAATTCGTCTTCAGGAAGGAAGAGCCAATGCCCCGCTTCATCATTGAGAGAAATTTCGCCGAAAAACTTGAACTGACGAAAGAATCGAGCGATCACGTTCAGCGGATCAACGATGCTGAAGGTGTAAAGTGGATTTTTTCTTTTCTCAGCGCCGATAAAAGAAAGACCTATTGCCTCTACGAGGCCGCAAGCGCCGACACCATTCGTCTCGCGGCGGAACGCGCCGGGATCCCGGCCGATGTGATCACCCAAGTGGACGAGATCAGCCCCGAAATGTTTGCCTGATGGCTCGGCTCAGTTGGCGCAAGAGCCGGTCAGCTCATAAGCCGGCAAGCCCTGCGCACGCATGCCTCAGGGATGGCGGAGATGGACACGTGATCACGGAGCGATGAAACGTCGCGATCGTGAGTGCTCGCAAATATTCGCCATTGTCTGACGTCGCCAGGCGAGCGTAGTGTTTCCAAGGGCGCCGAGAAGAGCGGAGTGCCGCGGGATTGGATGAACAGGCGCCTCCACTCCAGCATGGGAGGCAACTTGATGAATGTTCGGCCTGACCCAACTTTTCATGCATCGCCGAAGCTCGCGATGGAAGCTCCGGTCGAGACCTATGCCTATACCCTGTTGCTGAGTCCGGACTTCTCCAAGCCCGACGCGCTTGCTGTCATCGACGTCAAGCCCGGCTCCCCGACCTACTCGCAGGTCGTCCACACCGTGACGATGCCCAACAAGGGTGACGAGTTTCATCACTTCGGCTGGAACGCCTGTTCATCGTCCCTCTCGCCGTTGACGGGCCATGCATTCCTCGAGAGACGCTACCTTATCATTCCGGGAATCCGCTCCTCGCGCATCTACGTGATCGACACCAAGCCTGACCCGACAAAGGCCAGGATTCACAAGATAATCGAACCCGAGGAGGTGTTCCGGCGCACCGGCTATTCGCGCCCGCACACGATCCATTGCGGTCCCGAAGGCATCTATGTCAGCACGCTCGGCGGCGGCGGGGCGCAGGGCATCGACGGCCCGCCCGGCGTCTTCATCATGGACTGCCAGACCTTCGAGATCCTGGGCCGCTGGGAGATCGATCGCGGCCTGCAGGACAAGCATTACGATTTCTGGTGGAACCTGCCACGCGACTATATGGTATCGAGCGAATGGGCGTTGCCGCCGCAATTCGAGAACGGCATCGTCCCCGAGGATCTTCTCTCCAACAAGTACGGCCACCGCATCCATTTCTGGGATTTGCGACAGCGCCGCAACGTGCAGACGATCGATCTCGGCGCCAACCATCAGATGGCGCTCGAGGTTCGCCCGGCCCACGATCCAAGTCGCGAACACGGCTTCCTCGGAGTGGTCGTGGATACTACCAATCTGGAGGGCTCCATCTGGACGTGGTGGCGCGAGGGCGGAACCTTCCACATCGAGAAGTCGGCAACCATCCCGGCTGAGCCTGCGGACAAGAGCGATCTGCCCCCGCTTCTGCAGGGTTTCGGTGCCGTGCCGCCATTGGTCAGCGACATCGACCTCTCGATGGACGACCGGTTCCTCTATGTCTCCTGCTGGGGCACCGGCGAGATGCGCCAATACGATGTTTCGGAGCCGAGAAAGCCGAAATTGACGGGCTCGGTGCATATCGGTGGCATCGCCCGGCGAACACCGCATCCCAATGGCAAGGCCTATGGGGGCGGACCCCAGATGGTCGAGATCAGCCGCGACGGAAAGCGGGTCTATTGGACCAACTCCCTTTATTCGACCTGGGACGACCAGTTCTATCCTGACGGCGTGCCGGGAGCGGAGGTGATGGCGGTCGCCGGCCCGAATGGGGGGCTGGAACTGGCCAAGGACTACTGGGTGAACTTCCCCGATGGCTATCGGGCACACCAGATCCGGCTGGAAGGGGGCGATTGCTCGACTGACTCGTTCTGCTATCCGTCGGCCTGACGTTGGGCGAGCTTGACTGGGGCCGCGCCGGACTATGGGCAGGGGTCATCGCCAGTGGCGTCTATCACGGCGTCAATCCGGGGATGGGTTGGCCACTTGCCGTGTCGGCCGGCCTCCTTGAACGGAGTTCGCGTGCATTATGGCTGGCGCTCGGCTTCCTGGCGCTAGGGCATCTTCTCTCGGTGCTAGTCGTGCTGCTGCCATTTGCTCTTCTGACCGCCCTGCTGGACTGGCAGCGCCAGCTTCAACTCGGAGCCAGCCTGCTGTTGATCAGCCTGGGCGGTTTTCTGCTCATTTGGCGAAGGCACCCGCGGGGGCTGGCGCGCATACCCCCCTCGCGACTCATGGTCTGGTCGTTCGCGATCGCGGTCGCGCACGGTGCGGGCCTCATGCTCGTGCCGCTCTACCTCGGCCTTTGTCGTTCGCCCGCGACGGGAAATGGCATGAGCGGAGCCGACGTCCTGTTCTCCTCCAGCTTCGATGCCGCCTTGCTGGTATCGCTTCTTCATACACTCGTGCTTTTCGGCGCGGCCGGCATCTCGGCATGGTTGGTCTATCGATATCTGGGGCTGAAATTCATCTCGCGAAGCTGGTTCAACCTCGACGCAATCTGGGCGATGAGCCTCGTTGCCATCGGCATCCTGTCGCTGATCTGAAATACGCTTATTCGAGCCGACCGCGACCAGATCGGACGCCGGGACGATCCTCGCGAGCGCAGGCCTGATGCAAGGTCGAGCGCCAATTCCGTCGCGGCAGAACCCCGACACGATGTTTCTGCGGCGTCACAGCTCGGGGCTCTCGTGGACGAGATGGATTGGCGCTATTGTCGCCGAACTCAACCGCCGTCCGAATACCGTGGCACGAGGCTCGTGGCATGCTGGCTGGTGTCGAACCGAGATCTGATCCGGACCGCTATTCGCGCGCCGGGTCTGCATGCCCAAGCCAACGTCAGCCTGGGCAATGGATATCCTCGGGATCACGCGAGCCGGACAATCCGGATCTGCACCTCAACGAAAAACGGCAGGAAATCCCCGACACCCCGATGATCACGCTCCGGTGACCCGGAGGGCTTGAAGGAGGCTGGAGTGGGTCTTGTTCTCGACAAGGTGCGTCGCGACGCCGGAGCGCAAACGCATATTCACGAGACGACGCTGCGGCTTCCACCAGGGACCATGACCGTGCTGCTTGGCGCTACGTTGGCGGGAAAGACCTCGCTGATGCGGCTGATGGCCGGCCTCGACCGACCGACATCGGGGCGGATCCTGGTCGACGAGGGTGGGCGAGAGCGCGATGTCACCGGACTGCCCGTGCGCGAGCGCTCGGTCGCGATGGTCTACCAGCAATTCATCAACTACCCGAACCTCAACGTCTTCGAGAACATCGCCTCACCGCTCAGGGTCAAAGGGCGGCCCAGGGCGGAGGTCGAGAGCCGGGTGCGAGACATGGCGCGCCTGATGCAGCTCGAGCCGTTCCTCGAGCGCATGCCGCTCACCCTCTCCGGTGGGCAGCAGCAGCGGACAGCGATGGCTCGCGCCCTGATCAAGGGCGCCGATCTCGTGCTGCTCGACGAGCCGCTTGCCAACCTCGACTATAAGCTGCGCGAGGAACTGCGCGAGGAACTGCCCAAGATCGTCCGCATGACGAATGCGACGGTCGTTTACGCCACCACAGAGCCGCAGGAGGCCCTGCTGCTCGGCGACCATACCGCGACGCTCTGGCAGGGACGGGTGACACATTATGGGCCGAGCCCAGCGGTCTATCGGCGGCCGCAAGACCTGATCACGGCCCGCATATTCTCCGATCCGCCGCTCAACCTCCTGCCGATCGCCAAGGGCGGGGAGCATGTTCTCCTGCCCGACGGCAGGCACGTCACTGCAACCGACAATCTCCGGGACCTGCCGGACGGCGACTTCAAGGTCGGCTTCCGGGCGCACCATCTCGCATTGGGCGGCGGGAGTGATGCCGCCCTGCGCTTCGACGCCACGGTGATCGTCTCCGAAATCGCAGGCTCGGAGAGCTTCGTCCATCTGGAATGCGCGGATACGCGCTGGGTAGCCCTTGCGCCGGGGGTGCATGAGCTAGAACCGGGGACGCCGGTCTCGGTGCATGTCGATCCCGCAACCGTGTTCGTCTTCGATACCGACGGGCGGCTCGCTCACGCCCCAGCGTTCCTTTCGGCGGCCTGAGGAGGCGTTCCATGGCGCGCATCGAGCTTTCCGATCTCGCGCATTCCTACAAGCCGGGCGCATCGGCGCCTGCCGACTTCGCGCTGAAGCCGATGACGCTGACCTGGCGCCAGGGCGGCGCCTATGCGCTGCTCGGCCCATCCGGATGCGGCAAGACGACCCTGCTCAACATCATCTCGGGCCTGCTGATCCCGTCGCAGGGCCGCGTCCTGTTCGACGGCCGGGATGTCGCGCATCTGCCGACGGAGCAACGCAATATCGCCCAAGTCTTCCAGTTTCCGGTCGTCTACGACACGATGACCGTCTACGAGAACCTCGCCTTCCCGCTGCGCAATCGCGGCATGGAGGCGAAGGCGGTCGATGGGCGCGTGCGCGAGATCGCGAGCCTGCTGGAACTCACCGGCGAACTCGACCGCAAGGCGCGTGGGCTGACTGCCGATGCGAAGCAGAAGATCTCGCTTGGCCGAGGCCTCGTGCGCGCCGATGTCGCCGCCATTCTCTTCGACGAGCCTTTGACCGTCATCGACCCCCAGCTGAAATGGGAGTTGCGATCAAAGCTCAAGGCGCTCCACAGGGCGCTCGACGTCACCATGATCTATGTGACGCATGACCAGACCGAGGCACTGACCTTCGCCGACACCGTGGTCGTGATGCATGACGGACGGATCGTCCAGGCCGGGCGGCCGGACGAGCTGTTCGACAAGCCGGCCCACACCTTCGTGGGTTATTTCATCGGCTCGCCGGGCATGAACGTGATCCCGGCCATTGTTGCGGCCAACCGCGCCCAGGTCGCGGGCGCGACGATCACCCTGCCCCGCAGCTACGACATCCCGCCGGGCAAGCGGATCGAGATCGGCGTCAGGCCCGAATTTGCGACGCTTGCGCGGCCCGGAGAGGGATTGCCCGTCACCGTCGAGCGCATCGACGATCTCGGTCGGTCCCGGCTGGCGCGCCTGCGGCTGGGCGGGCATGCTGTCGCCGCCGGAGTGCCCGACGAACTCGGCGAGATCGGTGAGGCCGCCGGGCTCATCCTCCAGAGCGACCACATCCATGTATACGCCGATGGCGAACTCCTGGACGGGAGGCGTGATGGACAAGCCGCATGACAACCGCGCCTGGTTCCTGGTCCTTCCGGTGCTCGCCATCGTCGCCTTCTCGGCGGTGATCCCGCTGATGACGGTGGTGAACTATTCGGTGCAGGACACTTTTGGAAACAACCAGTTCTTCTGGAACGGAACCGGCTGGTTCAGGGAGTTGCTCGATCCGTCCAGCGACCTCGGCGGCCGCGTGCGGGACTCGCTGTGGCGCAACCTGCTGTTCTCCGCGATCATCCTCGCGATCGAGGTGCCACTTGGGATCGCGGTGGCGCTCGCCATGCCGCGCGAAGGGTGGAAGGTCGCGGCGACGCTGGTGCTAATGGCGATGCCGCTGCTCGTGCCATGGAACGTCGTTGGAACGATCTGGCAGGTCTTCGCCCGCGGCGACATCGGGCTGCTTGGCTACGCCATCAATCGGCTCGGTATCGACTACAACTATGTCGCCGACCCGCTGGCGGCCTGGGCGACGATCATCGCGATGGACGTCTGGCACTGGACATCGCTCGTCGCGCTGCTCTGCTATGCCGGCCTGAAGTCGATCCCGGATGCCTACTACCAGGCCGCGCGCATCGACGGTGCGCGCCGTTGGGCGGTGTTCCGCTTCATCCAGCTCCCGAAGATGCGGCGCGTGCTGATCATTGCGGTACTGCTCCGTTTCATGGACTCGTTCATGATCTACACCGAGCCCTTTGTGGTCACCGGCGGTGGGCCCGGCAATTCGACGACGTTCCTCTCGATCGAACTGGTGAAGCTGGCGCTGGGCCAGTTCGATCTCGGAAAGGCCGCGGCGATGTCGATCGTCTACAACCTGATCATCCTCGCCGTGTGCTGGGTCTTCTATACCGTCATGACCAATCTCGATGTCGAGCGTCGGCGCCCGCCGACAGATGTGTGAGGGCGAGCGATGACGACCGACAGCCTCGGCTCGACCTCCGCGCGTCCCGCCGCCGCCGTAACGCCCAGGGCGCGCTCAGCCTTCCGCTTCAACGGCAGCGCGCTGACGCTGGGGCTCTACCTGACGTTCCTCATCCTGCCGATCTACTGGCTCGTGGTGATGAGCCTGAAGACCAACGCCGAGATCAACGCCGGCATGACGCTCTGGCCGCGCGAGATCACCTTTGCCAACTACCGGACGATATTCACGGACCCGTCCTGGTACTCCGGCTACATCAATTCGCTGAGCTATGTGGTCATTAACACGGTGATCTCGATCAGCCTGGCGCTTCCGGCGGCCTACGCCTTCTCCCGCTACCGCTTCCTCGGCGACAAGCACCTGTTCTTCTGGTTGCTCTCGAACCGGATGGCTCCGCCAGCGATCTTCGCCCTGCCCTTCTTCAATCTCTATTCGGCGATCGGCCTGTTCGACACGCCGCTCGCCGTGGCGTTGGCCCACTGCCTGTTCAATGTCCCGCTGGCGGTCTGGATCCTCGAAGGCTTCATGTCGGGGGTGCCGCGCGAAATCGACGAAACTGCCTATCTCGACGGCTATTCCTTCCCGCGCTTCTTCGTGAAGATTTTTACCCCGATCATCGCCAACGGCATCGGCGTCACCGCCTTCTTCTGCTTCATGTTCTCCTGGGTGGAGCTTCTGCTCGCGCGCACCTTGACGACGGTCAACGCCAAGCCGATCGCCGCCACGATGACGCGCACGGTCTCGGCCGCCGGCATGGACTGGGGCCTGCTGGCGGCGGCGGGCGTGCTCACGCTGATTCCCGGCGCGCTCGTGATCTGGTTCGTCCGAAACTACATCGCAAAAGGCTTTGCCCTGGGGAGGGTCTGATGCCCGACTTTGCTGCGATCAATCTCGCATGGATGGCGTGGACGCCGCAGACGGGGCTGTTCTTTGCCGCCCTGTTCGGAGTGCTCGGGGCTATGACCATGCTTGCGATCTGGCGACCGGAAGTCGAACGCATCGGAGTACTCGGCATCCCGACGACACGCGGCGACCGGCTTTTCCTGAGCCTGCTCGGCGCGGCCTTCATCCATCTCGCCTGGCTCGGCCTCGCCTCCGGCGATCTGTGGTGGGCTTCGCTCGTTTCTCTGCTCTATGCCGCGGCGGTTTTCCGCTTCGTCTGACCAACCACGGAGGCTGCTTCCGAACGATCCCGCCTTCGCAAGAAGAGGCCGGCAAGGCTCGCAAGACCAATCATCCAGTGGAGGAAACGATGAGAAAGCAGATGCTAGCCGCGACCGCGCTCAGCCTTTTGCTCGGCGCCGTTCCCGCTTTGGCCGACATGGACGCCGCGAGGCGCTGGGTCGACAGTGAGTTTCAGCCCTCGACGCTGCCTAAGGAGGCCCAACTCAAGGAAATGGAGTGGTTCGTCAACGCCGCAAAGCCGTTTGCCGGCCTGGAGATCAATGTCGTCTCCGAGACCATCACCACCCATGAATACGAGGCGAGGACGCTGGCCAGAGCGTTCAGCGAGATCACCGGCATCAAGCTCAAGCACGACCTGATCCAGGAAGGCGACGTGGTCGAGAAGCTGCAGACGCAGATGCAGTCCGGCCGGAACGTCTATGACGGCTGGATCAACGATTCCGACCTGATCGGCACGCATTTTCGCTACAAGCAGACGACCAACCTGACCGACTGGATGGCCGGACCGGGCAAGGACGTCACCAACCCGATGCTCGACGTCGACGACTTCATCGGCAAATCCTTCGGCACTGCGCCGGACGGCAAGCTCTACCAGCTCCCCGACCAGCAGTTCGCGAACCTCTACTGGTTCCGCTACGACTGGTTCAGCCGCCCCGACCTGAAGGAGAAGTTCAAGGCCAAGTACGGCTACGAGCTCGGCGTGCCAGTCAACTGGTCCGCCTATGAGGACATCGCCGAGTTCTTCTCCAACGACGTCAAGGAGATCGACGGCGTCCGGGTCTTCGGCCACATGGACTACGGCAAGAAGGATCCGTCGCTGGGCTGGCGCTTCACCGACGCCTGGCTGTCGATGGCCGGCAATGGCGACAAGGGCATTCCCAACGGCAAGCCGGTCGATGAATGGGGCATTCGCATGGAGGGTTGCCGGCCCGTCGGCTCATCTGTCGAGCGCGGCGGAGACACCAATGGCCCGGCCTCCGTCTATGCGGTCCAGAAATATGTGGATTGGCTCAACAAGTACGCGCCGCCCCAGGCGCGTGGAATGACGTTCTCTGAATCCGGGCCGGTGCCGGCGCAGGGCGCGATCGCCCAGCAAATCTTCTGGTACACCGCCTTCACCGCCGACATGGTCAAGCCCGGCCTCCCGGTGGTGAATTCCGATGGCACGCCAAAGTGGCGGATGGCGCCCTCGCCCAAGGGCTCCTACTGGAAGGACGGAATGAAGCTCGGCTACCAGGATGCGGGCTCGCTGACGCTGCTGGAATCCACTCCGATCGAGAAGCGCAAGGCAGCCTGGCTCTACCTCCAGTTCATCGTCTCCAAGTCGGTCAGCCTGAAGAAGAGCCATGTCGGCCTCACCTTCATCCGCGAGAGCGATATCTGGGACAAGAGCTTTACCGAACGGGCTCCCAAGCTCGGCGGGCTCATCGAATTCTACCGCTCGCCGGCACGCGTCCAGTGGACGCCGACCGGCAACAATGTCCCGGACTATCCCCGCCTCGCCCAGCTCTGGTGGCAGAACATCGGCGATGCCTCCTCCGGCGCCAAGACCGCGCAGGCGGCCATGGATGCGCTCGCTGCGGCGCAGGACTCGGTGCTGGAGAGATTGGAACGTTCAGGCGTGCAGGGCGAATGCGGCCCGAAACTGAACCCGAAGCAGACTGCCGACGCCTGGTTCGCGAAGTCGAAGGCCGATGGCAACATTGCGCCGCAGCCCAAGCTCGCCAATGAGAAGCCAAAGGGCGAGACGATCGACTACGACACGCTGATCAAGTCCTGGCCGGCGACGCCGCCCAAGAAGAACTGAGGCAGATCTTTAAGCTCGCGGGCGGAGAGTAAGAACCGCCCGCGATCGCTCTGTTGCAGTGGCCCGCCCTGCCGCTTTGCCCGAGACAGCCGCAGGGAATTGCGCGGTGACCAGTGCTACGGGCGCGTGCGATCTCAGTTCTTCGCCAGGCCGAGATCCCGGAGAATGCCGTTTCCGCGCTCGGAGAAGGTGGTCACATAGGCCTTGAAGTCCTCCGGCTTGTCCCAGAGAGGTGTGATGCCGCGATTCTCCATGGCCTTGCGAACCTCGGGGCGCTGCATCGTGCGGGCGGCGGCGTCGAACAGGATCTTGCGGCGGTCCGCGGGGATGCCCTTGGGACCCGCCAGCGCAAACCAGTTCTCATAGGTCCAGTCGAGGCCGGCCTCCTTTGCGCTCGGCACATCTGGGAAGCTCGGATGCCGCTGATCGGTCATCAGCAGGATCGTGCGCACGCGGCCTGCATCCAGCATCGCCTTGGCCTCGATGGGCGAGCCGGTGAAGACGTGCAGGCCGCCGGCCACGAGATCGTTGAGGGCCGGTGCGCCGCCATTGCTGGGAACCCATTTCACGGCATCCGGTGCCATTCCCGCTGCCTTGAGCAGGCCGCCGGACGCGATGTGCCAGGATCCGCCGACACCTGTGCCCGACCCCAGCAGGGTGCCCTTGGGGTTATCCTTCACCGCCTTCAAATAGTCCGCGATGGTCTTGTAGGGGCCGTCGGCCTTGACAGTGACACCGGCCGGGATGACAGAGACGCGGGAAAAGGCATCGACGCTGTCGATCGTCAACTCGCCCAGACCAAGCGTCTTGAAGAAGGTAATCTCCGGGCTGATGCCGCCTAGGACGTAGCCGTCGGGAGCTGCGACGGCGATCGCGGTGTGACCGGTGATGCCCCCGCCGCCGGTACGATTGACAATATTGACGGGTTGTTTCAGCTCGGCTTCGAAGCCGGCGGCGAAGATCCGCATCACCGAATCCATGCCACCGCCTGCCGCCCAGGGCACGATCACCTGAACGGGACGATCAGGAAAAGCCCATGACGGGCCGGCGGCGAGAAAAACTGCTGCCATGCCGATGGCGGCCTTTACGACGAATTTCATGTTTCCCTCCCCGGGGATCGGCCGCGCCATTGTCGGGCGGTCCATCCAAGAGACTAACATCTTCCTCTGCGTTAGGTCTTCTGCATACAGCATGCATTATACGGACCTGCCCCAGACCTTGCATGCAACGCGGCGGTCGTTCAGGCGCCCGCCTTGCCCTGTTCCTCACCGTCGACCGCGGCTTCGCGCTGCTGCGACAGCGCGGCGACCAGCGCCGAGAGACCGCCGCGAACATGCTGGCGTAGCGCATTGCCGGAACGCTCGGAGTCGCGGGCCGCCAGGGCGTCGAGGATATGCTGGTGCTCCTCGATCGCGGTCTTCCAGCGCTTGGGCCAGAGGTTGGAGGAATAGCGGGCTCGATCCACGCGCAATGCCAGCTGCTCCCAGACCGAAAGCAGCACGGGGTTTGCCGCGAGCTCGACGATCTTGCGATGAAATGCCTTGTTGGCCTCGAAATAGCCCGGCAGCTCGTCGCGCGCATGGTGGAGCAGCATGCGGTAATGCAGCAACCCGATCTCGGCCACGGACTCATCGGTCGCGTTTTTCGCCGCCAGCTCGCCAGCCAGCCCCTCGATCACCGTAATGACGTCGATCAACGCGTTGACGTGATCGGGATCGAGCTCCGAGACGACGGCCGAATGGTTCGGCAACGCGTGAAGCAAGCCGTCCTGGATGAGGATCTTGATCGCCTCGCGGACCGGCGTGCGCGAGACCGCAAGCTGCTCGCAGAGCGACCGCTCGTTCAGCTTTGAGCCAGGAGCGAGCACACCTGTGACGATCAGGTTTCGGAGTTGACCGACGACATTGGCGAGCACCGCGCCTTTCCGGCGTGTGCCGTCTTGGGTCGGCGCTTGCGCGAGCAGTGCCGCAAGCGGCGTCGTCGCCGGCGATGTGATCATGGCTTGGGGCACATTCCGTAGAGCGGCTTGACTGGGCTGACTTCTTGCATGCAACTTTGCCCGCCTTCAAGAGCGGGCAACGCGCCCGGCAGCCGAACTGGACTTTCGACATGCAGATCATCGACCTCTCGATGCCCATCGGGCAGCATTTCCGCTGGCCGGTCGAGCTCGGTATCAAAGGCGATATCGCCAAGGGCGACCAGTTCCGCGTCTCGCGTCTCTCAGCCACCTGTCACGGCTTTTCCCACGTCGACGCCACGGCGCATTTCGTCGCCGGCGGCCCTACCATCGAAACGACGCCCCTGTCCGCGGTGGTCGGCGCTTGCCGCGTACTGAACCTCAGCGCGCGGCCGGCAAACGCAGCGATCGAGCCTGAACACCTGGCGGCGGCGGACCCAGGCGGCAAGGAGGGGGAAATCCTGCTGCTCGCCGCCCACTGGTCGGACCGTCGCGACTACAACGATCGAAGCTTTTGGACCGAAGCGCCCTGGCTCAGCCGTGCCTCGGCGGAATGGCTGGCGGGGCAGAAGCCCAGCGCAGTCGCCTTCGACTTCCCGCAGGACTATCCGATCCG
This sequence comes from Allobosea sp. P1_B10, assembly GCF_056406735.1. Classification (NCBI taxonomy): domain Bacteria; kingdom Pseudomonadati; phylum Pseudomonadota; class Alphaproteobacteria; order Hyphomicrobiales; family Alloboseaceae; genus Allobosea; species Allobosea sp. P1_B10. Next base: position 47,717 of record NZ_JBFTZP010000004.1, on the reverse strand, counting down.
CCTGCTCCTCGATGGCAGGGAAGTTCCCAAATCCGAGCATGTCACGCATGACGTGCTGCTCTCGAACGGCGTGACGCTGATCGAGTATGTCGTCAATACGAGCCGCCTCAGCGCGCCTCGCAACCTGTTCTCCGCAGCGCCACTGCTGATTCCGAACGCAGATGGTGCACCTGCGCGCTTCTACGCGATCGAGGGCCTTCCGGTCTAACGGGACCGACGGGCGTTCTCAAGCGACTGTCCGTGTTTGACAGGTCAACGTGACGCAGTATGCTGCATACAGACAAATAACACCGGGCGGTTCAGCGCCTCGGCCGAGGGAAACAAGGAGTAGGCGATGGTGATGAACCCCGCCCTGCTGGCCCACGGCCGGCAGCGTTCTGGCCTGCTTTTGGCAAATCGGCGGGTAGCGACATGAGCGGTCGCCTCCGCTCCGGCCTGCTGCGCAGTGTCGAAAATCTGCTCATCATCGGCTTCGTCGCCATGATTGCGATGGTCTTCGGCAATGTCGTGCTTCGCTACGTCTTCCAGTCCGGCATCACTGCATCCGAGGAGTTGTCGCGGTTGCTTTTCGTCTGGCTGACCTTCGGCGGCGCCTTTCTGATGGCGCGCGAAGGCGGCCATCTGGGCATGACGACGATCGTTCTCGCACTTGGGCATACGGGCCGCTGGTGGTGCCGTTTCGCTGCCGAATGCCTCTCGCTGCTATGCATGGGATTGCTGGTGGCCGGCAGCTGGACGCAGACGATAATCAATGTCGACAACCACGCACCTGTCACCGGCATTCCGCTCGCGATGACATATCTCGCCGGCTTGGTCTGCGGACTCTGCATCGGCGCGCTCAACCTGCTCACGATCGTGGCGCTGCTGCGCGGGCGCATTAACGACGATGCGCTCGTCAGCGGTGCTGAATCGGAAGAACTCACAGCCTTCGAAGCGCAGCACCGCCCGGACGGCCGGACATGACGATCCTCGTCTTCCTGGGTTCACTGCTCGGAGCCATGGGGATCGGGATGCCGATTGCCACGGCGCTGCTGATCTGTGGCGTGGCCCTGATGATCCAGCTCGACAGCTTCGATCCGCAGATCCTCGCTCAGAACCTGGTCGCGGGCGCGGACAGCTTCCCGCTGATGGCAGTGCCATTCTTCATGCTCGCGGGCGAGTTGATGAATGCCGGCGGGCTTTCCCGTAGGATCATTGCGCTCGCCGTGGCGCTTGTCGGTCATGTCCGCGGCGGGCTCGGCTATGTCGCCGTGTTGGCGGCACTGGTGATGGCGAGCATTTCCGGATCGGCGGTCGCCGATACAGCCGCCTTGGCGGCGATCCTGCTGCCGATGATGCGCCAGGCCGGCTACAACATGCCGCGCGCGGCCGGATTGATTTCGGCCGGCGGCATCATCGCACCTGTCATCCCGCCCTCGATCGGGTTCGTGGTCTTCGGCGTCGCCGCCGGCGTCTCGATCACGCGGCTCTTCCTCGCCGGCATCGTCCCGGGCCTGCTGATGGGGCTCGCGCTCGTCATCACCTGGTGGATCGTGGCTCGCGACGAGCCGGTCGCGCGGGCCGAACGGGCAAGCCTCAGGGAGATCGCGAAGGTCGCGTTCGACGGCATCTGGGCGCTGGCACTGCCGGGGCTGATCATCGGCGGGATGAAGGCGGGCGTCTTCACGCCGACGGAAGCTGCCGTCGTGGCGGCCGTCTACGCTGCCTTCGTGGGCGCCTTCATCTATCGCGAATTCAAGCTCGAACACCTGCGGCCGGCGTTGCTCAGCGCCATCAAGACCTCCGCTGCGGTGATGTTCCTGGTCGCGGCTGCAATGGTCTCGGCCTGGCTGATCACGATCGCCGACATCCCCGGCCAGGTCGCGACACTGCTGGGGCCGCTGCTCAACAACAAAACGCTGCTCATGCTGGCGATGATGGCGCTGGTCGTCGTCGTTGGAACGGCGCTGGACTTCATCCCGACCGTGCTGATCCTGACACCGGTACTGATGCCGATCGTCAAGCAGGCCGGCATCGACCCGGTCTATTTCGGGGTGATGTTCATCATCAACAACGCAATCGGCCTGCTGACCCCGCCTGTTGGCACTGTCTTGAACGTGGTCTGCGCCGTCGGACGCATCCCCATGGATCGCGTCATCCGTGGCGTGATGCCGTTCCTGCTCGCGCAGGTCGTGCTGCTCTTCCTGCTCATCCTCGTCCCGGAGATCGTCACGGTCCCGGCGCGCTGGCTGTCAGGACGCTGAAGCCTGCAAAACAGAAAAACTCTGGAGGATGCCCCATGACCCTCAGCAATCCATTTCCGACCCGTCGCGGCGCACTTGCGGGCGCAGGCGCCGGCATCGGCCTGTTCATGATCGGCCGCCCTGCCCTGGCCCAGACCACACGGCTGCGCTTCGCGCATCCCCACCCGGAGGCTGATAGCTGGCACAAGGCTGCGCTGCTGTTTGCCGAGCAGATTAAGAGCCGGAGCCAGGGGCGTTACGAGGTCCAGGTCTTCGCCAATGGCTCGCTGGGCTCCGATGCCCAGACGATCAGTGCCGTTCGCGGCGGTTCGCTGGACATCTGCCTGACTGGTAACCCGTTCTTCACGGGCCTTGCGCCGAAGCTCAACGTGCTCGACCTTCCCTTCCTGATCCAGAGCCGCAAGCATGCGGCCGCCGTGATGGACGGCCCGATCGGCGAAGGGCTGCGGCGCGAGCTCGAAGGCTCCAATCTCAAGGCGCTGGCGACCTGGGAGATCGGCTGGCGCAACCTCACCAACAACCGCCGCCCCGTCGCCACGGCCGCCGACATCAAGGGCCTCAAGATCCGCACGACGCCGAACCCTGCCCATATCAAGGCCTTCCAGTTGCTCGGCGCCGTGCCGACGCCCATGGCCTTCACCGAGCTTTTCACGGCGCTCGAGACCGGCACTGTCGACGGTCAGGAAAACCCGGTGACCCTGATCCTCAACGCCAAGTTCAACGAGGTGCAGAAGCACCTCTCGCTCACCCGGCACGCCTTCACCACCGGCCCTCTCGTGATGAACAAGGCAAAGTTCGATGCCTTCCCGGCCGATCTGCGCGAGGTGTTCGTCAAGACGGCCGTGGAGATTGCGGGCACGCAGCGCCAGATGAACGAGGACACCGAGGGTTCGAGCCTGGCCGCTCTGAAGAGCGCGGGCATGCAGGCGGTGGAGACCCCGGACCGCGAATCCTTCGCGAAGATCGTGACTGCCGAGGTGGAGAAGGATTTCGTCGGCAAGTTCGGCAGCGAGACGCTCGACGCGATCAAGAAGGCCGCTGCCTGACGCGCATCTCGCCGCGGGCTACCGCATCGTCGGGAACCGGTCCGCCTCCCTCGCGAACGCGAATGGAGGCGGACACAGACGATATCGTGCTGACGGCACTGTCGAGCGCACGGGAGCTCGCGCACGGAGTGACCGGCGGCGCTGCCCTATGTCCGCGGGGATCCGAGCGGATGTGGGACGGCCAGGCGAGCGTGAAGTTCCTAAGGGTTACGTTGCGCTAGCCAAAGCGATTGACGCTTTTAAGTCTTGCATGCAAGCTTTCTGGCGATCCCGCAGAGGGTCGTCGGTGCGCACGATGCGCGCTCGCAAAATATGCCGCGACGCATGCCCAGGCAGGGACCGGAAACGCAATGATTTTACGCCATACGACCCTATCGTCGTCAGGGCTGGCGCGAGCCTCGACGCTGCGACCGCGCCACCCGGCGGCTCTGAGCACGTGCCGGTGAGCCGATGCAGCACTGCGTCCGTCGGGAAGGAGTGGTGTCCTCGACGTTTCCTCTGCCCACGCGGTCAACCCGCACAGCGGTGTGGCGCACGATGGCGTCGCCAGGTTCAGGATGATCTCGATGGCGAAGAGGCCTTCCGTCGGGAAGGTAGATCGGGGGCGTGCGTCCGCACACTGTCGATCGCGCCCTGAAGCCGTCATTCCATCGCAGCCGTTTCGCCCCCGAGGGCATGACCGAGCAGGGCCGCGCGATGTCGCCCGATCATTGTGCGGCTCGCTTCCGACGAAGCCTCGGTGATGACCACCTCGGTGATCACTGCCGATGGCGGCACGCGCCTGTGGCAACTGAAGGACTGACTTACATGGCAAAGCCGCGCATCGGCTTCATCGGCATCGGCATTATGGGCGAGGCGATGACGCGCCGCCTGCTGGATCTCGGCTACGAGGTGACGGTCTGGAACCTGGAGCCCGAGCGGCTCGACACGGTGGTACCCCATGGCGCCAGGCCCGCCGCCTCGCCGGCCGAGGTCGCCGCAGCGAGCGACGTCGTGATGCTCTGCGTCCTCCACATGGCCGCGGTCGAGCGCGTCGTCTTCGCCAAGGACGGCGTCGCCGTGGGCGGACATTCGACGAAGCTGGTGATCGACCTCTCCACCGCCGATCCGGAAGGCACCCGGCAGGCGGCGGCACAGCTCAAGGCGCTGACCGGTGCCGGTTGGGTCGATGCCCCGGTCTCTGGCGGGCCGCAGCTCGCGCGCACCGGCGGCATGACAGTGATGGCCGGCGGCTCGGAAGAGGATTTCGCGGCAGCCAGGCCGTTGCTGGAGCAGATGTCGGCCAATCTCACCCTGATGGGCCCGGTCGGCGCCGGCCAGACAACGAAGATCATCAACCAAGCGATCGTCGGCACCGGCTATGTCGTGATGGCTGAGGCGCTGATGCTGGCGGAAGCCGCAGGGATAGACGCCGCGCGCCTGCCGCAATGCCTTGCCGGCGGCCACGCGGATTCCAGCCTGCTGCAGCGGCTCTATCCGCAGATGCAGCAGCGCGCTTTCGAACCACCAGCGAGCTATGCCCGCCAGTTGCTCAAGGACCTCAAGGCCGTGAAGGCTTTTTCGCGGGATCTCGGGCTCGAGCTGAAGGTCATCGAGCAGGGTGTGCAGCGCTATGGCGAATACGTCGCGCTCGGCCACGAGATGAGCGATTCCGCCGCGGTGGTGAAACTCTACGAACACGAGGCGCGCGAGCGCGGACAAGGCTGATGACGACTGAATTGCAGCAACCGGCGCGGGTGATCGACGCCCACCACCATGTCTGGGATATCGCCAGCAATTATCACCCCTGGCTGTGCGACGAGCCGCCGATCCCCTTCCGCTACGGCGACTACTCCGGCATCCGCCGCAACTACATGCCGGCCGATTATCGCCGCGACACGGCCGGCTGGCCGGTCGTCGGCTCGATCTATGTCGAGGCCGAGTGGGAGCGCTCCAACGCGCTTGGCGAAAGCCGCTGGATTGCAGCGATCGCAGCCGAGCACGGCTTGCCGTCGGGCGTTGTCGCATGGGCCGATCTCGCCGCGCCCGAGGCGCCCGAACTGCTGGCCAACCATGCCGCGATCCCGATCGTGCGCGGCATCCGCCACAAGCCGACCGCCGCCGCGACGCCGCAGGAGGCCAAGCGCGGCCTGCCCGGCTCGATGGACGATCCCGCCTGGCGCGAGGGCTATGCCCATCTCGACCGCAACGGCCTGTCCTACGACCTGCAGACGCCCTGGTGGCATCTCGACGCCCTTGCTGAACTCGCCCGCGACGTGCCCGGGACGCAGATCATCATCAACCACACCGCCCTGCCCTCCGACCGCAGCCCAGAGGCGCTGAGCGGCTGGCGCAAGGCGCTGGAGCTCGCGGCGGCGCAGCCCAATGTCGCGCTGAAGATCTCCGGCATCGGCCGCCCCGACACGCCCTGGGCGGAAGCCGGCAACGAGCCGATCATCCGCGACGCGATTTCTATCTTTGGCGTGGATCGCTCGATCTTTGCGAGCAACTTCCCAGTCGACGGGTTGGTCGGCGATTTCGACACTATCTTTTCGGGCTTCCTCGCCGCGACCTCGGACCTGACAGAGGCCGACCGGGCGAAGCTGTTCCACGACAACGCGTCAAGGATCTACCGGCTCTGAACCCAGAGGCGGCCAACAAGCGGGAATGAACGCCTAGCAACCATAACGGGAGGATGCCATGAAGAAGCGCGACGCCTTGAAGACGCTGGCCCTGGGCCTGACTATCGGACTTGGTTTCTCCTTCGGACTGGCATCGCCCGCCGCGGCGCAGGTCACCATCCGCTACGCCCATGTCGGCTCCGAAGGCGACATCCAGTACTGGTACGCCGAGGAGTTCGCCAAGCGGGTGAACCAGCGCACGGAGGGCCGGGTCAAGGTCCAGGTCTTCCCGAACTCGCAGCTCGGCGGCGCGCAGGAAACCGTCGACGGCGTCCGCAGCGCCGCGATCCCGATGGCCCATCACGAGTTCGCCTCGCTGGCGCGCCTCCAGCCCGATATCGCCGTCTTCGCGGCGCCGTTCAACTACCGTGACGGTCCCCATGCGATGACGGCGACCGACCCCGCCAAGTCGGAGGTGATGAAGGAGCTCTCCGACAAGCTCGTCACCTCCGCTAATATCCGCATCATCGGCCGGCTCTATCGCGGCGCCCGGCAGATGACGGCCAAGATGCCGGTCTATTCGCCGGCCGATCTCAAGGACAAGCGCTTCCGCGGCGTGCCGCTGCAACTCTGGACCACGATGATCAAGGGCATGGGAGCCGTGCCGACCCCCGTCGAGGTCGGCGAACTCCCCACCGCCCTGATGACGGGCATGGTCATCGGCCAGGAGAACCCCCTGACCATGATCAACGCCAACAAGCTCTATGAGGTGCAGACGCACGTCATGCTGACGAGCCACATGCAGAACGTGCTGCCGGTCTTTATCAACGAGAAGGTCTGGCAGTCGGTCCCCGAGAAAGACCGGGCTATCATGGCGGCGACAGCAGCCGAGATCGGCGATGAGACGCTCAAGCTCGGGCTCGAGGCCGAGGTCAGCCTGATCGAGGAACTGAAGAAGAAGGGCATGAAGTTCGTCACCGAGGCTGACGGGCTGAAGGTCGAGGAATTCCGCAAGGCCGTCGGCGCGCAGGTCCGCACCGACTTCCCGAGCTGGGGGCCCTATATCGAGCGCATCGCCGCCGTGAAGTAAGGGCCTGAAGCCCCTCAGACGGCCGGGCGGCCTTGGCGCCGCCCGGATCCCACGGCAGCGCCCTTGCGACTGCCGCGCCCGATCCCGCCAGCCGCGAGACCTTCCCGATGCACGCCAAGAGTATCGTCCCGGACGCCCCTGTGGCACCGGTGGCCGTCGACAGCCGCACCTATGCCATCGACCGCGGCCTGGAGCCGCTGCGCTGGCTCTTTCGCTGGGGCAGCCTCGCCATGCTGGTCGCGATGGTCGTGCTGCCCTTCATGCAGGTCATCGCCCGCGAGATCTTCGGCTCGCCGCTGATCGGGGCCGAGGAGCTGGCGCGCTTCATGCTGATCTGCACGGTTTTCGTCGCGCTGCCCGTAGTGGCCGCCGGCGGCGCGAACATCCGGATGGAGGAGATCCTCTCGCTCTTCCCGGCGCGCTTCGTCCGCAGCGTCAAGATCGCCGTCGCGATCATCGCGACCTGCACCTTCGCGACCGCCGCCGTCGCCAGCGTGATCGCGATCGCGAGCAACCTCGACAACGCCACGCCGACGCTCGGCATGCCCTATTGGCTCTTCCTCGGCGCGGCCTGCGTCAGCTTCACGATGACGACGGTCGAATGTGTCGTCCAGTTGCTCAAGGTCCTGCAGAACAAGCCGCTCTACATCAGCTTCCCGCAGGAAATGGAGCCCGAGGAAGAGCTCGACCTGCCCCCAGAAATGAAGATCTGAGCGAGAACCGCGATGTCCCTGATCGTCATCCTCGCCTTCGTCGCGCTCTTCATCTTCGGCTTCCCGGTCGTCATCGCCATCGCGGTGCCTGCCCTGCTCTATGTCTTCTTCGCGGGCTTCCCGATGGAGCTGATCGCGCAGCGGATGACCTATGCGCTGGATTCCTTCCCGCTCGTCGCCGTGCCGGTCTTCATCTTCGTCGGCAGCCTGATGAACCAGAGCGGCATCACCAGCGACATCTACCGCTTCGCCCACACCGTGGCGGGGCGCGTCCCCGGCGGCCTGGCGCAGGTCAATGTCATCGGCTCTCTGATCTTCTCGGGCACGTCGGGCGCGGCGCTCGCCGATATCGGCGGCCTTGGTCGCATCGAGATCCGCGCCATGGTCAATGCCGGCTTCACCCGCGCCTACGCCGCCGCGATCACGGGCGCGTCGGCCGTGGTGGGGCCGATTTTCCCGCCCTCGATCCCGATCATCATCTACGGCTCGGTCGCCTCGGTCTCGATCGTGCAATTGCTTGTCGCGGGCATCATGCCGGCGCTGCTCTATGTCGCGCTGCTGATGCTCACCGTGGCGTGGCTGGCGCATCGCCATGGCCATCCGCGCTCGAAGGCCTGGCCGAAACTGAGCGAGGTCTGGTCGACCTTCCTGCCGGCGGCGCCTGCGCTGTTCACGCCGATCCTGCTCGTCGGCGGCATGCTGCTGGGTGTCTTCACACCGACGGAGGCCGCCTCCGTTACCGTCGCCTACATCCTGGTGATCACCTTCGTGTTCTATGGCGGCATCAGCTGGGCGCGGCTGCGCTTCGCGCTGTTCGACACGGTCAAGACGACCTCGGCAGTGCTGATCATCGTCTCGGCTGCCGCCCTGTTCGGCTGGATCCTCACCGTCGAGCAACTGCCGCAGACCTTCACCCGCGCGATCCTCTCGCTCTCGACTGATCCGATTGTGCTGCTGCTGATCGTCAATGCGCTGCTGCTGGTCGTCGGCATGTTCCTGGACAGCACGACGGCGACGCTGCTGGTCGCGCCGCTGGTCACCGCGCCGCTCGTGCTGGCGGGGGTCGATCCCGTGCATCTCGGCATCATCTTCATCTTCAACCTGATGATCGGGCTGCTGACGCCGCCGATGGGGCTCGCACTCTTCCTCCTCGCCGACATCGCCAAGACGCCGATGCCGGCGATCTTCAAGGCGCTGCTGCCGTTCTACATCCCGCTGTTCGGCGCACTGGCGATCATCACCTTCTTCCCCGAACTGACTCTCTGGTTGCCGAAGATGCTGCGTTAGCCGGACGAATGGATTGCGCGCCGCCCCGGGGACGGCAGCCTGCTCCAAGCAGAGGAACGTTCCGGCATACAGCACTGGCGAGGACGGACGGGACCTTCAGCTTGCCGCCTGCTCGGCTGGTCAGACCCGGGCAGATTCGATGACGTCCAGCCGTGGAGGCTTGGCAACTGCGACGCCCGCGGCTGCCAAGGCAAAGGCAGCGCGCAGGCAGATATCCTCGCGCCACGGCGGCGCGATGAGCTGCACGCCGATCGGCAGACCGTCCCCAAAAACAGGCACCGCAACAACCGGCAGGCCGACGCAGGAAATCGGCTGCGTGAACAATCCAAGGTTGGGGCGAAGGGCGACGGACTCGCCTCGCAGCTGCATGGTCTTCTGGCCGATTTCCGGCGCGACGCAGGGCGTCGCGGGTGCGATTATGAGATCGACCGTCTCAAAGAGCCGCATCATCGCGTCATGAAACCAGCGCCGCGCGCGCTGGGCCTGGAGATACCAGGCCGTAGGCTGCATCGCCCCGGCGAGAAACCGGTCGCGCGTCTCCGGGTCGAAATCGTCGGCACGGTGCCGAAGCCGCGAGAGATGGAAAGCCGAGCTTTCGCCATTCGTGACCAGGAAAGCCGCCGCCCGCGCGATCCCGGCGCCGGCGATGTCGATCACTCGCTTCGTTCCAAGTGCCTGAGCAACCGCGGCAACCGCGGCGCCCGCCTCCGGCATCGCATCCGTCGAGAAGTAGCCGCCTGCTATCGCGATGCGCAGGTTGGACACGCCGCTGTGCAGCGTCGGCAAGGTGGGCTCGACAGGCCCTCGCCGGCAGGCGGGGTGATGCGGGTCCGCGCCTTGCATGAGGTCATAAGCCAATGACAGATCCGTCACGTCCCGCGCGAACGGGCCTAGATGGTCGAGTGAATCGCAGAAGGGAAAGCTGCGCGTTCGTGGCAGCCGGCCATAGGTCGGCTTCAGCCCGAAGATGCCGCAGAAAGAACTCGGTACGCGTATCGAGCCGTTGGTGTCTGATCCTAGCGAGATCGGCGCGAGCCCTGCCGCCGTTGCGGCACCTGATCCAGAGGACGATCCGCCAGCCATGCGCGACAGGTCGTGGGGATTGCGACAGGGTCCGTCATGAGCGTTCTCGCCAGTGAAGTCGTAGGCGTACTCGCCCATGTTGAGACCGCCCAGCAGCACGGCGTCGGCCTCGGTCAGACGCTCGATCAGCACGGCGTCGCGCGAGGCCGACGGGCGCTCCCGGTTGATCTTCGCGCCTGCGCGTGTCGGCAGGCCAGTGATGTCGAACAGGTTCTTCGCGGCAAAGGGCACGCCGGCGAGCGGTCCTAGCTTCTCCCCGGCCGCCCGCCTGACGTCGATCGACCGCGCCTGCGCCAATGCCCGTTCGGCCGTGATGTCGGTGAAGGCAGCATGAGGGCGATGACGCCGAACCAGCACAGGATGACGACGATAAGCCCTGTCGCGGCCGAATAGCCGATGCGCCCGCCCATCGCCTTCCAGCCGGGATGGCCGATATAGACCGCATTGATGAAAGGGTTTCCCATCAGGCAACCGATGAGGCTGACGACGCCATCGGCTGTCAGCACGCGCGTGGTGTGCACGCAGACCTCGGTCGTCACCCCGCTGACGAGCAGCGTCTCGATGCCGCGATTGCGCAACATCAGGTCGAGATCGGTCTGGTAGAACGCGCCCTTGCCGGGCTTGTCGATCACCGGCTCCGCTGGCAGGGGCCTGAGCGCCGGCACGATGTCGTGGCCCGCCTCGCCCCGGATCAGGATGCGCCCCATTGGACCTGCCGCACCGATGCACGTGGCTGGATCGCCCCGCAGGACCTTGGCGCGGGGCGCATCCGAGAGATCTGGGCGGTGTCCCTCTCGCGTATGGATGACCAGCATGCCGGCGGCCCGCGCGCCTGCGAGCATCGCCCTGCATGGCGCGATCGCAGCCGCAAGCAGCGAGACATCGTTGCCCAGCGCCGCGCCGAAACCGCCAGGCTCCAGAAAGTCCCTCTGCATGTCGATGATCACGAGCGCCGTGCGCGCGAAATCCACGCTGATCGCGAAGGGTTCGGCTGGAATATCGCACCGGCTCATACAGGACGCTCCCGTCGCTGGCGAACGGAACGAGCTTTGCAAGGGGCGTGCCTGACTGCGGATCTGAGGACGTGACGAAAGATCGAGCGTGCAGAAAGTGCGCTAACGCACTGATATTGTTGGATACGATAATGCTGCAAAGAGAGGAACACTTTCGGCCCTGGCACTCCGGTGGGGCCAAGTGACATGCGCCACAACCAATATGCATAATCTTTGTATGCATCACGCGGGCTAATGCCCATTCGATAGGCTTTTGAACCGCGAGGCCCTGCCGTGACGACCGTGACCACGCTTCTTGCCGATCATCTCGAGGGTCTCCGCACGCTCCCGGAAACCATCGCTGCGACCTATGCCCGCCATCGCGTCCATGGCGATGTCGCGATGTTCATCACTCTTCGCCCGGAGGAACAGGTGCTGGCCGAGGCGGCGCGGCTCCAGGCCGAGGGAGCGATGGGACGCAAGCTCTGGGGCGTGCCGGTTGCGGTGAAGGACAACATCGATGTCGCCGGCCTGCCTACGACCGCGGCGTGCCCCGCCTTTTCCTATCTCCCTGCCGCCGATGCCTTCGCCGTGGCGAGGCTTCGCGCGGCGGGCGCGATCATCATCGGCAAAACCAACCTCGACCAATTCGCCACGGGGCTGAACGGCACCCGCTCGCCGTATGGCGTGCCGCGCAACGCGCTCCGGGCCGATCTCGTGCCAGGCGGCTCCAGTTCGGGTTCTGCATGTGCGGTTGCTGCGGGAATCGTCCCTGTCGCGCTGGGCACCGACACCGCCGGCTCCGGCCGCGTGCCGGCTGGGCTGCAGAACCTCGTCGGCCTGAAGCCCAGCCTCGGCCTGGTCTCGACGACCGGAGTCGTTCCCGCCTGCCGCACGCTCGATTGCGTTTCCGTTTTTGCACTGACGGTCGATGACGCGTCGGCCATACTCGAGGTGATCGCCGGTCCCGACGCGGCCGCCCCCTTCTCGCGAGCCGTGCCGCAGGGGCGTATCGGCGCGCAGCCAAGCCATATCAGGCTCGCCATTCCCCGTTTGGCCGACCTGGACTTCGATGGCGATCGGGTCGCGGCAGACAGCTTTGCCCTCGCGGTGACGCGCGCGCAGTCGCTTGGCGCAACCATCGTGCCACTCGACATGACGCCATTCTATGAGACCGCGCGCCTGCTCTATGACGGTCCCTGGGTGGCAGAGCGCTTCCTCGCAATCCGAGATGTGTTGGCAGAGGATGCGGATGCGGTCCTTCCGGTGATCAGGCAGGTCATAACCGACCGGCCCTTGCCCGATGCTGCGGACACTTTTTCCGCGCAGTATAGGTTGGCCGAACTCGCCCTCGCTGCCAAAGCTGCGCTGAAGGGCATCGACGCCATGATGGTGCCGACTGCCCCACGCGCTGTGACACTCTCACAGATGGCAGCAGATCCCGTCGGCCAGAATTCGCTGCTCGGCCGCTACACCAATTTCGTGAACCTGCTCGATATGTGCGCGCTTGCTGTTCCGGTCAGCCTGGCCGGGGACGGCACAGCGGCAGGAGTCACTTTCATCGCGCCGTCGGGTCATGACGCCGCGCTTGCCAGCTTCGGCCGAGCTTTTCACCAGGTGTCGGGGCTGACGATGGGCGCGAGCGAGGCGCCGCTGCCTCCGCTCACGGCACTTCCTGTGTCCGCGTCGCCCGGCCAAATCGAGATTGCGGTCGTCGGGGCGCATCTCTCGGGCATGCCGCTCAACGGCGAATTGACCGCCCTGGGCGCGACGTTCCTGCGTGCCTCGACGACGACCTCCAACTACCGCCTCTTCGCCTTGCCCGGAGGCCCGCCGTCGCGACCGGGGCTGATCCGGGTCAATCAAGGCGGCGGCGCCATCGCGCTCGAGGTCTGGGCCATGCCTCCCGAGGGGTTTGGCCGGTTCGTCGCCGGCATTCCCTCGCCCCTGGGCATCGGCACGCTCGCGCTCGCCGATGGTACGAGGGTCAAAGGCTTCCTCTGCGAGCAGATCGCGACCGAGGAGGCGTGCGATGTGACAGGGTTCGGAGGCTGGAGGGCCTACGTCGCGGCGGCAAACGCTAAGACGCTCCCGCATAGTTCCTGAAGGCGTCGCGGACGATGCCGATATGGGCGCGCATCGCCTCGATCGCGCCGACCTGATCGCCGCGCAAGATCGCCTGCACGATCAGGTCGTGTTCCTGATAGGAGCCGCCGAGCCGCCCTGCCGCCCGGAACTGGGCTCTGCGGAACGGCGCGACGCGGGCGCGCGTCATCAAGGTCATCTCGGCCAGGTAGCCATTATGCGATCCTGTGTAGATCGCGGCATGGAAGGCCTCGTTGGTCTCGTGGTAGCGCAGCGGGTCGCCTTCGTGGACGAGCGCGCGGAGGGCCTGGTGCAGCGCCTCCAGCCCCCGCCTCTCCGGAACGGTCATGTTGCGGGCGGCAAGTCCGGCGCAGAGGGCTTCCAACTCAGCCATGGCCTCGAACATGTCATCGAGTTGCCGGGGTGTCGGAAGGGCTACGACTGCGCCGCGATGCGGCCGGACGCTGACCAGGCCCGAGGCAGAAAGCTGGCGGATCGCCTCGCGAACGGGGGTTCGTGAGACTCCGAAGCGCGCAGCTAGATCCTGCTCGTCGAGCGGCGAGCCCGGTTCGAGCGCGCCGGAGATGATCTCGTCGGCGATCTGAAGGCGCAGTGCCTCCGTGCGGGTCCTAGGCTGCGTCGTTGCCGTCGATCTGGCTGGGAGGGGGCGCGGCGGCATGACATCAGGACTGGACAGCAGGCGGGTTCGCAGATGCCTGCATAACAGGCATTGCGACGGCGGTCATTGTCCCAGGCAAACTCAGTCGGCGATCACGCTGACATGCGCGGCAACGACCCGCCAGCCTTCCGGGAACTTGACCCAGGTCTGACTCTGCCGACCGACTTTTCCGGGCATGCTGTCGCGTCGGAACAGCGTGTTGGCGGTCGCCATGGCGTCGCCATAGCTCGTGATGACCGTCCTTTCGAGCTTGCGTTCCAGTCCCACGGAAGAACGGGCCGACCGGAAGGCTGCGATCTCGCCGTGGCCATAGAGGTTCTCGGCCACGCCGTAGCGCAGCGTCAGCGGAGTATCCTTGAAGAGCGCGTCCAGCGTCGCAACGTCATTGCTAGTCAGCGCCTTTTCATAGACGGCAAAGGCAGCCTCGACTTCGGCGAGCACGGCAGGGTCGTTCATCTTCATGGATTGTCTCCAGACCTCCCCATGCTGCCGCCCGACAGATGGAGAGCATGCATAGCCATGCTGAAATTCCGCGTCATGCTTGAAGGCGACGGAGCCACACGATACGGCGCGGCCGAGACCAGAATCACGCGGGCGGATGTGGAATCGCGGTCAGCAGTTCCCTTGTGTACTCCGCCTTTGGATTCCCCAGAACCTCTTCGGCTGTGCCTCGCTCCACGATGGCGCCGGTCTTCATCACGATAACCCGGTCGCAAAGCAGCCTGACCACGTTGAGGTCGTGCGAGACGAAAAGATAGCTCATGCCGAGCCGCCCTTTCAGCTCCTGCAGCAGGTTCAGCACCACGGCCTGGACGGAAACGTCGAGAGCGGCGGTCGGCTCGTCGAGAATGACGAGATCCGGGTCGAGCGCTATCGCCCGGGCGATCCCGACGCGAGCCTTCTGTCCCCCGGAAAGCTGGTGCGGGAAACGGTCGATCAATTCGATCGGCAACCCGACAAGCTTCGCCAGGTCCTCGCAGCGGGCCCTCAAGGCGTCGCGACCGCCTATCGACCCCATCCGCATGATCGGATCGGCAATGGCCCGCTCTGCCGTGAAGCGCGGATTGAGGCTGTCGGTCGGGTCCTGGAATACCATCTGGATGCGGCGGCGGTGCGATGACGCCGCGAACTGTCTGGCGGGAATCGCCCCGATATCCGTGCCGTCGAAGACGATGCTGCCGGCGCTCGGGTCGATCAGCCGCGTGATCATCATGGAGGTCGTCGACTTGCCGCAGCCGGATTCGCCGACGAGTCCAAGCGTCTCGCCCCTGGCGACGCTGAAGCTGATGCCATCGACGGCGCGGAAGGCGGATTGCTGTGGCTTCACCTTTCCCATCAGCCTCGCGAGGAAGGCGCCGGCCTCCGGTCGCGGATACTCCTTGACCAAATTCTCGACCCGCATCAACGGCTCGGGCGACACCACATCCGGGGACAGCGCCCTCGCCTCAGCGGGAGGCCCCTTCGCCGAGCCGGGCAAGAGATCGGCGAGCGACATCCCTATGCGCGGCGTCGCCTGCATCAGCTTGCGGGTGTAGGGGTGTTGAGGGTTGCGGAATATCTCGGTGGCGGCGGCGGTCTCCACCACCTTGCCCTTCTCCATAACCACGACCCGGTCGCAATAGGCGGCTGCGAGGCCCAGGTCGTGCGTGATCAGGATCGTCGACATGCCGCGCTCGCGCGTCAACTCGACGATCAGGTCCATCACCGCCTTCTGCGTCGTCACGTCGAGACCGGTCGTAGGTTCGTCTGCGATCAGCAATTGGGGCTGGCAGGCGAGCGCGAGCGCGATCACCACCCGCTGGCACATGCCGCCCGAGAGCTCGAAGGGATAGGCGTCGTAGCGCTCCTCGGGCCGGGCGATGCGCACCCTGGTCAGCGCCTCGATCGCCTTTTCGCGCGCGGTCGCGCGGGTCGCCTGGACGTGCTGCAGCAACACGTCCTCGATTTGCCGTCCGACCTTGCGGATGGGATTGAGAGCCGCGCGCGGATTCTGGAAGATCATCGAGATCTCGCGTCCGCGCAGGTCGCGCATCTGCGTCTCATCGGCTGTGACGAGGTCGATCCCGGAAAACGTGATCGAGCCTTCCGCGACCGAGCCCGCGCGGTCCAGGATGCGCACCACGGCATAGGATGTCACTGACTTGCCCGAGCCGGACTCGCCGACGATCGCGACCGTCTCGCCCTTGGCGACGCTGAGGTCGATCGACTTGACGGCCTGGACGGTGCCGCGCCGCGTGGCGAACTCGACCGTGAGGTTCTTGATGTCCAGGAGCGGGGGATTGCTCATCAATTCCTCCGCTGTGGATCGACGAGATCGCGCACGCCATCGCCGAGCAGGTTGAAACAGAACACCGCGACCATCAGCGCGAGCCCGGGGAAAAAGGCGACCCACCACTCCCCCGAGACAATGAAGCTCGCGCCTTCCGCGACCATGATGCCCCATTCGGGGGTCGGTGGCCGGACACCCAGTCCGATGAACGACAGTCCCGCCGCATTCAGGATTGCGTAGCCCATCGTCAGCGACATCTGCACGGCCATGATGGGCATGATGTTGGGAACGATCTGCGTCAGCAGCAACCGCCAGTCGGAATTGCCCGAGAGTCGAGCCGCCTGCACGAATCCGGCCTCGCGTCGTACGTTCGCCTCGGCGCGCGCGACCCGGGCGTAGAGCGGAAAGTTGATGATCGCCGTTGCGATGATGATGTTCGTAACGCTGTTGCCGAGCGCCGCCACGATGCCCATCGCGAGCACGAACAGCGGAAAGGCCATGATCGTATCGGCGATTCGGCCGACGAGCTTGTCGACCCAGCCGCCGAAGAAGCCGGCCGTCACGCCTGCCAATCCGCCGAGCACGAAGACCAGCGCGACGGAGAAGATCGCAATCGAGAAGTCGAGCCGCGTCGCAACGATGACGCGGCTGAAGATGTCGCGACCGAGTTGATCGGTGCCAAACCAGTGCTTTGCGCTTGGCGCCTGCAGCGAGGCGGTGGTGTCGCTCATCAGCGGATCAAAGGGCACGACAGAGGGGCCCAAAACGGCGGCGAACAGGATCAGCGCGAACAGCCCGAAGGCTAGCCCGGTGACGGGATTCTCGGAGACGATATGCCTGCCATGCGCCCAAAGGCTGGTCGATGGCGGGGCATCGAGACGCAGGGCGGGCGCACCGTCCGTCGCGACCTTGGTCTGGCTCATGTCGTTCATGGACATCAGCCCTCCAGCCGGACGCGGGGATCGATGACGCCGTAGAGCAGGTCGATGAGCAGGTTCAGCGCGACATACATCACCGCCATGGTCAGGACGAAGCCCTGGATCGGCGCGTAGTCCGAGGCAATCAGCGCCTCCACCGCATACGAACCGATGCCGGGCCAGGCGAAGACCTTCTCGACCAGAACGTTGGCGCCGAGCAGGAATGAGAAGACCATGCCCAGCGTGGTCACAACCGGGAGCATGGCGTTTCGGAAGGCATAGGTGCCGATGACCTTGCCATTGCTCAGGCCGCTCGCGCGGGCTGTGCGCACGAAATCGGCACCGAGCACGGCGAGCATGGAGGCGCGGGTCATGCGGGTGATCGGCGCGAGCGAGAAGATCGCCAGCGTCACCGCCGGCAAGATGAGCTGCGCGAATGCCGCGCGGAACGTCGAGAAATCACCCGCAACGAGCGTGTCGATCAGCAGGAACCCGGTAACGCGCGGTGGCTCGGTCGCGAAGATGTCAAGGCGCCCGAGCGGCGCCGGCGACCAGCCGAGCAGGAAATAAAACACATAGACCAGCAGCAGGCCGGTGAAGAACACAGGCAGCGAGACCCCTGCGGTGGCGACGATCCGACAGAGGTGATCGATCCACGAGCCCTGCTTCACGGCCGCCAGTACGCCAAGCGGCAGCGCGACCGCCATAGCCAGCAGAAGCCCTACGAGCGTCAACTCCGCCGAGGCCGGGAGCCGCGCGGCGATGTCCTTCGTCACCGGCTGGCCGGTCGTCAGGGACTGTCCCAGGTCCCCCTTCACCAGTGCCGATACATAGGACACGAACTGGACCGGCAGCGGCTGGTCCAGGCCGAGCTTGCTGCGGATCTCGGCAATGGCCTGCGCCGAGGCGGTCGGTCCAGCGAAATAGGCTGCGGTATCGCCTGGCAGGACCCGGGTCAGGAGGAAGGTGACGACGATGACCCCAAGGATGGAGGGGATTGTCGTCATCAGCCGGCCACCGATCAGCTTCAGCATGATCTACCTCTCCTGATCGACGCGCGAGGAGGTGCCCGGCGCAGCGAAGCGGACACCCACCCTCCATGTTCGCCGTACCCCGCATGCAAACCAGTGCGTATCGACATCGCTTCGCGGCTTGTCCGGGATGACAGCATGGCTCCCGCTGCTCCCTCGACCATGGTTCGTCACCCCTTGGTCAGGTAGCGGAAATCGGGCTCGCGGCAGGGCTGGAACTGGTAGCCACCGATCGACTTCTGAAGCGCGACGTCATGCGTCGGCTGGGCGATCGGCACCATCGGCACCTCGCCCTCAACAAGCGAGATGAAGTCGACGACCGTCTTGTCGTAGAGCGCCTTGTCGGCCGTGAAGCGAGCCTCGTCGACGAGCTTGTCCAGCGCCGGATTCTGGTAGGCGGCGATGTTGAAGATCGAGTTGTTGCCGTGCATCGTCCAGTACAAATAGTAGTCGGGATAGTCGAGCCAGCCCGCGAAGCGGTTCAAAACCATAGGATTGGTCTTCTTGCTGATCTCCCCGCGGAAATTTGCGCCTGGAACCTTCGAGATCTCGACCGTAATGCCGATAGCGCTGAGCGCCTCCTTGATCAGCACGGACATCGGCTCGGCGACGGTGGCGTTGCCGGCGTCGAACAGCAGAGTCGTCGAGAACGGACCGCCGGCGGCATCGACCAGCGCCTTGGCCTTTGGCATATCGGTCTTGTAGGGAAAGGGCTGCGGCCAGGCCACCTTGGGTGTCGAGGAACCGCCGGACATGTCGACGCCGCGCCCGAATAGCGAAGCCTGCAGCATCTTCTCGTAGGGCATCGCCCAGGCTACCGCCTGGCGCAGCCGGACGTCCTTGAAGGGGCCGACCTGCGTGTTGAGGTAGGCGCCCCAGACCCCGTTGGGGATCGGCACGCCGACGACATTGACCTTGCCGGCATCGAGCAGGTCCTTGAAGTCCTTCGGGGGCAGACCGTACGAAACATCGGCGTCGCCACGTTCCATCAATGCCCGCCGCGTCGACGGTGACGCAATATCGCGCGCGATGATGCGGCGCAGCTGCGGCAGCTTTCCGCATTTCCAGTCGTCGTTACGGACATAGATCGTCTCGACGCCGGGCTTCCAGCTCTCGACCTTGTAGGCGCCCGAGCCCGCGATGTTGTTCTTGAGCCATTCCTTGGCCAGCGGGTCGTCGCCGCCATTCTTGATGGCGAGTTCGGAATCGAAGATGAACGGAATCGTGACGGCCAGGTTCGGCAGCGTCATCTTGTCCTTGCGGATGAAGTCGATCCGGAAAGTCTTGTCATCGACGACGACGAACTGCTCGGGCTTCTCCAGAGAGCCGGCGTTCATCTGCGTAGTGGCGAAACCGCCGATCGTGCAGGCGCGGTCAAGCGACCACTTCACGTCCTTCGCCGTGACCTTGCGGCCTGAGTGGAAGGTGGCATCGCGCAGCTTGAAGGTGCAGCTCATGCCGTCCGAAGCGACCTGCCAGCTCTCCGCGAGCTCGCCTTCCAGTTCCCCCATCGCGATGGTATGTCCGCCGCCCCCGGGGATAGCCACCGGCTTGAACCGCAGCAGGCGGTCATAGCAATTCAGGGCCACGCCGTTGACCGGCTGCGACGAGCCTATGCCCTGCATGTCCAGGCTGTTGGGGCCGTACTCCTGCACGAGCAGCAGCGTCTCATTGCGGCTGGGCGCCTGGGCCTGTGCCCTGCCTTGGGCGACGAAGGGCGCGGCAAGGCCTGCGGCGATGGCAGTACGGCGAGTGATCATCGTTTAGCGACCCTTGTTTTGCCTGTCGGAGTACGGGAGGGCGCCACGGCTTCCTCAATGCGGCAGCTATCTGCAGCCGACGCCTGACGAGCGCCCACAACGCGGGCACCTCCGGCGTTTGCTCCAACGCGAACCGATCCGAGCCGATGATGAGGATGAGCGAAGGCGCACATAACCGCCCTTCAAGCAGGTAATGTGCCAAGCGACAGGACGCTGAATTAGATAGATAAATATCAGCGTCGGCGAAGGCGCGAGCCAGCTTGCATGCAATGACGTCGATTTAGCCTATTTTGAAGGCAGCTAGATTCGACCTTCGTTTCCGATGCGCTCCAGCGCTACGTCGATGCCGATCGCCGCCGAATCCAGGATCGTGAAACCAGGCGCCTCGGCCTGGCTCAGCCGCGCCTCGTGGCCCGAGAGATTTGTGCTCCAGACCAGAACCGTATCGAGTGCCGTCCGCTCGGCCAGCGCGCGAGCCCGCATCAGCAGCGTGTCGCCGCTGATGGCCGCTGCGCCGAGATTGTCGGTAATGCCGAGCCAAAGGTGATCGACGATTGCACAACCCTGGGCGCGAAATTGCCCGAGGATGTGCAGCGATTCAGCCTCATCGCCCTGCGTGATCAGGCCAACGCGACGGTTCGTCGCCAGCAGCATTTCGACCGTCGCGAGCGAGGTCGTGACTGCCGGAATACCAGTCTCGTCCTCGATGCGCCGACAGAGTTCGCGATCGGCATCAAGGCCGAGCACCACGCCCCGCGTCGCATTCCAGCAGATCACAGCGACGCCGGCATCGGCCAGCAGCGCCGCAGCGGTTTCGAAAGGTTTGCCGTTGTAGCGCGGTGCCCGGTCAGCGCTGACGATCCCGCCGTAAGGCACGCGCGCGATACAGCAATCTATGTCCGGATATCCGGCTAGAATCCGACCTGCCACACGCTCCACGACACGATTCGAGGACGGAACGATCAAGCCGATGGCGCGGCGTGAAGAAACTGTCTCGATGATATCCGGCAATGCGGTCAGGTCCGAAGGGTGCTTGGGTCTACGCAAGCTAGCATGCCGCTTGAAGAGCGCCAGCCATCCCAATCTTGGGGGCTTGGCCCCGCTGCGTGCCACCAACCGATCTGTGTCGCGGCCAACGCAGCTATCTGTGAAAGTTCCAGAGCAGGCTCTCGCTCAGCTCCTTGAGCGCGTCCGCGGAGTCCGGCTTTTCGCGCGCTATCACTGTGATCAGGGCATCCGCCAGGGCGAATATCGCACTTGGCGAGTTGGGGAGGAGTCGATTTCCGGCAGGCGCGATGATGCTGAGATCGGCAATTTGCGCGAGAGGCGACGTCAAGCTGTCCGTCAGCGCGAGGACAGGAACAGCGCGCTTCCTGGCGAAGTCGCAGAGCTCGAGGGTCGTGCGCGAATAGCGGGGCATCGAGATCGCGATCACGAGGTCGCCGGGGCCAGCCGAGAGCATGTGACGGATGGCACGGGCGGGGCCGGCCCGCGACGCCGCAAAGATCACGTCGGCGTCGAGATACAGCGCCAGCCCCTCCTCCAGGAAGGTCGCGACGTGATGGCTGGCTCCAGCGCCGATCACGAAGATCCGCCTGGCGCCGAGCAGCAGCGCCACGGCGCGCGAGACCACGGCTTCGTCCAGCGCAGCGATCGCGGTGTCGAGATTGTCCGCCTGGTCGTGGAGGGTCCCGATCAGCGTCGCATATGGCGATGCGACGACACCATGGGCGTCGGCAAGGCTGCGCACCGGTTCCATGGCGTGCTTGAGCGCCTCCGACAAAGAGGCCCTGAACTCGCCATAGCCGGCATAGCCGAGCGCCCGCACGAAGCGCGTAACTGTTGCGGTCGAGGCACCGCTTTTCTCGGCCAGACCCTCGATCGTCATCGTCGCGGTATCGAGCGGATGCGCCAACACGAAATCGGCCGCCTTGCGATGCCCCGCGCTCAAGGATGGGTACAGACTCGTAATGCGAGCCGCCAGATCGGTCGATGCTTTCAGGACCGGTAGCAACGGGCGCTCATCCGATTGACGAAGGATAATTTTCATGTTTGCTAGCCAACGAAAATGATCTTGTCAAAATTCGAGCCAGCAGTCGTGGAGATGAGAGATGTCGGTGCGTAGCCAAATACTGGTCGCAAGCGTCGTGGGCATAGGTCTGGCCGCAGCGCCCGCCTGGTCCCAGTCGCTGAAGATCGCGCTCTCATCGGAGCCGACGGCGGTCGATCCGCACTATCATGACCTGACGCCGAACAACGCGCTGGCGATGCACATCTTCGACGGTCTCGTGCTTCAGGACGCCAAGCAGGCGCTGCATCCGGGCCTCGCCGCCTCCTGGGAGAACGACGGCAAGAACCGGTGGACCTTCAAGCTGCGCCAGGGCGTGACCTTCTCGAACGGCAAGCCCTTCACGGCCGAGGACGTGGTCTTCACCTTCTGCCGCACCTTGAAGAACGAGACCAAGGTCTCGGGCTCCTTCGCCGACATCACCGGCAATTTCGCCTCCGTCGAGACGCCCGATGCGCATACGCTCGTCATCAATACCACCGAGCCCGAGCCGTTGCTGGCGAATCTTCTCTCGGCCCTGCCTATCCTCTCGGCCTCGATCGTCGAGCATGGCCCGATCAGCTACGACGTCTCGAAGAATTGTGGCGTCACCGGCGCCTGGCCGGCGGTCAACAACTTCAATGACGGCACCGCCGCGATCGGCACCGGCCCCTACAAGCTGAAAAGCTATGTGCGCGGCTCCGCCATCGAACTCGAGCGCAACCCGACCTATTGGGGCCCTGCCGAGCCCTGGGCCAGCGTGCGCTTCGTGCCGGTGACCAATGCCGGCCCGCGGCTGGCTGGCCTGCTCGCCGGCGATTACGACGTGATCGAGAACCCCTCGGCGCGCGACCTGACCCGCATCAAGAACGACAAGCGCTTCGACCATGTCATCACGCCCTCGACCCGCGTGATCTATTTCCAGCTCGATGTCGGCCGCGACCAGAGCCCCTTCGTCAAGGCAGAGAACGGTAAGAACCCGCTCCAGGACGCGCGCGTCCGCAAGGCGATGTCGCTGGCGATCGACCGCGACGCCATCGTCAAGCGGATCATGGATGGCGCGGCCGAGCCTGCCTACCAGTACCTGCCGACCGGCATGTTCGGCACTCAGCCCAACCCCGAAAAGCTCGTCTACGATCCCGCGGCCGCCAAGAAGCTGCTGGCCGAGGCGGGCTATGAGAAGGGCTTCCAGCTCACCCTCTCGACCACCAATGACCGCTACATCAACGACAGCCAGATCACCCAGGCCGTCGCCCAGTACCTGACCCAGGTCGGCATCAAGACCGAAGTCGACGCCATGACGCGCGCGATCTACTTCCCGCGCCGCGCCAAGAAGGAATTCAGCGTCGCCATCGGCGGCTGGGGTTCGGGCACCGGCGAGGCCGCGTCCTTCCTGCGTCAGTGGCCGCCGACCCCCAACGAGGCCAAGACCATCGGCGGCTCGAACTATGGCGGCTACAAGAACGACGAGTTCGACAAGGTGATCCGCACCGCGATCTCGACGCTCGACGACGCCAAGCGCTCGGAACTGCTCCAGCAGGCCGGCAAGCTCGTCCTCGCCGACAACACCTTCATCCCGCTGCACTTCGAAAGCGGCATCTGGGCCTACAAGGCGAACCTGTCGGTCGCCGGCCGTGCCGACCAGTACATGCTCGCAATGTCGGTCAAGCCGGTAAAGTAACGCCTTGAACACCTGCCACGACAACGACATAGGCGGTCGGACATGACCGCCTATGTGCTGCAGCGACTGATCCAGAGCGTCTTCGTGCTCCTGGCGGTTTCGGTGGTGGTCTTCTTTGCCGTCTACGGCATCGGCGACCCGATCGAACTGCTCGTCTCCCCGCAGGTGAGCGCGGCCGAGCGCGAGGCGCTGATCCGCCGGCTCGGCCTCGATCTGCCGATCTGGCAGCAATATTTCAGCTTCATGGGCAATGCCCTGAGGGGCGATTTCGGGCGCTCCTTCGTCCATGGCGTCTCGGCGATCGAGCTGATCTTCGCGCGCCTGCCGGCGACCGTCGAACTCGTGCTGCTGGCGATGACGCTGGCGGTCACCGTCGGCGTGCCGCTTGGTCTCGTCGCCGGGCTCAATCCGCAAAGCCGCCCCTCGCGCCTCATCATGGCGGGCACGGTGCTCGGCTATTCCCTGCCCAGTTTCTGGAAGGGCATGATGCTGATCCTGCTGTTTGCGGTCTGGCTCGGCTGGGTGCCGACAGCTGGGCGCGGCGAGACCGTTTCCGTGCTGGGCATCCAGACCAGCCTGCTGACGCTGGACGGCCTGCATCACCTGATCATGCCGGCCCTGAACCTCGCCATTCCCAACATGGCCCTGATGATCAGCCTCGTCGCCGCCGGCACCACCGAGGCGATGACGCAGGACTACGTGAAATATGCCCGCGCCAAGGGCGTGCGTCCGCGCCGCATCGTCGGTCGGCACATCCTGCGCAACATCCTGATCCCCGTCGTGACGGTGGTGGGCGTCGAGTTCGGCAGCCTCGTCGCCTTCTCGACGATCACCGAGACCGTCTTCGCCTGGCCGGGCATCGGCAAGCTGCTGATCGATTCCGTCTACCAGCTCGATCGCCCGGTAGTCGTCGCCTATGTCCTGCTCGCGACGCTCCTCTTCGTCGTGGTGAATTTCCTCGTCGACATCCTCTACGCAGCGCTCGATCCGCGCGTGACACTGACGGGCCAATCGACATGAGCGCCGCGCCGATCCCCGGTTTCACCGATACGAAGCTGCGCGCCAGCGTGCTCGAACAGCTGCGCAACCGGCCGACCACGCGCGGCGCCGTCATCCTGCTCGGCATCATGGTGGCGCTGGCCCTGCTCGCGCCGTTCATCGCGCCGCAGAACCCGCATGATCTCGGCGCGCTCAGCGTCATGGACAACCGGCTCGCCCCCGGCGAGACCGGCGGCAAAGGGATGGTCTTCTGGCTCGGCAGCGATGGGCAGGGCCGCGACATGCTGAGCGCCATTCTCTACGGGCTGCGCACCAGCCTGCTCGTCGGCCTCACGGCGACGGCGGGCGCGCTCACGGTGGGCATCACCGCAGGGCTGATCGCCGCGCAGTTCGGTGGCGCCGTCGATGCCGTGATCATGCGCATCGTCGACTTCATGCTCGGCTTTCCCTCGATCCTCGTGGCGCTGGTGCTGCTCGCCTCGATCGGTCGTGGGGTCGACAAGGTCGTGCTCGCGATTGTGCTGGTGCAATGGGCGCAATATGCGCGGCTGATGCGCGCCTCGGCGCTGGTCGAGCGGCGCAAGGAATATATCGAGGCGGCGGTCAATTTCGGCCTGCCGACGCGCCACATCATGCTGGCGCATCTCCTGCCGAACTCGGTCGGCGCCGTGCTGGTGGTCTCGACGATCAGCATCGCCAGCGCCATCACGCTGGAGGCGACGCTGTCCTTCCTGGGCGTCGGCGTTCCGGTGACGCAGCCCTCGCTCGGCCTGCTGATCGCCAACGGCTTCGAATTCCTGCTCTCGGGCGAATACTGGATCGCCGTTTTCCCTGGGATCGCGCTGGTGCTGCTGATCATGTCGCTCAACCTCGTCGGCACACGCCTGCGCCGCAGCTTCAACGTGCGCTCATGACGGCTCCCCTGCTCGAAGTGCGCGGTCTCAAGACCGCCTTCCATGCTCTCGAGGGAGCGTGGCTCGCCGTCGACGGAGTCGACATCACCATGCGCCGCGGCGAAGTGCTGGGCCTGGTCGGCGAGTCCGGCTCCGGCAAGTCGGTGACCGGCTTCTCGCTGGTCGGGCTGATCGACCCGCCGGGCGAGATCGTGGCCGGCGACGTGCTGTTCCAGGGCGAGGATCTGCGCGCCGCCTCTCAGGAGCGGCTGCGCGATCTCCGCGGCAACCGCATCGCCATGATCTTCCAGGATCCCCTGATGACACTGAACCCGGTGCTCAGCATCGGCGAGCAGATGGCAGAGGCGATCCTCGAACACCGCGACTGCAGCCGGTCCGAGGCGCTGGCCGAGGCTGCCAAGGCGCTCGCCCGCGTCGGCATCTCCTCGCCGGACGCGCGGCTGAAGCAGTTCCCGCATGAATTTTCGGGCGGCATGCGCCAGCGCGTCGCGATCGCCACCGCGCTGCTCAACAGCCCCGATTTGATCATCGCAGACGAGCCGACGACGGCGCTCGATGTCACGATCCAGAGCCAGATCCTCTACGAGGTGCAGAAGCTCAGCCGCGAGACAGGCACGGCGATCCTCTGGATCACGCATGATCTCGCCGTCGTCGGCGAACTCGCCGACCGGGTCGCGGTGATGTATGCCGGCCGCATCGTCGAGACCGGCCCCGTCGACGACGTGCTCGACCGGCCGCGCCACCCCTATACGCTGGGCCTGCTCAACTCCGCCGCCTCGCATGCTGAGCCCGGCAGCCGGCTGAAGCAGATCGACGGCGTGGCGCCGCGCATCGACTCCAGGCCATCGGGTTGCCCGTTCCGTCCACGATGCGAGCGCGCCGTGCCGGTCTGCGCCGAGCAGGACCCGCTCCCTCAGGGCGATGCGGAGTGCAATTTCCGCTGCCACAACCCCGTTCCCGCGGCAGAGGCGGCATGAGCGCGCAATCGTCCACACCGCTGCTCGAACTGCGCGGCATCACCCGGCATTTTCGCGGCAAGTCCACGCTCGCGGAGAAGATCCTGGCCGGTATCGGTCGCGGCAAGCCGGCGCCTGTCTCGCGCGCCGTCGAGGGCATCGACATGACCGTGGCGCGTGGCGAGGTGCTCGGCCTCGTCGGCGAATCCGGCTGCGGCAAGTCCACGCTGGCGCGCGTCATCACCGGCATTCTCAAGCCGACATCGGGCGAGRTCATCTATGACGATCGCCCCGTCGCCGGCCTGAAGGGCAAAGACCGGCTCGACTTCCTGCTCAAAGTGCAGATGGTCTTTCAGGACCCTTACGCCTCGCTCGATCCGCGCATGAAGGTCAGCAAGATCGTGGGCGAGGCGCTGGCGGTCCACAAGCTCAAGCCGAAGCGCGAGATCGACGCCGCCGTCGATGAAGCGCTCACCGAGGTCGGGCTCGATCTCGCCTATCGCGACCGCTACCCGCACCAGTTCTCGGGCGGCCAGCGCCAGCGCATCGGCATCGCCCGCGCTTTGGCGGTGAAGCCGGACTTCCTAGTCTGCGACGAGCCGGTCTCGGCGCTCGACGTATCGATTCAGGCGCAGGTCATCAACCTGTTCATGGATGTCCGCGAGCGCTACGGGCTGACCTATCTCTTCGTCAGCCATGATCTGGGGCTGGTGCGCCATATCAGCGACCGCGTCGCGATCATGTATCTCGGCCGCATCGTCGAGATCGGCCGCGCCGCCGAGATCTTTGCCGAACCGGCGCATCCCTACAGCGCCGCCCTGATCAAGGCCATTCCGTCGGCAGCCAACCGCCGCCGGTCCTTCGAGCCGCTCAAGGGCGAACTGCCCTCACCATTGGCGCCGCCGCCCGGCTGCGCCTTCCACCCGCGCTGCCCGGCCGCCATGCCGGTCTGCCGCGAGGTCGCGCCCAAGCTGAAGGCCATCTCGCCCGGCCGCAGCGCGGCCTGTCACCTGCATACCGCTCCGGAGCCGGCATGATCACGACAAGTCTCACCCCCGCCATCGGCCGCGGCGTCCTGCCCTTTACCGACGCCTCGAACCCCGATCTGCCGCTGGAGGTGAACTATTATCGCCCCGCCAGCCACGGCCCCGACGATGAGGTCGTGTTCGTGCAGCACGGCATGATGCGCAATGGCGACGATTATCGCGATTTCTGGATTCCCGCCGCCGAGAAGCACAATCTGCTGATCGTGGCGCCGACCTTCCCCGACGCGGTGTTCCCCAAGGCCGAGGGCTACAACAACGGCCTCGTCCTCGGCTCGGACGGCGAGGTTCGCCCCCGTGAAAGCTGGATCTACGGCGTGCCGGCGCGCGTCTTCGAGGCGCTGCGGCAGGGCGGCGTAACGGGTCGCCAGACGGCGCGCATCTATGGCCATTCGGCCGGCGGCCAGTTCGTGCATCGCATGCTGGCGACACAGCACCATGCGTCGTTCGAGGCATCCATCGCCGCCAATTCCGGCTGGTACACGCTCCCGGCGCTGGAGCGCGCCTTCCCGGAAGGGCTCGGTGGCCTCGGCTTCGACAAGGCCGCGCTGGCGCGCTGGCTGGCCTATCCGATGATCATTTTTGCGGGCAACCAGGACATCAACACCGGCGACCCGAATCTGCCGGCGGGGACCGAGGCGCTGTCGCAGGGCGAGCATCGCTTTGCGCGCGCGCATTTCATGTTCGAGTTCGCCAAGCGCGAGGCCGCGCGACTGGACCTGCCCTTCAACTGGCAGATCCTCGTCGTCGACGGCATCGGCCATGACGGCGCCGCGATGTCGCGCGCTGCGGCTGCCCTGTGGTTCGAGGGCCGCATTCCGGCGTTCGAGGAACTGGCGGCAGGCACAGTTCCGGTCCTGTAGGATCGAGCGGTCGGGCCTGCCAGTTCGACCCTTCCCCACCAAGCCTGCCTTGCGCCGGCGCCATCGCGCGTTCGGACAGTGAGGCATGCCGCATGAGATGCCGCCGCGCGCTGCCGCGCCTCCTTGGCGAGGCTCGACAGCGCGGAGCGATCAGGCCCGGAGGCGGACAGGCATCAGCGCTCGAACCGACGCAACGCCCGCATTCGGTTCGTCGACCTTGAACGCCGCAATCAGCGCGTCGAGCCGCCCTACCTGGTTTGACAGCGACGCGACCGAGGCGGCGCTTTCCTCGGCGAGAGCGGCGTTCTGCTGCGTAGCGCTGTCCATGCCTGCCAGGATCTGACTGAGTTCGTCCACGCCGTTGGCCTGCTCGGAGGAGCCGGTCGAGATCCCCGAGACATTGGCCGCGACGTCCTTCGAGGCCGCGACGATCTTCTCCAGCGCAGCGCCCGCTGACCG
Source organism: Allobosea sp. P1_B10 (assembly GCF_056406735.1). Taxonomy (NCBI): domain Bacteria; kingdom Pseudomonadati; phylum Pseudomonadota; class Alphaproteobacteria; order Hyphomicrobiales; family Alloboseaceae; genus Allobosea; species Allobosea sp. P1_B10. Next base: position 18,960 of record NZ_JBFTZP010000004.1, on the reverse strand, counting down.
GACCAGCGCAACGCCCTTCGTGACCTCGCTGCTCGACGACACGATGAGTGCGTTGATGCTGCGAGAGGCTTCGCCGGACCGTTGCGCGAGGCTCCGCACCTCGGAGGCGACGACGGCAAAGCCCCTGCCCGCTTCGCCGGCACGCGCGGATTCCACCGCAGCGTTGAGGGCCAGAAGATTCGTCTGGAATGCGATGCCGTCGATGACCGACGTGATGTCGGCGATCTGACGCGACGCATCCTCGATCCGACCCATGGCCTCGACGGCCTCGCGGGCGATCGTACCGCCCTGCTCGGCAATCATCATGGCCTCGCTGGCAGCTTTCTCGGCATGGCGGGATGATTGCGCATTGGTCTTGACCGAGGCCGCCAGTTCTTCGGTGGTCGCGGCGCTTTCCTCCAGGGAGGCGGCCTGCTCTTCGGCGCGCCTGGCGAGGTCGTTGGCGGTCTGGGTAACGGTATCGACGCTGGTGCGGATGTCCTGCGTTGCCGAACGGACGGTCTTCATCGTGTCGTGCATCCGCGTCGCTGCGGCATTGAAGTCGTCGCGGAGCTGGCTGTATTCGCCGGGAAGGTTGTCGGGCATGCGATAGGTGACGTCACCGCGCGCCAGCGCTGCCATCGCCTCGCCGACCGAGGCGACAACCGCCTTGCGTTCCGCGGCCAGCACTTCCTGCTCCGAGCGGAGACGGGCCGCTTCGGCGGCTTCCAGATAGACCGAGATCGCAAAGTCGATGTCGAGCAAAGTGGCCTTGACGATGGCACCGATCTCGGCCGCCAGATCCGCCGCACTGGCGGGCGTGGTGCCAGCATCGCTCGATCGCATGCCGAAGAACGAGCCACCGAAACCTCGTCCAGCCGGCCGTCCCTCCGAGGAAGAAGGCCAGCGCGCCTCCACGATCCGGACCACCAGGGCCTCGAGCACCAGGGCGTAGCCGCCGATGTACCAGCGCGGCTCCAGCCCGATGCGGGCATGAACATGCCCGATGGCGCTGACCGCCCGGACATAGGTCGCGTCGAAGTGACCGCTCGAAATCAGGTCCCAATGGGCGATCTGCTTGCTGGATGCGGCCGATATCTGCTCCTCGCGCGCAAACAGGGCCTTGGTTTCCGGGAATGCCCGGACTTGACGATAGAAGTCTTCCAACACCGCCGGCAGCGCCTGCATGACGATAGATTTGACGTCTCGAATTCTCGCGAGCGCGGCGTCGTCGAGCCGCATGAAGGCTAGGCGTTGGGACAGAGCATCCAGAGCAGACATGTGTATTCCCCCATTTTTTGGTTTGATTGGCGGCGTACGCGACAGAATTTCAGTTGCCAGCCCGCGCTGGTTCGGTCGGAGCATGTCCCCGAGGACAGCTACGCGGCGCTGACCGTCTCCAGGAACTGCTCGACCTCTGCCATCAAGGTCTGGGCCCGGTGGGCGAGGTCAGTGGTGGCGGACAGCGCCGCAGCCGAGGCCCGGCTCGAGTCCGACGCCTGCCGCGCCACGCCCATGACGTTGTTGGCAACCTCGGCCGATCCGAGCCAGGCCTGCTGGAGATTGCAGGCGGTGCGTCCCGTGGCCGCTTCCTGCTCGTCGATCTCGTCGGCGATAAGCGAGCCGATCCCGTTCATGTCGCCGATCGTCTGCCGGATATCGCCGACGGCACTGGCGACGACGCGAGAGGCCGCCCGGATGGCGCCGATCTGGGAATCGATTTCCGCCGTAGCGTCCGCCGTCTGGACCGCCAATGCCTTGATCTCGCCCGCCACGACCGAGAAGCCCCTGCTGGTCGTGCCGGCACGTGCAGCCTCGATCGTCGCGTTCAGGGCCAGGAGCTTGGTCCGGGCTGCGATTTCGCGGATCACGTCCACGATGCCGCCGATACGGTCGACTGACACCGTGAGTTCCGCGACCTGCAGGGTGATCTGATGCGCCTCCCCCACAGCGCGCGTCGAGATTTCGGAGGATGCCGCGATGCGCTTGCGCACGCCGCCGAGTGATTCCGCGAGCGCGTCGGTCGCGGACGCGACAGCCTCGATATTCGCCGTCGCATCGAGCGAGCAGGTGAGCGCGGCGTCGGCCTGGTGCAGGGTTTCGCCCGATGAACCGGCAAGGGAGCGGGCGAGGCCATGCAGGTCACTCGCGGCATTGGTGAGCGACCGAACGACACTGGCGACGGCCTGCTCGAAGTTGGTGGCCAGCGCTTCCAGCGTGCTGCGCCGGCTTTTGCGCGCGGCATCGAGATAGACCGAGATGGCGAGGTCCATGTCGAGGAGCGCGGCCTGGCTGAACGCGGCGGCGACGCGCCTCTGCCGGCTCGCGCTCGTCAGGTGCCAGAGCTTCCGATCAGTGGCTGCGACGGTGATCAGCCGCGTGACGATGAAATTGTAGCCGCCAATATACCAGCGCGGCTTCAGGCCCAGGCGGCAATGCACCTCGCCGATGCGCCGCACCGAGCGGGCATAGGCGTCGTCGAAGGTTCCCGCGGTTATGAGGGCCCAATGGGCGAGTTGCATGTCCCGGGCCCGCGCGACGACCCCCGGGTTGGGAAATAACCGCGCCACCTCGGGAAATGTCAGGATGTGCCGATAGAACTCGTCGAGGATGTCGGGCAGCTTGGAGGCGACCGCCGGCTGGAACTCCCTCAGCAGGGCCCGGACGCCGTCATCGATCCCCGCGAAATGAAGGCGCTCGGCGATGTCCTCGCCGCTCGCATTCATCGTCGCGTCATCCTCGCCAGCCATGGGGCAGGAAGCGCCAGCCATTGCAGGTTGGGCCAGAATGATGGCAGCTTCGCCTAAAGGCGCATGCCCGAGCGGGCTGCCAAAAGCTTGGGGTCCGAATAGGCTCATATGATAGAGGCCCTCAGCGCCGGATTCGCGACCGCATCCCGCTCACGGGCGTTATGTACGGCTACGCTCTTCTTACGTACCGTAACGTACATAACGTATGGTTAACAGAAGAATAATGCGCGCCCTATTGGCTTGATCCGGAGGATCTGTTTGGAGCATCAGCTGAAGGGCGATTTCGAGATCCGAAATCAGGTCCTGCTCTCGCTGCGTCCCGAGGCGCGGGAGTACCTGCAGCCCCTGATGGTCACCAGGAGGCTTTCGCCGGGGCAGGTCCTGTATGAGGACAGCGCCGCGTTCACCCATGCGATCTTCCCGCATGAGGGCGTGATTTCCATGAATGCCGACATGCGGGACGGGCGCGGCGTGGAAAAGGCCTCGATCGGCTATGAAGGCTTCGTCGGCATCGCGCTCGTGATGGGCGGCGACGAGGCGATGAGTCAGTCCAGCGTCGTGGTGCCGGGCTACGCGTCGTGGCTGTCGATCCAAGACCTCGACGAAGCCATCGCCCGCTTTCCCTGCGTCCGGCACGCCATGCTGCGCTACGCCAAATGCCTGATCATCCAGCTGCTGGAATCGGTCGCATGCAACAGCCTGCACAGCGCCGAGGAGCGAATCTGCCGCTGGCTCCTGCATGCGCATGACCGGGTTGCCGGCGACTCGTTCCAGCTCACCCAGGCGGCGATCTCGCAGGCGCTCGGGCTGCGCCGGGCGACCGTCAACGTCGTCTGCTCCAAACTGATGGAGGACGGCGCCATCGCCTATTCGCGCGGGGACTTTGCAGTGCGCGAGCGCAACCTGATGGAGGCGCGCAGCTGCGCCTGCTACGGCCGGATAAGCCGCGCCTTCGAGAGGAACTCGCAGCCGCTGGCCCGCTTCATCGACACGTCGCCACCGCTGTCTTCGGCGGAGGGCCCAGGCCCGAATGGTGGCGGTTGAGCCCGCCAGATAAGCCTCGCCGCAGTTCGTAACGCCGGCGCCTCGACGCAACGACAACCTCGCCTCCAGCATGCCTCCATCGCATCGCCGCGCGTAGCCCTGTCTCTTGCATTCGATTGCATGCAACCGCATTCATCGCGATAACAAGAGATGTTGTCGCGGGTGGAGGATGTGCTTCCCCTCGGCACAAACGCGCGGAACTGGAGGGGAGTGCCTCTCCTGCCGACGCGGCAAGCTCAAGGGAAACGGGGGGAAACTGCGGTAATGGATGAGCTTAGCGACAATAGTGAAGGCGTTTTGGCAGCGCTGCTAGCGCTCCCGCGTCTGATTGCGGGACAGGACGACCTTGTTCGACGCGGCCGTCACCTGAGCACGGTGTGCATCGTCGGGACCCGTCAGGACACGGTATTCCTGACGATCGAGCGCGGACTGGTTACTGCGGCCGATGGTGGCCCTGCCCTGCTGCGCGCGGCGAGCTTCGCCTATCGCGCCGACCCCGCAGCCTGGACCGGCTATTGGCAGGCCATGCCAGCTCCGGGCTTTCATGACCTGCTCGCGCTGACAAAGTCCAAGAAGGCGACGGTGGAAGGCCAGATCCAGACCTTCCTGACGCATCTGCAGTATTTCAAGGATCTGCTCGCTCTCCCGCGCGGCCTGGGAGGCACGGCATGAGCCCGGACTTCGAGCCTATCGTCGGTCGCTACCTCCGCTGCGAGGTTTCTGGTGTCGCCCAGCGCATCTATGTCGAGGAGGCAGGCGAAGGCATCCCGCTGCTGTGCCTGCACACGGCCGGCGCCGATGGCAGGCAGTGGCGCCATCTGATGAATGACCCGGCCGTTACCGCCCATTTCCGCGTGATCGCGTTCGACATGCCTTTCCACGGCAAGTCCAACCCGCCCGAAAGCTGGCGCGGCGAGGAATACCGGCTGACCACGCAATCCTACACGGATGCGATCCGCTCGGTCTCGGCCGCGCTGGGTCTCGATCGCCCCGTCGTCATGGGTTGCTCCATCGGCGGGCGGATCGTGCTGAGCCTGGCGATTTCACATGCGACCGAGTTCAGGGCCCTGATCGGGCTCGAGGCGGCCGACCACCAGGAGCCCTGGTACGACACGACGTGGCTGCATCTGCCCGATATCCATGGCGGGGAGATCTGCGCCGCCCTGGTATCGGGTCTGATAGCGCCCGGCGGGCCGGAAGCCTCGCGCCGCGAGACCTTGTGGCACTACATGCAAAGCGGCCCGGGCGTATTCAAGGGCGACCTCTATTTCTATCGGGTCGATGCGGATCTGCGCCCTCTCGTCGGTGGCATCGACACGGCGACCTGCCCGCTGTTCCTGCTCACCGGCGAATACGACTATTCATGCTCGCCGCAGGACACGCTGCGGACGGCTGCAAAAATCCCGGGGGCGCAAGCGACCGTCATGGAACGCCTCGGGCATTTCCCCATGAGCGAGAACCCCGAGCAGTTCCGGCGCTACATCCTTCCGGTGCTGCAGCAGATCAGGGGCGGCGCCGCGTCCTGAGGCGACGCGCTGTCGCCGATCACATGGGAGCGGCAACCGTCCCGGAGAGGCTGTGTTTCTCTTCGCGCTCAGACCTTGAGCGCGAAGGGATCCCGTTCCTCGTCGGAAAAGTCGATCATGACGTTCTTCGTGCGCAGGAACTCGTCCAGCGCCGCAACGCCGCGCTCCTTGCCGAAGCCGGAGTCCTTGAAGCCGCCGAAGGGGGCCATCGCGCTGGAGGCGCGGTAGGTGTTAACCCAGACCGTGCCCGCCTCGACGGCCCGCGAGACCCGCATCGCGCGCGACAGGTTGTTGGTCCAGATGCCGGCCGCCAGTCCATATTTCGAGTTGTTGGCGATCGCGATCGCGTCCTCCTCGGTATCGAAGGGTATGATCGACAGGACGGGACCGAAGATCTCTTCCTGGGCGATCGTCATCTCGTTGTCGACTTCGGTGAAGATCGTCGGCTCGACGAACAGCCCGCGGCCGAGGTGATCGCCACTCGCCTGCTTTCCACCTGCTGCAAGGCGGGCTCCGCCACTGCGCGCGGACTCGATAGCCTTCAGGATCCTGTCGAATTGCGGCTCGTTGGCGACGGTGCCCATCTCGGTGGCCTTGTCGAGCGGATTACCGAGGCGAATGCGGCCTGCTCGCTCGACCAGGCGCGCGGCGACCTCGTCATGGACCTTGCGCTGCACCAGCAGCCGCGAGCCCGCGATGCAGGTCTGCCCCGTAGCCCCGAAGATGCCAGCCAGGGCGCCGACGACGGCGCGGTCGAGATCGGCATCGTCGAAGATCATGTTCGGCGATTTCCCGCCAAGCTCCAGCGTCACCGGAACCAGCGCGCGGCCGGCGTCCGACGCGATCTGGCGTCCGACATTGGGGCTTCCGGTGAAGCTGATGCGGTCGATCCGGCCAGCCTGGAGCAGCGCTTGGCCGGCGCGATAGTCGCCCGTCACGACATTGAAGACGCCGGGCGGAAAGCCGGCCTCGCGAACGAGCTCAGCGAATTCCAGCGTCGTCACGGATGCGTGCTCGGAGGGCTTCACCACCACGCAGTTGCCGGCGGCCAAGGCGGGCGCCAGCTTGTTGCAGAGCAGGCCCATCGGCGAGTTCCAGGCCGTGATCAGGACCGCCACACCCAGCGGCTCGCGCCGGGTGAAATCAAAGACATCACGTTGGTCGAGCGGGATCGTATCGCCAAAGATCTTGTCGGCGCAGCCGGCGAAGAAGCGATAGTTCCGTGCCGCGAAGTGCATCTGGCCGTGCGTCTCGCGGATGATCTTGCCGTTGTCGGTCGACTCCAGCGTCGCGATGCGTTCGGCATTCTGCTCCAGCAGATCGGCCAGCCTGTTCAGGAGCTTTCCGCGCGCGAGGCCCGAGGTCTTGCTCCAGACGGTCTCATAGGCGTGCCTGGCGGTCGCGATGGCCTCCGCAACCTGGCTGGCGCTCGCCTGCGGGACGGTGGCCCAGCTCTCCCGCGTATAGGGATTGATCGCATCGAACCGTTCCTGGTTCGGCGCCCGGACAGCAGCGTTCCCGATGAAGAGATCATAGGTCTTCGTCATGATGCGTCCGGCCCTCCGAATTGCCCTAGGTGTCGCGATCCGTGCCGCTCGATCGGATCGGCCCGCACGTGCGGATGAGTGTCCGCGATTGCCGCACACATCTGAGTGTCGCCCCCACGATTGTCAACAGTTGAATGGAACACCTCCTAATCAATTCGCTCAGCCCGCGCGCGCAGCTAGACAGTGCCCTCCCAGGCGTTTGACTCACGTCGAAAGCGCGGCTCGCTTGACGCAACAGGGTTCACCACGCATACAACTGTCAACATTAAACATGGGAGGAAAATGAATGCGAAATGCCATCGCCGCCTGTGCCGCCCTGTTGCTGGGCGCGAGCGCAGCCGCAGCCGAGACCTACCCGTCGCGCAGGATCACCGCGATCGTGCCGTTCGCTGCCGGCAGCGGCACGGATTCCGTGGCTCGCATCGTCTCCCAGAAGCTCTCGGAAGTCCTCAAGACCACCATCGTGATCGACAATCGCGGTGGCGCCAACGGCACCATCGGCGCGACCGCTGGCGCGCGTGCCGACGCCGACGGCTACAACCTGGTTTTCGGCGGTTCCTCGACCCACGCGGCAGCGCCCAGCATGGTCAAGTCCATCCAGTATGACCCGAAGACGGATTTCGCGCCGATCGCGCAGCTGGGCCTGTTCCCCTACTTCCTGTTCGTGAACCCCGAGGTCCCCGCGAAAAGCGTGCGCGAGCTGGTGGCCTATGGAAAGAGCAAGCCGGAGGCGCTGTCCTTCGCTTATGGCAATGCGATCGGCCAGTTGTCGGGCGAGTTGCTGAAGCGTCAGGCCGGCGTGCCACTGCTCGCGGTTCCCTACAAGAGCAGCCCGCCGGCGCTGACGGATGTCGTGGCCGGCCGCGTCTCGATGATCTTCGTCGACATGACCGCCGCGCAGTCTCTGGCCCAGGCCGGACAGCTGCGCACGCTGGCAACGACGACGCAGACACGCAGCGAACTCTACGGCGACCTGCCGTCGATGAAGGAAGAAGGCGTCGACTTCAGGAACCTGTCCGCCTGGACGGGTTTGTTCGCGCCCAAGAACACGCCGCCGGACATCGTTGCGAAACTCTCCGAGTCCCTGAAGGTGGTCCTCGAGGATCCAGCCGTGCGCAAGCGCCTGGGTGAGATCGGCTTCGAGGCCAAATGGATCGGGCCGAAGGACTTTGCCCAGCACGTGGCCAGCGACGTCGACCTGTGGGCCCAGCTCACGAAAGATGCTGGCATCGAGCCGCAGTGAGGCACCCATGACCGAATACGCAATCCACGCTATCCGCTACGCGCGGAAGGAAGAACGCCGGTCTTCCGCCAATTTCGTCGGCGGGGACCCGCATGACCGGCCGATGCCGATGGACTTCTTCGTCTGGGCACTTGTCGGCAAGGACCGCACCTTCATCGTCGATTCCGGCTTCGACGAACCGGCCGGAAAGGCGCGCAATTATGACACCACGCGCCCCGTTGCGGACGGCCTGAAGCAGATCGGGGTCGACCCGGCCTCGGTCGAGGATGTCATCATTACGCATGTGCACTGGGACCATGCCGGCAACCACGACCTGTTCCCGAAGGCGCGCTACCATGTCCAGGAGCGGGAGATGCACTTCTGCACGGGGCGCTGCATGTGCCAGCCTGATCTCCGCATGGCCTACAACCCCACCGACGTGACCAAGATGGTGTCGCGGGTGTTCGAGGGGCGCGTCGCTTTCCACGACCTGGATTCGCAGCTGACGGACGGCATCTCGCTGCATTGGGTCGGCGGCCACACCGGTGGCCTGCAGGTCGTGCGCGTGCGGACGCGACGTGGGCACGTGGTGCTCGCATCGGACGCCGCGCATTTCTACGCCAACCTCCTGGAACGCCGCCCCTTCCCTGTCCTCTCCGATACCGACGAGATGCTGGCCGGCTTCGACCGGGTCAAGCAGCTGGCGGACGGACCCGCGCATATCATCCCCGGCCATGATCCGCAGGTGCTGTCGCTGTTTCCCGCGACGCATCCGGAGATCGAGGGGATAGCACGGCTCGACGGCGATCCGCTGGCGATGCCGACCTCCTGACGTAACAAAGGCTGCCGCAGACCGGTCGGCGGCAGCCTTTCCTTGATCTATCTGCAGTCGCTCAGGACTTCGCCTGCTCGATCACCTTGATGATCACCGGCCAGTACTGCGCGCCATATCCCTGCTCGGAAGCCTCGCGCAGGACATCGGCCCCAAGTGCCGCCTCGCGAGCGTTGATGCCGCCATCGGCTGCCATTGCCAAAGCGTAACCCACATCCTTGAGCATGTAGTCGGTCGGGAATACGCGCTCGGGAAACTCCCTGGCCGCCACCGCCTTGAAGCCGTGGTTGCGCAGCGCAAAACTATCCGCAGATCCCTTGGAGAAGGCCTCGAACAGGGACTGGCGGGACACGCCGGCGGTCTCGGCGATCGCAGCAGCCTCGCACAGCGCCGTCACGGTGCCGACGACGACCATGTTGTTCAAGATCTTGACGACCTGCCCGGCGCCGACCTGCCCGCAATGCGTGACTTCGGACGCAAAGCAGCGCAGCAGCGGCTCGATGCGTGAGAACAGCTCCGGTGGGGCGCCGACGGTGATGGCAAGCGTGCCAGCCTCCGCCGCCGCGCGGGTGCGAGCGACCGGAGCATCCGCATAGCTCACGCCGATGGTCTCGAAAGCCTCCGCCAGGCTGCGCGTCAGCTTGAGCGGGCTGGTCGACAGATCGACCAGGGTCTGCCCCTTGCGCATGAGCTTGAGCAGGCCGTCCGGCCCCTCGCAAAGCCGTTGCAGATGCTCACCGCTCGGCAGAGACAGGAAGACGATATCGGCCGCTGCCACCTCGGCAAGGCCGCCGGATTCGGCGCCGAGGCCGACGAGACGCTCCACCGGCGCCGGGTTCAGATCGGTGACCGTCACCGCCAGACCGGATTTCTGCACCAAATGGCGGCACATAGGCTCGCCCATGACGCCGAGCCCGATGAAGCCCAGTGTCTTCGTTTCAGTCATGAAGTCGAACCTCCGCAGTCCATCCAGAAAGAAATCGGTCAGAGCCCGAGATAGGCTCGCCGGACATAGTCGCTGGCGAGCAGGTCCTTGCCTGCACCGCTCAACGCCACAGCGCCGGTCTCGAGGACGAAGGCCTGGTCGCAGAGGTTCAGCGCCAGCTTCGCGTTCTGCTCGACGAGGACGATCGACATGCCGGTATCCCGGCTGATCTCCGTGACGATGCGCGCGATCTCGTCGACGATGATCGGAGCCAGCCCGAGAGACGGCTCGTCGAGCAGGAGCAGGCGCGGGCGTGCCATCAGCGCGCGGCCTATCGCCAGCATCTGCTGTTCGCCGCCAGACAGCGACCCCGCCGACTGCTTGCGCCGTTCGACCAGGCGCGGGAAATAGCCGTAGATCGTTTCCAGCGAGCGCCGGGTCTGCGCGCCGTCGCGGCCGAGATAGGCGCCGACCATCAGGTTGTCGGAGACGCTCATCTGCGAAAACACGCGCCGCCCCTCCGGCGAGAGCGCAATGCCCCTCCCGACCCGCTGCGGTGCGCTCAGCCCATCGATGCGCTCGCCATCGAAATGGATCTCGCCGCGAGCAAGCGATTTCAGCCCGATGATGGCCTTCAAGGTCGTGGTCTTGCCCGCCCCGTTCGAGCCGATCAGCGAGACGATCGAGCCCTTCGGAACGGACACGCTGACGTCCCGCAAGGCGGTGACGCCGCCATAGGTCACACTGGCGCCGCGCACTTCAAGCATCGACAGCATCCTTGCCGAGATAGGCTTCGATCACCTTGGGATTGGCGACCACCGCCGCCGGAGTGCCCTCGGCGATCAGGGCGCCGCGATCGATGACGACAATGCGGTTGCAAAGGTCCATCACGGTGCGCATGTGGTGCTCGACCAGCACCATGGTGACGCCGCGCTCCGCCTTGACCCTCCGCAGAACAGCGGCAAGCTCGGCCGCCTCTTCCGGGTTCAGGCCGGCGACGGGCTCGTCGAGCATCAGCAGGCGGGGTTCGCTTGCCAGCGCGATGGCCACGCCGAGACGCCGCTGTTCGCCATAGGCGAGTTCGCGCGCCTTGATGTGGGCGCGCCGGCCAAGGCCCAGCAGATCGAGCGTCGCCATGGCGCGCTCCTCGGCATCCTCGCGCCAACGCGCCGAAGACAATCCGCTCCAGAAGCCGATCTGCCTCGTCGCGAAAGCGCCGCGCACGACACTGGCCAGGACCGATGCCTCCGAGAACAGGGTCGCCGACTGGAATGTCCGGGCGAGGCCGTCGCGGACGATCCGGTTGGCCGGCTTGCCCGAGATCTCGCGCCCCTCGAAGCGCACGCTGCCGGCCGAGGGCGCAAGGACGCCCGAGACGATGTTGAAGAGCGTCGTCTTGCCGGCTCCATTGGGGCCGATCAGCCCCAGCAGATCGCCCTGCTCGACAGTGAAGGACACGTCACGCACGGCAACGAGGCCGCCGAAATTGCGTTTGACGGCTGCGACTTGAAGCATGGACATCAGCGCGCCTCCGCAACGAGGGCCGCGGACTTGTCCCGCCGGGCGCGGCGCTCGCGCAGGCGTGCGGGCAGGCTAGCCAGACCGTCGGGCAGGAACAGCAGCGACAGGACGAGCACAGCACCGTAGATGATGTGCTGAAGCCCCTGCGTCGACCGCAGCAGTTCAGGAAGCGGCGTCAGGGTGAGCACGCCGACCAGCGGACCGGCAACACCGCTGCGGCCACCGACCACGAGCATGGTCAGGTAGGTCACCGAATCCCAGAAAGTGAAGGAGTCCGGCGACAGGAAGCGCAGGTAGTGCGCGGTCAACGCACCGGCGACACCGGCAATGCCGGATCCGATCGCGAAGGCGATCACCTGGGTCTTGTGGGTGTCGATTCCGCAGGCCTCGCTCAGGCGCTGGTTGTCGGCGGTCGCCGCCATCATGTCGCCGAAGGGTGAGCGGAACAGGAGCCAGGTGACGAGCAGCGTCACCAACGCGAAGCAGAGCGCGATGGGATAGAATTGCGGCTTGTTGGCAACCACGTAACCAAACAGCGAGAGCGGCGGGATGCCGACGAGCCCATTCGCGCCGCCGGTCAGGTCACCCAAGTCGAGCGCCAGCAGCACCGCTATCTGGCCAAAGGAAAACGCCACCAGGACGAAGTAGACGCCCCGCAGGCGCAGGATGATCCAGCCGAGGATCGCAGCCACCACCGCAGCGACGATGCCCGCGATCGCAATGCCGGCGAGGGGCGTGACGCCGAGCTTCAGGGCCAGCAGCGCCGAGACATAACCACCGACGAGCGCGAAGCCCGCATGGCCGATCGAGAGCTGCCCCGTGCGGGCGATGATCGCCAGCCCGAGCACCAGCATCAGGTTGAGGCAACCCAGCGTGCCGAGATGGACATAGAACGGATTGGGCGCCAGCGAGGGCATCGCGACAGCGGCGGCAAGGCCGATCGCGATGATGGCGAGTTGCCCGCTGGTCAATTGGCGAAACAGGGACATCACGCCTCGCGCTCCTTCTGGCCGAGCAGTCCGTGCGGCCTCAGGAGAACCACGACGATGACGGTGAGCAATTGCAGCATCTCGGCCAGGGCAGCACTCACAAAGGAGCCGGCGAAGCTCTCGGTCATGCCTATCAGCAGGCCGCCGGCGACCGCGCCCGGCACGCTCCCGAGTCCGCCGATGACCACGATGATGAAGGCCTTCAATGTCGGCGGCAGGCCTATGAAGGGCGAGACGGACAGGACCGGAGCCGTCAGCGCGCCGGCAAGGCCTGCAAGCGCGACGCCCAGAACAAAGGCCAGCGGGAAGATCACGTCGACGCGAATGCCCTGCGCCAGAGCGATCTCGGGATCCTGCGCCACGGCCCGCATGGCCCGGCCGATCTGGGTGTGCGCGATGACCACGTAGAGCGCGATCACCGCGAGAACTGCGCCGATGATGACGACGACGCGCGACCAAGGAAAGACGATCTCGCCCAGCGAGAGGACGCCCGTCGCGACCGACGGCACCGAAACCGGCGAAGGTCCCCAGATGAGGAGCGCGCTGTTTTGCATCATCAGCGCAATGCCGAGCGAGGCGATCATGCCGTTTAGCTCGTTGCCGCGGAACTGGCGAAACACCAGCCGCTCCATCACGAGGCCGAGAACGCTCGTGCCTGCCACCGCGAAGAACAGGCTCACGGCGAAGGGCAAGCCGTGGCTGCCATAGAGCACTGCGAACAGGAATGCCGACACCATGTAGAATTCGCCATGAGCGAAGTTCACGATCCGCATGATGCCGAAGACCATGGTGAAGCCGATCGCCATCAGCACGTAGATCATGCCGATCATCAGCCCGTTCACCACCGTCTGGGCGAGAATGACTTCCAGGCTCATGGCAGGCGCGCTCCGGCTGTTGCCGGGCCTGTCGGCCCTCGCGCGAATTCCGTCGCCTCGATGTGACCCGGTAGGGCCGCGATAGCCGCGCCCAACGCTTCTGCAGGCATCGATATCTCTCCCCCGACGTCGTCCGACGCCAAGCAGCTCTCCCGGCTGCGCTGAGAGAGATTGCGCATCGCTAATGTTTAATGTCAACATTAGATCGCGGCCGGCAAAGCCGGCCGACGACGCTTACAAGAACGGGAGGAACACAGGGATGAGACGTATTCTGATTGGCGCGGCGGTTGCCGCGACCAGCGTGCTGGGCGCAGGCCAGGCGGCCATTGCCGACGACACACTCACCATCGGCGTGCATGCCAGCTTCTCCGGCGCCGGCGCTGCATTTGCCCAGGGCATGCTGGCAGCGACCGAGTTCGCAGCCGAGGATGTCAACAAGCAGGGCGGGCTCGAGGTCGCCGGCAAACGCCACAAGATCGAGATCAAGCAGTACGACGACCGCTACCGCGCCCAGGATGCGGTCACGGCGATGGACCGCCTGATCGTGCAGGACAAGGTCAAGTTCGTGGTCGGCCCGATGGGCTCAGCTGCGGCCGTTGCGACGAAGGACCAGTCGACCAGCGCCAAGGTCATCACGATGACGCTGGCGTTCTCGCCGCGTGCGCTCGGGGCCGACGCGCCCTACGCCTACCGCCCGGTGCTGACGACAGTCGAGTTCTCGGAGCCGCAGGTCGCCTGGCTGGTGAAGAAGAACGCATCCAAGCAGGTCGTCGCCCTGCTCCCAAATGACGAGACCGGACAGCAGATGGGCGCCGGAAACGTCGCAGCCTATGCGAAGGCCGGCAGCAAGCTCCAGGTCGACTTCTTCGAGCGCGAGCGCGTCGATTTCGTGCCGATCCTGACTCGTGCGCTGCGCTCGGCCGACGCACTTGAGATCGGCGGTAATGCACCCACGACCGCCGGAGTCATCGTCAAGCAGGCACGCGAGCTCGGGTACAAGGGGCCGATCTACGTCACCGGCGGCGACGTCGCGGCCGAACTGGTGAAGGTTGCCGGCAAGCAGGCAGCCGAGGGCACCTATGTCCACCTCGCCATCGACGGCGGACTTCCGGCCACGGGCGGCTACGTATCGCGCTACAGCGCCAAATACGGCGCCAACATGAATGCGTTCAGCCCGTTCTTCTACTCCGGCCTGCAGATGCTCTTCTCCGCGATGCAGAAGGCAGGCACGGTCGAAGACACGACCAAGATCGCCAAGGAACTCGACGCTGTCTCGGGCTTCCCGACAGTGATGGGCAAGGCGGGTTGGACCGGCGCCGAGCGTTATGGCAGCGCCCGCCAGATCGACCTGCCGTTCTATATCGGCCAGATCAAGGATGGCGTGGTCGTCAAGGTTGCGGACTGCACCTCGTCAGAATGCAAATAAGCACGCTTGAAACGCCAAAACCTGCCGGGTTCGCCCGGCAGGTTGTTCGGTCCCGGTAGTCGGAGGCCGCTTCCAATTCCGGCCGACAGGTTATCGCGACTGCGCCGCCCAGCCGCCGGCGCCCCTACCCCTCCCGACAGCGCCGCGCACTGACGGCAGTGGCGCTCAGGCACCTTGCCTTCAGCGCTACCCGGCGGACTTCGCCACCGGACGCTGCGGCATCCCCTCTGGAACGATCGTGCGGACGATGCTCCGATCGAGCTCCTCATAGCTGGAATAGCCGATGGTATCGTACAGCTCGGTGCGGGTCTGCATGTCGTCGAGGACATTGTGGGTGCCGCCGTCGCGCTTGAGGGCAGCGTAAAGCCGCTCCTGCGCCTTGGCCGCAACCCGAAGGGACGACACGGGCCAGATCACCATCTTGTAGCCCATTTGCTCGAATTCGGCGTCGCTGAAGAACGGCGTCCTGCCGAACTCCGTCATGTTAGCCAGCAGCGGTGTGCCGCGCATCCGATCCGAAAAGGCCCGAAACATCTCGGCCGTGGTCAGCGCCTCGGGGAAGATCGCGTCGGCGCCGGCCTCCATATAGAGCTTCGCCCGAGCGACCGCCCCGTCGATGCCTTCGCTGGCGGCAGCATCCGTCCGCGCGATGATACGAAGGTGGCGGCGAGCCTTGCGTGCCGCGGCGATCTTGGCTGCCATATCCTGCGCGCCAGCCAGCTTCTTGTCGTTGAGATGGCCGCATTTCTTGGGGAGCAACTGGTCCTCGATCTGTACGGCCGCAGCGCCCGCATCCTCGAACACCCGCACCATGTGCATGACATTGAGCGCCTCGCCATAGCCGGTGTCGCCATCAACAAGGATCGGGAGATCCGCCGACCGCGCCAGCTGGCGGACGAAGAAGGCGACCTCGTCCACCGTGATGATGCCGAGGTCCGGGAGGCCCATCGAGGCCGTCATGGCTGCGCCCGAGAGGTAAAGCGCCTCGAACCCCGCCTTGCGCGCCTGCATCGCAGCCATGCCGTTGTGAGCGCCCGGCATCCGCAGGATCCCGGGTCTCGCCAGCAATTCTGCGAACCGTTCGCCTGGGGCGACGGTACTCAATTCGGAGGCAACGAGGTATGGCATCGGACGACTCCGCAGTTTGGCGAGGTGCGCAAATTTGTGTTCACAGAACAGGCGACGCCTCCTAATGTCAACATTTGACTTAAGACAAAGGCGCCATCGCCCCGCGCTTTTGCGCTGCGCGCAAGGCGATCCCGGACATCGTGTCAGCATGTAACTCGTGATATGCATGCACTGCCGTTCCGGTGAAACGGCAGCGCCCGGACCCTGGAGTGAGTTCTGAGTATGACGATGGATCCCCCTCTGTTTGGCGGTAGGACGCTTGCCGATCGGGCGTTCGAATGGCTGGAGGAAGCCATCATCAAGGGCGACTATCCCGCTGAGACCAAACTCGACGAGGTTGCTCTGGCCAAATCGTTCGGCGTCAGCCGGGGGCCGGTCCGCGAGGCCATCCGCCGGCTCGAGGGCAAGAAGCTCGTCGAGCGCGTACCCCATGTAGGGGCCCGGGTGGCGCCATTGAAATCGGGCGACCTGGCCGACCTGCTCTATGTCCGCGAGGCGCTCGAGGGCATGGCCTGCAGGCTCGCGACCGAGCGCATGTCGGATGCCGAGATCGTCGCGCTGCAGGAACTGGTCGACAGCCACTCCAAGGCCGCCCCGCTGAAGGCGGGCGACAATTACTACCAGCGCCCGGGCGACTTCGATTTCCACTTCCGCATCATCCAGGGCAGCCGGAACGCCAAGCTGATCGAGATGCTTTGCGAAGATCTCTATTACATGCTGCGCGTCTATCGCTATCGCTCGTCGGCTCGCAAGGGACGCGCCCAGGAAGCCCTGAGCGAGCATCGCGACATTCTCGCCGCCATGAAGAACCGAGATGCGGACAAGGCCGAGCAGGCCATGCGCTTTCATCTCCGGCGCGCGTTGCTCTCTATCCACGAGGAATTTCCGCAGAGCCCGGAGGCGACGCCCGAGAAGCCCGCACCGACGAAGCGCGTGCGCGAATAGACCTGCCCGATGGTCGAGGCGAGACGCGAGGCTGGCGGCGCGAAGATCCGCCTCGGCATGGTCGGTGGCGGCGAAGGCGCCTTCATCGGCGCGGTGCATCGCATGGCCGCCCGACTGGACGGGCATTACGAGCTTGTCGCCGGGGCGCTCTCGGCGACGCCAGAGAAGGCGCTGCGCTCGGCGCGGTCGCTGGGGCTCGACGACGCTCGCTCCTATCCGGATTTCGACGCGATGGCGAAGGCAGAGGCGCGCCGCCCCGACGGGATCGAGGCCGTGGCCATCGTCGCGCCAAACCATGTGCATGCTCCCGCAGCCAAGGCCTTTCTGCGTCGGGGGATCCATGTGATCTGCGACAAGCCGCTGGCGCTGAACCTGCGTGAGGCCCGTTCGCTCGGCGCTCTGGCCGCGAAGTCAGGCATGCTGCTGGCCGTAACCTACAATTACACGGGCTACCCGATGGTGCGGCACGCGCGCGAGATGATTGCGTCAGGCGCGCTGGGTGCATTGCGCGTCGTCCAGGTCGAATACGCACAGGAGTGGCTCAGCGAGCCCCTCGAGGCGACCGGTCACAAGCAGGCGGAGTGGCGTGTCGATCCTGCCCGGGCGGGCGCTGGTGGTTGCCTCGGCGACATCGGCACGCATGCATTCCAACTCGCCGAGTTCGTCACGGGTCTCGCCGTGGAGGCCGTCGCGGCCGACGTCGCGACCATGGTCCCGGGACGCCCGCTCGACGACAATGCGCATGTCCTGCTGCGCTTCGCCGGCGGCGCCCGGGGACAGCTCTGGGCCAGCCAGGTCGCGCCAGGCAACGAGAACGCTTTGCGGCTGCGGGTCTATGGCGAGCGCGGCGGGCTGAGCTGGTCTCAGGAGGATCCCAACCGGCTGTCGTGGACCCAACTCGGGCAGACAGCCCAGACCATCACTCGGGGCGGAGTTTCGGCGGGCGCTGCGGCGGCTCGGGTGACCCGCGTGCCGTCAGGTCATCCCGAGGGCTATATCGAGGCGTTCGCGACGCTTTATTCCGAGGTCGCGCTGGCGATCCGCGCTACAAGGGACGGCAATCCCCCACCGCCGGAGGCTCTGTTTCCCGATGTGCGCGACGGCGTCCGCGGCCTCGCATTCATCGAGGCCGCCCTCGCCTCCAGCCGCAACGATGCACGCTGGCGCTCCCTGGCCTAGTTCGAGCTGAACTCGTGGCCAGAGCGCGGTCGCGGATCGGGGCCGGAGGCATGCTCCAGTCCAGAGATACAGGCCGAGGCCGGTCTCTGCTGAAACTACCGCGACTTGGGATCGGATGCGTCGCGGAGTGCGTCCCCGAGGAGGTTGAGGGCGAGCACGGTCAGGAGGATGGCGAAGCTCGGGAAGACGGCGAGCCACCAGGCGTCAAGGATGTTCTCGAAGCCCTCGCGGATCATGCCACCCCAGGTTGCTGTAGGCGGGGGGACGCCCAGGCCGATGAAGGACAGAGAAGCCTCGGTGCGAATGGCCGAAGCCATCCAGAGCGAGCTCATCACCACCACGTCCGAGAGCATGTTGGGCAGGATGTGGCGGAACATGATGCGCAATGGGCCGCAGCCATAGGCGCGGCTGGCCTCGACGAAGTCGCGCTGCTTGAGCGTGATCGTCGGCGCGCGGGCGACGCGGGCGAAGGGCGCGATCTCCGTGATCGCGATCGCGATGATCAGGTTCTCCAGGCTGGCGCCCAGCATCGCCGCGATCATCAACCCGAGAAGAAGCGTCGGGAAGGAGAGCATGACGTCGAGGACGCCCATCACGATCTGGTCGAAGACGCCGCCGATATAGCCGGCGATGACGCCGATCGTCGTGCCCACGATCATGGCGATCACGATCGCGACGAAGCCGACGAAGAGCGAGATGCGGGCCCCGTAGATCAGGCGCGAGAGCACGTCGCGGCCGTAGGAGTCCGTGCCCAGCCAGAATTCGGCGGAAGGCGGCTCCAACCTTGCGACGATGTTCTGCTCGATCGGATCATAGGGCGCCAGCCAGGGCGCGAAGACCGCGACGAGCACGATCAGCGCCAGCAGGACGAGCCCGACCCAGGACAGGCGGTTGCGGGTAAAGGCGAGCCAGAGGCCGCCCGGCCGCACCGGTTCGGTTGCGGTGGTGTCGGTCATTCGTATTTCACCCTGGGGTCGACGAGGCCATAGGCGAGATCGGTGAGCGTATTCACGGCGATCACGCAGACGGCGAAGATGATCATCAGGCCCTGCAGCAGCGTATAGTGTATAGT